>DAIMFR010000034.1:0-57005 GCA_036724445.1 Rubrivivax sp. | reverse complement strand
GGCTGTCGACGCGGCACTTGCGCGGCAGCAGCAGGATGTTGTCGTAGTCGAAGATTTCCATGGCGGCTCCAGCAAACCGGGTTGCGAGCGCTTGACCGGGGCCGGCCGTTCAGCGGCGGGAGCCGCAAAACAAAACCGGGCGCCTGAATTTGGGCCCGGTGGCTGATTTTACGCGGCTGCGCCGCAGCACTCGGCGTTTGGGGCTGCCCGGCCAAGAACACGCCGTGCCGCTGCGGTTGGCGGCGGAATCCCCCGCCGGCGGATGCCTAGAATCCTTCGATGAACTTGCCGCCGACCGAGGCAGCGGCCGCCCCCGCGGCCAAGCTGCTGCAGCACCTGAATGCCGAACAGCTGGCGGCGGTGACGCTGCCGCCGGAGCCGGCACTGATCCTGGCCGGCGCCGGTTCGGGCAAGACGCGCGTGCTGACCACGCGCATCGCCTGGCTGCTGCACACCGGCCAGGTGTCGCCGGGCGGCGTGCTGGCCGTGACCTTCACCAACAAGGCCGCGAAGGAGATGCTGGCGCGCCTGCAGAACATGCTGCCGGTGAACGTGCGCGGCATGTGGATCGGCACCTTCCACGGGCTGTGCAACCGCCTGCTGCGCGCGCACTGGAAGCTCAGCGGCTTGCCGCAGGGCTTCCAGATCCTGGATGTGCAGGATTCGGTGAGCGCGATCAAGCGCGTGGTCAAGGCGATGAACCTGGACGAAGAGCGCTACGTGCCCAAGCAGATCGGCTGGTTCATCGCCGGCGCCAAGGAAGAGGCCAAGCGGCCGCGCGACATCGAGATCCGCGACGAACACACGCGCAAGCTGGTCGAGGTCTACCAGGCCTACGACGACCAGTGCCAGCGCGAGGGCGTGGTCGACTTCGCCGAACTGATGCTGCGCAGCTACGAACTGCTGCGCGACAACGACCCGCTGCGCGAGCACTACCAGCGACGCTTCCATCACGTGCTGGTCGACGAGTTCCAGGACACCAACCGGCTGCAGTACGCGTGGCTGAAGATGTTCGCGCCGCCCGGCCGCACCGACCAGGGCGTGTTCGCCGTCGGCGACGACGATCAGAGCATCTACGCCTTCCGCGGCGCGCGCGTCGGCAACATGGCGGACTTCGAGCGCGAATACCGCGTGCGCCGCATCATCAAGCTGGAACAGAACTACCGCAGCTTCGGCAACATCCTCGATTCGGCCAACGCGCTGATCGCGCACAACGCACAGCGCCTGGGCAAGGACCTGCGCACCGAAGCCGGCCCGGGCGAGCCGGTGCGCGTATTCGAGGCCACCAGCGACTATGCGGAGGCGCAGTGGCTGCTGGAGGAGATCCAGACGCTGCACCGCGGCGGCATGGCGCGCAGCGAGATTGCGCTCTTGTATCGCTCCAACGCCCAGAGCCGCGTGCTGGAAAGCGCGCTGTTCAACGCCGGCATTCCGTACCGCGTCTACGGCGGTTTGCGCTTCTTCGAGCGCGCCGAGGTCAAGCACGCGCTGGCCTACCTGCGGCTGATCGAGAACCCGAACGACGACACCAGCTACCTGCGCGTGGTCAACTTCCCCACGCGCGGCATCGGCGCGCGCACGCTGGAGCTGCTGCAGGACGCGGCGCGCAGCAGCGGCAGGAGCCTGCACCAGAGCGCCGCGGCCGTCGCCGGCAAAGGCGGCGCCAACCTGCTGGCCTTCAACGCGCTGGTCGAGGCGATGCGTCAGGCCACGCGCGGGCTGACGCTGCGCGAGATCATCGAACACGTGCTCGAAGCCGCCGGCCTGCTCGACTTCTATCGCAGCGACAAGGATGGCCAGGACCGCATCGAGAACCTGGAGGAACTGGTCAACGCCGCCGAAGCCTTCGTCACGCAGGAGGGCTTCGGCAAGGACGCGGTGGCGCTGCCGGTGGACGAGCAGGCCGCGCCGCAAGGCCTGAGCGGGCCGGCGGCGCCCGATGCCGAGACCGGCGAAATCATGTCGCCGCTGGCCGCCTTCCTGACGCATGCGGCGCTGGAGGCCGGCGACAACCAGGCGCAGGCGGGGCAGGACGCGATCCAACTGATGACCGTGCATTCGGCCAAGGGCCTGGAGTTCGACGCGGTGTTCATCACCGGCCTCGAGGAGGAGTTGTTCCCGCACGAGAACTCGCTGTCCGACGCCGACGGGCTGGAAGAAGAGCGGCGGCTGATGTACGTGGCGATCACGCGCGCGCGCCAGCGGCTGTACTTGAGTTTCAGCCAGATGCGGCTGCTGCACGGCCAGACGCGCTACAAGGTGAAGAGCCGCTTCTTCGATGAACTGCCCGACGCCGCGCTGAAATGGCTGTCGCCGCGCCATGCCGGCTTCGGCTCCGGCCATGCGCGCGAATACCAGGCCGCTTGGTCGCGCGGCAGCGGGCTGGGCTCGATCGTCGGCGCCGGGCGCGTCGCGCCGGCTCCCGTGGCGGCGGCCACGGCCGCCTTCGGCGCCGGCCCGCCGGCGGGCAGCGGCACCGGGCTGCGCACCGGCCAGGCGGTGTTTCACGCCAAGTTCGGCGAGGGCGTGATCCTGACGCTGGAAGGCCGCGGCGCCGACGCGCGCGCGCACATCAACTTCGGCCGCCATGGCACGAAGTGGCTGGCGCTGGGCATTGCCAAGCTGACGCCGATCGATTGAGGGCGGCTCAGCCGGGATCGCGCATGCGCTGCGCCAGCGCCTCATGGCCGCGTTCGGCCAGGGCCTCGGCGGCGCCGAGGCGATCGCGCGGCTCCTTGTTCTGGCTCAGCTTGGACTTGCCGACCAGCGAGGTCACCGCGATCTCGATGCCGACGATCTGGCGCAGCATGGCGTCGATGAACTCCGGCGCCGAGTCCGACATCTTCCACGGCCGCGCTTCGGCCGCCTCGTGCCGGCGCGTCAGCCGCGCCACCATGCCGCGCACGAAGCGCTCGTCGTCGCGCACGCTCAGCGCGCCGTGGGCGTGCACGACCTCGTAGTTCCAGGTCGGCACCTGGCGGTGCGCCTCGTGCTTGCTCGGATACCAGCTGGGCGAGACGAACGCGTGCGCGCCGCGGAACACCACCATCACCTGCGCGCCGAGCGCACAGCGCTGCCACAGCGGGTTGGCGCGCGCCACGTGCCCCGTCAAGGTGCCCAGCGGGCCGCTGCCGGGGTCGAACTCGAAGGGGATGTGGTCGGCGTCCAGGCCGTCCGGCCCCTGCGTCACGAGCACGCCGAGCGGATGCTCGCGCACGATGCGGTGCAGCGCCGCCGGGTCGGCGATGGCGAAATGAGGCGGGATGTACATGGGCTTCGACGGCAGGCAAGGCGCCCAGTGTCGGCGCCAACCGGCACAATCGCAAGATCCAGTTTCAGCGACTTTCAATGGGCCAGTTCAAGGCGGCGGCGGTGCCCCGGCTGCCGCGCGCCAGCGGCGTCGGCCGGCGCCTGTACGACCGGCTGCGCGGCCAGATCGCCGACGGCTCGCTGCCGCTGGGCGGGCGGGCGCCGTCGACGCGCGCGCTGGCGGCCGAACTGGGCGTGTCGCGCACGACGGTCACCGCGGTCTACGAGCAACTGGCCGCCGAGGGCTTCCTCGTCACCGCGCCCGGGCGCGCGGCGCGCATCGCCAGCCGGCTCGCGCCGCTCGACGCCACGCCGGTGCGGCGTGATGCGCGCCCCGCGGCGCCGCTGTCGGGCTTCGGCCGGCGCGTGCAGACGATGGAGCTGTCGGCGCTGCCCGCTGCCGAGCCGGCGCGCATCGACTTCCTCTATGGCGCCGTCGCCGCCCGGGATTTTCCGGCGCTGGCCTGGCGGCGCGCCTATGTGGCCGCGCTGCTGGGCCAGCCGCAGCGGCTGTACTACGCGCCGCCCGCAGGCGAAGAGCCGCTGCGCCGCGCGCTGCAGGGCTACCTGGCGCGCGCGCGCGGGCTGCGCTGCCACGCCGAGCAGATCGTCGTCGTGCACGGCTCGCAGCAGGCCATCGATCTGTGCGCGCGGGTGCTGCTGGATGCCGGCGACGCCTTCGTCTTCGAGGAGCCCGGCTACCTGATGGCGCGGCGCTGCTTCGAGGCGACCGGTGCGGCGCTGCTGCCGGTGGCGGTGGACGCGCACGGGCTCGACACCCGGCGGCTGCCCGACGACCCGCGCACGCGGCTGGCCTACGTGACGCCGTCGCACCAGTTCCCGCTGGGCGCGACGCTGCCGATCGCGCGGCGGCAGGTGCTGCTGCAGTGGGCGGCGCGGCAGCGCGCCTGGATCGTCGAGGACGACTACGACGGCGAGTTCCGCTACGGCCAGCGGCCCATCGACGCGCTGCAGGCCATGGACGGCGACGGTCGCGTGATCTACGTCGGCACCTTCTCCAAGGCGCTGTCGCCGCAGCTGCGGCTCGGCTACCTGGTGCTGCCGCCGCCGCTGGTGCCGGCATTCCGCCAGGCCAAGCGGCTGACCGACCGGCATGCACCGCTGCTGGAGCAGCGTGCACTCGCCGCGCTGATCGACAGCGGCGCCTATGAACGCCACGTGCGCCGGCTGCGGCGCGAGAACGAGCGCCGCCGCACGGCGCTGCTGGAGGCCATCTCGCGCGAGCTGCCGGCCGATGCGCGCGTCGAGGGCGCCGCCGCGGGGCTGCACGTCGTGCTTTGGCTGCCCGCGCTGCGGCCAGGCGACGAAGCGGCATTGACCGAGGCCGCACGCCGGCGCGGCGTGGGCGTGCATCCGGTCTCGGGCCTGTTCGCCATGCCGGCCACGCGCGGCGCTGCCGGGCTGGTGATCGGCTACGCCAGCCTGAGCACGGCACAGATCCGCCAAGGCATCGGCGCCCTGGCGGGCGCGGTGGCGGCGCTGAAGCGCAGCGGGCGCGCTAGGCCGCCGCTGCCGGCAGCGCCCGCGGCGCGTCGCCGACGGTGAAGCAGCCTTCGTAGGTGAACAGCAGCGACACGTAGAACACGGTCGAGAACATCAGCCCCGCCGGCATGGCGATCAGGCCGGCCAGCTGGCGTGCGTCGAACAACGCGAACAGCAGGCCGACCAGCGCGCCGAAGACGCCGATGACCACCACCCAGGCCAGCGAATACATCGCGAATGCGCCCTTGCAGCGCCACACCGCCAGCGTGCTCGAGAACAACGACTGGCCCACGCTCTGGCCCTGCCAGTAGACCAGTGCCGGCGCGTGCCAGAACGGCACCGACAGGCCCGCCGCCAGGCCGAAGCGCGTGACCATGCCCCAGCCCAGGCGCGGGTCGGCCAGCACCGCGTCCAGCTCGGCGCGCGCCTCGTCGCCCTGCGCCATCAGGCGCTGCAGGCGCTCGAAGCTGCCGCCGTCGATCCATTCGCTGAGCGTCATGATCAGCACCGTGCACAGCGCGTAGGCGCCGCACAGCGTGAGCAGCGCCTGGCGGCGCTGGCGCTCGCCGCGCAGCGGCTCGACGAACAGCGCCGGGTGTACCGGCGAGTCATTGCGCGCGGCGCGGCTGCCGAGCATGAAGCCCAGGCTCAGCAGCGGCAGCGACATCAGCATCAGCACGCCGCCGACCACCGGCACCAGCGTGGCCAGCAGGGCCGCCAGCAGGAAGGCCAGGAACATCGACGTGAAGGGCAGCGGGCGGCGCGCGAACAGCCTGAAGCCGTCGCGCACCCACTGCACGCCTTCGGCCGCTGCGGCATGGCGGATCGAAAGCGCCATCGTCAGTGCAGCGGGTGCCAGGGCCGCTCGATGCGGTCCAGCAGCACGCGTTCGAAGTGCATCGGGTCCTTGGCCTGCAGCAGCGCGGCGTCGCGCGGCAGGTGCTGGTCCCGCAGCCGCGACAGCCAGAAGCGCAGCGCGGCGGCGCGCAGCAGCGCCGGCATCAGCCGCATCTCGCCGCTGCTCAAGGCGCGCACGCGCTGGTAGGCGTCGCAGAAGGCCATCGCGCGGTCTTCCAGCAGCCGCCCGCTGGGCTGGTCGATGCACCAGTCGTTCAGGCACACGGCCACGTCGAACAGCAGACTGTCGACGCCGGCGAAGAAGAAGTCGAACATGCCGCTGAGCCGCTCGGCGCCGTCGAGCTGCTCGAAGACCACGTTGTCGCGGAACAGGTCGGCGTGGATCGGCCCGCGCGGCAGCGCCGCAACGGCGGCGGTGGCGGCGGTGCCGCGCTGGAACTCCAGTTCGCCGCGCAGCCGCTGCGCACGCGCGGCGTCGAGGAAGGGCAGCACCTCGGGCGCCGTGGCCAGGCACCAGTCCAAGCCGCGCAGGTGCGGCTGCTGCAGCGCGAAGTCGCTGCCTGCCAGATGCAGCCGCGCCAGCATCTCGCCGAGCTGCCGCAGGTGCTCCAGTTCCGGCGCCAGCACGTGCCGGCCGGCGAGCCGGTTGACCAGCGCCGCCGGCTTGCCGCACAGTTGGTGCAGGATCCGGCCCGCGGCGTCGGCCTGCGGCTCGGGCACCGGCAGACCGTGCCGCGCCAGGTGCTGCATGTAGCGCAGGTAGAAGGGTAGCTGCTCGGCGTCCAGCCGCTCGAACAGCGTCAGCACCCATTCGCCCTGGTCGGTGCTGACGAAGTAGTTGGTGTTCTCGATGCCGGCGCCGATGCCGTGCAGCGCGTTCAGCCGCCCGCGTCCCAGGCCGCGCACGAATGCGTCGGCCTGCTCGAAGCGCACTTCGGTATAGACCGCCATGCGATCTAGAACGCCAGCAGCTGCCAGAGCGTGCGGCCCTCGGAACGGCGGTCCTGCGTCACGTCGCGGCCGTCGGCGGCGGTGCCGACCTCGTAGGCCGGCACGCCGGGCAGCTTGGAGCGCACGACGATGCGCCGCGTCTGGCCGCGCACGCGCAGCTCCTCGATGCGCACCGATTCGTCCTCGCTGACGATGCGCTGCACCACCGGCTCGCCGCCGCGCTGCGGCACGCCTTCGGCGCCTGGTGCCGGTGCAGCCGATGCCTGCGCCTGCGCCTGCGCCTGCGCCTGGGCCGCAAACGGCAGACAACAGCACAGCACGGCTGCGGCGATCGTCATCTTCATGCCGGCATTCTAGGCCGCGGGCGCGCGGCCGACGCGGCCGGACGGCCGGCGAGGCCGCTTCGGCGGCTGCCACACAATGCGCTGATGAGCGAGAAGTTGATGCTGCTGGTTGACGGCTCCAGCTACCTGTACCGCGCCTATCACGCACTGCCCGACCTGCGCGCGCCGGACGGCTTCCCCACCGGCGCGCTGCACGGCGTGATGGCGATGATGAAGTGGCTGCGCGAGCGTTACCCGGCCGAACATGCGGTGTGCGTGTTCGACGCCAAGGGCCGCACCTTCCGCGACGACTGGTATGCCGACTACAAGGCGCACCGCCCGCCGATGCCCGAGCCGCTGGCGCAGCAGATCGAGCCGATCCACGAAGCGGTGCGCCTGCTCGGCTGGCCGGTGCTCGAGGTGCCGGGCATCGAGGCCGACGATGCCATCGGCACGCTGGCGCGCATCGCTGCCGAGGGCGGCCACACGGTGCTGATCTCCACCGGCGACAAGGACCTGGCGCAGCTCGTCACGCCCGAGATCACGCTGATCAACACCATGGCCAAGCCGCCCGAGGTGCTGGACGCGGCCGCGGTGCAGGCCAAGTTCGGCGTGCCGCCTTCGGCCATCGCCGACTACCTGACGCTGGTCGGCGACGCGGTGGACAACGTGCCGGGCGTCGACAAGGTGGGCCCGAAGACGGCCGTCAAGCTGCTGGCCGAACACGGCTCGCTGGACAGCCTGATGGCCGCGTCCGGCGGCATCAAGGGCGCCGTCGGCGACAACCTGCGCAAGGCGCTGGACTGGCTGCCCACCGGCCGCAAGCTGGTCACCGTGCGCACCGACTGCGACCTGGCGGCGCAAGTGCCCGGCTGGCCGGCGCTGGACGCGCTGGCGCTGCGCGAGGTGGACCGCGCCGGGCTGCTGGACTTCTTCGTGCGCTACGGCTTTCGCAGCTGGCGCAAGGAGCTGGAAGACTCGTCCGCCGCCCCCGCCGCCCCGGCGCCGGCCGCCGCGCTGGTGCGCGATTACGAGACTGTGCTCGACTGGGAACGCTTCGATCACTGGCTGCAGCAGCTGCGCGCTGCGGACCTGGCCGCGCTGGACACCGAGACCGATTCGCTGGACGGCATGCGCGCCCGGATCGTCGGCATCTCCTTTGCCGTGCAGCCCGGCCGGGCCGCCTACGTGCCGCTGTGCCACGACTACCCGGGCGCGCCCGAGCAGCTGCCGCGCGACGAGGTGCTGGCGCGGTTGCGCCCGTGGCTCGAGGACGAAGCCGCGGCCAAGCTCGGGCAGAACCTCAAGTACGACCTGCACGTCTTTGCCAACCACGGCATCGCCGTGCGCGGCTGTGTGCACGACACGCTGCTGCAGAGCTACGTGCTCGAGGCGCACAAGCCGCACGGCCTGGAAAGCCTGGCCGAGCGCCACCTCGGCCGCAAGGGGCTGAGCTACGAGGACGTGTGCGGCAAGGGCGCGCACCAGATCCCGTTCGCCCAGGTCGACGTGGCGCGCGCCGCCGAGTACTCGGGCGAGGACAGCGAGATGGCGCTGCAGGTGCACCAGACGCTGTGGCCGCAGCTCGAGCCCGAGGCCGGGCTGCGCTTCGTCTACGAGCACATCGAGATGCCCGTGTGCAAGCTGCTGCAGCGCATCGAGCGCCACGGCGTGCTGATCGACGCACACAAGCTCGCGCAGCAGAGCAAGAGCTTGAGCGAACGTTTGGTGGCGCTGGAGCAGCAGGCCTACGAACTGGCCGGCCAGCCCTTCAACCTGGGCAGCCCGAAGCAGATCGGCGAGATCCTGTTCGGCAAGCTGGGACTGCCGGTGGTCAAGAAGACCGCCAGCGGCGCGCCCAGCACCGACGAAGAGGTGCTGGAGAAGCTGGCCCAGGACCATCCGCTGCCGCAGCGCATGCTCGAGCACCGCGGCCTGGCCAAGCTGAAGAGCACCTATACCGACAAGCTGCCGCTGATGGTCAACCCGGCCACCGGCCGCGTGCACACCAACTATGCGCAGGCGGTGGCGGTCACCGGCCGGCTGGCGAGCAACGAGCCGAACCTGCAGAACATCCCGATCCGCACGCCCGAGGGCCGGCGCGTGCGCGAGGCCTTCGTCGCGCCGCCCGGGCACGCGATCATGTCGGCCGACTATTCGCAGATCGAGCTGCGGCTGATGGCGCACATCAGCGGCGACGAAGGCATGAAGCGCGCGTTCGCCGCCGGCGAGGACATCCACCGCGCCACCGCGGCCGAGGTCTTCGCGCTGCCGCTGGCCGAGGTCGGGCCCGAGCAGCGGCGTTATGCCAAGACCATCAACTTCGGCCTGATCTACGGCATGGGCGCCTTCGGCCTGGCGCAGTCGCTGGGCATCGAGCAGAAGGCGGCGCGCGACTACATCGACCGCTACTTCGCACGCTTCGCCGGCGTGCGCCGCTGGATGGAGGAAACCAAGGCGCGCGCGGCGGAACGGGGTTATGTCGAAACCCTGTTCGGCCGGCGCATCGTGCTGCCCGACATCAAGGGCGGCAGCGGTCCGCGGCGCAGCGCCGCCGAGCGCCAGGCGATCAACGCGCCGATGCAGGGCACGGCGGCCGACCTGATCAAGCTGGCGATGATCGCGGTGCAGGCGGCGATCGACCGCGAGCAGCGCGCCGCGCGCATGGTCATGCAGGTGCACGACGAGCTGGTGTTCGAGGTGCCCGAGGCCGAGCTCGACTGGGCGCGCGAGGCGGTGCCGCGGCTGATGGCCGGCGTGGCCGAGCTGTCGGTGCCGCTGCTGGCCGAGGTGGGCGTGGGCAGCAACTGGGACGAAGCACATTGATGCTGAAGCTGGTGCAGTGTTCCACGCTGTGCAGCACATAAAGCCGCGTCTTTGCCGCCCTGGCATCGTTGCAAGTCCTCGTGATACTTACGGGCATCACTGCGGTTTGCGCCTAGCCAGGACGACAAATCCATCGGTTTTCTCGAGTGCCGCACAGCGTGGAACACTGCACTAGACGAGCCTCTCTAGCGAAAGCCCCGGAATTGGGGTGCGCCCCCTACGGCTTGGCGGCACAGTGGCGGCACCACTTCAAACCCAGGAGCAACCGTGAGCAAGAACAGCCTGTCCAGCGTCGCCGCCGCCGTCATCGAGTCCTACGGCAACACCGCGATCAACGTGATCAACGCCTACCGCGCCGGCGGCGAGCGGGTCATCGGCTTCGTCGACCAGCGCTTCGAGGCGGCGGTCAACACCGGTGCCGCGCGCCTGAGCGAAGAGCTGCGCAGCAACCTGATCGACACCGAAAAGCGTCTGAGCGGCTACTACGCGCGCGGCCTGCAGTACGGCAGCGAGCGCGCCGAAAGCGCGGTCAGCACCGCCGTCGATCTGGCGAACAAGGGCGTGGACCGCCTCGCCGCCAACGCCGAGCGTTTCGACCAGGCGACCAATTTCGGCGCGCTGGAGCTGATCAACCGCGTGGCACTGCCGGCGGCCACGGCGATGAGCGAAGTCGTCGAGCGCATCGAAGAAGGCTCGAACCAGCTGGTCAAGCGCGTCGCCGGCGAGCCGGCGGTAGTCAAGGCCGTGGCCAAGAAGGCCAAGACCGTGAAGAAGGCGGCCGTCAAGACCGCGAAGGACAGCGCGAAGAAGGCCGCCGCCTCGAAGAAGACCGTCGTGCGCAAGGCCGCCGCCACGGCGCGCAAGACCCGCACCGCCGCCGCCAAGGCGGTCGAAGCCGCCTGATCCCGCGCGGCCTGCGCTGCATGCCGGCTGCGGCCGGCTGCGTGCCGCGAAGGCACTGCCCATCCGTCGGGGTGGCAGTGCCTTCGGCGCTTTCAGGGGGCCGCGCCGCGGCTGTCATCACGCTGTCATCGAAGGGCCCGATGCTGCACGGCCTGCCACCTAGAATGACGATATGACGGAAGACCGAAGCGGCAGCGTGGCACTGGCCGGCGCTCCCGCTGCGGCTCCGGTGCTGCGGCTGCTCAACCGCGAGAGCGCCATCCTCGACTTCAACCGCCGCGTGCTGGCCCAGGCCCGGCGCGCCGACGTGCCGCTGCTGGAGCGGCTGCGCTACATCACCATCGTCGCGTCGAACCTCGACGAATTCTTCGAGGTGCGCTTCGCCGATTACCTGGAGGCCTCGCGCTCGCCGGGCACGGCGGTGTCGCGCAGCGACGTGCAGGCCGTGTCGGCCGCGGCGCACGCGCTGATCGACGAACAGTACCGCGTCTTCAACGACGAGGTCGTGCCGGCGCTGCAGAGCCGCGGCCTGACGGTGCTGAGCCACGCCGAACGCGACGCGGCGCAGCGCGAATGGGTGGCGCGCTTCTTCGAGCAGCAGGTGCGTCCGCTGCTGATGCCGGTGGGGCTGGACCCGTCGCATCCGTTCCCGCAGGTGGCGAACAAGGCGCTGAACTTCATCTGCCGGCTCGAGGGGCGCGACGCCTTCGGGCGCGAGAACCTGATCGCCATCATCAAGGTGCCGCGCGCGCTGCCGCGCGTCATCCGCCTGCCCGAGGCCCTGAGCGGCGGCAAGCAGGCCTACGTGCTGCTGACCAGCGTCATCCGCGCCCATCTCGGCGAGATGTTCCCCGGGCGCCGCGCCGATTCCTTCTCGCAGTTCCGCGTGACGCGCGACTCCGACCTGGACGTCGACGAGGACGAGGTCACCAACCTGCGCCAGGCGCTGCGCACCGGGCTGTCGACGCGCCACTACGGCGAGGCGATCCGGCTCGAGGTGGGGGCCACCTGTCCAGCGGAACTGTCGCAGTTCCTGCTGACGCAGTTCGGCCTGCCGCAGGAGGCGCTGTTCCGCGTCAACGGCCCGGTCAACCTCGGCCGGCTGACGCAGCTGATCGACCAGGCGGAGGCCGACGAGCTGCGCTTTGCGCCCTTCGAGCCGGCCTGGCCGAAGCAGCGTCTGCCGCCGGGCCGGCCGGTGTTCGAGGTGCTTCAGCAGGGCGACCTGCTGCTGCACCACCCCTTCGAGAGCTTCGACCCGGTGGTGCAGTTTCTGCGCGAGGCGGTGCACGACCCCGAGGTGCTGGCGATCAAGCAGACCATCTACCGCACCGGCGCCGAGTCGGTACTGATGGAACTGCTGATCGAAGCGGTGCGGCGCGGCAAGGAAGTGATGTGCGTGGTCGAGCTGAAGGCGCGCTTCGACGAGGAGGCCAACATCAACTGGGCCGAACGGCTGGAAGCCGTGGGCGCGCAGGTGGTGTACGGCATCGTCGGGCTGAAGACGCACGCCAAGCTGCTGCTGGTGACGCGGCGCGAAGACAAGAAGCTCAAGCGCTACGTGCACCTGTCCACCGGCAACTACAACCCGCGCACCGCGCGGCTGTACACCGACGTCGGCTGCCTGAGCGCCGACCCCGGGCTGACGCTGGATGCCGACGCGCTGTTCCTGCAGCTGGCGAGCCAGGTCAAGCTGAAGGCGCCGCGGCACCTGGTGACGGCGCCCTTCGGGCTGCACCGCCGGCTGCTCGCGCACATCCACCAGGTGGCGCAGGCGGCGCGTGCCGGGTTGCCGGCGCGCATCGTCGCCAAGATCAACGCGCTGACCGACCCGGCGCTGATCCACTCACTGGCGGCCGCGGCCCAGGCCGGTGCGATGATCGACCTGATCGTGCGCGGCGCGTGCCTGCTGCCGCCGGGCGTGCCGGGGTTGAGCGAACGCATCCGCGTGCGCTCGATCGTCGGCCGCTTCCTCGAACACACGCGGGTGCTGTACTTCCGCTGGGGCGAGTCCGAGCACGACGAGGTGCTGTACCTGAGCAGCGCCGACTGGATGACGCGCAACATGCTCGGCCGCATCGAGCTGGCCTGGCCGGTGCGCGACGCCGCGCTGCGCCAGCGTGTCATCGACGAATGCCTGGTGCCCTATCTGCACGACACGCTCGACGCCTGGGAGCAGGCGCCCGACGGCTCGTACCGGCGCGTCGGCGAGCAGGGCATCAGCGCGCAGCGCGCGCTGATGCAGCGTTTTGCCCCCCAAGAGGACTGAAGGGCTGAAGGACCGAGGAAGACGAGGAAGACGAGGAAGACATGGACCTGATCCTGTGGCGCCACGCCGATGCCGGCGAACCGCTGGACGACTACGCGCTGGATCTGCAGCGCAGTTTGTCGGCCAAGGGCGAGAAGCAGGCGGCGCGCATGGCCGACTGGCTGAACCGCTTCCTGCCCGAGAGCACGCGCGTGCTCGCCAGTCCGGCGCTGCGTTGCCGGCAGACCGCGCAGGCGCTGGGCCGCAAGTTCCAGACGCGCGAGGCGCTGGGCCCGGGCGGCGGCGTCGACGCGCTGCTGACGCTGGCGCGCTGGCCCGAGCGGCGCGAGCCGGTGCTGGTGGTCGGCCACCAGCCGACGCTGGGCATGACCGCGGCGCTGCTGATGGCCGGCGCGCAGGGCGCGGCCGAGGCTGACGGCCGCACGGCCGAACACGCCACGCCGGCCTGGTCGATGCGCAAGGGCGCGGTCTGGTGGCTGCGCCACCGCGAGCGCCACGGCGTCGCCGAGGTGGTGCTGGTGTCGGTGCGCTCGCCCGACAGCCTGTAGTGTCCTGCCCCGGGGCAGGACACTCGCTTCAAGCAGGGGAGAGACAGCGCGCGGCGCGGCGCGCACAGTGCCGCTCCCATCCACGCAGGGAGACGCACATGACCCCGATCCGGCACGTCTGTTTCGACCGCATCCTGCCGCGCGAACTGCTGCGGCCGCAGGCCACCGTGGCGATGCGCGGCGGGCGCACGCGGGCCATATCGCCGATCGGCAAGACCTGGATGAACGGCAGCACGCTGGCGGTGCGCTTCATCGGCGGCGGCGCGGCGCAGCGCGCCAAGGCGCAGGAGCAGGCCGGCTGGTGGCAGGCCGTGGCGAACCTGCGCTTTGCCTTCAACGACGCGCCCAACGCCGAGATCCGCATCGCCTTCGACGCCAACGATGGCGCCTGGTCCTACATCGGCACCGACTGCCGCAGCATTCCGCTGAACCAGCCGACGATGAACCTGGGCTTCCTCGACGGCGGCACCGCGGCGCACGAGTTCGGCCATGCCATCGGCCTGGCGCACGAGCATTCCAACCCGCAGGGCGGCATCCAGTGGAACGAAGCGGTGGTGCTGCGCGAGCTGGCCGGGCCGCCGAACTTCTGGGACGAGGCGACGACGCGCCACAACGTGCTGTTCCGCTATGCCGCCGACCAGATCAACGGCACGGCCTTCGACCCGGATTCGATCATGCTGTACTTCTTCCCCGCCACGTGGACGACCAACGGCGTGGCCACCAAGGCCAACGACGTGCTGTCCAAGACCGACAAGCAGTTCATCGCCGGCGCCAAGATGTACCCGAAGACGGCGCCCACGGCCGACGAGGCGACCGTGCTGACGGTCAACGCGCGCACGCGCACGGCGGCGTCCATCGGCCAGTTCGGCGAGGAGGATCTGTTCCGCTTCACCGCGGTCACCGCGGGCCGCTACGTCATCGACACGCGCGGCCCCACCGACGTGGTCATGAAGCTGTTCGGCCCGAACAGCCCGACCGCGCTGCTCGCCGAGGACGACGATTCGGGCTTTGCCACCAACGCGCGCATCGCCGCCCACCTGCTGGCCGGCGACTACTGGGTGCAGGTGCGGCACTACAACCGCGAAAGCGGCCAGGGCGACTATTCAGTCAAGGTGCGGCGCGGCTGATTCAGCCCGGCAGCAGCAGGCGCAGCGCGCCCTGCCGCGACCAGGCTTCGGCCTCCTCGCGCAGCAGGTGCAGCGTGCGCGGATGGCTGTCTGCCCAGCCCGGCTCGAAAACCAGCCGCGCGCTGCCGCCGTCGCGCTTCAGCCGCAGCGCGCGCGGGTCGATGGCGTCGCGCGCATGGCACTTGATGACCGCCAGCCGCAGGCACAGCGCCTGCCACGCGAAGGCCGGGTTCGACAACGCCGGCTCCAGCTTGCGCAGGCCGCCGCGCTGGCCCAGTACCAGTTCGCTGATGCGCCGCTGCTGGCTCTGCGAGAAGCCGGCGGCGTCGACGTTGGCCACCAGATAGGCGCTGTGGCGGTGGTGGTCGTGGTGCGAGACCATCTGGCCGATCTCGTGCAGGTCGCAGGCCCAGCCCAGCTCGCGCCGGCTCTCGTCGAGCGGGTCGGCGGCATCGGCCACCGCGCGGTGCAGCGACTGCGCCAGCGTGCGCACGCGCAGCGCCTGGTCGGCGGCGACGCCGAAGCGCCCCTGCAGTTCGCGCACCGATTCGTCGCGCACGTCCTCGGGGCGGGCGTGGCGCAGCGCCTCCAGGCGTTCGCGCAGATCGATGATCACGCCCTGGCGCAGTGCGCCGCGCGCCGGCTGCAGCGCGTCGATGCCGAAATGCGTGGCCAGCGTGTACAGGATCGCCAGACCGCCGGGCAGCACGGCGCGGCGATCGGCGCGCAGCGCCGGCCAGCGCAGCGCATCGACATGACCGGCGCGGATGCAGCTGGCGATGCACCAGCGCAGGCCCTCGGGCGTGATGCGGCCGTCGCTGATGCCGTTGGCGGCGAGCAGCTGCGACACCGCGCCGACCGTGCCCGCCGAGCCCAGCGCCTGCTGCCAGCGGTGGCGAGCGAAGGGCTGCAGCGCTTCTTCCAGCTCGGCGCCGGCGGCGATCTGCGCGGCGCGGAAGGCGCTTTTGTCGAGCCGGCCGTCGCCGAAGAAGCGCATCGACAGGCTGACGCTGCCGATCTGGAACGATTCGGCAAGCAGCGGCGCGCGCCCCTGGCCGAGAATCATCTCGGTCGAGCGTCCGCCGATGTCGATGACCAGCCTCGCCGCGTCCGACGGCTGCAGGTGCGACACGCCGGCGTAGATCAGCCGCGCTTCCTCGCGCCCGGAGATGACTTCGATCGGATAGCCGAGCGCAGCCTGCGCGCGCACCAGGAAGGCGTTGCGGTTGCGCGCCTCGCGCAGCGTCTGCGTGGCCACGGCGCGCACCTGGTGCGGCGCGAAGCCGGCCAGCCGCACCGAGAAGCGGCGCAGGCAATCCAACCCGCGCTGCACTGCGGCTTCGGTGAGCATGCCGTCGGCGTCGAGCCCGCCGCCCAGGCGCACCGTTTCCTTCAGGTAGTCGATGCGCCGGTAGCGGCCGTGCTGCAGCTGGCCGATCTCGAGCCTGAAGCTGTTCGAGCCCATGTCGACGGCGGCCAGCGGGCCGGACAGCAGGGGCGTGGAACTGCGCATGCGGACGATTGTGCCCACGGCGGGCCCATGCCCCGGCGGCCGCGGCCTTCCTACAATGCCGCGCTTCCATGGCTCGACGAGGGCGTGACGATGATTCAGCAGGAGTTCGACAGCCTGGTCCGGCCGCGCGACCCCAGCCGCCGCGACTTCGTGCGCGCTTCAGTGGGCAGCGGCTTCGCCGCCGCGGTGCTGCCGGTGGCGGCGCAGACGGCGATCAACACCGATACCGAAGGCCTGCTCGCCGGCGCGGTGGAGATTCCGGTCGGCGGCTTCAGCATGCCGGCCTACCGCGCCGCGCCGCTGAACAAGCGCCACGCGCCGGTGGTGCTGGTGGTCAGCGAGATCTTCGGCGTGCACGAGCACATCGCCGACGTGGCGCGGCGCTTCGCCAAGCAGGGCTTCTTCGCCGTCGCGCCGGAGCTGTTCGCGCGCCACGGCGACGCGCGCGCCTATGACGAGATCGCGCGGCTGCTGGCCGAAGTGGTGTCCAAGGCCAGCGACGCGCAGGTCATCGGCGACCTCGATGCCACCGTGGGCTGGGCGCAGCAGCAGGGCGCGGCGGCGCACCGGCTGGGCATCACCGGCTTCTGCTGGGGCGGGCGCATCGTCTGGCTGTATGCGGCGCACAGCCCGCTGCTGAAGGCCGGCGTGGCCTGGTACGGCCAGCTCGACGGCAATGTCAGCGCCAACCAGCCGAAGCGCGCGATCGACCTGGCAGGGGCGTTGCAGGCACCGGTGCTGGGGCTGTACGGCGGCCAGGACAGCGGCATCCCGATGGCCTCGGTGGCGGCGATGCAGCAGGCGCTGGCGCAGGGCAGCGCCGCGGCGCGGCGCTCGAAGTTCGTCGTCTTCCCCGACGCGCCGCATGCCTTCCATGCCGACTACCGGCCCAGCTGGCGCCAGGCGGCGGCCGAGGAGGGCTGGCGCCTGGCGCTGCAGTGGTTCAGGACGCACGGGGTGGCTTGACAGGTCTGCCAAGATGGCCTGATGACGCTGACCTACATCGTGCTGGCCACCTTCGCGGGCGGCCTTCTTTCGGTGCTGATCGCCGCCAGCCTGACGGTGACGGTGCTGAGCCGCCTGGTGCAGCACCTGGTCAGCCTGTCGGCCGGCGTGCTGCTGGGCACCGCGCTGCTGCACGTGCTGCCCGAGGCCTTCGAAAGCCACGTCGACGCGCACGCGCTGTTCCTGACGCTGCTCGGCGGGCTGCTGTTCTTCTTCCTGCTGGAAAAGGCCGAGCTGTACCGCCACACGCACCACCACGAGGGCGACGGGCACCATCACCACCACCATTTCGACGCCGAGCAGGCCGGGCGCGGCGGCTGGAGCGTGCTGGTCGGCGACAGCATCCACAACTTCTGCGACGGCATCATCATCGCCGCCGCCTTCCTGACCGATCCGAGCCTGGGCCTGGTGACCTCGCTGGCCATCGTCGCGCACGAGATCCCGCAGGAGGTCGGCGACTACATCGTGCTGCTGAACGCCGGCTTCTCGCGCGGCAAGGCTCTGCTGTACAACGCGCTGTCGGGCCTGGCGGCGGTGGTCGGCGGCGTGCTCGGCTACTTCGTCGTCGGCCCGTGGGAGGATCTATTCCCGTACCTGCTGGTGGCAGCCTCGAGCAGCTTCATCTACGTCGCCGTGGCCGACCTGCTGCCGCAACTGCAGCGCCGCCTGCCGTGGCGCGAGACGCTGTCCCAGCTGGCCTGGCTGGCCGGCGGGCTGAGCATCGTGATGTTCGCGATGCGGGCGCTGCACTCGCATTGAGCGCCGGCGCCGGCGCCGGCTGGGGTGCCTATTGGTCTGGGGTGCCTATTGGTCTGGGGTGCCTATTGGTTCTACTTGATCACCAGCACCGGAATCGACGAGTGCGTCAGCACCTTCTGCGTCTCGCTGCCCAGCAGCAGCGCCGACAGCCCGCGCCGTCCATGCGAGGCCATGACGATCAGGTCGCAGGCCTGGTTCTTGGCATGGTCGATGATCGCTTCCCAAGGATGCAGGGCCTCGACGGTATGCGCCTGGCACTTGACGCCGGCGGCACTGGCCAAGTCGACCACCGCCTTGACGCGCTCGCCGGCGATGCGCTCCTGCGCGTCGTAGAACTCCTGCGGCGGCACCGGCTGCATCTCTGAGATCGCGCTGTAGGGGAAGGGCTCCTTGACGCTGATGGCGAACAGTTCGGCGCCCACGGACTTGGCCAGGTCGACGGCGCTGAGCACCGCCTTGTGGCTGATGTCCGAACCGTCGGTCGAGATCACGATCCTCTTGTACATGCTGTGCTCCTGTGAGGCTGTCGACGTGGATGGGACCGCCCTCGGGTACCCATGGTTCATTATCGGCCGCGGCGCCGGCTTGACGCGAGTCAACTCACGCGCCGCGCGCCACCGGGCGCGACGCGTCGGCGCACCACTCGCTCCACGAGCCTGCGTACAACGCCGATCCGGACAGCCCCGCATGTTCCATCGCCAGCAGGTTGTGGCAGGCGGTGACGCCGGAGCCGCATTGGTGCACCAGCTGTGCCGGGTCGGCGGCCAGCGCGGCGAATTCGGCGCGCAGCACCTCGGCCGGGCGGAAGCAGCCGGCGTCGTCCAGGTTGAGCTTGAAGAAGCGGTTCAGCGCGCCGGGGATGTGGCCGGCCACCGGATCGAGCGGGTCTATCTCTCCGCGAAAGCGTTCGGCGGCGCGTGCGTCGAGCAGCGGACGCTGCCCCAGGTGGCGCTGCAGTTCGTCGGCCGTCACGCTGGGCATGGCCGCGGCGCGCGGCGGATAGGGTTCGGCGGCTCGCGCGATACCGGGGGTGGACTCCAGCGCAGCGCCGGCCGCCACCCACGCGGCGACGCCGCCGTCCAGTACCGCGACCGCGTCGTGGCCCAGCCAGCGCAGCAGCCACCAGGCGCGAGCGGCATAGGGCATGCCCTGCGCGTCGCAGCACACCACCGGCACGCCGGGCGCGATGCCCCAGCTGCCGGCGCGCGCGGCGAACGCCTCGCGCTCGGGCAGCGGATGGCGGCCCCCGCCGTTGCCGCCGGTCTTGGCGCCGGACAGGTCGCGGTCCAGATGCACGTACAGCGCGCCCGGCAGGTGGCCGGCCGCATAGGCGCTCTCGCCGGCCGCCGGGTCGGCCAGCTCGAAGCTGCAATCGAGCAGCACGCAGCGCGCGCCTCCGGCCAGCAGCGCGCGCAGCTCGGCGGCAGAAATCAAGGCACGGGGCAGGGCGGGGGCAGCGGGCATGGTCAGCTTTCGGAAGGGTTCTTGGCGGCCGCGGGCACGCGGCCGAGCACGGTGGAGGCCAGCCCCGAGCCGACGATCAGCAGCATGCCCGCGAGCGCCATCCACGACACCGGCTCGCCGAACAGCAGCACGCCGTACAGCGCGGCGAACAGGATACCGGTGTATTGCAGCCCGGCGTTGGACAGCGTCGAGCCGATCGCATAGGCGCGCGTGATCATCAGCTGCGCGGCGGTGGCCAGCAGGCCCACCGCCAGCAGCAGCGCCGCGCCCTGTGCGCTGTGGCGGCTCGCGCCGGTCCACAGCATGGTGGCGGCACCGGCTACCACGCCGCCGCAGGCGAAGTAGAAGACGATGCGCGTCTCCGGCTCGCCGCGCCGGCCCAGCGCCGTCACCTGCAGGTAGGCCAGCGCAGCGAGCATGCCCGACAGCAGCCCGGCCAGGCCGTGCCACAGCTGCTGTTGCGTGATCGTCGGGCGCAGCACCAGCGCCACGCCGCCGAAGCCGACCAGCACCGCGGCCACCAGCCGGCCGTCGACCTGTGCCGCACCCACCAGCACCGCGGCGCCCAGCAGGAACAGCGCCATCCACACCGAGGACATGTAGTTCAGCGTCACCGCGGTGGCCAGCGGCAGCCCGCCGATGGCGTAGAACCACAGCCCCAGCGCCAGCACGCCGCACAGGCTGCGCCAGAAGTGCGCGGCCGGCACGCGGGTGCGCAGGCCGCTGCCGCGCGAGCGCGCCATCAGCCACGCGAACAGCATGCCGACCAGGCCGCGGTAGAAGATGATCTCGCCGGGTGGGTACCACGCCGAGGCCAGCTTGACGCACATGCTCATCGTCGCGAACAGCAACGATGCGCCGAGCATCAGCAGCGGCGCCTGCCAGCGCGGCACCATTCAGCGCTTGGCCATCTCGCGCCGATACCACTGGTGGAAGTGGCGCATGCCGTCTTCCATCGGGCTCTGGTACGGCCCGAATTCGTCGTCGCCGCGGGCCATCAGCGCCTGGCGGCCGGCATCCATGCGCTGCGCGATCTCGTCGTCCTCGACGCAGGTCTCCATGTAGGCCGCCTGCTGCGCTTCGACGAACTCGCGCTCGAAGGCGGCGACTTCCTCGGGGTAGTAGAACTCCACCATGTTCAGCGTCGTGCGCGGCCCGCGCGCATGCAGCGTCGACACCACCAGCACCTGCGGATACCACTCGACCATGATGCTCGGATACAGCGTCAGCCAGATCGCGCCGTGCGCCGGCAGCTTGGTCCCGCTGTAGGCCAGCAGCGCCTCGTGCCAGCGGCGGTAGGTGGCCGAGCCCGGGCGCGTCAGCGCCTGCTGCAGCCCGACGGTCTGCACCGAGTAGTGCTCGCCGAACTGCCAGCGCAGGTCGTCGCAGGTGACGAAGCCGCCCAGCCCGGGGTGGAAGGGCCCGACGTGGTAGTCCTCGAGGTAGACCTCGATGAAGGTCTTCCAGTTGTAGTCGCACTCGTGCATCTCGATGCGGTCGAGCACGAAGCCGCTGAAGTCCAGCGCGCCGGGGCTCAGGCCCTGCAGCGCCGCGCGCACGTCGCGCCCGGCGTCGTCGAACAGCAGCCCCTGCCAGCAGTGCAGCGGCCAGGTGTTCAGGTGCAGGCAGGGGTCGGACTCGAAGTGCGGCGCACCGGCCAGCTGGCCGTCCAGCCCGTAGGTCCAGCGGTGGATCGGGCAGACGATGTGCTGGCGCGTCTGGCCGCGCCCGCGCAGCATCAGCGCCTGGCGGTGGCGGCAGACGTTGGACACCAGCCGCAGCCCCTGCGCGTCGCGCACCAGCGCGCGGCCCTCGCCTTCGTGCGGCAGCGTGTGGTAGTTGCCGGCCTCGCCGGTCCACAGTTCGTGGCCGGCATAACGCGGGCCGGGCTCGAAAATCAGCGCGCGTTCGTCGCCGAACACGCCCTCGTCGAAATAACTCCTGGGTGAAAGCTGAGTGCGGCTGCGCTCGAGAGCTGTGAGACTGATGCTCAGGTCAGACATGATCCAGAGGATCTCCATGAGTGGGTATGTCAACCTCCCACCCGGTGGCCCCGCGGGTGGGTTTGATCGCCGCCGTGGCCTTGCAGGGGCGGCGGGCGAGGGCGGGATTCTACCCAGCCCCCCAGTGCCGTTGCGCCGCAGGGACAGCGCTGCAGACGGCAACAAGAAGCCCGACGCAGCAGGCGTCTAAAATCGGCGATCCGCTTTGACCTGCATCATGCCGCGTAGTTCAGCCGCCGCACCTGCCGCACCTGCCACTGCCGCCACCTACGAGGAGGCGCTGGCCGAACTCGAAGCGCTGGTCCAGGCCATGGAAGGCGGGCGCATGCCGCTGGACCAGTTGCTCGCCAGCTATCAGCGCGGTGCCCAGCTGCTGCAGCACTGCCGCGCGCGGCTGCAGGTGGTCGAGGACCAGGTCAAGCTGCTCGAGGACGGCCAGTTGAAGCCGTGGGTGGCGTCGTGAGCCTGGCCATGCCCGCCGCGGTGCGCGCTGCGGCCTCGCCGATGGCGGCTGCGTCCTTCGACGCCTGGATGCGCGCCGAACTGCAGGCGGTCGAGGACCGGCTCGAGACCTGGGTGCCCGTGGACGCGCCGGCCGGCCTCGGCGAGGCGATGCGTTACGGCGTGCTCGACGGCGGCAAGCGCTTGCGCCCGCTGCTGGTGCTGGCGGCGAGCCAGGCGGTGCAGGGCGCGCGCGAGGCGGCGCTGCGCGCGGCCGTGTCGGTGGAACTGATCCACGCCTATTCGCTGATCCACGACGACATGCCGTGCATGGACAACGACGTGCTGCGCCGCGGCAAGCCGACGGTGCACGTGCACTACGGCCAGGCGCAGGCGATGCTCGCCGGCGACGCGATGCAGGCGCTGGCCTTCGAGGTGCTGACGCCGGACAGCGGCGTGGAGCCGGTCTTGCAGGCCAGGCTGTGCGCGCTGCTGGCGCGTGCCGCCGGCCATGCCGGCATGGCCGGCGGCCAGGCCATCGACCTGGCGAGCATCGGCAAGCCGCTGGACGAGCCGGCGCTGAGCGACATGCACCGGCGCAAGACCGGCGCGCTGCTGCAGGCCAGCGTGCTGATGGGCGCGGCCTGCGGCGAGTGCGATGTGCGCGCCTGGGCCGCGCTGGCCGACTACGGCGCGGCGCTGGGCCTGGCCTTCCAGGTGGTCGACGACATCCTCGACGTGACGCAGGAGTCGCACACGCTGGGCAAGACCGCCGGCAAGGACCTGAACGACAACAAGCCGACCTACGTCTCGGTGCTCGGGCTCGAGGCGGCGCGCCGCCAGGCCGCCGCCCTGCGCGACAAGGCGCAGCAGGCGCTGCGCCGCAGCGCGCTGGCCGGCACGGCGACGCTGGCGCAACTGGCCGACATGGTCGTCGACCGCGAAAGCTGACATCCGACATGAAGAAGAATTTTTCGCTGCTCGAATCCGTCCGCAATCCGGCCGATCTGCGCCGCATGTCGCGCGCCGAGTTGAAGCAGCTCGCCGTCGAACTGCGCGAGTTCGTGCTGAAGAGCGTCAGCGAGACCGGCGGCCACCTGGGCAGCAACCTCGGCACGGTCGAGCTGACGGTGGCGCTGCACCACGTGTTCGACACGCCCTACGACCGGCTGGTCTGGGACGTCGGCCACCAGACCTATCCGCACAAGGTGCTGACCGGGCGGCGCGAGGCCATGGCCGGGCTGCGCCAGCTGGGCGGCATCGCCGGCTTCCCGCGGCGCGAGGAAAGCGAGTACGACACCTTCGGCACCGGCCATTCGTCGACCTCGATCTCGGCGGCGCTGGGCATGGCGCTGGCGGCCAAGCTCAAGGGCGAGGAGCGCCGCTGCGTGGCCATCATCGGCGACGGCGCGATGACCGCCGGCATGGCCTTCGAGGCGCTGAACAACGCCGGCGTGGCGCATGCCGGCGTGCTCGCCGACATGCTGGTGGTGCTGAACGACAACGACATGTCGATCAGCCCGCCGGTGGGCGCGCTGAACAAGCACCTGGCGCGGCTGTTGAGCGGCAGCTTCTACGCGTCGGCGCGCGAAGGCGCGAAGAGCGTGCTGAAGAACACGCCGCTGTATGAAATTGCGCGCCGCATCGAGGAGCATGCCAAGGGCATGGTCGTGCCGGGCACGATCTTCGAGGAGTTCGGCTTCAACTACGTCGGCCCGATCGACGGCCACGACCTCGACGCGCTGATTCCGACGCTGGAGAACCTGCGCCATGCGCGCGGGCCGCAGTTCCTGCACATCGTCACGAAGAAGGGCCAGGGCTACAAGCTGGCCGAGGCCGACCCGGTCAAGTACCACGCCGCCAGCGGCAAGTTCAACCCGGCCGAGGGCTTCCCGAAGGCCGTCGCGCCGGCCAAGCCCACTTTCACGCAGGTCTTCGGCCAATGGCTGTGCGACATGGCCGATGCCGACCCGCGGCTGATCGGCATCACGCCGGCGATGCGCGAAGGCTCGGGCATGGTCGAGTTCCAGAAGCGCCACCCGACGCGCTACTACGACGTCGGCATCGCCGAGCAGCATGCGGTGACCTTCGCCGCCGGCCTGGCCTGCGAGGGCCTGAAGCCGGTGGTGGCGATCTACAGCACCTTCCTGCAGCGCGGCTACGACCAGCTGGTGCACGACGTGGCCATCCAGAACCTGCCGGTGGTGTTCGCGCTGGACCGCGCCGGCATCGTCGGCGCCGACGGCGCGACGCACATCGGCGCCTACGACATCCCCTTCATCCGCTGCGTGCCGAACATGAGCCTGATCGCACCGGCCGACGAAGGCGAATGCCGCCGCGCGCTGAGCGCCGCCTTCGCGCAGCCGCATCCGGTGGCCGTGCGCTACCCGCGCGGCAGCGGCGTCGGCGCGGCCGTCGCCGCCGACCTGGAGCCGCTGCCCTGGGGCCAGGCCGAGCTGCGGCGCCGCACCGGCAAGACCAGCGCGCGGGGCGGCCCGCGCATTGCCGTGCTCGCCTTCGGCCCGCTGCTGTACCCGGCGCTCGCCGCCGCCGAGGCGCTGGATGCGACGGTGGTCAACATGCGCTTCGTCAAGCCGCTGGACGAGCAGCTGCTGCTCGAGGTGGCGCGCGCGCACGAAGCCCTGGTCACGGTCGAAGAAGGCAGCGTAATGGGCGGCGCCGGCAGCGCGGTCGCCGAATGCCTGGCCGCCAACGGCCTGGCGCTGCCGCTGCTGCAGCTGGGCCTGCCCGACAAGGTCATCGAACACGGCGACCCGCAGTTGCTGCTGGCGCAGTGCGGCCTGGACGCGGCGGGCATCGAGCAGGCGGTGATCAAGCGCTTCGGCAGCCGGCTGACGGTGGTGCACCCCGCCGCCGCCA
Organism: Rubrivivax sp.; assembly: GCA_036724445.1. GTDB lineage: Bacteria > Pseudomonadota > Gammaproteobacteria > Burkholderiales > Burkholderiaceae_C > Rubrivivax. The sequence continues at coordinate 32,323 of DAIMFR010000034.1, read as the reverse complement.
ATCACTGACGCTTGCGCGACACGCCGATCCCCCCACAGCAGCGTAAAACCGTGTTCGCTGGCATGCTGCCGCGAGGCGCGCGACGCCGCATTGCCATCGCACCATGAACCAGTTGACCGAGGCCCTGCACATCCCCGACACGCAAAGCGAGCGCGACGAGCGCCATCTGGCGATCCAGCGCGTCGGCATCAAGGACGTGCGCTATCCGCTGCAGCTGACGGTGGCCGGCGCGGTGCAGGCCACCGCCGCGTCGTGGGATCTGGACGTGGCGCTGCCCGCCGACAAGAAGGGCACGCACATGTCGCGCTTCGTCGCCTGGCTGGACGCGCTGGACGTGCCGCTCGACGCCGCGGCGCTGCGCCAGCGCCACGCGCAGATGCTCGAGCGGCTCGGCGCCGGTGAAGGCCGCATCGAGGCGCGCTTCAACTTCTTCCTGCGCAAGCGCGCGCCGATGTCGGGGCTGGCCAGCCTGCTCGACTACCAGGGGCGCTGGATCAGCGAAACCCGCGGCGGCGTCACTTCGGTGCATGCCGAGGTCGGCGTGCCGGTGAAGAGCCTGTGCCCGTGCTCGAAGGAGATCTCCGACTACGGCGCGCACAACCAGCGCTCGCTGGTGACGATCCGCGTCGAGCTGCTGCAGGACATCGGCTGGCACGAACTGGTGCGCTTCGCCGAGGACCAGGCGTCCAGCGAGCTGTGGCCGATGCTCAAGCGCGTCGACGAGAAGTGGGTCACCGAGCGCGCCTACGAGAACCCGAAGTTCGTCGAAGACCTGGTGCGCGACGTGGCGCTGGCACTGAACCGCGACGCGCGCATCGGCCGCTACCGGGTCGAGGTGGAGAACTTCGAGAGCATTCACAACCATTCGGCCTATGCGCGCATCGAGCGCGCATAGGCGCCGCGTCACAACGCGGCGAGTGCGCTTTGCGCACTCCGAATGGTTGCGGCAACGGCTCACATGCCCTCGGCATGTGAGCGTTGTCACAACTACAGCGCCTATGCGCGGATTGATCGCGCATAGGCGCCGCGTCACAACGCGGCCTACGCGCGCATCGAGCGCTGAGACGGGACCGAGCGGGTGCCTGCGCACCCGCGAGGGCTGGCCGAAGGCCGGCCGACTTCGGTGGCCGGCGCATCGGCCCGCGCAGGGCGCCACCTACGCCTGCATCGAACGCTGAGCGGCGATGCCACACACCGCCGCGGCCCTGCATGACCCGCTGCGCATGCGCGAGGCCGGCGCCGACCTGCTTTCGCTGGCGCTGATCGACGCGCGCAACCACACGCTGCGCTGGCTGGCCGCCTTCGAGCCGCAACTGCAGGCGCTGGCGCCCAGCGCCGACGTCGACCCGCCGCTGTGGCTGGTCGGCCATGCCGCGTGGTTCCAGGAATGCCGGGTGTCGCGCAACGTGCAGCGCCAGCGCGGCGAGGCGGCCAGCGATGCGCGGCCGCGGCTGGCCTCGATCGAGCCGCGCGCCGACGCCTGGTTCGACCCCTCGGTCCACGATCGCGTGCAGCGCTGGCGGCTGGCGCTGCCCGACGCCGCGGCGCTGCGCCAGTACCTGGCCGAGACGCTGGAGGCGACGCTGGACCTGCTGGCTGCGGCTGAAGACAGCGACGCGGGCCTGTACGTCTACCGGCTGGCGCTGCTGCACGAAGACCGCATCGGCGAGGCGCTGGCCGTGGCCGCGCAGGCGCTGCAGTTGCCGGCGCCGGCGGCCGACTCGCCCTGGCCGCCGCGGCCGGCGCGCGCGCCGCGCGAGCCGCTGTGGTTCGGCGCGCAGCGCTTCGTGCTCGGCTCCGGACGCGGCGGGCTGGTGCCGCCCGAGGAGCGCTGGGCGCACGAGCTGCAGCTGCTCGAATTCGAGATCGACGCGCAGGCCGTCAGCTGGGCGCGCTATGCCGAGTTCGCCGCCGACGGCGGCTACGACGACGCGCAATGGTGGACGCCCGAAGGCTGGGCCTGGGTGCAGGCGCAGGCCAGGCGCGCGCCGCGTTATGTCGAGCAGATGCGCCAGGGCGTGCTGGTGCAGCGCCACGGCCAGATGCAGCGCGTCGGCGCGGCGCAGGCCGCCGTGCACCTCAGCCGCCATGAAGCGCAGGCCTGGTGCCGCTGGGCCGGCCGGCGGCTGCCGACCGAGCCTGAATGGGAGCTGGCGGCGCTGTCCGGCGCGCCGCGCGGCTTCGCCTTCGGCGATGTCTTCGAATGGTGCGGCGGCAGCGCGCGGCCCTGGCCGGGCTTCGACGGCACGCCGCCGGGCTTCGCCGCCATGCCGCCGGCCGGCACGCAGGGCGTGCTGCGCGGCGGCTCGTGGCTGACACGTGCGCGCTGCCGGCATCCGCGCGCACGCCGCTTCGCCGCGCCCTGGCGCGACGAGATGTTCTGCGGCTTCCGCAGCTGCGCGCTCTAGCGCCGGACGACGCAGCCCCGGCAGCCGCGGGTTTTCCCCATGTATTGCGGCCGGCGTCGGCCGCCAACATACGCATTACGCAGCATAGGTCGAGCGGGTCGTTCGCGCCGCTTGGCTGCGGGTTCGCCTCCTCATCGGTCCAATCACCGGGAACTGGATCATGCAGAAATCACTGCACATCGACGCCGAGAAGTGCACCGGCTGCCTGCAGTGCGAGATGGCCTGTTCGTTCGAGAACTACGCCACCTTCGCGCCGGCCAAGTCGCGCATCAAGGTCTTCGACTTTCACGACACCGGGCGCAAGGTGCCCTACACCTGCACCCAATGCGACGAGGCGTGGTGTCTGCATGCCTGCCCGGTCGAGGCGATCACCGTCGACACGCTGACCGGCGCCAAGATGGTCAACGAAACGACCTGCGTCGGCTGCAAGGTCTGCACCATCGCCTGCCCCTTCGGCACCATCAACTACGTGCAGGAGACGGGCAAGGTGCAGAAGTGCGACCTGTGCGGCGGCGAGCCGGCCTGCGCCGAAGCCTGCCCGACCGGCGCCATCACCTACGTGGACGCCAACTGGACCGGGCTGGGCAGGATGGCTGCCTGGGCCGGCAAGCTCGGCAATCAACCCGCGGCGGCATAGGAGGTTCACATGTCCTGGGCTGGAAAGATCCTGCGTGTCGACCTGACGGCCGGCACCGTGAAGCCGGAACCGTTGAACATGGACTGGGCACGCGCCTACATCGGTTCGCGCGGCTTGGCGACCAAGTACGTGGTCGAGGAGGTCGACGCCAAGGTCGACCCGCTGTCGGCGGCCAACAAGATCATCTGGGCCACCGGGCCGCTGACCGGCACCATGGCCTCGACCGGCGGGCGCTACACCGTCGTCACCAAGGGGCCGCTGACCGGCGCCATCGCCTGCAGCAATTCCGGCGGCTACTGGGGCGCCGAGCTGAAGATGGCCGGCTGGGACATGATCATCTTCGAGGGCCAGTCGCCGAAGCCGGTGTACCTGTACATCAACGACGACAGCGCCGAATTGCGCGATGCCGCGCACCTGTGGGGCGGCAGCGTCTGGCACACCGAGGAGACGATCAAGAAGCAGCACCAGGATCCGCTGATCCGCGTCTCGAGCATCGGCCTGGCCGGCGAGAACCAGGTGCTGTTCGCGGCGATCGTCAACGACCTGCACCGCGCCGCCGGGCGCTCGGGCGTGGGCGCGGTGATGGGCTCGAAGAACCTGAAGGCCATCGCCGTGCGCGGAACCTTGGGCGTCGGCAACCTCGCCGACCCGAAGGCCTTCATGCAGGTCACGGCCGCGAAGAAGAAGATCCTGGCCGAGAACGCGCTCACCGGCCAGGGCCTGCCGGCCTACGGCACGCAGGTGCTGATGAACATCATCAACGAGGTCGGCGCCTTGCCGACGCGCAACCACCGCGACGTGCAGTTCGAAGGCGCCAAGGACATCTCCGCCGAGGCGATGGCCACACCGCGCAAGAGCGACGGCAAGAAGCCGCTGGTCACCAACCAGGCCTGCTTCGGCTGCACCATCGCCTGCGGCCGCATCCAGACCATCGACAAGAACCACTTCACGATCGTCAACAAGCCGCAGTACCAGGGCGCCTCGGGCGGCCTGGAGTACGAAGCCGCCTGGGCGCTGGGCGCGGCCAACGGCGTCGACGACCTCGATGCATTGCAGTACGCCAACCTGATGTGCAACGAGCAGGGCATGGACCCGATCAGCTTCGGCGCCACCGTCGGCGCGGTGATGGAGCTGTACGAGATGGGCGTGCTGACCCGGGAGCGGCTCGGCATCGAGGCGCCCTTCGGCAGCGCCAAGGCGCTGGTCTTCTTCGCCGAGGCCACCGCCAAGGGCGAGGGCTTCGGCAAGGAGATCGGCCTGGGATCGAAGCGGCTGACCGCCAAGTACGGCCACCCCGATCTGTCGATGAGCTCGAAGGGCCAGGAATTCCCGGCCTACGACGGCCGCGGCATCCAGGGCATCGGCCTGGGCTATGCCACCAGCAACCGCGGCGGCTGCCACCTGCGCGGCTACACCGTGGCCAGCGAGATCGCGGGCATCCCGGTGAAGACCGATCCGCTGACCACCGAAGGCAAGCCCGAACTGACCAAGGCCTGCCAGGACGCCACCGCGGCCTACGACTCGGCGGGGCTGTGCGTGTTCACCACCTTCGCCTGGGGCCTGCCCGACCTGGCGGACCAGCTGGCGCCGGCCTGCGGCCCCGAGTTCACGCTGGAGAACGTGGCGCTGATCGGCGAGCGCATCTGGAACATGGAGCGCGACTTCAACAACCGCGCCGGCTTCACCGCGAAGGACGACGTGCTGCCGAAGCGGCTCACCACCGAAGCGGCCAAGACCGGCCCGGCCAAGGGCCTGGTGAGCAAGGTGCCGGAGATGCTGCCGAAGTACTACGAGGTGCGCGGCTGGCATGCCGACGGCACGCTCAAGCCCGAGACGCGCGCCCGCCTGGGCCTGTGAGCGGCGGCCGTTGACAGCGAAGGCGGTGCGCGCACCGCCTTCATCGCTTGTGGAGTTCTCGCGATGAAACACCTGATCCTCGGCGCCGGCCCGGCCGGCGTCATCGCCGCGGAGACGATCCGCAAGCACGCCCCTGCGGACGAGATCCTGATCATCGGCGACGAGCCCGAGGCGCCGTATTCGCGCATGGCCATTCCGTACCTGCTGATGGGCGACATCGGCGAACCCGGCACGCACCTGCGCCATGCCGGCGACCACTACCAGAAGCAAGGCATCGGCCTGCAACGCGGCCGCGCGGTCGCGCTCGACACCGCGGCGCGCAGCGTCAAGCTCGACGACGGCACTGCGGCCGGCTACGACCGGCTGTTGATCGCCACCGGCTCGTCGCCGGCGACGCCGCCGATTCCCGGCATTGCCGGTCCGGGCGTGCACAGCTGCTGGACGCTGGCCGATGCGCGCGCGATCGCGGCCAAGGCCAGGCCGGGCGCACGCGTGCTGCAGATGGGTGCCGGCTTCATCGGCTGCATCATCATGGAGGCGCTCGCCGCACGCGGGGTGAAGCTGGCCGTGGTCGAGATGGGCGACCGCATGGTGCCGCGCATGATGGGCCCGACGGCGGGCGGCATGATCAAGGCCTGGTGCCAAAAGCAGGGCGTCGATGTGCACACCGGCGCGCGCGTCGAGCGCATCGAGCGCGAGGCTTCGGGCCTGATGAAGGTGCAGCTGTCCGACGGCCGGGTGCTCGACGCGGACCTGCTGATCAGCGCCACCGGCGTCAAGCCGAACATCGGCTTCCTCGAGCACAGCGGCGTGCGCTGCCTGGTCGGCGTGCTCACCGACGAGCACCTGCAGACCAACGTGCCCGGCGTCTACGCCGCCGGCGACTGCGCCGAGGCCTTCGACAAGGTCAGCGGCAAGACCATCGTCAGCGCGATCCAGCCCAATGCCGCCGACCAGGCGCGCGTCGCCGCGCTGAACATGGCCGGACGTGCCGCGTCGCTGCCCGGCGTGACGCAGATCAACGTGCTCGACACGCTCGGCCTGGTCTCGGCCAGCTTCGGCCACTGGGAGGGCGTGCCCGGCGGCGAACACGTGGAAGTGACCGACGCCGACGAGCGCAGCGGCGGCCGCCACCTGAGCCTGCAGTTCAGCGGCGACCGGCTGATCGGCTGCAACGCCGTCGGCTGGACCGGGCATGTCGGCGTGATGCGCGGTCTGGTCGAAGGCCAGGTGCGCCTCGGGCCGTGGAAGGAGCGGCTGCTGAAGGATCCGACGCTGCTGATGGAGGCCTACCTGGCGCGGGCGCAGGCGCAGCACGTGCATGCGCTGACATGAGCATCGGCATCACCTTCAAGCTCTACGCGGGCCTGACGCAGTACCTGCCGCATGAGGCGCGCGTCGGCAACGCGATGCCGCTGCCGCTGCCCGACGGGGCCACCGTGCTGCAGGCCATGCAGCCCTTCAACCTGCCGATGAAGATCGTCAAGCTGGTGCTGGTCAACGGCGTCTACATCGCGCCCGAGCGCTGGCCGACGCACGCGCTGCGCGACGGCGACGTGCTGGCCATCTGGCCGCCGGTGGCCGGCGGCTGATCACGGTGCATGCAGTCGTACTACGCCGCCGAGTTCGAGCGCGAGCTGGGCTGCACCGAGCGCGAATGGCTGTCGTGGCTGCCGCGTGCGGTGCACGGCCATGCGTTGGCGCTGGGCTGCGGCGGCGCCACGGTGAGCATCGGCGCAGGCCGGCTGCGGCTGGCGTGGCAGACACTGCCGCCGCGGCAGATCGCGCTGGCACGGCTGCCGCGGCTGGCCGTGCAGTTTGCCTTCGACACCGGCATCGCCGAAGCCGCGCGGCAGGATTTCATGCGCCGCTTCGACCTGCACATGATGCGCGGCGGCGGTTGAATCAGCGCTTGGGCTGGCGGTAGTTCCACCAGGGCAGCACGCGGCGCAGCGACAGCACCTCGCCGCTGTGCTCGGCGGCGTAGCCGGGCAAGGCATTCAGCTGGTTCTGCCAGCGTGCGTCGCGCAGCAGCTCGAGCAGGCTGCGCACGTGCGGGTGGTCCAGGCTCGGCTGCAGCACCACCAGGAAGTACTGCTCCTGCGCCAACGGCACGAAGGCCAGGCCGCGGGCGCGCGCCGCGGCCTCGATGCCGGCGCCGACGTCGGCCTGGCCGCTGGCCACCGCCTCGGCCGCGGCGCGGTGCGAGGGCTCGGTGTGCACTGCCGTCGTCAGCGATTCGGGCGCCAGGCGCGCGGCGGCCAGCAGCTCCTCGAGCACCACGCGCGTGCCGGTGCCGGGTTCGCGCAGCGCCAGGCGCAGTCCGGGGCGTTGCAGGTCGGCCAGCCCGCGCACGCCGAGCGGGTTGCCCGGCGCCAGCATCAGGCCTTGCGTGCGCCGCGCGAAGCCCACCAGCTTGTGCCGCCCCGGCTTCAGCAGCGCGCGATAGGCGCGTGCCGTCGGGCTGCGCGGCGCGGCGTCGGTCAGCGCATGGAAGCCGGCCAGCAGGCAGCGGCCTTCGTTCAGCGCCTGCAGCGCGCCCAGGCTGCCGGTGAACTGGATGTCCAGATGCAGACGGCGTTCGTCGAGCGCGCGCTGGCGCAGCAGCGGCAGCGCGTCGTCATGGCTGGCGGCCATCGGGATCACGCCGGCGTGGTCGTCGAAGGCGATGGCGAAGGCGTGTTCCAGCGCGCTGCGCAGCGCCTCCACCTGCGGCGCCAGGCGCGCCTGCGCGCGGCGCTCGGCCCACAGCAGCTTCTCGCCGAAGGGCGAGAGCCGCGCGGCGCGGCCCTTCGACCACGACACCAGCGTGTGGCCCAGCTCCGCTTCCCAGCGCTTCAGTTCGCCCCAGGCATGCCGGTACGACATCGACAGCTGCCGCGCGGCGGCGCTGATCGAGCCGGTGTCGTGCACGGCCGCCAGCAGCGCCAGCAACGGATGGTGCAGCTCGCGCTGCGGCTGGTCGCGGCCTTGCAGCGCGTAGGTCAGGTGCACCCTATGCATGAGTCTTCATATCGCTTGCATCCCAGTTCGACGCTGACAATGCGCCTGCGATGACCGAGCCGGAACGTGCGCCAACTGCATGAGTGCCCTTGCCGACAGCGTGGCCACCGCCTTCGAGCTGATTGTCCATGCCGATCCCGCATTGCGCCGCATCGTCGCCCTGTCGCTGCAGGTCAGCGGCAGCGCCTGCCTCGCGGCGGCGGCCGTCGGCTTGCCGCTGGGCGCCTGGCTGGCCGTGGCGCACTTTCCCGGCCACCGCCTGCTGATGCTGCTGCTGAACACGGCACTGGCGCTGCCGGCGGTGCTGGTGGGGCTGGTGGTGTACCTGCTGCTGTCGCGCAGCGGGCCGCTGGGCGCCTGGGGCATCCTGTTCACGCCGAGCGCGATGGTCATGGCGCAGACCCTGCTGGTGCTGCCGCTGATCGCCGCGCTGACGCGGCAGTTCGTCGGCGATGCGCTGCGCGACGGCGGCGACCAGTTGCGCTCGATGGGCGCGTCGCCTCTGACCTGCGCGCTGCTGATGTTGGCGCACGGGCGCTGGGCGGTGATGACGGTGCTGATCGCCGCCTTCGGCCGCGCCATCGCCGAAGTCGGCGCGGTGATGATCGTCGGCGGCAACATCGACGGCTTCACGCGCGTCATGACCACGGCCATCGCGCTGGAGACCAGCAAGGGCGATCTGCCGCTGGCCGTGGCCCTCGGGCTGGTCCTGCTGGTGGTGGTCGGCGTGGTGAACGCGCTGCTCGGCCTGGTGCGGCGCGGCCACGGCTCGGCCTTGGCGGGGGCACGATGAGCGCCGCACGGCCGTTCCGAAGGCGCTCGCTCCCCCTCGGGGGGAATGCCCGCAGGGCTCAGGGGGCACGATGACCCTGGTCGCGCTGTACGACGTGTCGGTGCGCTTCGGCGCGGTGCAGGCGCTGCGCGGCGCCAGCCTGCGCGTCGAGCGCGGCGAGTTCGTGGTGCTGGTCGGCGCCAACGGCTCCGGCAAGACGACCCTGCTGCGCGTGCTGCATGGTTTGCTGGCTCACCATGGCCGCCGCGAGCAGCCCGGCGCTGCGCCGCGCCAGGCGATGGTGTTTCAGCGTCCCTTCCTGATGCGCCTGTCGGTGCTGAACAACCTGCGCCTGGCGCTGTGGCTGGGCGGCGTACCCAGCACGGCCTGGGCCGAGCGCAGCGCGGCGGCGCTGCGCCGTGTCGGCCTGCAGGGGCTTCAGCAGCGGCCGGCGCGCGCGCTGTCCGGCGGGCAGCAGCAGCGGCTGGCGCTGGCGCGCGCCTGGGCGGTGTGGCCGCAACTGCTGTTCCTGGACGAACCGACCTCCAGCCTCGACCCGACGGCCAAGCGCGAGGTCGAGGCCCTGCTCGCCGGTTTTGCCGCCGAGGGCATGACGCTGGTCATGAGCACCCACAACCTGGGCCAGGCCAGGCGCCTGGCGACGCGCGTGGTCTATCTGGAGGACGGCGAGATCCATGCGGATCTTCCGGTCGGCGAGTTCTTCAACGGCCGGCTGCAAGGCCGCGCCCGGCAGTTCCTCAAAGGAGAGTTGACATGGTGAACCGATCGTTCTCGCGCCTGCGGCGCATCTGGCTGGCGGCGGGCGCCGCGCTGGCGATGCTGCTGCCGCTGCAAGGGTGGACGCAGCAGCGCTCCATCGTCGTCGCCTCGACCACCAGCACCGAGCAGTCGGGCCTGTTCGCGCACCTGCTGCCGCTGTTCAAGCAGGCCAGCGGCATCGATGTCAAGGTGGTGGCGCTGGGCACCGGCCAGGCGCTGGACATGGGCCGCCGCGGCGATGCCGACCTGCTGTTCGTGCATGACCAGGCGGCCGAAGAGAAGTTCGCCGCCGAAGGCTTCGGGCTCGAGCGGCGGGCCGTGATGTACAACGACTTCGTCATCGTCGGCCCGCAGTCCGACCCGGCCGGCGTGAAGGGCAAGGACGTGGTCGAGGCGATGAAGAAGCTCGCCGCCGGCAAGGCCGCGTTCCTGTCGCGCGGCGACAGGAGCGGCACGCATGCCGCCGAACTGCGCTACTGGAAAGCGGCCGGCATCGATGCGCCGGCTGAAGGCGTGCCGGGCTACAAGGCCTGCGGCTGCGGCATGGGGCCGGCGCTGAACATCGCCGCCTCGTCCAATGCCTATGTGCTCGCCGACCGCGGCACCTGGCTGTCGTTCAAGAACCGCGCCGAGCTCGGCATCCTGGTCGAGGGCGACAAGCGGCTGTTCAACCAGTACGGCGTGATCGTCGTCAACCCGGCGCGCCACCCGCACGTGAAGAAGGAACTGGCGCAGGCCTTCGCCGACTGGTTGGTCTCGGCCGATGGGCAAGCCGCGATCGCCGGCTACAAGATCAACGGCGAGCAACTCTTCTTCCCGAACGCCGGGTCCTGAGCGGCAGAAGGCGGCGACCGTGGCCGCGGCGGCGCGCGCCGGGCAAAGGGAAGTCCCGCGTTGTGCTGCAGGACGGCGCCCCCGGACAATGATTTCTTGCAGCCGGCGCCTGCGGGCGCCTGGATCCAACCCTGGAGGAGACCTGAAGTGACCATCGCCATTTCCCTGACCGTCAACGGCCGTGCCGTGCAGGCCAGCGTCGACCCGCGAACGCTGCTGGTGCAGCTGATCCGCGAGCATCTGCAACTCACCGGCACGCACGTCGGCTGCGACACCGCGCAATGCGGCGCTTGCACCGTGCATATGAACGGCCGCGCCGTCAAGTCCTGCTCGATGCTGGCGGTGCAGGCGCAGGGCGCGAGCATCACCACCATCGAAGGCCTGGCGCCCGACGGCCAGATGCACCCGATGCAGGCCGCGTTCCGCGAATGCCATGGCCTGCAGTGCGGCTTCTGCACGCCGGGCATGGTGATGTCGGCGGTGCAGTTGCTGGCCGACAACCCCCAGGCCAGCGAGGCCGAGATCCGCGAGGGCCTGGACGGCAACATCTGCCGCTGTACCGGCTATCACAACATCGTCAAGGCGATCCAGTTCTGCCAGTCGGGCCAGCAGCCCGCGGCTGCCTGAAGGAGGCTGTCATGACCGATATGTCGCAACCCCCGAACAACCCCATCGGCCAATCGCTGCGCCGCCGCGAGGACGCGCGCTTCCTCACCGGCGCCGGCCAGTACACCGACGACGTGCTGCTGCCCGGCCAGGCCTTCGGCTTCTTCCTGCGCTCGCCCTACGCGCACGCGCGCATCAAGTCCATCGACACCGCCAAGGCGAAGGCGATGCCCGGCGTGGTGGCCATCTTCACCGGCGCCGACGTCGCTGAATCGAAGATCGGCGGCCTGCCCTGCGGCTGGCTGATCACCAGCAAGGACGGCACGCCGATGAAGGAGCCGCCGCACCCGATCCTGGCCCACGCCAAGGTACGCCACGTCGGCGACCAGGTGGCGCTGGTCGTCGCCGACACCTATCTGCAGGCGCGCGACGCCGCCGAGGCGATCGAGGTCGACTACGAGGAGCTGACGCCGGTGATCGACATGGCCAGCGCCGAAAGCATCGGCTCGGCCGTGCACGACGAGGTGGCCGACAACGTCTGCTACGACTGGGGCCACGGCACCAAGGACGCGGTCGACGCGGCCTTCGCCAAGGCCGCGCACGTCACCAGCCTGAGCTTCCACAACAACCGGTTGATCCCCAACGCGATGGAGCCGCGCGCGGCCAATGCGCACTACACCCGGCACGACGACGCCTACACGCTGTACGTCGCCAACCAGAACCCGCACGTCGAGCGGCTGCTGATGTGTGCCTTCGTGCTCGGCCTGCCGGAAAGCAAGGTGCGCGTCATCGCGCCCGACGTCGGCGGCGGCTTCGGCTCGAAGATCTTCCTCTACGCGGAAGAAACCGCGCTGATCTGGGCCAGCAAGCGCGTCGGCCGGCCGATCAAGTGGACGGCCGAGCGCAGCGAGTCCTTCCTCACCGACGCGCACGGCCGCGACCATGCGACCACCGTCGAACTGGCCATGGACGCGCAGGGCAACTTCCTGGCGCTGCGCGTGAAGACGCTGGCCAACATGGGCGCGTACCTGTCGACCTTCGCCTCGAGCGTGCCGACGATCCTGTACGCGACGCTGCTCGCCGGCCAGTACAAGACGCCGGCGATCTATGCCGAGGTCAAGGCCATCTTCACCAACACCGCGCCGGTCGACGCCTACCGCGGCGCGGGCCGGCCCGAAGCCACCTACGTGGTCGAGCGCATCGTCGAGACCGCGGCACGCGAGATGAAGATGGACCCGGCGCAGATCCGGCGCCAGAACTTCATCACCAGCTTCCCCTACGCCACGCCGGTCGGCCTGACCTACGACACCGGCGACTACGCCGCGCACCTGGACAAGGCGATCCAGATCGCCGACGTCGCCGGCTACCCGGCGCGCAAGGCGGCCTCGGCCGCCAAGGGCAAGCTGCGCGGCCTGGGCTACAGCTGCTACATCGAAGCCTGCGGGCTGGCGCCGAGCAACATCGCCGGCGCCCTGGGCGCGCGCGCCGGGCTGTTCGAAGCCGGCGAGGTGCGCGTGCACCCGACCGGCACGGTGACGGTGTTCACCGGCTCGCACAGCCACGGCCAGGGGCACGAGACCACCTTCGCGCAGGTGGTGGCGGGCAAGCTGGGCATCCCGGTGGAATCGGTGGAGATCGTGCACGGCGACACCGGGCGCATCCCCTTCGGCATGGGCACCTACGGCAGCCGCTCGCTGAGCGTGGGCGGCACGGCCATCGTCAAGGCGGTGGACAAGATCATCGCCAAGGGCAAGAAGATCGCCGCGCACCTGCTCGAAGCGGCCGATACCGACATCGACTTCGAGAATGGCGAGTTCAAGGTCAAGGGCACCGACAAGAAGCTGCCCTTCGGCGCGGTGGCGCTGACCGCCTACGTGCCGCACAACTACCCGCTGGACAAGCTGGAGCCGGGGCTGAACGAAAACGCCTTCTACGACCCGACCAACTTCACCTATCCGTCGGGCAGCTACGTGTGCGAGGTCGAGGTCGACCCGGAAACCGGCAGGACCACGGTGGAGCAGTTCGTTGCCGTCGACGACTTCGGCAACATCGTCAACCCGATGATCGTCTCCGGCCAGGTGCACGGCGGCATCGCGCAGGGCCTGGGCCAGGCGATGCTCGAAGGCGCGGTCTACGACGAAGGCAGCGGCCAGCTGCTCAACGGCAGCTACATGGACTACACCATGCCGCGCGCCGACGACCTGCCCAGCTTCATCGTCGACCACACCGTCACGCCCTGCACGCACAACCCGCTGGGCGTCAAAGGTTGCGGCGAAGCCGGCGCCATCGGCTCGCCGCCGGCCTTCATCAACGCGCTGACCGACGCGCTGGGCGTCAAGGACATCGCCATGCCGGCGACGGCCGAGAAGGTCTGGCGCGCGGCCAACAAAATCGCCTGAGGAGACACACACCATGTACGACTTCGACTACCAGCGTCCCGGCGATCGGGCGGCAGCAGCCGCTGCGGTCAAGAGCGGCGAGGCGCGCTACCTGGCCGGCGGCCAGACGCTGATCCAGGCGATGAAGCTGCGCCTGTCGTCCAGCGAGAAGCTGGTTGACCTGGGCGGCATCGCCGACCTGAAGGGCATCCGGCTCGACGGCGGCAACGTCATCGTCGGCGCGATGACGCCGCATTCGGCGGTGGCGCGCTCGGCCGAGGTGCAGAAGGCCATCCCCGCACTGGCCGAGCTGGCCGGCGGCATCGGCGACGCGATGGTGCGCAACATGGGCACGCTCGGCGGCTCGATCGCCAACGCCGACCCGGCGGCCGACTATCCGGCGGCGGTGCTCGGCCTGGGGGCGACGATCCAGACCGACCAGCGCAGCATCCAGGCCGACGACTTCTTCACCGGCATGTACGAAACCGCGCTGCAGCCGGGCGAGCTGATCGTCTCGATCAGCTTCCCTGCGCCGCAGAAGGCCGCGTACATCAAGTACAAGCAGCCGGCGTCGCGCTTCGCGCTGGTGGGGGTGTTCGTCGCGCAGACGGCGGGCGGCGTGCGCGTGGCGGTCACCGGCGCCAAGAGCAGCGCCTACCGCTGCGCCGAGCTGGAAGCGGCCCTGGGCAAGAGCTTCACGGCCGCCGCGGCCAAGGCGGTGAAGCTGCCGGCCGACGACATGAACAGCGACCTGCACGGCTCGGCCGAGTACCGCGCCGCGATGCTCAGCGTGATGGCCGCGCGCGCCGTCGAGAAGGCGCTGGCGCGCTGAAGCGTTCACCGGGCCCGTCCCGTCGCGGGCGGGCACGCAGGGGTGGCGCGCGACAATCGCGCGTCCTGCCCGCGAGTCGCCGCCACCATGAGCCTGCCCTTACCCGAATCCGTCGACGCCGTCATCGAACTGCTGGCGGCCGAGAACTACGTCTGCGACCGGCAGCTGGCGACGGCGCTGTTCCTGGCGCTGAAGCTGCAGCGCCCGTTGTTCCTGGAAGGCGCGCCCGGCGTCGGCAAGACCGAGCTGGCGAAGACGCTGGCGCGCGCACTGAACACGCAGCTGCTGCGCGTGCAGTGCTATGAAGGCCTGGACGTGGCGCAGACGGCCTACGAATGGAACGTGGCGCGGCAGATGATCGAGATTCGCCTGGCCGAGGCGGTGCACGACACCGACCGCGAGCAGCTGACGCGCAGCCTGTATTCGCGCGCGATGCTGATCGAGCGGCCTTTGCTGCAGGCACTGACGCAGACACGTTCGCCGGTGCTGCTGATCGACGAGCTCGACCGCGCCGACGAGCCCTTCGATGCCTTCCTGCTCGAAGTGCTGGCCGAAAACCAGCTGACCATTCCCGAATACGGCACCGTGGTCGCGGCCGAGCCGCCGATCACGCTGATCACCAGCAACCGCACGCGCGAGATCCACGACGCGCTGAAGCGCCGCTGCCTGTACCACTGGGTCGGTTTCCCCAGCGTCGAGCGCGAACTGGACATCGTGCGCCTGAAGGCGCCGGGCGCGTCGGAGCGGCTGTACCGTCAGGTGGTGGAGTTCGTGCAGCGCATGCGCACGCTGGATCTGTTCAAGTCCCCCGGGGTCGCCGAGACCATCGACTGGACCAACGCGCTGGTGGCGCTGAACACCCTGCAACTCGACCCGGCCAGCGTGCAGGACACGCTGGGCGTGCTGCTCAAGCACCAGGACGATCTGCTGAAGATGCAAAGCGGCGATACCGCCAAGCTGCTCGACGAACTGCGCGCCAAGGCCTTGCTCTGACGTGATCGCCGACAACATCGTCCACTTCGCGCGCGTGCTGCGCCACGCCGGCATGGCCATCGGCCCGGACCGCGTGCTGGCCGCGCTGGCGGCGGTGGAAATGGTGGGCCTGCAGCGGCGCGACGACGTGCATGCGGCCTTGAGCGCAGTGATGCTCGAGCGCCACGAGCAGCAGCCGCTGTTCGACGCCGCCTTCGACACCTTCTGGCGCGACCCGAAGCTGCTCGAGCAGATGATGTACCTGCTGCTGCCCAAGATCAGCGGCCGCGGCGACAAGCCGCGCCCGCCGCGCGCCAACCGGCTGGCCGAGGCGCTCGCCGCGCCCAAGGCGCCCGAGCCGCCGAACCCGGCCAACCAGACGGCCAAGGAGGAAGTGCAGTTCGACACGCACTTCACCTTCTCCGACCGCGAGCGGCTGCAGAAGGCCGACTTCGAGACCATGACCACCGCCGAGTACGAACTGGCGAAGAAGCTGGCCGAAGAGCTGCCGCTGCCGGTGGACCCGGTGCGCCGGCGCCGCCACGAAGCCGCGCCGAACGCCGGGCAGGGCCGTCGCATCGACCTGCGCGCCACGCTGCAGCGCATGGCGCGCCAGCCGCAGACGCTGGCGCCGCTGTACACGCGGCCGCGCGAGGAAATGCCGGCGCTGGTGGTGCTGATCGACATTTCGGGCTCGATGGACCGCTATTCGCGGCTGCTGCTGCACTACGTGCACGGGCTGATGCGGCGCGCGCTGAAGGTCTCGGTGCTGACCTTCGGCACGCGGCTGAGCAACATCACGCGCTGCCTGAGGGAGCGCGACCCCGACGTGGCGCTGCGCCTGGCCGACGAGCAGGTGCAGGACTGGAAGGGCGGCACGCGCATCGCATCGTCGCTGCACGAGTTCAACCGGCTGTGGGCGCGGCGCCTGCTCGGCGCCAACGCGGCCGTGCTGCTGGTGACCGACGGGCTGGACCGCGACGAACACGGCGACCTGTCCGCTGCCGCCGCGCAGCTGCACCGGCTGGCGCACCAGCTGGTGTGGCTCAATCCGCTGCTGCGCTACGCAGGCTTCGAGGCCAAGGCCTCGGGCGTGCGCGCGCTGCTGCCGCACGTGGACCGCTTCCTGCCGGTGCACAACCTCGCCAGCCTGGCGGATCTGGGCGACGCGCTGCGCGCTCCCCGCATCGCGGCGCATACTCTGCTGCACTGACCGAACCCACACCATGGAACTGCAAGGCGAACGACTGATTCCCGCATCCCGGGACAAGACCTGGGCCGCGCTCAACGACCCCGAGGTGCTGAAGGCCTGCATCACCGGCTGCGAATCGCTGGAACGCAGCGGCGACGATGCCTATGCCGCGCTGGTGGCGGTGAAGGTCGGCCCGGTCAGCGCGCGCTTCAAGGGCAACCTGAAGCTGCTCAACGTGGTGGCGCCGAACAGCTACACCATCAACTTCGACGGCCAGGGCGGCGTCGCCGGCTTCGGCAAGGGTTCGGCCGACGTGACGCTGCAGCCCGAGGGCGAACAGACGCGGCTGAAGTACACCGCCAAGGCGCAGGTCGGCGGCAAGATGGCGCAGGTCGGCTCGCGGCTGATCGACGCCGCCGCGGCCAAGGTGGCGGAGGACTTCTTCAAGGCCTTCGAGACGAAGCTGGCGCCGCCGGCTCCGGCGGTCGACACCGGCCAGGTGCCGATGCCCGCCGACGAGCCGAAGAACAACAAGGCACTGTGGTGGGGCATCGCGGCGCTGGTCGTCGTGTTGTTGTGGTACTGGCTGCGCCGATAGCGGCGGCGGAGGAAGCGGCGATGGACAGTCTGGATCTGCAGGTGCTGAGTCAGGCGCGCGACTGGTTCCGCGAAGGCCACAAGGTGTGGCTGGTCACGGTGATCGAAACCTGGGGCTCGGCGCCGCGCCCGCCCGGCGCGCTGCTGTGCCTGCGCGGCGACGGCCTGGTGGTCGGTTCGGTATCGGGCGGCTGTGTCGAGGACGACCTGATCGAGCGCGTGCGCCACGGCGAGCGCGTAGCCACGCCGTCGCTGATCACCTACGGCGTCACCAAGGAAGAGGCCGCGCGCTTCGGCCTGCCCTGCGGCGGCAACCTGCGGCTGGTGCAGGAGCCGCTGCGCGCGGTCGACTGGATCGAGCAGATCCTCGAGCGCGCCGCGCGCCACGAGCTGGTGGCGCGCACGCTCGACCTGAGTACCGGCACGGTCGCGGTCGAGACCGCCGCGCGCGGCGAGCGCTTCGAGTTCGACGGCCAACGCATGCGCGCGCTGTTCGGCCCGCGCTGGCGGCTGCTGATCGTCGGCGCCGGCCAGCTGTCGCGCGCGCTGGCGCAGATGGCGCTGGCGCTGGACTTCGAGGTCATCTGCTGCGACCCGCGCGAGGAATACCACCTCACCTGGGACATCCCGAACACCACCTTCAGCAAGGCCATGCCCGACGACCTGGTGACCGAGCTGCAGCTCGATCCGCACAGCGCGGTGATCGCCGTCACCCACGACCCCAAGCTCGACGACCTGGTGCTGCTCGAGGCGCTGAAGTCGCCGGCCTTCTACATCGGCGCGCTCGGTTCGCGCGGCAACACCGCCAAGCGCAAGGAGCGCCTGGCGCTGTTCGACCTGTCGCCGGCCGAGATCGACCGGCTGCACGGCCCGGTGGGGCTGAACCTGGGCGCCAAGACGCCGGCCGAGATCGCGGTATCGATCGCCGCCGAGCTGGTGTCGGTGAAGAACGGCGTCACGCTGCTGCAGAAGAAGGAAGGCTCGGCCTTGCCGGCCGCGGCCGCCGCCGCCGCGGCCAGCGCCTGCGCGGCGCCGCGCTGAGATCTGTGGCCGTCGGGTGCGCGCGCGGCCGACAGACTACCCGCGGCCTCGCAACCGCTGGCTCTTGGACAACAACGTCAGGCCGCTGGGATGCGCACGTCGTTCGGCCACAGCAGGTACCCACCGCCGGCGCCAGGCCGCCATTCGACGCCAGCCTGCTTGCCGCTCGCACTGACGTAATGACGATCGTTCCGGAGTTCGAGCAAGCCCGCCGAGGTGGAGCGCTCGAGGAAGTCCCTGGTGGATAAACCGAGCTTTGCTGCCAGTTTGGCGCTCGTCAGCTTGTCGTAGCCCTGGGTCGAGGCGGGCGCGGATCCTTGTGCCGCTGTCGGTGGCGGCAGCGAGGCCGACTCCACCGGCGTGTCCACCCTTTCGAGCGAGATGCGCACTTCCTCGCTGATGCGGATGATGCGTTGCGCCTCCTCATATGCGTCCCGATAGAGATCCGCGTCTTGGGATCTGCTGATCAGGACGCCCATCTCGTTGTTGTTCACCATCGAGAACTCGTACAGGTTCAGGCTGGTGACGATGCAGTGCTCTTCGTTCAGGTAGCACTTCGCGTGCAGGTTCTTGCAAAACGAGGTGCGCACGAAGGCGAGGGTCTTCAACCACTCGATCTCCGCTGGCGCCAGCTCACTCTTGCCATAGACGACGCGGATGTCGATCTTCAGGCGGTTCTTGTCTTCCAGAAGCTCCCGGATCCTGTCGTTCAACTTGAGGAACGGGCTGATCAGGATCAGGCGATCACGTGCGCCCTTGATCAGTTCTTCGAGGTGGTAGTTCGTCGCGCTGGTGTTCAGGAACTTGGCCATCGGAACGTCCTTCATGGGCATTGCAGGCCGCGGTACTGTAGTGCAGCCAAGGCGCGGGAGCAGCCGCTGTGCGGGCTGTGTGAAGGTGCCAGTCCGTGCATTTGTTTGCGCTCGCTTGCCGGCGTCAGTGCGCGCAGCGCGCATACACCGCGTCCCCGCGGCAGCGTTCAGGCGTTCAGGGACTCAGCCGTTGCTGCTCGCGCGCACTTCCTCGATCGTCGTCGCGCCGGCCCAGACCTTGTCGATGCCGTCCTGGCGCAGCGTGCGCAGGCCTTCGCCCAAGGCCACGCGCAGCAGCTCGTCGGGCCGCGCGCCGGTCTGGATCAGGTGGCGGATCTCGCGCGACACCACCAGCAGCTCGTGCAGGCCGGCGCGGCCGCGCAGGCCGCTGTCGTCGCAGTGGGAGCAGCCCTTCGCGACGTGGTGCATCAGCTTGCCGTCCTTGCCGAAACGCTTCTTCCAGCCGGCGAGCACGTCGTCGGCCTCGGGCCGCTGCTCGGCCGCGCCGAAGGCGTGCAGGTAGTCGGCCATCAGCTCGTCGATCTGCTGCGGCGTGGCCTCGCTGGCCTGCACGCACTTTCCGCACAGCCGTCGCACCAGCCGCTGCGCCAGCACGCCGAGCAGCGAGTCGGCGAAGTTGAAGGGGTCCATGCCCATGTCCAGCAGCCGCGTCACCGTCTCGACCGCGCTGTTGGTGTGCAGCGTGCTCATCACCAGGTGGCCGGTCAGGGATGCTTCGACCGCCATCTTCGCCGTCTCGCCGTCGCGGATCTCGCCGACCATGATCACGTCCGGGTCGGCGCGCAGGAAGGCGCGCAGCGCCTTGGCGAAGGTCCAGTCGATCTTCGGGTTGACCTGCACCTGGCGCATGCCGGCCTGGGTGATTTCCACCGGGTCCTCGGCCGTCCAGATCTTGCGGTCGGGCTGGTTGATGTGGCCCAGCACCGAATGCAGCGTCGTCGTCTTGCCCGAGCCGGTGGGGCCGACGCACAGCAGCATGCCGTAGGGCCGCTGCGCCGCGGCCTTGATGTGCGCCAGGTTGTCGGGCGACAGGCCCAGGCTGTCCAGCGGGATCGGCTTGGCCGAGGCCAGCAGCCGCAGCACCGCGTCCTCGAGCCCGTTGGCGGTGGGGATCGTGGCCACGCGCAGCTCCAGCCGCGAGCCGGGCACGAACTTGCCGAAGTTGATCTTGCCGTCCTGCGGCTTGCGGCGCTCGCTGATGTCCAGGTCGCACATGATCTTGATGCGCGCGATCATCGCCGCGCGGTAGGTGTGCGGCAGCTCCATGTAGGGGCGCAGCGTGCCGTCCTTGCGGAAGCGGATCTTCACCTTGTCGCGCCCCGGCTGGCATTCGACGTGGATGTCGGACACGCCCTGGCTCTGCGCCTCGGCGATCATCGAATTGATCAGCCGCACCAGCGAGTTGTCGGACTGCTCGATCGACGGCTCGTCGCGCTCGCCGGCGTCCGGCGTCTGCTGCTGCTCCAGCGTGGCCAGCAGCTTGCCGGCCTCCTCGACTTCGAAATCGCTGCCGGCGCCGGCGTTGCCGCCCGCGCCGCCGCCGGCGGCGGCGCCGATGCGCTCGTAGGCCTTGGCGATGGCCGCGGCCAGCAGGTTGGCGCGCGCCAGCACCGGCACGATCTTGGTCTGCGCGGCGAATTCCGCGTCGTCAAGCACCTCGGGGCGCGACGGATCTTCGACGGCGACGATCAGCCGCCCGCCGCGCAGCAGCAGCGGCAGCGCCGGCAGCCGCTGCGCCACGGCGAACGGCAGCCGCGACAGCGCTTCGGTCTCCGACACGAACTGCGTCACGTCGACCAGCGGATAGCCCATCTTGCGCGCCAGCGCGGTCTGCAGGTCGGCGCGCGACACCAGCCCGCGGCGCACCAGCAGTTCGCCCAGCGGCACGCTGCGGTCTTCGCGCTGCTGCGACAGCGCCACCTCGAGCTGCGCCTGGTTGATGAAGCCCAGCGCGATCAGCGCCTCGCCGATGCGCACCATCGGCATGCGCGCCTGCTCGATGATCGCCTGCTCCAGCTCTTCGGCGCTGACCACCTGCCGCGTCAGCAGGATCTCGCCGAGCTTGCGGCTGCGCAGCTGCTGCTGCTCGGCCACCGCCTGCTCGATCTGCACCGGCGTGGCCGCGTTCTGCGCCACCAGCACCTCGCCGATGCGCTCGCCGATCTCCACCTTGTGGTAGGCCGCCTTCGGCATGAAGCTGCGCAGCACGCTGCCGCGTGCATCCACCGGCGCGAACAGGTACAAGCCGGCGTCGTCCTCGTGGTGGCCGATGCTCAGCGTGTCGAGCGCGGCCACGTCCTTCAGCTGCACCTTGACGCCCACCGCCGGGCGCTGCGCCATGAAGCCGCCGGCCGCGCCGCCGTCTTCCTGTGCCGGCAGCGGCCGCGTCAGCGTCAGCTTGCGGAACTGGCTGAAGCGCAGCGGGATCGCGATGCGCGCCGGCGGGATGCGCACCTTGGCCACGCCCGCGGCCGGGTCGATCGCCAGCAGCGCGCCGTTCATCAGCCGGCCGTTCATGCCTTCGATCTGGCAGGGCTCGGGCTCGGTCAGCGGCGCCGGCGCCGGGTAGCAGGCATAGGCGGGCGTCGGCCAGACGAAGGCGGTGCTGCCTTCCGGGGCCGCGCGCTCCACGGGTGCCAGGCTCAGCGGGGGCGATGACAGGTCGGACATGGCGGTTCCTCGGACGGCGTGCGGCGGCGGGGGTGCGCGCCGCGCGGGCGCACTCCGACGCGCACGATCCTAGGATGCCGGGCGCTGCGGCAATGGCCGGAATTGGGCCGGCTCGGCCGCCCATCTGCGGCGCAGCCGCCGCCTTGTCATGTCACCGTGCCCAGGATGGCGCCGGCCGCCACCGTCTGGCCGGCGGCCACGGCGTGCTGCAGCACGCCGGCGGCCGGCGCGGTGACCTGGGTCTCCATCTTCATCGCCTCCATCACCGCGACCACGTCGCCCGCCTGCACGGTTTCGCCGGCGGCCGCGCGCCAGGCCAGCAGCGAGCCGGCGATGGGTGCGGCGATGCCGGCGCCGGCCGGCCCCGGCGCCGGTGCCGGGGCCAGGGCCAGGGCTGGAATGGGCGCCGCCGGCGGCGCGGCGGCCGCCCATCCGGCCGCCGTGCCGCCCGCCACGCCCGAGAGCAGCGCCGCCGGCAGCCCCAGCGCCAGGCGCCGGCCGTCCACCTCGATGAAGCTGCGCAGCAGCGGCTCTTCGTGCGCGGGGTCAGGGCGCGGCGCGATGACCAGGCGCTGAGCGAAGGCCGTTTCGATCCAGCGCGTGTGCACCTTGAAACCGTCCTCGCCTGAGAAATCGCGGTCCTCCAGCACCGCGCGGTGGAAGGGCAGCACCGAGGCCACACCCTCGATGCGGAACTCGCGCAGCGCGCGGCGCGCGCGCTGCAGCGCCTGCTCGCGCGTCGCGCCGCTGACGATGAGCTTGGCCATCAGCGAATCGAAGCTGCCGGGCACGGTGGAGCCCGCCGCCACGCCCGTGTCCAGCCGCACGCCGGGGCCGCACGGCGGCTCGAACACGCCGATGCGGCCGGGCGTGGGCAGGTAGCCGCGCCCGGGGTCCTCGGCGTTGATGCGGAACTCGATGCTGTGGCCGCGCGGCGCGGGCGTTTCGGTGATGGACAGCGGCAGCCCCTGGGCCACGCGCAGCTGCTCGCGCACCAGGTCGATGCCGGCGGTTTCCTCGGTCACCGGGTGCTCCACCTGCAGCCGGGTGTTGACTTCCAGGAAGGACAGCTGGCCGCTCTTGCTGAGCAGGAACTCCACCGTGCCCGCGCTGGTGTAGCCCGCTGCGGCGCAGATGGCGCGCGCCGCGTCGTGCACCTGGGTGCGCTGCGCGCCGCTCAGGAAGGGCGCGGGGGCTTCCTCCACCAGCTTCTGGTTGCGCCGCTGCAGCGAGCAGTCGCGCGTGCCCACCACGACCACGTGGCCCTGCGTGTCGGCCAGCACCTGGGCCTCGATGTGGCGCGGCTGGTCGAGGAACTGCTCGACGAAGCATTCGCCGCGGCCGAACGCGGCCGTGGCCTCGCGCACCGCCGATGCGTACAGCTCGGCCACCTCGTCCAGCTGCCAGGCCACCTTGAGGCCGCGCCCGCCGCCGCCGAATGCGGCCTTGATGGCAATCGGCAGGCCATGCCGCTCGGCGAAGGCCAGCACCTCGGCCGCGTCCTTCACCGGGTCGGCGGTGCCGGCCACCAGCGGCGCGCCCACCTGCTTGGCGATGCGGCGTGCGGCCACCTTGTCGCCCAGCGCCTCGATGGTCTCGGGCCCCGGGCCGATCCAGGCCAGACCGGCGCCGATGACGGCGCGCGCGAACTCGGCGCGCTCCGACAGGAAGCCGTAGCCCGGGTGCACGGCGTCGGCGCCGCTGCGGCGGGCGATGTCCAGCAGCTTGTCGATGCGCAGGTAGGTGTCGGCCGCGCGCTCGCCCTGCAGGCCCCAGGCCTCGTCGGCCATGCGCACGTGCATTGCATCGGCATCGGCGTCGGCGTAGACGGCGACCGACTTCAGGCCATGGTCGGCGCAGGCGCGCGCGATGCGCACGGCGATCTCGCCCCGGTTGGCGATCAGGACTTTGGTGATCATGCGGATCCTTCTTCGGTGCTGACGTGTGCGGAAACGTCGACGACCCCGAAGGGCCGGATGGCGCGAAAACGCAGGCGCGCGCCCACGGGAATCTGCGCCGCCAGATCGAGGTGGTGGCTGGCGACGGCGGCGATGACCGGATAGCCGCCGGTCAGCGGATGGTCGGCCAGGAACAGCACCGGCTGGCCGTTGGCCGGCACCTGGAGGGCCCCCACCACGGTGCCCTCGCTGGGCAGTTCGCCGGGTCGGCTGCGCGCCAGCGGCAGGTCGCCGGCGAGGCGCATGCCCACGCGGTCGGACTGCGGCGTCACGCGCCATGGCTGTGTCAGCAGCGTGGCCAGGGCGTCCGGTGTAAACCAGTCGGTGCGCGGGCCGAGCACCACGTCCAGCGTCACGACGCTGTCGGCGGCCGGCAGCCGGGGCGGCGGCGCGAGCTCGGGCAGCACGGCGCCCAGGCGCTCGCGGGGCACCGCGGTGCCTACCGCGATGGCCATGCCGGCGGCCAGCGGCGCCGGCCCGATTTGCGCCAGGGTGTCGGTGGCGCAGCTGCCCAGCACCGGCTCGACGGCGAAGCCGCCGCGCGCGGCCAGGCAGCAGCGCACGCCGGCCGCGGGCGCGCCGATGGCCAGGACATCGCCGTCCTCCAGTGCCAGCGGCTGGCCGATGCACGCCGGCAGGCGCTGGCCGGCGGCAGTGGTCAAGGCCAGCGGCGCCTCGGCCCCGGTCACCGCCACCACGGCACGGCCACGGCAGCGCAGGCGCAGCCCGCCCAGCAGGTTCTCCAGCGCCGGCGTGCCGCTGGGGTTGCCTACGATGCGGTTGGCCTGGCGCAGCGCGCCCCGGTCGAGCGCCCCCGAGGCCGACACGCCCATGCCGGTCTTGCCCTGGCGGCCCAGGTCCTGCACCAGCGTCTGCAAACCCGCGGCCTCGACTTGCAGGGCGTCGAGCTCGAGATCGGCCTCGAGGCCGACCCCCGGGCCGGGCTCGGGTACGACCGGCGCGGCGGCTGCCGCCGGCAGGCTGACGCTGACGCCGGGGCGGGCCATGTCGAGGAAGCGCACGCGCAAGCCCGGCTGCACCAGCGCCGGCTCGGCGCGCCGCAGATCCCACATGCGGCAGGGGGTGACGCCCAGCAACTGCCAGCCGCCAGGGCTGTCGGCCGGGTAGACGGCGCTGAACTCGCCCGCCAGTGCCACCGAGCCGGCGGGCACCCGCGTGCGCGGCGCGGGCCGGCGCGGGATCTGGAAGCTGGGATGACCGCCGGCAAGGTAGACGAAGCCCGGCGCGAAGCCGGCGAAGGCGGCCTGGTACTCGCCGCCCGTGTGGCGCTCGATGAGTTCGGCCACGCCGATGCCCAGCAGCTCGGCGACGACCTCCAGGTCCTCGCCGTCGTAGCGCACCGGGATCTGGACCAGGCGCCCGGTGGCACCCGGTCCGCCAGCCGTCTGCCGCGCCAACGCGCGGTGCAGCTGCTGTGCGTGGGCGGCCACCCGCCCGGCCGACACGGCCGACGGCCGGTACGCCACCAGCAGAGTGCGGGCGGCGGGCACGATCTCGTCCACCCCCGCCAGGGGCTCGCGCTGCCAGGCCTGGAACAGCGCCAGCGTTTCGCGCAGATCCTGCAGTTCCAGCAGCAGGGCCTGATCGCTGGCGGGCAGGATGCGCATCACCGGCCGGCTCCCTCCGGCACCAGCGTGCTGGCTGGTGCAAAGGGCCGCAGCGCCACACCGGCGCCCTGCAGCCGCTCGCGCACGCGCCGCGCCATGGCCACGGCACCCGGGCTGTCGCCATGCACGCAGATCGAATCCACCTGCAGGCGCACGCGGCGGCCCGCTGCCGACTCGATCTCGCCCGTCTGCACCAGGCGCAGCATGCGTTCGGCCACGGCCTCGGCATCGTGCAGCACCGCCCCCGGTTCGCGGCGCGACAGCAGCGCGCCGTCGTCGGTGTAGGCGCGATCGGCGAAGGCCTCGGCCGCGGTCTTCAGCCCGCGTTGCTGCGCCTGGCGCAGCAGGGGCGAGCCGGCCAGGCCCATCAGCACCAGGCCGGGATCGATCTCGAGGATGGCGGTGATCACGTCGCCCGCCTGCCGGGCATCGTGCGCGATGGTGTTGTACAGCGCACCGTGCGGCTTGACGTAGCCGACGCGCGTGCCGGCCGCCGCGGCCAGCCCCTGCAGCGCGCCGATCTGGTAGATCACGTCGGCCACCAGTTCGCGGCTGCTCGGGTCCATGTTGCGGCGCCCGAAACCCACCAGGTCCGGGTAGGCGACGTGGGCGCCCACGGCCACGCCGTTGGCGACGGCATGGATCAGGGTCTCCAGGATGCCCGCCGGGTCCCCCGCATGGAAGCCGCAGGCCACGTTCGCGCTGGTCACCAGCGGCAGGATGCCGGCGTCGTCGCCCATGCGCCACGCGCCGAAGCTTTCGCCCAGGTCACTGTTCAAATCCATCGCAAACTCCTCAGCAGCCTAAAAATCGTTGAGCAATCTACATATCATCACAGAACACCATTGATCCCGAACGCGACATGAGCACACGCCACTTCCCCCACCCGCCCGCCAACCCGAGCCTGACGGACACCGTCGCCGGGACCCTTCGCGAGAAACTCATCCAAGGCGAACTGCGCGCCGGCCAGCGCCTGTCGGAGGCCGCGCTCAGCGAGCAGCTGGCGATCTCGCGCAACACGCTGCGCGAGGTGTTCCGCATCCTCATCAAGGAAGGGCTGCTGCACCACGAGCCCAACCGGGGCGTGTCGGTGGTGGTGCCCACCATCGCCGACATCATCGACATCTACCGCGTGCGGCGCCTGATCGAGTGCCAGACGCTCGCCCAGGCCTGGCCGCGCCACCCCGCGCACAAGCGCATGGAGCAGGCCGTGCAGCAGGCGCGCGAGGCGCGCGATGCGGGCCGCTGGCTGGATGTGGGTTCGGCCAACATGGCCTTCCATGCCGCCATCGTGGCGCTGGCCGACAGCGAGCGGCTGTCCGCCATGTTCTCGGACATCGCGGCCGAGCTGCGGCTGGCCTTCGGCCTGCTCGACGATCCTGAATATCTGCATGCGCCCTACGTTGATCAAAACGCGCACTTGCTGGAATTGTTCGGACAAGGAAAGACCCAGGTCGCCGCGCAGACCCTGGACAGCTACCTGATCCAGTCCGAACGCATGGTGCTGGCCGTCTACGCCCGCCATGTCGAATGAACGGACAAGAGGCGGTGTCTGACCTCGCGACATGAAGAAGGAGCCGGTTTGATTGAACAATGTTGAATGAATGCTCAGACAATATGATGCTATGTCTATTACAAAAGCTCTCTTATTGTTGATTACCATAATTCATCTTGTAGTGCAAAGTGTTAGCCTCCAGCACCGCTGCCGCTGCATGCCCGCTGTTTCTCGCGGGTCCGCACGCTGCAGGGCAGGCCGCCCTCTTTCACATTCACAGGAGTTCCGATGATCCGTCGCACGCTTTTCGCCACTGCCCTGGCCGTCGGCCTCGGCTTCACCGCCGGCGCCCAGGCGCAGACCAAGTGGGACCTGGCCTCGGCCTACCCGACCTTCAACTTCCATTCGCAGAACCTGAACCAGTTCGCCAAGGACGTGGATGCCGCCAGCAACGGGGCGCTGAAGATCACGGTGCACAGCGGCGCATCGCTGTTCAAGGCGCCCGAGATCAAGCGCGCCACGCAGGGCGGGCAGGCGCAGGCCGGCGAGTTCTTCATGGTCAGCTTCCAGAACGAATGGCAGCCCTTCGGCGCGGACGGCCTGCCCTTCCTGGCCAGCAGCTACGACGAGGCCTTCAAGCTCTACCAGGCACAGAAGCCGCTGCTGCAGAAAAAGCTGGACCAGCAGGGCATGGTGCTGCTGTACGCCGTGCCCTGGCCTCCGCAGGGCATCTACACGAAGAAGCCGATCCAGTCCGCCGCCGACCTCAAGGGCATGAAGTGGCGCGTCTACAGCCCCACCACGGCCCGCATCGGCGAACTGGTGGGCGCGCAGCCGGTGACCGTCCAGGAGGCCGAACTGTCGCAGGCGCTGGCCACGAACGTGGTGGAGGGGCTGATGACCTCCAGCGCGACCGGGGCGGACAACAAGCTGTTCGAGAACCTCAAGTACTACTACAACGTGCAGGCCTGGATTCCGAAGAACGCCATCGTCGCCAACAAGCGCGCGTTCAACGCGCTGGACAAGGCCGCGCAGGACGCCGTGATGAAGGCCGCCGCCGCCGCCGAGGAGCGCGGCTGGAAGGAATCGCAGGCCGTCGATGCCAAATCCATCGCCGCGCTGAAGGCCGGCGGCATGCTGATCGAAGCTCCCTCCGCGCAGCTCAAGGCTGACCTGGCGAAGGTGGGACAGGCCGTGCTCAAGGAATGGACGGACAAGGCCGGCGCCGAAGGCAAGACCCTGCTGGACGCCTACAACGCCGGCAAGTAGGCAAACACAGGACGGCGCGCACGTGGCCCGGCATGCCGGGCCGCGTGGCGCAGCCTTCTTCGCCCCCGATTTCGAGGAGCACGACATCATGCGCAAACTTCTGGACGGCCTGTATGCCGTCAGCGGCTGGCTGGCCGGCCTTTCCATGATCGGCGTGCTGGCGATGGTGCTGCTCACCATCCTCAGCCGCCTCTTCGCCTTCGCCGCGCCGGGCACGGACGCCTATGCCGGCTATGCCATGGCCGGTGCCGGCTTCCTGGCGCTGGCCAGCACGCTGAAGAAAGGCGAACACGTGCGCGTGACGCTGGTGCTGGGCATGCTCGAGGGCAAGGCCCGCAAGGCGCTGGAACTCGCGGCGCTGAGCGTCGCGGTGCTGCTGTCGGGCTTCCTGGCCTTCTACTCGGCGCGCCTGGTGTGGCAGTCCCTGGAGTACGAGGACATCTCGGTCGGCATCGACGCCACGCCGCTGTGGATCCCGCAGCTGGTGATGGCGCTGGGCACGCTGATCTTCTTCATCGCCTTCGCCGACGAGTTCGTGCTCGAAATCCTGGGCAAGCGCGCAGCCAGGACGGAGGAGTCGCACCATGAATGAAATCACCGTCAGCATCCTGCTGATCGTCGTGCTGTTCGCCCTGCTGGGCGGCGGCGTGTGGGTCGGCCTCACGCTCGCCGGCGTGGCCTGGGTGGGCATGGAGTTCTTCTCCAACCGCCCGGCGGGCGACGCCATGGCGATGGCGATCTGGGGCTCCGCCAGCAGCTGGACGCTCACCGCGCTGCCGCTGTTCGTCTGGATGGGCGAGATCCTGTTTCGCACCAACCTCTCGGAAAGCATGTTCCGCGGGCTCGCGCCCTGGGTCAACGCGCTGCCGGGGCGGCTGCTGCACACCAACGTGATCGGCTGCACCATCTTCGCGTCGGTCTCGGGCTCCTCGGCCGCCACCTGCGCCACCGTGGGCAAGATGAACATCCCCGAACTGCGCAAGCGCGGCTATCCCGACGCGCAGATCATCGGTTCGCTGGGCGGCCCGGCCACGCTGGGGCTGCTGATTCCGCCGTCGATCATCCTCATCGTCTATGGCGTGGCCGCCGAGGCCTCCATCGCCAAGCTGTTCATGGCGGGCGTGCTGCCGGGCCTGATGCTGGCGCTGCTGTTCAGCGGCTACCTGGCGGTGTGGGCGCTGCTCAACCCCGACAAGGTGCCCAAGGCCGACACCGGCATGAGCCTGAAGCAGAAGCTGTATGAATCGCGCCACCTGATCCCCGTGGTGCTGCTCATCGCCAGCGTGGTGGCCAGCATCTACAGCGGCATCGCCACCGCCACCGAGGCGGCGGCCATCGGCGTGGCCGGCGCTTTCGTGCTCTCGGCCGCGCAGGGCGCGCTGACCTGGAGGACCTTCCGCGACTCGCTGCTGGGCGCCACGCGGCTGTACTGCATGATCGCGCTGATCCTCTCGGGCGCGGCCTTCATGACGCTGTCGATGGGCTACATCGGCCTGCCGCGCCAGCTGGCCGAGTTCGTGGGCGGCCTGAACCTGTCGCCCTCCATGCTGATCGTGGTGCTGGGGGTGTTCTACATCCTGATCGGCTGCTTCCTGGACGGCATCTCGACCATCGTGCTGACCATGGCCGTGGTGCTGCCCATCATCCAGGCCGCGGGCATCGACCTGATCTGGTTCGGCATCTTCCTCGTCATCACCGTGGAGACGGCCCAGATCACGCCGCCCGTGGGCTTCAACCTGTTCGTGCTGCAGGGCATGACCGGCAAGCAGGTCACCTACATCGCCCGGGTGTGCGCGCCCTACTTCCTGCTCATGGTGGCGGCGCTGGCCATCCTGTGGTTCTTCCCCGGCATCGCCACCTGGCTGCCCGGACGCATGTGAGGCTTCGGCTGCGCTGCCGGCCGGCGCCCGCCGGCCTGCCGCGGCCCGAAGTGTGCCGCCGGCGCAAGCAGGTTTCCAGGCGTTCGCCGGCGAATCGGCCTCAGGTCTTGCGCAGCCAGGCCTCGGCCAGCCGCACCCAGTAGCTGGCGCCGGTGCTCAGCACGCGGTCGTTGAAGTCGTAGCCCGGGTTGTGCACCATGCAGCCGCCTTCGCTGCCTTCGCCGTTGCCGATGTTGACGTAGCAGCCCGGCACCTTCTCCAGGAAGAAGGCGAAGTCCTCGCTGGCGGTCACCGGCTCGGGGTTCGGCAGCAGGCCGTCGCCGCCGAGCCAGTCGCGGATGGCCTGCTGGCAGAACGCGGTCTCGGCCGCGTGGTTGTTCAGCACCGGATAGCGGCGGATGTAGTCGACCTCGGCGCTGGCGCCGTAGACCGCGGCCTGCGCGCTGGCGATCTCGCCGATGCGCTTTTCCAGCAGGTCGCGCACCTCGGGGCGGAAGGCGCGCACCGTCAGCCGCAGTTCGGCTTCGCCGGGGATGACGTTGGGCGCATCACCGGCGAGGAAGGCGCCGACGCTGATGATGCCGGCCTGCAGCGGCGGCACGTTGCGCGAGACGATGGTCTGCAGCGCCATGACGATGCCGGCGCCGGCCACGACCGGGTCCACCGCCGTCTGCGGCATCGCGCCGTGTCCGCCGACGCCCTTGACCTTGATGATGCAGGTGTCGCCGCTGGCCATCGCATAGCCGGGCACGGCGACGAACTTGCCGGCCGGCGCGCCCGGCATGTTGTGCATGCCGAACATCGCGTCGCAGGGGAAGAGCTCGAAGAAGCCGTCTTCGATCATCTTGCGCGCGCCGGCCAGGCCTTCCTCGGCCGGCTGGAACACCAGGTGCAGATGCCCGTCGAAGTGGCGCGTCGCCGCCAGGTGGCGCGCCGCGGCCAGCAGCATCGCGGTGTGGCCGTCGTGGCCGCAGGCGTGCATCTTGCCGAAGACCTTGCTGGCCCAGGGTTTGCCGCTGGTCTCGGCGATGGGCAGCGCGTCCATGTCGGCGCGCAGGCCGATGCGCCGCGGCGACGTGCCCATGCGCAGCGTGCCGACCACGCCGGTGCCGCCCAGGCCGCGGTGCACCTCGAAGCCCCAGCGCGCCAGCCGCTCGGCCACCAGGTCCGAGGTGGCGTGTTCCTGGTAGGCCAACTCCGGGTTCGAGTGGATCTGGCGGCGGATCTCGATCATCTCGGCCTCGTGGGCGCGGATGTCGTCCAGGGCGGGCAGCGGCAACGGAGCATTCATCTCGACGGGCTTTCGGCTGACGATGGCGAGCGATTCTGATGGCAAGCGCATGACGGCGTGAATTCGGGTTTGCGCCGCGCACCGCGATACTCGGGGCCTGCACGGTCCCACACGACATGCCGCTGCACCTCGACATGACTGAAGCCGACACCTGCCGCGAATTCGTCACGCCCAAGCTGGTCGCAGCCGGCTGGGGTGCGGCCGAATCGGCCATCGGCGAGCAGCACCGCTTCACCGACGGCCGCATCATCGTCGCAGGCGGCAAGCGGCGCCGCGGCAGGCCGCGCCGTGCCGACTACCTCCTGTACGAGGTATGGGCATGAGCGCGCCTGGCCGCTCCAAAGCGCTCATACCGGAGCGCGCAAGCGCGAAGGTTGCCTTATGAGCGCGCGTGGCCGCTCCAAAGCGCTCACACCGGAGCGCGATCAGCGCGGAGGTTGCCTTATGAGCGCCAGGTGGCAGTTCTGGATCGACCGCGGCGGCACCTTCACCGACATCGTCGGCCGTGCGCCCGACGGCGCGCTGCACACGCTGAAGCTGCTGAGCGAGAACCCCGAGGCCTATGCCGACGCGGCGGTCGAGGGCATGCGCCGCCTGCTGCAACTGCCCGCAGGCGCGGCCATCACGCCGCAGCAGGTCGACTGCGTGAAGATGGGCACGACGGTGGCCACCAACGCCTTGCTCGAACGCAAGGGCGAGCGCACGCTGCTGGTCACGACGCGCGGCTTCCGCGATGCGCTGCGCATCGCCTACCAGGCGCGGCCGCGGCTCTTCGACCGCCACATCGTGCTGCCCGAGCTGCTGTACGAGCGCGTCATCGAGGCCGACGAACGCATGGCCGCCGATGGCACGGTGGTGCAGCCGCTGGACGAAGCGGCCTTGCGCGCCGCGCTGCAGGCGGCGTACGACGACGGCCTGCGTGCCTGCGCCATGGTCTTCATGCACGGCTGGCGCCATACCGCACACGAGCAGGCCGCCGCGGCGCTGGCGCGCGCCATCGGCTTTGCTCAGGTCAGCGTGTCGCACGAGGTCAGCCCGCTGATGAAGTTCGTCTCGCGCGGCGACACCACGGTGGTCGATGCCTACCTGTCGCCGATCCTGCGCCGCTACGTCGAGCAGGTCGGCGCGCAGATGCCGGGCGTGCGGCTGTTCTTCATGCAATCGTCGGGCGGGCTGACCGAGGCGCACCATTTCCAGGGCAAGGACGCGATCCTCTCCGGCCCGGCCGGCGGCATCGTCGGCATGGTGCGCACCGCGCTCGCGGCCGGGCATCACAAGCTGATCGGCTTCGACATGGGCGGCACCAGCACCGACGTGTCGCACTACGCCGGTGAATTCGAGCGCGCCTTCGAGACGCAGGTGGCCGGCGTGCGCATGCGCGCGCCGATGA
>DAIMFR010000033.1:0-57830 GCA_036724445.1 Rubrivivax sp. | reverse complement strand
CGTATCCTCGCGACCAGACTTGCGGGGTAGAACATTTCGGCTACACCCTCTGAGCGCCGAGCTGCGTCAGGCCAGTGCCTGGCGCAGCGTCGCGGCCTGCGCTGCCCATGCTCGGCGGCGCAGTGCGTTTCAGCGCGGCCGCACGCAGGGCGTTTTCGACCCTTGCACGGCGCCGGCGCCACGCTTCGGTTACCGTCGCGCCCCATGACCGGATCCTTTCCACGCATACCGTCGATCGCCGCGCTGGCCTGGCGCCAGACGCGGCGCGACTTCCGCGCCGGCGAACTGCGGCTGCTGGCGCTGGCGGTGCTGCTGGCGGTGGCGGCGCTCAGCGCCGTCGGCTTTTTCGCCGACCGGCTGAACCGTGGCCTGGAGCGCGATGCCGCGCAGCTGATGGGCGGCGACGCGATCATCGGCAGCGACCAGCCGCCCCCGCCGCAGCTGCAGCGGCGCGCCACCGAGCTGGGCCTGCGGGCGGCCACCAGTGTCAGCTTCCCGAGCATGGCGCGCGCGCCCGACGAACTGGGCGGCGCCTCGCGCCTGGTGGCGGTCAAGGCCGTCAGCGACGCCTACCCGCTGCGCGGCAAGCTGCGCCTGAAGGCCGCGCCCGACGCGCCGGAGCGCGAGTTCGCCGGCGCGCCGCCCGCGGGCAACGTGTGGGTGGACGCAGCACTGCTCGATGCGCTGCGCTTGAGCATCGGCGACGATCTGCTGCTCGGCGACAGCGCGCTGCAGATCACGCAGATCATCGCCGTCGAGCCCGACCGCGGCGCCGGCTTCATGAGCTTCGCGCCGCGCGTGATGCTGAACCAGGCCGACCTGGCGGACACCGGGCTCATCCAGCCGGCCAGCCGCGTCAGCTACCGGCTGGCGGTGGCGGTGCCGCCGGGCCGTACGGCGGCGGCGGAGCGCGGCTACGTGGAGTTCCTGGACTGGGCGCGCCGCTACATCAAGGACAAGCCGCTGCGCGGCGTGCGTGTCGAGTCGCTGGAAAGCGGCCGCCCCGAGATGCGCCAGACGCTGGACCGCGCCGAGAAGTTCCTGAACCTCGTCGCGCTGCTGGCGGCGCTGCTGGCCGCGGTGGCGGTGGGCATCGCCGCGCGCGACTTCGCGCAGCGCCACCTCGACGACTGCGCGATGCAGCGCGTGCTGGGCCTGTCGCAGGCGCGCATCGCCGGCGCCTACGGGCTGCAGTTCGCCGGCGTCGGCCTGCTCGCCAGCCTGGCGGGTGTGCTGCTGGGCTTCGTCGTGCACTACGTCTTCGTCTGGCTGCTGGCCGGGCTGGTCAACGCCTCGCTGCCGGCCGCCGGGCCGTGGCCCGCGCTGTTCGGCCTGGGCGTGGGCATGACGCTGCTGCTCGGCTTCGGCCTGCCGCCGGTGCTGCAGCTGGCGCGCGTGCCGCCGCTGCGTGTGATGCGCCGCGATGTCGGCGCGCTCAAGGCCTCGTCGGCGCTGGTGCTGGCGGCCGGCAGCGGCGGCTTCGTCGCGCTGCTGCTGGCGGTGTCGTCGGACCTGAAGCTGGGGCTGATCGCGGTCGGCGGTTTTGCCGCGGCGATCGCGCTGTTCGCGCTGCTGTCCTGGCTGGCGGTGCAGCTGCTCAAGCGCGCGGTGCCCGAGGCCGGCGCACCGCGCTGGTGGACTCTGGGAGCCAGCGCGCCGCGCTGGCTGGTGCTGGCGACGCGGCAGATCGCCGCGCGGCCGGCCTTTGCCGTGCTGCAGGTGTCGGCGCTGGCGGTGGGCTTGCTGGCGCTGGTGCTGCTGGTGCTGCTGCGCACCGACCTGATCGACAGCTGGCGCGCGGCCACGCCGCCGGACGCGCCGAACCGCTTCGTCATCAACCTGCAGCCCGACCAGGCCGAGGCCTTCCAGCGGGAGCTGGCGGCGGCCGGCGTCACGCACTACGACTGGTTCCCGATGATCCGCGGCCGGCTGGTGGCCATCAACGGCCGGCCGGTCAACGGCGACGACTTCGGCGAGGACCGCGCGCGGCGCCTGGTCGAGCGCGAGTTCAACCTCAGCCATTCGGCCACGCTGCCCGCGCACAACCCGGTGGTCGCCGGCCGCTGGGTGGCCGACGAAGCCGATGCGCTCAGCGTCGAATCCGGCCTGGCCGAGACGCTGGGCGTCGGCATCGGCGACAGGCTGCGCTTCGACATCGCCGGTCAGCTGCACGAAGGCCGCATCACCAGCCTGCGCAAGGTGGACTGGTCGTCGATGCGCGTCAACTTCTTCGTCATGTTCCCGCTGGCGCAGATGCCGGGGCTGCCGATCACCTACATCAGCGCCTTCCGCGCGCCGGACAAGCCGGGCTTCGACAACCAGCTGAACCGCGATTTTCCGAACATCACCAACGTCGACATCTCGGCCTCGATCGGCCAGGTGCAGCGCGTGCTGGATCAGGTGGTGCGCGCGGTGGAGTTCCTGTTCGCCTTCACGCTCGCTGCCGGGCTGGTGGTGCTGTTCGCCGCGGTCAGCGCGACGCGCGAGGCGCGCGCGCGCGAATTCGGCCTGATGCGCGCGATGGGCGCCAGCGGCAAGCTGCTGGCGCGCGTGCAGCGCACCGAGCTGCTCGGCGTGGGCGCGCTGGCCGGGCTGCTGGCCGCGCTGGCGGCCATCGCGGTGGGCTGGGCGATGGCGCGTTACGCCTTCGATTTCAGCTGGAACCCTTCGCCCTGGGTGCCGCTGCTCGGCGCGCTGGCCGGCGCGGCGCTGGCGCTGGCGGCCGGCTGGTGGGGGCTGCGCGAGGTGCTGCGCCGCCCGGTGGTCGAGACGCTGCGCGCCACCGCCGAGTAGCCCGCGCAGCCGCCGCGCGCGGCGGGTGAAAGTTGGCACATCGCGCCGCGCCGGCACAGCGGCCGGGCAGCGGTGCTGGGCGATACTTTGCGCATGGCCGAACGCGCACTGCCGCGCACGCTGCGCGTGCTGCACCTGGAGGATTCCGACCTCGACCACGAGCTGGCGATGGCGCACCTGCAGCGCACGGGCCTGGATGTGCAGTCGCGGCGCATCGAGTCGCGCGACGAGCTCGCCGCCGAGCTGCGCGGCGGCGACTGGGACCTGATCCTGTCGGACTACAACCTGCCCGGCTTCTCGGGCCTGCAGGCGCTCGACCTGCTGCGCGCGAGCGGCCGGCTGTGGCCCTTCATCCTGGTGTCCGGCGAGATCGGCGAGGACACCGCGGTCGAGGCGATGCGCAACGGCGCCAGCGACTACCTGCTGAAGAACAACCTGGCGCGGCTGGCGCCGGCCATGGAGCATGCGATCGAGGCGGCCGAGGCGCGCCGTGCGCGCGCCGCCGCCGACGAGGAAGTGCAGGCCTCGCGCCAGCGCCTGGCCGAGCTGGCGCAGCATCTGCAGACCAGCGTCGAGCAGGAGCGCAGCGCGATCGCGCGCGAGATCCACGACGACGTCGGCGGCTCGCTTACCGCGCTGAACTTCGACCTGGCGTGGATCGCCCGCCATGCCGCCACCGAGCCGATCCGGGCACGCGCGCAAAGCGCGCTGGAGACGGTGACGCATGCCATCGAAGCCAGCCAGCGCATCATGCACAACCTGCGCCCCGCGATCCTCGAGCAGGGGCTGGTGGCGGCACTGCAGTGGATGACGCAGCGCCACGAGCGGCGTACCGGCATCGCCTGCGCGTTCCACACCAGCCACGACAGCCTGCAGCTGCCGGCCGGCGTGCCGCTGGTCGCCTACCGCACTGCGCAGGAGGCGCTGACCAACGTCAGCAAGCATGCGCAGGCGACGCGCGTGCGCCTGGACCTGATGCTCGCGCCCGACATGCTGTCGCTGGAGATCAGCGACAACGGCCGCGGCCTGAGCAGCCGCGACCTGGCCAAGGCGCGCAGCTTCGGCATCCGCGGCTTGCGCGAACGCGCCGCCACCGCCGGCGGCTGGATCGACCTGTCGAGCTCGGCGCGCGGCACGACGCTGATCCTGTCGATTCCGGTCGCGGCCGCGCCGGCCGACAGCGACGACGATGGCAGCGAGGCTGAAGCCGCCGCCGAGTCGCACGACCCGTCGGCCTGGGGGGACCTATGATCCGAGTGATCCTGTGCGACGACCACGCGCTGATCCGGCGCGGCATCCGCGACACGCTGTCCGACGCCGCCGACATCCAGGTGGTCGGTGAAGCGGGCGACTACGGCGAGCTGCGCACGCTGATGCGCAGCCTGGGCAGCGCCGGCGACGCCAAGGGCGCGCCCTGCGACGTGCTGGTGCTGGACATCAACCTGCCCGGGCGCAGCGGCCTGGACGTGCTGCACGTGTTGAAGGACGAAGGCGCGACGATCAAGGTGCTGATCGTCAGCATGTACCCCGAGGACCAGTACGCGATCCGCGCGCTGCGCGCCGGCGCGCACGGCTACGTCAACAAGGGCGGCGACCCGCAGCTGCTGGTGCAGGCGGTACGCACCGTGGCGCAGGGCCGCAAGTACGTGACGCCCGAGATCGCGCAGATGCTGGTCGAGAACCTGAGCACGCCCGCCGCCGGCCAGCCCCACGAGAAGCTGTCCGACCGCGAGCTGCAGACGCTGGTGCTGATCGCCTCGGGCAAGCGGCTGTCGGACATCGCCACCGACCTGGTGCTGTCGCCGAAGACGGTGTCGGTGTACCGCGCGCGGGTGCTGGAGAAGCTGCAGCTGGCCAACAACTCCGAGCTGACGGTCTATGCGATCCGGAATGGGTTGGTGGGGAGTTGAGCCGAACTGCATTTGCGTTCAAGGGCGATGCGCCTTATGGACAGACCGGATTCGCAAGAAGGCCGGATCGAAGGATCTTGCCTGTTCCTATTTGGTTGGCCTGACTGCCGGTCTTGCCAGCCGACCAGAGCTGTCGCTGCTGGCAATTGAGCAGAAGCGATACGAATCGCTGACGCCATCGGACGAAAGATAATTGTGCTGCATGGCCAGTGCAGCGGCACCCGGCCGAAGCTCGATGGTAGGCCAAAGGGTTGCCTTGAGCTACTACACCATGTGGCTACAATGGCCGCGTGCGTTTCTCATGGTCCGAGCGCAAACGAGCCATCAACCTCGAGAATCACGGCCTGGACTTCGTCGACGCGCCACGCGTTTTCGAAGGCCTGACCTTCAGCTACGAGGACGACCGCTTCGCCTACGGGGAGCAACGCTTCATCACGCTGGGCCTCCTGGCTGGAGTGCCGGTTTCGATAGCTCACACCGAGACCGAAGATGAAATCCGCATCATCTCCTTCCGCAAAGCGACTTCCCGCGAAGCGCGCCGCTTCTTCAACGAAGTCCAGGACTGACTGGACACGCCTGATGAGCACCGAGGTGAAGGCAAAGCCAACGCCTGAGCATCCTGAGTTTGATCCTGCTCACGTGGTCAAAGGCATCGTTCGGCGCGGCCTGCGACCGGTTCCGAACAAGGAACTCATCTCGCTGCGCATCGACCAAGACGTGATCGAGTGGTTCAAGGCGCAAGGTCCTGGCTACCAGACGCGCATCAACTCTGTCCTACGAGCATTTCGCGACGCGAGTGCGGTCTGACAGGTTGGTGAATCGGGTTCGCTTGGGTGGTACCTACCTAAGCCGGCAGAGCCGGAACCAAACAGGGAATACGATCACCGGCGGACAGTTCAAGCGGAATCAGAGGCGCCTTCTTCAGGACTCTGCGCCGCTCGCCGTGGCCGCATAGCCGCAACCTCGGCACGCCGCGATCGACGACGCAAGGGTGTCGTTCGCGGAACGCTTGCTTCACGCCCTCGCACGCCCAAGGTGTAGCATCTCCGCCCATGAAGCTCGCTGCAGGCAAGGTAGTCGGCGGCAAGGTGGTCGTAGAGGGCGGCGCTCTGGCTGAAGGCTCGTACGTGACCGTGCTCGCGCGCGAGGCGGACGAGCCGTTCGAGATCTCCCCGGAGCTTGCCGCTGAGCTTGACATCGCGCTTGCCGAGGAGGCCCGCGGTGA
Source organism: Rubrivivax sp. (assembly GCA_036724445.1). GTDB lineage: Bacteria > Pseudomonadota > Gammaproteobacteria > Burkholderiales > Burkholderiaceae_C > Rubrivivax. Next base: position 51,902 of record DAIMFR010000033.1, on the reverse strand, counting down.
GTCGATTCCGCTGAACGAAGCCCTGAGACGACTGCGGTCTGACGTCAGTGCTCGAGATCGAGGTCGCACCTCGAGCGCTCATGCAGTTGAGGCGTGTCGCCAAGTGGTGGCGGGCAAATCGGCGCTCTGTGCCTGAAGCAGTGGCCGAGGACTTCGAGCACGCTGTCAAGTTGCTCGCCTTCGAGCCAGGTATCGGTACGCCGACCGTGAGCGAGCGATACCCGGACTTGCGCCGCTTCCAGATCGATCGAGTCCGCCACCACGTCTTCTATCACGTCAAGAAGGGCAGGCTCGTCGTCCTCGCCATCTGGGGATCCGAAAGGGAGCTCGGTCCGAAGTTGTAGGGATGAGGTCGTTCACGCTCTCTTGAATCATCTGAAGCCCTGCGTCCTGCACAAGGTGTCCGACCGACGCGCCTTCAGAAGTACGCCAGCATCCGCTCCAGCGCCATCGTGAACGGCTGCTGCATCAGCGGCAGCGTCAGCAGGATGCCGAGCAGGCCCACGCCGAGCGTGATCGGGAAGCCGATGGCGAAGACGTTGATCTGCGCCGCGACGCGCGAGATCACGCCCAGCACCAGGTTGACGAAGGTCAGCATGGCCACCATCGGCAGCGCGATCCACAGCGCGGTGGCGAAGATCATCGCGCCCCATTGATGCGGCAGCGCTTGGGCGAGGAAGGCGAAAGGTGCGTCGCCCGCCGGAAAGGCCTTGAAGCTGTCGACCAGCGCGGCGATCACCAGCAGGTGGCCGTTGATGACGATGAAGAGCAATCCGACCACCGCACCGAAGAAGCGGCTGGTGGCGGTGGTCTGGGTGGCCGTCACCGGGTCGAAGAAGCCGGCGAAATTCAGCCCCATCTGCAGGCCGACGATCTCGCCGGCGAGTTCGATCGCGGCGAACACCAGCCGCACCGCGAAGCCCAGGCTGATGCCGATCAGCAGCTGCTGCAGCACCAGGCGGAAGGCCAGCCACGAATCCAGCGCCACGGCCGGGGCGGGCGGCAGCGAGGCCTGTGCAGCCAGCGCGATCAGCGCGGCCAGGCCGATGCGCACCCGCGCCGGCACCACGCGCGTGCCCAGCAGCGGCAGCGCCGACAACAGCGCCAGCGCGCGCAGGAAGGGCCACAGCAGCGGCGTGATCCAGCCCAGCACCTGGGCTTCGGTGAAGGAGACCACCGCCGGCTCGGGCGCTAGCCGATGGCGCCGGGGATCGACTGCAGCGTGCGCTGCAGGTATTCGACCAGCGTGCTCATCATCCAAGGTCCGGCGAAGGCCAGCACCGCGACCGCGGCGACGACCTTGGGCACGAAGGACAGCGTGGCCTCGCTGATCTGCGTCGCCGCCTGGAAGATGCTGACCACCAGGCCCACCACCAGCACCGTCAGCAGCACCGGCGCGGCCACCGTCAGCAGCTGCAGCAGGCCTTCCTGGCCGAGGGTGAAGACTTGTTGGGCGTTCATGGCGCTTCAGTTGGCGAAGGATGCCGCCAGCGAGCCGAGCAGCAGGTTCCAGCCGTCGGCCAGCACGAACAGCATCAGCTTGAAGGGCAGGGCGACGAGCACCGGGCTGAGCATCATCATGCCCAGGCTCATCAGCACGCTGGCGACGATCATGTCGATCACCAGGAAGGGGATGAAGATCAAAAAGCCGATCTGGAACGCGCTCTTCAGCTCGCTGGTGACGAAGGCCGGCAGCAGCACGCGCAGCGGCACGTCCTCGCCCTTGACCTCGGCCGGCAGCTTGGCCAGCTTGGCGAACAGCTGCACGTCGGCCTGGCGCGTCTGCTTGAGCATGAAGGCGCGCATCGGCTGCTCGCCGCGCTGCAGCGCCTCGTCGAAGGCGATCTGGTTGGCGGCGAAGGGCTGGTAGGCGCGTTCGTAGACCTGGTCCAGCGTCGGGCTCATGACGAAGAAGGTCAGGAACAGGCTCAGGCCCAGGATCACCTGGTTCGGCGGCGCGGCCTGCGTGCCCAGCGCCTGGCGCAGCAGGCTGAGCACGATGACGATGCGCGTGAAGCCGGTCATCAGCAGCAGCACCGCCGGCAGGAAGCTTAAAGCGGTGAAGAACAGCAGCGTCTGGATCGGCACCGAAAAGCTCGTGCCGCCCGCGCCCTGGCCGACCAGCAGCGGCAGGCCCGAAGCGCCCTGCGCCAGCGCGGCGGTGCCGGCACCCAACAGCGCGGCGGCGACGAGCAGGCGGCGCATCTTCAGCCGCCGCGCTTCAGCCGCGCCAGCAGCTGCGCGAAGTTGGCGCCGGGTTCGCTCGGGTCGCCCGGCAGCTCGGCCTGCGGCTCCATCGTGTGCAGCGTCTGGATCGCCTGTGCGCTGACGCCCAGCACCAGCCAGCGCCGCGCGGCGCCGCTGCCGACCTCGACGATGGCCACGCGCTGCGTGGTCGACAACGGCAGTGCCGCGACGTGGCGCAACGGCCCGCTGCCGCCGCCGGCAGCCAGCGGCGTGCGCTTGAGCAGCCACAGCGCCAGCGGAATGAGGACGACGATGGCGCCGAACCACCACAGCGCCGTCCAGTTGACGGGCACGGCCATCTACGTCCTGCTCAGCCGCCGCAGCCGCTCGCTGGGCGTGACGATGTCGGTCAGCCGGATGCCGAACTTGTCGTTGACCACCACCACCTCGCCCTGCGCGATCAGGTAGCCGTTGACGAGCACGTCCATCGGCTCGCCGGCCAGCGCATCGAGCTCGACCACTGAGCCCTGCGCCAGCTGCAGGATGTGCTTGATCGGGATGCGCGTGCGCCCCAGCTCCACGGTCAGCTGCACCGGGATGTCCAGGATCATGTTGATGTCGTTGCCCGCGCCGGGCGCGCCGTGGCCGCTGTGCGCGGTCGGTGCGAAGTCGGCGAAGGTGGCCGGCGCCATGCTGTCGGCGGGCGTGGCGACTTCGCTGGCCACCTCGTGCGCGGCGGGCTCCTGTTCCAGCGCCGCGGCCCATTCGGCGGCATTGCGGTCGGCGTCGCTGTCGAATCGGCCGGCGGCAGGTTCAGCGGACATGGTTGTGTTCTCCGAGCCAACCCAGGCGCGAGCCGGTCAGCAGTTGGTCGACCTTGATCGCGTAGTGCTTGTTCGAGGTGCCGTAGTGGCAATCGAACACCGGCACGCCGTCGACCTTGGCCTGGATCAGCGATTCCAGGTCCAGCTCGACGAAGTCGCCGGGCTTGAAGGACAGCAGCTGCTCCACCGTGGCCGGCGCGCTGGCCAGCGTGGCCACCAGCTCGACTTCGGCCGACTGGATCTCGTTCTTCAGCAGGTGCACCCAGCGGCGGTCGGGCTCGCCGGCGTCGCCCTGGCTGGTCGAATACAGCACGTCGCGGATCGGCTCCAGTGTCGAGTACGGAAAGCACAGGTTGACCGTGCCGCTGGCCTCGCCGATCTCCAGCATGAACGAAGTCGTGACCACCATCTCGCTGGGCGAGGCCACGTTGGCGAACTGCGGCTGCATCTCCGAGCGCTGGTATTCCATCTCCAGCGTGTAGATGCCGTTCCAGGCCTTCGCGTACTCGGCCATGATGGTCTGCACCAGGCGCTGGATCACGCGCAGCTCGGTGGGCGAGAACTCGCGCCCCTCGATGCGCGTGTGGTACTTGCCGGCGCCGCCGAACAGCGCGTCGATGACCGCGAACACCAGGTTCGGGTCGCAGACGATCAGCGCCGAGCCGCGCAGCGGCTTGACGCTGACGATGTTGAAGTTGGTCGGCACCACGATCTCGCGCAGGAAGGCGCTGTACTTCTGCACCTTGATGCCGCCGATCGACACCTCGGGGCTCTTGCGGATCAGGTTGAACAGGCCCACGCGCAGGTTGCGCGCGAAGCGCTCGTTGACCACCTCCATCGTCGGCATGCGCCCGCGGACGATGCGTTCCTGGTTGGCCAGGTCGTACAGCTGCGGGCCGTCGCCGGCCGCGGCCTGCTCCTGTTCGAGGGACTGGCTCTCGCCGGTGATGCCCTGCAGCAGCGCATCGACCTCGTTCTGCGAAAGGATCTGCTGGCTCAATGGAGCCCCTCGTCCGGCGGGTACACCGGCCGGCCCATCGGCTTGCATGCCGATGGGCGCTTCAGCGGGCAGTTCCCGAGCAGTCGGGAACTGCTTGTCCGCCTACGCTCCCCCGAGGGGAACGACGGCCGCGGCTCCATGCTCGCCTGCGCGAGCATGGACGGCCGGAGTGCCGGCCTCGTCTCGGGGCCGGCGGGGGCCGGCTTGGGAGCGGCCCGGCGCTCGGCCCGCTCGCTGACTTGCGCAGCGGTCATTGGATGATGAAGTTCGAGAAGTGCACCGCGCGCACCGGGTGCGCCTCTTCGTCGCCCCGCTTCGGCGCCGCGCCGGCCGGCAGCGGCTCCAGCCCGAGCGCGCGTTCGGTCTCGCGCAGCACTTCCTCGGCGAGCTTTTCCTTGCCGGCGCGCTCCAGCAGGTCCGACGAACGCTTGTGCGCCAGCACCATCAGGATGTTGTTGCGGATCGCCGGCATGAACAGCTTGATGCGCTCGCCGGCCTTCGGGTCGGCCAGCTCCAGCGACATGCCGATCTGCGCGTAGCGCTCGGCCTCGCGGTCGGCCAGGTTGACGGTGAAGTTGTCCAGCGGCACGAACACCGGCACCGCCTTCGGGTCGCGCTTCGGCGCCGCCTGTGCCATCTCGGCCGCGCCTTCGGCGTCGTCGTCCAGCGCCGCCGCGTGCGCGCGCGCCTTGAGCCAGAACACCAGCCCGCCGCCGGCCAGCGCCACCAGCAGCAGCACGGCCGCGAGCACGAGGATCAGCTTCTTCTTGCCCGCCGTGACGGGCTCGGCGCCTTGGGCGGCCGCAGCAGTGGACATCGCACCTCCAGGTTCGGGGAGCCGCCGCGGCGCGGGCCGCCGCATCGGCTGAATCTTCGAGGACGATTATTGAAAGCCGCCGCCGTGCGGAAGGCGCGAAAAGCGCCCTAAAGCCGGGCCGTCTAGGTGCGGGCGCAGATCAGGCGTAGAGGTCGACGACGCCGCGCGCGCGCAGGCCGCGCGGTACCGCCGGCGCTGCCGTGGCGCGCTCCGCCGCGACGGTGTCGGCGCGGGCCGGCTGGCGGGCGGCGTCGGGCTGCGCATTGCCGCGCGGCTCGCGCGGCTGCTCGAAGACGCCGCCGCCGGCGAGCGTCAGCCCGCTTTCGCGCAGCGCGCTGGCCAGCGCCGGCAGGGCGTCCTGCAAGGCCTGGCGCGTGGCCGCGTGCGCGGCGCTGAAGTCGACCTGCGCGCGGCTGCCGTCGAGTTCGATGCGCACCTCGATCGGGCCGAGCTCGGCCGGATTCAGCTTCAGTTGCGCATGCTCGATGCCGTCGCGCACCAGCACGCTCAACTGCGCGGCCAGCGCCGGCGCGAATTCCCGCGAACCGACAGCGGGGCGCAGTTCGGCGTGCCACGCAGCGCCCGCTTCGGCGCCGCGTGCAGCGCTGCCCGGCGCGGCAGCGGCCAGCGCCGCGAGCGGCGCCAGCGCCTCGGCGGCGGCTGCCCCAGCGCCGCGCTCGAGCGGCGCGTCGTGCACGCCTACGGCAAAGAGAGCGCCGTTGGCGGACGAGTCGATGGCGGCAGTGCCGCTCGCTGCGCTGGCGGCCACCTCGGGCGGCGGCTGCATGGCGGCTCGTGTGGGCGAGGGCCGCTCGGGACCGGCGGTCGGCGCAATGACCGAGATGCTGCTCGCCGCGCCGGCGGCCAGCTCGGGCGGCGACGGTGTGGCGGCGCGTGCGGGCGAGGGCTGCCCGGTGCCGGCGGTCGGGGCAATCACCGAGATGCTGCTCGCTGCGCTGGCGGCCAACTCGGGCGGCGGCGGTGTGGCGGCACGTGCGGGCGAGGGTTGCTCGGCGCCGGTGGACGGGTCGATCACGGCGAGGCCGCTCGCCGCGCCGGCGGCCTCCTCCGATGGCGGAGGGGTGGTGGTACGCCCGGTTGCGGACCGTTCCCCATCGGTGGCCGCCGCGGCCGGGACAGCCACGGCATCGCCGCCGGGCGCCGCCTTCGCCGCGGATGCGCGCTCGTGGCGTTGCGCCGGCACGGCGGCTTGCTCGTGCGGCGCGGCTGAGGTGCGCGTGCTGCGCTGCGGCCGTTCGCTGCGCGGCTGCGGCAGAGCCGCTTCGGCGGCCGCGGCTTCCGAGGCCTGCGTGCCGGTGTCCGGCGCCCCATTGCCGGCTGCGGGCGCGGGCGGTTGGGGCAGCGGCAGCGCCGCGATCCAGGCCGCCAGCTCCTGTGGCGAGGGCTGCGCAGCGTCCGCCTCGGCGATGGCCTGGCCATCGCCAGCTTCGTGCGCTGCATCGGCCGCATCGAGCTTGTCGAATTCAGCCGCGGCAAGCCGCCCGGTGCCGGTGGTCTGCGGCCTGGGCGCCGCAGACGCATCCGCCGCGGCGATGTCGCCGCGCAGCGTCGGGCGCCGCGCCTCGGCGCTCGCGCCGCGCGCAGCGTGCTTGCTGTTGCCGTGCAGGCCGCGCTGCGGCGGCCTGGGGTCGCTGCCGTCCGCGCGAGCGCCGGCTTCGGCCCCGGCGGCATCGCGCTGCCGCGCTTCGGCCTGGTCCAGCGCCTGCGCGAAGGCCGCAGCGCCGCCGCCCGCGTCCGGCGCGGCTTCGGCGGCGGCCGCGGGCAGTGCGGCGGGGCCGAGCGGGCTCGTCGGGTTCAGCATCGTCGGCTCCGGCTCAATGCGGCAGCAGCTGGTCGTGCTGCGTGCGGTTGAAGCGCATGCGCTGCGCCTGTTCGTCGCTGTGCTTCTGCTCGCGCCGGCGTCCGGCGCGCTGCAGTTCGGCGTGGCGCCGCTCGATCAGCTTGCGCACCGACGCCAGCCGGCGTTCGCATGCCAGCAGCGCTTGCCGCGCTTGCGCCAGCTGGCGCTCGGCCGCTTCGGCCTGGCGCGCCTGCATCGCCACCGCCTGGTCCAGCCGCTGCATGAAGCTGCGGTAGCAGTGCAGGATGTCGATCGTGCTGCCTTGCACGAACTGCGCCGACCAGCGCGCCTCGTAGTCGCCGCGGTAGCCGAGCAGCTGCAGCTGCTGCTCGCGCGCGCGCCGCGCGGCGTCGCTGCACTGGCGCAGCGCCGCCTGGGCTGCGTCGCACTGCTGCTGTTCGCGCTGCTGCAGCAGCTGCAGCGCTTCGAATCCTTGGATCTGCATGCGCATCCGTCCGTGGTCTTCAGTGGTCTTCAGTGATCCATCAGTTCGGCGAGGCGCGCGAAGCACTCGTGCAGTGCCGCCGGTTCGTGCATGTCCTGCTGCAGCAGCGCGGCCAGCTTCGGCTGCAGCCGCACGGCGGTGTCGAGTTCGGCGTCGTGGCCGCTGACGTAGGCGCCGAGCTGGATCAGGTCGCGCGCCTTGTTGAAGCGCGCCAGCAGCTGGCGTGCGCGCCGCGCGGCGGCCACCTGTTCGCGGCTGGCGACCGCGCCCATCACGCGCGAGATCGAGCGCTCGACGTCGATGGCCGGGAAGTGCCCGGCCTCGGCCAGCTCGCGCGACAGCACCACGTGGCCGTCGAGGATGCCGCGCGCCGCGTCGGCGATCGGGTCCTGCGGGTCGTCGCCTTCGGTGAGCACGGTGTAGAAGGCGGTGATCGAGCCCACGCCGTTCAGCCCGTTGCCGCTGCGCTCCACCAGCGCCGGCAGCCGCGCGAACACGCTCGGCGGATAACCCTTGGTGGCCGGCGGCTCGCCGATGGCCAGCGCGATCTCGCGCTGCGCCATCGCGTAGCGCGTCAGCGAATCCATCAACAGCAGCACGTGCTTGCCCTGGTCGCGGAAGTGCTCGGCGATGGCCGTCGCGTAGTTGGCGCCCTGCATGCGCACCAGCGGCGGCGCATCGGCCGGCGCGGCCACGACCACGCTGCGCGCCCGGCCCTCGTCCTCGAGGATGTCCTCGATGAATTCCTTGACCTCGCGCCCGCGTTCGCCGATCAGGCCGACGACGATGACGTCGGCCGCGGTGTAGCGCGCCATCATGCCCAGCAGCACGCTCTTGCCCACGCCGGTGCCGGCGAACAGGCCCAGGCGCTGGCCGCGGCCCACGGTGAGCAGCGCGTTGATGGCGCGCACACCGGTGTCCAGCGGCTGGCGCACCGGGTCGCGATCCATGGCGTTGATCGGCCGGCGCACCATCGGCTCGGTGCGCACGCGGGTCAACGGGCCGAGCCGGTCCAGCGGCTTGCCGTGCGCGTCGACGACGCGGCCCAGCAGCCCGGCGCCCACCGGCAGATGCAGGCCGCGGTCCTCGCTGCGGCGCCATGGATGGTTGTCGGCGCCGAACAAGGGCGCGGCATGCGGCGCCGGGAGCGGCAGCACCAGCGCGCCGCTGCTCAGGCCCTGCAGCTCGCCGTTGGGCATCAGGAAGGCGCGGTCGCCGTGGAAGCCGACCACCTCGGCGAGCACGCCCGGCTGCCCCGGCGGCGCGGCGGCGTCGCGCACTTCGCACACGCTGCCCACCGGCACGCGCACGCCGGCGGCTTCGAGCACCAGCCCGGTGACGCGCACCAGCGTGCCGCTGCTTTCCAGCGGCTGCGGCAGCGCGGCGTAGTTCTGCAGGTCGGCCAGATAGCGTGTCCAGCGGGCGCTGCGTGCGCCGCTGTGCGTCGTATTCATCATGCGCCGCTGTGCGTCGTGTTCATCATGCGCCGCTGCCGTCCCAGGGCAGTTCGCTGCCCAGCACCGCCGCGGCCTGGCGCCAGCGCGCCTCGATGCGCGCGTCGATCCGGCCCAGGTCCGATTCGACCACGCAGCCGCCGCGCTCGATGCCCGGCTGCGCCAGCAGCCGCGCGCCGCGCGCCTGCAGCGCCTCGGCCGCGCCGGCGGCGACCAGAGCATGGTCGTCCGCATGCACCAGCACGCGGATCTGCTTCGCGCTCTGCAGCACCGCGTTGACCGCCTGCGTGGCCAGCTCGGCCACTTGCTCGGGGTGCGTGCGCAGTTCGGCGCGCACCACGCGCCGCGCCAGCAGCACCGCCGAGTCCGCCACTGCCTGCGCCATCTGCTGTTCCAGCGCGTCGAGCTGCGTCTGCAGCGCCTGCACCAGAGGCCCCAGCTGCGCCGTCATCTGCGTGGCGAACGACTGCTTGAAGCTGTCCAGCGCCACCAGCCCGTCGCGGTAGCCGTCCTGGTAGCCGGCCTGGCGCGCTGCGGCCACGCGCTGCTGCAGCGCTTCGCCTTCGGCCGGCGCGGCCGACGCGCCGGGCGCGGCCGGTGCCGCGTCCGATTCCGGGTTCAAGGTGTCGGGGTGCCAGGCGGCGAAGGCGCCCAGCTCCTCGCGCGGAATGAAGCGCGAATAGGACGACGCGGTGCGTCCCGTGCCCGTACCCTGGGCCTGCGGCGCCGCCGGGCGCGAGGCTCTAGAGGAACTCGTCGTCACTGCCGCCTCCGATCGAGATCACGCCTTCGTCGGACAGGCGGCGCACCACCTTGAGCAGTTCCTTCTGCTCGGCCTCGACCTCGGCCACGCGCACCGGGCCGCGCGCTTCCAGGTCCTCGCGCAGCGCTTCGGCGGCGCGCGTCGACATGTTCTTGAAGACCTTCTCGCGCAGCTCGGGGGTGGCGCCCTTCAGCGCAACCACCAGCGACTCGGTCTGGATCTCCTTCAGCAGCGACTGCACGCCCTTGTCGTCCAGGCGCTCCAGGTCGTCGAAGGTGAACATGTTGTCGAGGATCTTCTGCGCCAGGTCGTTGTCGGCACCGCGGATGTAGTCCAGCGCCGAGGTCTCCAGCGTGGCGCCGAGCATGTTGATGATCTCGGCCGCCGGCTTGACGCCGCCGAGGTTGGACTTCTTGGCGCGGTCGCTGCCCGCCAGCACCTGGTTCAGCACCTCGTTCAGGTCGCGCATCGCCGACGGCTGGATGCCGTCGAGCGTGGCCACGCGCACCAGCACCTCGTTGCGCTGGCGTTCGCTGAAGTGCTTCAGCACCTCGGCCGCGTGGTCGCTTTCCAGATGCACCAGGATCGCGGCGACGATCTGCGGATGCTCGTGGCGCATCAGCTCGGCCACGGCGGCCGGCTCCATCCACTTCAGGCTCTCGATGCCGCTCACGTCGTCGCCCTGCAGGATGCGGTCTAGCAGCAGGTTGGCCTTGTCCTCGCCGAGCGCGCGCTTGAGCACCGAGCGCACGTACTCGTCGTTGTCGTCGACCAGCATGCTCTGGCCGCCGGCTTCGTCGTTGAACTTCTGCAGCACCAGGTCGACGCGCTCGCGGCTGACGGTGCGCAGCTTGGCGATGGTCTCGCCCATGCGCTGCACCTCCTTGGGCGCCAGGTGCTTGAAGACCTCGCTGGCCTGCTCCTCGCCCAGCGACATCAGCAGGATGGCCGCGTTCTCGATGCCTTGTTCGTCCATCGTGTACGGGTCCGCGTACGGGTCCGCGTCCGGGTCCGGGTCAGGCGGCGGAGCCCGCCGCGGGCTTGGCCGGCGCCTGCGGCTTCTGCGGCGGGGCGTCGCCGCCGACCCAGCCCTTGACGATCTGCGCCACCGCGGCCGGGTTCTGCTGCGCGAAGGCGCGCGCGCTGTCCAGCCGCGCGCTGGTCTGCGGGCCGGTCAGCGCCGGCACCGCCGGAGCGGACGGTGCGGCCATCGCCAGCGGGTTGTCGGCCACCACGTCGAGTTGGCGCCCCAATGCCGCGGCCGGCCCCGGCGTCGCGGCTGCCGGCGGCTGCAGCACCGCGTTCAGCGCCGGGCGGATCAGCTTGAACACCACCACCAGCGCCACCAGCGCCAGCGCCAGCGGCGCCGCCGCGGCGCGCAGCAGGTCCAGCACCCAGGGCTGCTGGTGCAGCGGCAGCGGCTCGATCTTCGGCGCCGGCTCGACGCGGAAGGGCGCGTTGATGACGCGCACCGAATCGCCGCGCTCCTTGCTGAAGCCCAGGCTTTCCTGTACCAGCGCGGTGATCTTCTCCAGCTCCTCGCCGGTCAGCGGCGTGCTCGTGGTCTTGCCCTTGGCGTCGGTGGCCACGCGGTGGTTCACCACCACGGCCGCGTTCAGCCGCTTCAGCGTGCCGGTGGCGTTGCGCGTCACGCGCACCGTCTTGTCGACCTCGTACTGCGTGACCGCGTCGCGCTTCACGTTGCCGCCGGCGTAGCCGCCCTGCGCGGCCTGCAGCGGTTGTGCGCCGCCGGCCAGCGGCGCGCTGCCCGGCACCGGCGGCTGGTTGCTGGCCGCGCCGGGCACGCCGCTGGGCACGGCCGCGCCGGGGGCGCCGGATTCGTTGCGCTGCAGCAGCTTCACCGTGGCCGGGGCATCGCCCTGGTTGGGCTTGAATTCCTCGGACGTCGACTCGCTCTGCGTGAAGTCGACGTCGGCGGTGACCGTGGCGCGCAGGTTGTCGCGGCCGACCACCGGCTCGAGGATCTCGAGCACGCGCTTCAGGTACCCGGCCTCGATCTGCTGCACGTACTGCAGCTGCTGCGCGTCCAGGCCCTTGGCCGCGTCGTCGGCGCCGGACAGCAGCGCGCCGCTGCCGTCGAGCACGCTCACCGCCTTCGGGCTCAGTTCGGGCACGCTGCTCGACACCAGGTGCACGATGCCGGCCACCTGCGCGCGTTCCAGCGTGCGCCCCGGGTGCAGCGTCAGCAGCACCGAGGCGCTGGGCTTCTGCTGCTCGCGGAAGAAGCCGTTCTGGTTCGGCAGCGCCAGGTGCACGCGCGCGCCCTGCACCGCGGCCAGCGAACCGATCGAACGCTCCAGCTCGCCCTGCAGCCCGCGCTGGAAGGTCAGCCGCTCCTGGAACTGCGTCTGGCCGAAGCGGGCGTTGTCCATCAGCTCGAAGCCGCCGACCGCGCCCTTGGGCAGCCCCGCCGAGGCGAGCCGCAGACGCACGTCGTGCACCTTGTCGGCCGGCACCAGGATCGCGCTGCCGCCGTCGGCGTGCTTGTAGGGGATGTTCATCTGCGACAGCTGCGCCAGCACCGCGCCGCCGTCCTTGTCGGACAGGCCGGCGAAGAGCACGCGATATTCGCCTTCGGCCTGGCGCAATGTCAGCACCACGGCAATGGCCAGCAGCAACGCCACGCCGACGCTCAGGGCCAGCAGCGACTTCGCCGGCAGCGCCACCAGCCGCGCGGCGAAGCCCGGGCTCGCGGCCTGCAGCGGCACCAGGGTCTGCGGGGAGGGCGTCGCGATGGCGTTGTCCATGAAGCGGGGATTCGGGGTGATGGCCTGCTGGGGGCGCGGCGCACCACAGGCTCTGGCGGCGATTGTTCGGCAGCGCCGCGGCGGGGATGGCGCGAGAAGGCGCGCAAACCGGCGTCAGTTACATGCGCCGGTTCGAGCGCGCCTTGCCTAGACTGCGCTCACCGGAGCCGCCGTGCCCGATCGACCGATCGACCGATGGACCTGAAGCTCAAGCCCTTCGACTTCGCGCAGGCCGCCGCGCGCGCCGGCCTGCGTCCCGACGGCCAGCCGCTGTCGCGCACTACGGGCGCGGCCGAAGGCGGCAGCTTCCAGGCGGCGATGGCGCAGGCGCTGCAGTCGGTGAGCCAGGCGCAGCTCGAGGCGCAGACGATGCAGCGCGAGCTGCAGCTCGATAACCCGGGCGTGAGCCTCGAGCAGACGATGGTCGCGATGCAGAAGTCGCAGCTCGGCTTCACCGCGGCGCTGCAGGTGCGCAACCGGCTGGTGCAGGCCTACAGCGAGATCATGAACATGCAGGTCTGACGCCGCCGGCCGCCGGCCGCCGGCCGCCGGCCGCGGGCGCGCGCAATACGCCTACACCCCGGTGCGACATGGCGGCGGCGCGTTGTCTTTAGAGGCACGCGCCTATAAAATGCACGCCATGTGCTTCTTTGCCTTCTCCACCTCCGCCGACGCCGCGCTGCGCCGGTCGGCCGTCATCGGCCAAGGTGGTGTGCCTGGCCCCGCCGCGCGGGCCCGAACCGCCATTCAGGCGCGCAGCCGTTCGCCGGCCGTGCATTCCTGAGCCCGGCGATCACTTCCCCCTCACTGCGCAATCTTCAGATCGCCGGGCCAGCCAAAGGCTCATAGCCCGCGCCCGCGCCCGCGCCCGCGCCCGCGCCTGTAGCTGTTGCATGCAGGCCTGGGACCGATGCAGGCATCGGCGGCGGCGCAGCGCGCGTCTTCACTGGCGATCGGCGCACCGCATGCGGTGCGCATGGCTTGGGGCGCCGCCCGCGCGGCCGGCCCCGCTGCATGAGGAGCAAGGCAGATGATCCCCTTCAAGTACATCCTGGCGGCCACCGACTTCTCGGCCGCGGCGGACCGCGCGGTACAGCGTGCCGCGCTGCTGGCGCGGCAGCACGGCGCGCGGCTGGGTCTGGTGCATGTCGTCAACCCCACGCGGCTGAACCGCGTGCATGGGTGGCTCGCCGCCGCCATCGACCGCCAGCCGCCGCAGGCCGACCCGCGCGAGCGGCTGCGCCTGCTGGCGGCGCAACTGGTGCGGCGCTGCGGCATCACGGTGGAGGTCGAGCTGCGCAGCAGCAGCACCGTCGAAGCGCTGCAGCGCGCGTCGAGCCGCGCGGACCTGCTGGTGGTGGGCCAACGCCGCCGCCCTGCGTGGGCCGATCTGGTGCTCGGCGGGACCGCGCAGCGGCTGGTCGAGGCCTGCCGCAAGCCGCTGCTCGTGGTCAAGCAGCCGGCTGATGCTGCGTATCGCCACATGCTCGTGCCCACCGACCTGTCCCCCGTCTCCGACGCGGCGGCCTGCGTCGCCGTGGCGCTGTCGCCCGAGAGCGGGCTGCAGCTGTTCCACGCCTGCGACGCCAGCGGCGAGCTGGTGGTGCGCGAAACCGAGGTCAGCGAATCCGTCATCCGCGAGTGCCGCGCCCGCGAAGAAGCGGGCCTGATCGCGCGCATGCGCCGCAACATGGCGCGGCTGGGGCTCGACAGCCGGCGCATCGGTTTCGCGCTCGGCCGCGGCTCGCCGGTGGCGGCCACGCTGCGCCAGGCGCAGGCCTCGGGCGCCGACCTGCTGGTGGCGGCGAAGCTGCGGCGCACGCGCATCGGCAGCACCGTGCTGGGCAGCATCAACAGCCTCGTGCGCCGCACGGACTGCGACATGCTGATCGTGCCGGCGCGCATGCGCGAGCCGCGCCGGGCGCCGGTGCCGCGGCTGCCGGCGCCGCAGGCCGCCGGCTCCGGCACCGGCGCGGCGCGCGCCGCGGCCACGGCGCGCGGGCCTGCCTGGACGCGTCCGCCGCTGCCCGTCGCGGCGCGGTCGGCGGCGGGCCATGGGGCCGTGCGCTTCGCCGGCGAATGAAAGCCGCGGCCCGTGCATCACGGGCCGCGCGACGATCCCGCCCGCACGACGGGCACCCACCAGAAGGAGGCAAAAATGAACCGCTTGAACGACAGCGCCTGGGTCGAGATGGTGCTCGAGCCGATGTGGATCTGCCTGCGGGCCAGCGAGCTGGCGTCGCGCTGCGTGGATGCGGAGCTGCTGGCCGATGCGCGCACGCTGACCGACTTCTGCCTGGAGCCGAGCGAGCCGCGCTTGAACCCGCTCGAGTTCCACGGCAAGGGCCGCGCCGCGCCGCGGCGCAAGCCCGAAGGCGAGGCCGTGCCGGCGCCGAGCCGCGCCCGCTACCGGCTGCTTGCCTGAACACGGGCGCCGCCCAGCGGCCGGCGCAGGCGGGCGCGCTCAGCAGGGCGCAGCCTCGAAGGCGCGCACGCGACAGCCGCCGCGCCGCTGGGAGTGGTACAGCGCCGGGTGGTCGTGCGCGCAACACGCAGCCGCCGGGTCGCTCAGGCCCGCAGCAGTTCGAAACGCAGCCCGGCGAAGCGCTCGAAATCGCGATCCAGCGTGGCTCGGGCGTGCCCGCGCCGGCCAGCTTCATGCGCCGCCGCGCCGGCGCCGCTGCGTGCGCGCGGCGAGCTCGGTGTCCTCGAGCTCACCGGCCAGCGCATTGGCCTTGCTCAGGTCCACCAGCGGCCGGCCCATCTTGAAGCTGCGCTGCACGAAGCGCGGTGCCTTGGCCGCGGCGGCGGGTTTGCGCAGGCCCGCCCTCACGGCGTCGTTCAAGGTTTCCTTGAACGAGCGGTCCTGTTCGCGCCTGGCCCGCTTCAGCAGGGCCGGGACATCGGCGTCGAGGGTGACGGTGGTACGCATCGCATCAGGGCAGCAGGCGTGCGCTGTCATGATGTGCAGATTGCGCCGAGCCTGGATGCGGCGGCGCTCAGCAGCCTGGATAGCCCGCCACTGCAGCCCCCGGCGAGCAGATCTTCGGCCGCCCCAGCGGCGTCAGCCCGACGCGCAGTTGCGCGCCCCGGCTGCCCTGCAGCAACGCGCCCCCGCCACCGGCCAGCGCGGTGCTGCCCAGCAGCAGATCCCGCCCCTCGACCAGCGTGACGCCCGGATGCTCCTGTCCCTGCACGGTCTTCAGCTGGCAGGCCTGGGTGATGCGGCAGTCGCAGCCGCCGGCCGTGGCCAGCGCATAGCACCAACTCGCGCCGTGCTCGAAATGCAGGTGCAGCGGCACGCCGCGCTGCGCCGCCTGCAGCCGCAGATCACCCAGGTCGGCCGCCAGCTGCTCGGCGGCGGCCTTCAGCCGGTGGCGCGCGAGAATGCTGCCGAAGGAGGGCAGCGCCAGCGTCATCATCACCGCGACGATGGCCAGCGCGACCATCAGCTCGAGCAGCGTCAGCCCGCGTGGACGCCGGCAACCGCAGCGGCCTGCGCGCATCAGTGGTTCCAGCATGCGGCCGAAGGCGCGAAGTCGGCGATGCCTTCGTGCACCCGCAGGCGCAGCGGCGCGCAGCGCGTGTCGGACGCTGCTGCGCCACCCGCGCGTGCCATGGCGCGGGCTTCGTAGCCGGCGCCGCCGCCAGACAGTTCGATGTCGTACAGCCCTTGGTCACTGCGTGCCGCAGCGGCACCGCGCAGCGCCTGCAACTGCGCCGCATACAGGCCGTGGTGCGCACGGTGGCTCTCCTGCGCCTGCTGCACGCGCAGCAGCGCGGCCACCGCGTCGGCGCGCCGGCCGCGCTGCAGTTGCGCGTGAAACGACGGCCAGGCCGCCGCCGCCAGCAGCCCGGCCACGGCCAGCACCACGCACAGCTCGACCACCGTGAAGCCCGGACGCATGGCGGTCAACGCAAGGCCAGCCGGCGCCGCCGCTGCTGCGTCTGGTCGATGTGGCGCTGCAACCCACGCTGCGCCGCGCCGTCCAGCTCCGTGAATTCGCAACCCAGGCGCTGTACCGGCATCGCGCCGTGCATCGCGCTCAGGTGCTGCAGCCGCAACGTCGCCTGGAAGGCGGTGCGGTCGTCGAGCGCGATGCGCACGCCGTGCAGGAGGGTGCCCGGCGGCAGCGCCGGCACGCCGCCGGGCAGCAGCAACGCGCAGCCGCCGACGCTCAGGTCGACGATGCGCAATCGCAGGCGCATGTCGGGCAGCGACGGATGGCGCAGCTCGGCCTGCGGCGCGCTGCGCTCCAGGGCGCGCACGCGATAGCCGCTGCGGCGCTGGAAGCGGTACATCAGCTCGGGCAGCTGCGCGCGCAGCGCATGGTGGTGCGCGCCGCGCACCAGCACCAGCCCGGCCAGCTCGAACTGCAGCTTGACGCTGTCCAGGTAGGCCACCGCCACCGCTTCGCCGCCCTGTGCCAGCCGCTGCATGGCGCCGCAGTCGGCGTAGGCGCTGAAGCTCAACTGCTGCTGCGCCGCGTCCAGCGACCACAGCTGCATGACGAGCACCGCGCCCTGCGGCGCATTCAGGCTCACCGGCACGCTGCCGTCGCGCAGCTGCTTCAGCAGTGCGAGGCGCTCAGCCCGGTCGCCGACGCGGAACTCGGCCCGGCCGTCGGCCGCGCCGCGGGCGTCGAGCTCGGCCGGCCGCGTGTGTTCGAACATCGGTTCAGTGCAGCGTCTTCGTCTGCCCCTGCAGCAGGCGGTGCAGGTCGGGCAGCCAGGGCTCGGCCAGGTGGCGCACCTCGGCGTCGTTGAGCAGGATGCGCTGCATGATGCGCGACTTGACGCGTGCCTCGTCCTGCCCCAGCGGCAGCTCGCGCGCCGCCTGCTTCAGCTGGCTGATCAGCAGCACGCAGGCGCCCTCGAGCTTGACCACCAGGTCCCAGTCGCCGGCGCGTGCGGCGTCGAGCATGTCGGCGCTGGCCTTTTCGATGGCCTCGTAGTAGCTCAGGACGGATGCGTTCATCTGCGGCTCTCGTGCGGCTGGAGTGATGCTCATCGGGGTGCGTGTGCAGGGCGGGTGGCTCAGGGCGCAATCGAGGCCCAGGCCTCGCGCAGCGGCTGCATCAGGCGGCGGCATTCGTCGATGCCGGCGGCGTCGTTGCTCAGGTTGGCGCGCACCAGGCGCAGGCCGATGTAGCCGTACAGCTCGCGCAGCTCGGCGGCCAGCGCGCCGCCGGCGCGCAGGTCCAGGCTGGCGCGCAGACCCTCGTCGACGATGCGCGTGGCGCGGCCGATGGCGCGGCACTTGAGTTCGATGGCGCCGTCGCGCAGCGCGCCCTGCGCCTGTGCCAGCGCTTCGTCGAACCCGTCGAACAGCATCAGCACCAGCTGGTGCGGCGACGCGGCGGCGACGCCGGTGGTCACGCCCACCTGGCGGTAGGCGCCGGCGCCGGCTCGCGGCGCGATGGCGGGGGCGGAAGCGGTGGCGAACATGGCGGTCGGTGCGGTTGCGGGCTGGCCTGAATATCGGCCCGCTGCCGCGCGACTTGAGCAGCGGCGCCGCACCCGACGCGCCCGGAGTGCACCGGCTTTGCCCCGGCTTTCCGTGGCCGGCGCACGGCGGCCGGACGGGGCTTGAAGGTGGGGCCTGAAGGTGTCGCCAGGGCGTGGTGCCAAGGCGTGGTGCCAGGGCGTGGTGCCAGGGCATGGTGCCAGGGCATGGTGCCGGGGCATGGTGCCCGGGCGTGGTGCCCGGGCGTGCCGCCGCCGCAGTGCCTGCTGCGGCGTCAGTCGTTGCGGCTCTTGTTCAGCGCGGCCAGCTGCTGCGTGACGTAGTTCGACAGGCTGGTCAGCGAGGCCATCTGCGTGTCGAGCGCGGTGTATTGCGCGCGCAGCCGCTTCTCCGTCATGGCGACGCGATCCTCGAGCCGCTCCTGGCGGTCCCCATTCAGCTCGATGCGCTTGCGCAGGCCTTCGCTGCGCGTGCTGATGCTGCCGTCGACGCCGAGCAGCTGGTCGGCCAGCGTGCGCAGCCGCACCGCGATGCCGTTGTTCGACGCGTCGAGCGGGTCGCTCGCGGCGAACAGCTTCTTCATCTCGCCCAGGTTGGCCAGACCGTTGGCGAGCTTGGTCTCGTCGAGCTTGATCGAGCCGTCGCTCTGTACGTCGAAGCCGACATCGGCCAGGCGCGAGAACATCGCCGAGGCGCCGCTGCTGCCGCCGAGCAGGCTGCGCATCTGCGAACGCATGGCCACCGCCGCGCTGTCGCCCTGCAGCACGCCGGCGGTCTTGCTGGCGGCGTCGTACTTGGTTTGCTCGACGATCAGCGTGTTCAGATCGTTGTAGGCCTTGACGAAGGTGTCCAGCGCCTTGCGCATCGATTCGCTGTCCGGCCTGGCTTCGACCAGTACCGGCGCCGTGGTCACCTTGCCCAGCGTCAGCGTCATGCCGTCGAGCACGTTCGACAGCGTGTTGCCCGCCGACGAGATCGGCAGCCCGTTCAGGCTGGCCGAGGCATTGGCCGCGGCCAGCGCCTGCGCCATCGTCAGGATGCCGGCCGAGGGGTCGAAGGCCAGCGCCGACAGCCCGATGCCGTCGAAGTTGTTGCCGTCGATGTCGGTCGCGCCGATGCGAAAGCCGTTCATCTCGCCGGTGGCGGCCGAGCGCAGCACCAGCCGCGCGCCGCTGGCGTCGGTCAGCACCGAGGCCACGACGCCGGAGTTCGAGGCGTTGATCTTGTCGCGCAGCTGCGCCAGCGACTCTGCTGGCGGCCCGACCGTGATGTCCACGGCGGTGGCGCCGGCCTTGGGCGTGAAGCTGCTGCCGCCGGCGCTCCAGGCGCCGAGTTCGATGCGCAGCGTGCCTTCGCCGACCAGAGCGTCGGCCGAGGCGTAGACGCCGGTGGCGTTGGACTGCACCGAAGCCAGGCGCTGCACCTCGATCGAATAGCTGCCGGGCAGCGTCGTGCTGCCGGTGGCGACGGCGACGCTGGCGGCGTCGCTGCTGGCGCCGGCGGTCGCGCCCCAGGTGCTGCTGCGCGTCAGCGCCAGCGCCGCATCGCGCAGCGCGGCCATGCCCGACTGCAGCTTGCCGTAGCTCGACAGCTTGGTCTGCAGCGAACTGGCTTCGGTCTGCAGCTTCTTCACCGGCACGCGCTCCGCCGCGACCAGCTGCGTGATCATGCTTTCGATGTCCAGGCCGCTGCCGATACCGATGGACGTGATGCTTGCCATGGGGCCTTCCTTGGTCGGTTTCGGTTTCTTCGGCCGGCGCCGCGCGAACTTTAGGCGCCGCGAACGGCCGCGCCCGCCCGGGCACGCGGCCGGGGCGGGCGCTGGGTGTGACGACCGGGGCGGACGCTTTGCGGGACGGCCGGGTCCGGCGTCAGCTGCGCAGCAGCTGCAGCACCTGCTGCGGCAACTGGTTGGCCTGCGCCACCATCGCCGTGCCGGCCTGCTGCAGGATCTGCGCGCGGCTCAGGTTGGCGGTCTCGGCGGCGAAATCCGCATCCATGATGCGGCCGCGGGCGGCCGACTGATTCTCGGCCGCGACTTGCAGGTTGCCGATCACTGCCTCGAAGCGGTTCTGCGCCGCGCCGTAGGTGGCGCGTTCGCTGTTCAGCAGATCGAGCGCGTCGTCGATGTTCTTGAGCGCGCCCGTCGCGCCGGTGGTCGTGGTGATCGAGCTGGTACTGTCGGTCACGGATTGCACTGCGGTGTTGCTGTCCAGGCGTGTGGTGGCTACCGCAATCGTGTCGCCCGAGTTCGGGCCGACCTGGAAGACCTGCGTGGCAGCGTCGGAGCCTAGGATGGACAGACCGTTGAACTTGGTCCTTTCCACCGTGCGCTGGATTTCGTCACCCAGCGCGCGGAATTCCTGGTTGAGGCTGTCGCGGTCGCTGCTGCCATTGGTGGCGTTGGCCGCCTGCACCGCCAGCTCGCGCATGCGCTGCAGCATGTCGGCCACCTTGCCGATCGCGCCTTCGGCGGTCTGCGACAGCGAGATGGCGTCGTTGCTGTTGCGGATGGCGACGTTCATGCCGCGCACCTGGGCGTTCATGCGCTCGGCGATGGCCAGGCCGGCGGCGTCGTCCTTGGCGCTGTTGACGCGCAGGCCCGAGGACAGACGCTGCATCGAGGTGGCCAGCGAAGTCTGCGAGGTGTTCAGGTTGCGCTGCGCATTCAGCGACGCGATGTTGGTGTTGATCGTTTGCGGCATGACGGAACACTCCTAGTGGAACGGTCGCCTTGGCGGCCACCGGGCCGGGTGCTGCGGGCCCGACGACATGCGGCCTGCGTGCTGCGCATTTTCGACAGCAGATGTGTTCCTTTAGCGCCGAAAAGACCGGCATTGGCATGCCAATCCACGCCGTGCCGGCGCAACGAAAAGC
Source organism: Rubrivivax sp. (assembly GCA_036724445.1). GTDB lineage: Bacteria > Pseudomonadota > Gammaproteobacteria > Burkholderiales > Burkholderiaceae_C > Rubrivivax. The sequence continues at coordinate 31,439 of DAIMFR010000033.1, read as the reverse complement.
CGCCCCGAAGGGCGGCTGGCGGCTAGGGGCAAGGGCGTTCAGCGCAGCAGCGCGAGCACCTGACTCGGCAGCTGGTTGGCCTGCGCCACCATCGCGCTGCCGGCCTGCTGCAGGATCTGCGCGCGGCTCAGGTTGGCTGTTTCGGAGGCGAAGTCGGCGTCCATGATGCGCGAGCGTGCTGCCGACTGGTTCTCCACCGCGATCTGCAGGTTGCCGATGACCGCTTCGAAGCGGCTCTGCGTGGCACCGTACTTCGCACGTTCGCTGTTGACCAGCGCGAGTGCGGTGTCGATGTTCCCGAGCGCAGCCGATGCGCTCGCCACCGTGCTGATCGCGCTGCTGCTGTCGGTCACCGATTGGATTCCGGCACTCGTGTCCAGGCGGGTGGTCGTCACTGTGATCGTGTCGCCGGAATTCGCGCCGACCTGGAACACCTGAGTGCCAGCGTTGTCGGCGAGGATCGACAGACCGTTGAACTTGGTAGTCTTCAACGTGCGGTCGATTTCATCGGCCAGCGCTTGGTACTCCTGGTCCAGGCTGACGCGGTCGTCGGTGCCGTTGGTGGCGTTGGCCGACTGAACCGCCAGCTCGCGCATGCGCTGCAGCATGTCCCCCACCTTGCCGATCGCGCCTTCGGCGGTCTGCGACAGCGAAATGGCGTCGTTGCTGTTGCGGATGGCGACGTTCATGCCGCGCACCTGGGCGTTCATGCGTTCGGCGATGGCCAGGCCGGCAGCGTCGTCCTTGGCGCTGTTGACGCGCAGTCCCGAGGACAGGCGCTGCATCGAGGTCGCCAGCGACGACTGCGAAGCGGTGAGGTTGCGTTGCGCATTCAGCGAAACGATGTTGGTGTTGATGGTCTGGGGCATGAGAGGACTCCTGAGCGGGGACAAGGCGGCGCCGTGCGCCGGGATCTCGTCCCAGCGCCGGTGGCGGTTGGGACTTGGCTGCATTTCGACCAGCGGCCCGCAAAACTTTAGGCCGCGGCCGGATGGGCGCCGCGTGGTGCGCCGAAGTGAGGCGCTTTGCGACGCCAATTCGACTGCATGGCGAGGGTGGAAGTGGGATCCAATCGCCAGCCGCCATGTCCCGGATCTGTCTTTGCGTCATCGCCCGCGACGAAGCGCCGCGCATCGCGCGGCTGCTCGACAGCGTGGCCAGCCTGGTCGATGAGGCGGTGGTCGCCGATACCGGCTCGCGCGACGGCACCCCAGCCATCGCCCGCGCGCACGGCGCACGGTTGATCCACGTGCCTTGGGCGGACGACTTTTCCGCAGCGCGCAACGCCTGCCTGCAGGCTGCCGCGGCCGACTGGCATCTGGTGCTCGACGCCGACGAATGGCTGATGGCAGGCGGCGACTGGCTGCGCGGCCTGCGCGCCGGCAGCGTCGATGACGGATTCGTCGGCCGTGTCGCATTGCACAACCTCGACGCCAATGCGCGCGTGATGTCCACTGAGCGGCTCAGCCGGCTGCTGCCCGGCGCACTGCGCTATGCAGGTCGTGTGCATGAGCAGCCGGTGCACCGGCTGCCGCTGCGCGACGTGCCGCTGCAGGTGGGACACGACGGTTACAGCGCCCCGGCGCTGGCCGCCAAGCGGGGCCGCAACCGGGCCTTGCTGCGCCGCGCTGTCGAAGAACACCCGGCCGATGCCTATTTCTGGTATCAGCTCGGCAAGGACTGTGCCGTGTACGAGGACCATGCCGAAGCGCAGTGCGCCTTCACCCGTGCGGCCGAGTTGCTGCAGGACTGCAGCCGTCCCGCCTGGTGGCCGGACCTGGTGCTGCGCCGCATCTATGTGCTGCAGCAGGGCGGACGGCTCGACGAGGCGCTCGCGCTGGGCGCCGAACAGTGCCCGAGGCTGGGTGACTATCCGGACCTGCACTTCGTGCTCGGCAATGTCTGGCTCGACCTCGCCGTGCGCGACCCCGCGCAGGCGCCCGCCGCACTGGCGAACGCGCGCAGCTGCTGGGAGCAGGCCTTGCGCATCGGCGAGCGGCCGGGCCTGGCCCATGCGGTGGCAGGCCGAGGCAGCGTGGCGCCGCGGCACAACCTGAGCCTGATGTCGATGCTCGACAGCGCCTGACCCGCCGGAATTGGGCCCGCATCGCGCGGCACTTCGGCGTGCCGCGTTCAAGGGCACCGGCCTACAGTGGTCCTCCGGGGCCGCACCTGGTCATTCGAGCCATCGAGTACAGCGCATGAGGATGCACACACAAGGTCGAGACAGCGAACCGCGCAAGTGGCTGCAGCGCGCAAGAGGGCATCTGCAGCACGGCCGCTGGCGGGAGGCGGCGGCCGATCTGGAGAAGACGGTGGGCGTGCAGGCGCGGCTGGCTCCGGCCTGGGCGGCCCTGGCCACCGCGCGCTACCACATCGGCGACCTGCAGGGCAGCATCGATGCGGCGCGCCACGCGGCGGCACTCGACCCCGACGATGTAGGCGCTGCGCTGCAGGCGGGCCTGGGCCTGCTCAAGCTCAACCGTGCGCGCGAGGCGCTGCAGGCCTTCGATCTGTGCGCGGCGCAGGCGCGCGAATCCAACGTCACTTATCACCTGTATCGCGGCGAGGCCGAACTCGCGCTCGGCCAGCACGGCGACGCCAGCCGCAGCCTGCTGCGCGCCGCGGCGCTGGCCCCCGCCAACAGCGACATCTACCTGACGCTGGGTTATGCGCTGCGCGGGGCGGGCCTGTACGCCGAGGCGGCCGAATGTTTCCTCACCGTGGTGGCGCTCGCGCCGCAGAGCATCGTCGGCCATGCTTTCGTCGCCCACGACCAGCAGTACGCCGCGCGCTGGGGCGCGTTGCAGAGCAACATGCAGCAGCTGCTGCAGGCCATCGAGCGCGCCGATGCGGCGGGGCTGGCGGAATTCACCGCGCCCTTCGTGCTGGTGGGCCTGCCGCATACGCCGCAACACATGCTGATGGCCGCCCGCGCCAGTTCGCGCTTTGCCGCCGCGGGCGCCACGCCGATGCCGGCGCCCGCACGGCGGCCGGGCGGCAAGCTGCGCATCGGCTACCTGTCGTCGGATTTCCATCACCACGCCACCAGCATGCTGATGGTCGAGGTGCTGGAGCAGCGCGATACGGCCGAGTTCGAGGTCACGCTGTTCTCGCACGGCATCGACGACGGCTCGCCGCTGCGGTCGCGCATGACGGCCGCGTGCGAGCGCTTCGTCGACGTGCGCGAATGTTCGCTGGCGCAGACGGCGCAGGCGATCCGCGAGCAAGGCATCGACATCCTGGTGGACCTGAAGGGTTACACCGGCCACACGCGCCTGGGCGCGCTGGCATGGCGGCCGGCGCCGGTGCAGGCCAGCTGGCTGGGCTTCCCGGGCACGACCGGCGCGCAGTGGATCGACTACGTCATCGGCGACCCGACGGTCACGCCGCTGGCGCACGCGGCGCACTACAGCGAGAAGATCGCCCAGCTGCCGGTGTGTTACCAGCCGAACGACCGGCGCCGCCCGATCGCCGCCGCGGCGGGCTGCCGTGCCGACTGGGGGCTGCCCGAGGATGCGCTGGTGCTGGCCAGCTTCAACCAGGTCTACAAGATCGTGCCCGAGTGGTTCGACCTGTGGGCACGCCTGCTGCGCGAGCTGCCGCAGGCGGTGCTGTGGCAGCTGGCGGGCAGCGACACCGCCCAGGCCAACCTTAGGCGGGAACTGGCCGCGCGCGGCGTCGATGCGGCGCGGCTGGTGTTCGCGCCGCAGGTGAAGTCCGACGAGCACCTGGCGCGCGCCGCGCTGGCCGACATCTTCGTCGACACCTTTCCGTGCAACGGGCACACGACCATCAGCGATGCGCTGTGGGCCGGGCTGCCGGTGGTCACGCGCTGCGGCGACACCTTTGCGTCGCGCGTGGGCGCGAGCCTGCTGCGGGCAGTGGGGCTGGGCGACTGGGTGGCTGAGGGTGACGAGGGCTATGTGCAGCGCGTGCTGCGGCTGGCGCGGCACGCCGCGCGGCGCGCAGAACTGCGCGCGCACCTCGGTCGTGCGCGTGGCGATGCGCCCCTGTTCGACAGCCGGCGTTTTGCGCACGACCTGGAGGCACTGTACCGGCGCATGTGGGAATGCCATGAGGCCGGCTTGCCGCCCCGGCATCTGCCGGCGCTGGGCTGCTCATGAAGACAGCGCGCGCTTTTGGGACGACCCTAATGCCGTTGCGATCCCCTCCAAGATCGAGCGAGGACGTTTGGCGGGCGGCACCCTGGCACTCGAATGCGTTGACTTGATGGCCTTGTCTGACAGCTGTCGTGGCCTCCTGCGCCGACGTGACCTTCACCCCATCGGGCGCCGAAAGGGTCGCTCGCACCCGCCTCCGTAGAGACCACCATCCATGAGCATCCATGCCGACGTCCATCTGTGCATCGTCCAGCCGTTGGGGTCGCCCCACTGGCTCGGTCTGCTCGACCAAGCACGCTACTACCGCTGGATGTTCCGCCGTCTCGGTGTCCATGTCACGATCGCGAAGAACCGGCTTCGCCACGGTGCAATCAACTTCGTGTTCGGCGCGCACGACGGTTTCAGTCCTGTGACGGCCGGGCGCCACGCGTGCGTGTTCGTCAACCTGGAGCAGATCGGCGAAGGCGGGCGACAGATGCATCCGAGCTTCATCGATCTGCTGCGCCGCTCGGCGGTAGTCGACTACGACCCCGGCAATGCGGCCTTCTACGCTGCCGATCCGGCCGATGTACCGATTGCGCCGATCCTGCACGCACCCTATCTCAGCCCGGCGAACTCCATCCCTCTGGAGGACCGCCCGATCGACCTGCTCTTCATTGGGAGTTTGAACGAGCGCCGCAGGGCCTGGATTAATCGCATCGAGGCCTGCGGACGGACCGTCGCGATGTTCGACGGCCCGCTCTACAGCGCTGAGCGCGACGCCTACATCCTGCAGGCCAAGGCAGTGATCAACGCCCACTACTACGAGAGCTGCCGCTTCGAGCAGGCGCGCGTGTCGCATTGCCTGTCGCTGGGCACGCCGGTGATTTCCGAGCGCACGCCGAAGACCTTGCCGCACGAGGCCTTCGAGGACAGCGTGCTGTGGCTGCAGGGGGAGGACCTGGAGCAGTTCTTCAGCGAGGACTTCGGCACGCCGGCCTACTATGAGGCGATGTACGGTGCGCTGGAGCGCTTCCACGCCCACGACCCCCTCGAGGCCTATGCCGACGTGCTCGGATTCGCGCAAGGCTACGCTGGCGAACGTGCGAAGCAGATCGATACCGGCCCCTGGCGGCCGACGCTGATCAACCTCGGCTCGGGCAAGGACTACCAGCCCGGTTGGCTTAACCTCGACATCGTGGCGCGCACCCAACCCGACCTGCTGCTGAACCTCGCCGAACCGCTGGCGCTGCCGCTGCAGGCGAGCACCACGACGCAGGGCGAACTGCTGCTGGAAGAAGGCAGCGTCAAGCTCATCAACGCCAACAACGTGCTCGAACACGTGCGCGATCTCGTCGCGCTGATGGGCAACTGCCTGGTGCTGCTGGCGCCGGGCGGCGAGTTCCGGATCGAGGTGCCCTACGAGCACGCCCGCGCCGCCTGGCAGGATCCGACCCACGTGCGCGCGTTCAACGAGAACAGCTGGACCTACTACACCGACTGGTTCTGGTATCTCGGCTGGTACGAGCACCGCTTCGAGATCGCGCAGAGCACGTATCTGGACGAGCGCGCGCGGCCCTGTGAACAGGGCCGGGCTGCCTTCATGCGGCTGACGCTGCGCAAGATCGAGACCACGCCGGCCGAGCGCATGCATGCCCAGGCGATGCAGCCCGAGGTGCGTCTGCCTGACGACCCCTTCGAGCTCGCGGTGCCGCCCAACAGCAAGGTGCTGCCGCTGCGCGAGCCGATGGCCGTCAACGGCTGAAGGGGCGCGCGATGAGCGACTACTACGACGGTCTCAATCTCAAGCTGCTGGATGCGATTCCGGCCGACGCCAAGCGCGTGCTGGAACTCGGCTGCGCCAACGGCCGGCTCGGCCGGCGCTTCAAGGAACTGCATCCCGGCGTGACCTGGTGGGGCGTGGAGATGGCGGCCGACGCTGCCGCCACCGCCGCGCACTACCTCGATCGCGTCGTCCAGTTCGACCTTGACCGCGCCGACCTCACGCAGCTCGACGGCGGCTTCGACACCATCGTCATCGGTGACCTGCTCGAGCATGTGCGCGAGCCGGGCCGCCTGCTGGAATCGCTCTACGACCTCGCCACACCGGGCGCGCAGATCGTCTGCTGCCTGCCCAACATGGCGCATCTCTCGGTGATCGAGCGCATGGTGGCCGGCGACATCAGCTACGACAGCATGGGCCTGCTCGACGCGACCCACGTGCGCTTCTACTCGCCGGCCTCGGCGTTCAAGACCTTTCTCGACGCCGGCTGGCTGCCGGACCTGAGCGACCAGCACCGCGTCGAGTTGCCGCGGACCCCCTTCGCCGCGAAGATCGTCGAGGCGGCACAGCTGCTCGGCGTGCCGGCCGAGACGGCTACGCGCAACCTCGGCTGCTACCAGATGATCATCGTCTGCCGCAAGTGGACGATGGAGGCGCTGCACGGGCAGCGCCCGAGCGTGCCGATCAGTGTGATCGTGCCTGTGAACCGCCCCTGGCAGTATGAGTTGAACATCGCCCGCTCGCCCGGCCTGAAGGAGATCGGCGCCGAAATCATCCCGGTGCAGGGCGCCGACAGCGCCGCTGCTGCCTATACCGTGGGCACGCAGAAGGCGCACCACGCCTGGCGCCTGCTGGTGCACCAGGACGTCTACTTCCCCACCGGCAGCGGCTTCGCGTTGGCGCGCGAACTCGGGGCGCTGGAAGCAGCAGGGCGTACGCGCGCTCTGGTCGGCTTCGCGGGGCTGGCCTCATCCGGCGCGGCGGACGGCAGCGTTCGCTACGCCGGCCTGGTGATTGACCGCACGCACCTATTCCAGCATCCCGGCGCCGATGCGGCAATGTCGAGCGACGAATTCGCGATTGCCATGCACCGCGATGCAGCGGTGAGCATCGACAGCCGATTCGGCTGGCACCTATGGGCCACCGACCTGTGCTTGCAGACATGGTGTCGCGGCAACCCGAACGACTTGGCGTCTATCGTTGAAGTGCCGCTGTTCCACAACTCGACCACCGCCTTCTCGGTGCCCGAGACTTTCCGGGTGAGCGCGCAGAGGCTGCTTGACAAGTACCCGGCTCTGGGCCGCATTCCTACACTGTGCGGAGAGTTGCAGCGCAGTCGCCGGGCACGGCAAGCCCTTGCCTGAATGAGATCACCAGGGATCACCATGAATTGACCGCAGGTCGCAGCCTCGCCCGTAGCCGATTTCCGGGGAAGCGACTGCGCATCCGGCGACGAGCCCTGGGTGAACTACACAGGCCGGCCTGTGTGGCTCGGGTGCCGCGAGATGTGGCCGGGCATGCGCGGCTCCAAGCATAGTAAATCGAGCGGTCGTCTTGGAGGGGGGGTGACCTGCATGCCGCAGGTGGACGGCAACGTCCTGAGGCTGCTCCGGTTCGTCGTCCTGGCGTGATGCGCATCACGCCAGTGCGCGGTCCGGCCGTCAGGCCGCAGTCACGGGGCGGGCGCGCGTCAGATCGCCCTGGCCGGCGAGCAGGCCGTCGATGGAGATGTCCTCGTCCAGCGCGTCCCAGTGAATGCCGCGTGCACTGATCTCGAATTGAGCGCGCTGCTCGGGCGTGGCCGCCAGCAGCCGGGGGAACCACGCCAGAGGCACCGATATGACACGGCCATCGTCCAGATGGACCCACAGGCTGTCATCGTCGAAATGCACCGCCTTAGCCGAAGTAGTCATGCCAGGCCCTTTCGATCGTTTCCCGGTTGGCTTGCGCCACGCTTACCAACTCGCGCAGCGTAGCGGCATCGAAGCCTATGCTCACGGCCACGCGCACCTGCTCTTCGAGCCACAGCTTGGCCTCGGCACCGCCGGCGCGCACATGCACATGCACCGGCTCGCGAGGACTGCCCTCGTTGGAGTAGAAGAAAAAGCGGAATCCCTTGTAGCGCAAGACCACCGGCATCGCCGGATTCTAGGCAATGGGCGGGCGGTGCCCGCTGCGGCCGGTGGCGCCGCGAACGCCGCCGCCCTGTAGGAATTTGCCTGACAAGGCTCCTGGAAGAACCGGGACTCAAGCCACGGAACTGGCCTGATGTGCGGCCCTATTTCCGCTGCCTACAGTCCATTTCACGCCAAGAGCGCCGACCCGACACCTTCCCAGGAGTGACCCATGACCGCCGACCAGATCCTTGCCGAAATCCGCGAAGCCAACCTGTCGTACCTGATGCTGGCGCAGAGCCTGATCCGCGTCGACCGCGAGCAGGCGCTGTACCGCCTCGGCGTCAGCGAGGACACCGCCCGGCTGATCGGCGCGCTGACGCCGGCGCAGATGATGAAGATCGCCGCCACCAACACGCTGCTGTGCCGCTTCCGCATGGACGACGACCTGGTGTGGGGCCTGCTCACCAGCCACGGCAAGGCCGCGGCCAACGAAAGCGTCAACCGCCTGCACGCGTCGATCCTGATGGCAGGCCGCCACCAGGAAGCCGCCTGAGGCCTGAGCCCGGAGCCCGCCATGGCCCGCAACAAGAGCATCCTCACCGAAGCGCGGCAGATCGAGCGCGCGGTCACGCTGATCCACCTGGGCGCGCGGCTTCAGGTGCTGGAATCCGAGACTGACTTGAGCTACGAACGGCTGCTGCGCCTGTACAAGGAAGTCGCCGGACGCAGCCCGAGCAAGGGCCAGCTGCCGTTCTCCACCGACTGGTTCATGACCTGGCAGCCGAACATCCACGCCAGCCTGTTCCTGAACATCCACGAATACCTGAACAAGGCTTCGGAGCTGGACGAGATCGACGTGGTCATCAAGGCCTACCAGCTGTACCTGGAACAGACGCAGTCGCAGGGCCTGGAGCCGATGCTCAGCGTGACGCGCGCCTGGCGGCTGGTGAAGTTCGTCGATAACGGCATGCTGACGCTGACCAGGTGCAGCAGCTGCGGCGGGCATTTCGTCACGCATCCGCACGAGATCGCCAAGCATTACGTGTGCGGCATGTGCAACCCGCCGGCGCGCGCCGGCAAGGGCAAGCTGGCCGGCGCACTGCAGATCGGCGCGGAGCCGGGCCGCGCGGGCGCGGTGCACGCCGCACATGCGCATTGAGTCACGCACGCGCTGCTTCAGCGCCGCCGCCGCGGCGCCGATACAGCACCCAGCGCGACACGGTTTCTTCATGTCTCCTCCTGGCACAGTCCTCTGTGCTTTCAGCGGGTCCTTCGGGATCCGCTTTTTTTTCGTGCTCAAGGCGTGCGCCGCAGGGCCGAAATCGCGGAGGGCGCGGCGCGGCCGCCGCGCGGTCGGCGCCATCCCGCGCCTCGAGCCTTGAAACTGATCGCCTTCTCAGCGGAGCACCTGCGGCTGGATTCGCCGCTGCCCTTCGGCCTGCGTGACGCGAGCGGGCGGCTGCTGCTGCTCGCCGGCGCGTCGATCGCCAGCGGCGAGCGGCTGCAGCACCTGCGCGCGCAGCCGCTGTATGCCGACGAGGACGAGTCCAACGAATGGCGCCGCCGCCTCGGCGCGACGGTGGGCGCGATGCTGCGCCGCAACGCCCCGCTGGGCAGCATCGCCGAGGCCCGGCCGCAGGACGCGGCCCGCGATGCCGCCGGCAGCGGCGACGCCGGCGTGCCCGACCAGTGCGAGAGCCTGGCCGACATGCTGCACATCGCGCTGCGCGACGCGCGGCCGCATGCCGAATTCGTCGCACGCATCCGCCTGGTGCACGAACGCGCGAGCCGGCTCGCGCAGCGCCAGGCCGATGCCGCGCTGTACCACCTGATCCATGCCGCCGGCCACAGCGTCTACAAATACAGCAGCCGCCATGCGCTGCTGGTGATGCTGGTCTGCGACCAGGCGGCGCGCGTGCTGGGCTGGAGCGGCGAGCTGCTGCGCAGCCTGGGCGGCGCGGCGCTGAGCATGAACGTGGCCATGGCCGCGCTGCAGGACCAGCTGGCGCAAAGCGAGGTGCCGCCGAGCGAGGCGATGCGCGAGCAGATCCGTACGCACGCCGCGCAGGGTGCGCAACTGCTGCGCGGCGCCGGCCTGGACGACACGCTGTGGTGCGAGACCGTGCGCCTGCACCACGACCGCGGCGACGGCCAGATGCCGTTGCCCGAGCTGCCGCCCGAGCGCCAGCTGGCGCGGCTGCTGCGCCGCGCCGACATCTTCACCGCCAAGATCAGCCGCCGTCGTGCGCGCGCGCCGATGTCGCCGGTGCAGGCGGCGCGCGAAGCCTGCCTGGGGAGCGACGGCGTGCCCGACGAAGTCGGCGGTGCATTGCTGCGCGCCACCGGGCTGTATCCGCCGGGCAGCTTCGTCGAGCTGGTCAACGGCGAGCGCGGCATCGTCGTCGCGCGCGGCCGCCGCGCCAACCTGCCGTGGGTCGCCAGCCTGGTCGCGCCCAGCGGCATGGCGTTGGGCGAGCCGGCGCTGCGCGACACGGTCGAGGCGCGCTTCGCGGTGCGCGCGGCGCTGGCCAGTGCGCAGGTCAAGGTGCGGCCCGACCATCGGCGCATCCTGGCGCTGCGCTGAGCCGCCGCTGCATCCGCCTGCAGCCACTTGCGCGTCTGGGGAGGGTGCTGCCGGTTTTGAAACCGGCGCCGCAACGGCCGATAATCGCTGGCCCGGAGATCCACGATCGATGGTGATCATGTTCAGCGGGACTCGGCCCACCGGCCAGTGCAGTGTTCCACGCTGTGCGGCACTTAAGAAAACCGATGGATTTGTCGTCCTGGCTAGGCGCAAACCGCAGTGATACCCGTAGGTATCACGAGGATTTGCAACGACGCCAGGGCGGCAAAGACGCGGTTTTATGTGCTGCACAGCGTGGAACACTGCACTAGTGCGAAAGCCCGAGATGGGGCGGCTGCATCTTTGCCTGCAACTGCGCTGCGCGACCCTCGCGTTGGCCGCGGCGGGTTTGCTGTCTGGCGGGTGTGGCGGAGGCTCTGGTGCCGAGCCTGCACCATCCCCCGCGCCCGCGCCCGCGCCCGCGCCCGCCACGGCGACCGGCACAGCCGTTCTCACGTGGGACGCACCCGACGATGCTGCCGTTGTCGGCTATCGCGTCTACTACGGTACCGCGCCGCGCAGCTACGCGCAGTTTGTCGGCGCCGGGCTCGAGGCAGGCTTCGCCACGACCTACGTCGTCAGCGGGCTGCAGCGCGGCAGCACGTACTACTTCGCGGTCACCGCCTTCGACGCAGCCGGCAACGAGAGTGCGTTTTCCAACGAGGCGTCGAAACGATTCGAGTAGGCTGCGGCCTCCGGCGAAAAAAAATGTCGGCGCCAAAGAGGGTCCATATCAGCGGCTTCGAAGCGGCATGGGGCACGACACTGCCGGATGGCTGAGTCCGACGAAAGCCCCGGCATGTTCAGCGTCTGGTCGAGAAGCCTTCGCGCTGCAGTGCCGCGTTCGGCACGCCTCGGCGTACCCTGGCCGTTGCCGGCGCTCGCGGCCTGGGCGCTGGCCTGGGCGGTGTTCCGCGGCTCGGCGGCTGCAGGCGCGCCGGCCTGGCTGGCGCTGCTGTTGGGCACGGCCACCGGTCTGGGCTCGAGTCTGCTGGCGGCCAGCCGGCTGCGCGCTGCGGTGGTCGCCGCGGGGTTCCCGCTGTCGCTGGGGGCCGGTGGCGCGGCGGCACTGCCGGCCTGGGCCTGGCTGCTGCCCTTGGCGCTGCTGCTGGCGCTCTATCCGTGCCGTGCCTGGCGCGACGCGCCGCTGTTCCCGACGCCGCACGGCGCGCTCGATGCGCTGGCACTCGAGCTGCCGCTGCCGCCCGGCGCGCGCGTGCTCGATGCCGGCTGCGGCCTCGGCCACGGGTTGCGCGCGCTGCGCCGCGCCTATCCGCACGCGCGGCTCGACGGCATCGAATGGAGCTGGCCGCTGGCGCTGCTGGCGCGCGCCGCCTGCCCGCAGGCCACGGTGAGGCACGGCGACCTGTGGGCGCAGCGCTGGAGCGGCTACGACCTGGTCTATCTGTTCCAGCGCCCCGAATCGATGCCGCGCGCGCTGGCCAAGGCCGAGGCCGAGATGCGGCGCGGCGCCTGGCTGGCGAGCCTGGAATTCGAGGCCGCCGGCCGGCAGCCGCAGCAGGTGCTGCGCTGTGCCGACGGCCGGCCGCTGTGGCTGTACCGGCTGCCGCTGCGCCGCGTCAGTGCCTCGGGTGCTTCGGGTGCCTCGAGTGCCTCAAGTGCGCCAGGGCCGGGGCCGATAAGCAGCAGGTGATCAAGCACCCGCGGGCCGGCAGTCGCCGTGCGCCGCGCCCCGCACCCGCAGCCGCCTACTCGCGCCCCACATGTTCGTCATCCTCGGCTGGATCGTCGCGCTGTCTGCCGTGTTCGGCGTGTTCATCGCGCACGGCGGCAACATCGCCGTGGTGCTGCATGCGCTGCCCTTCGAGATGGCGGCCATCGGCGGCGCGGCGCTGGGCGCCTTCATCGCCAACAACCAGCCCAAGGTGCTGAAGGCCACGGCCCGCGGCCTGGGCCAGTGCTTCAAGGGCAGCAAGTACACCAAGGCGCGCTACATGGAGCTGATGGCGCTGATGTACGACATCCTGCAGAAGGCGCGCAAGGAAGGCCTGATGGCCATCGAGAACGACGTCGAGCAGCCGCAAAGCTCGCCGCTGTTCCAGAAGTACCCGGCGGTGGGCAACGACCACCACGTGTCGGAGTTCATCACCGACTATCTGCGCATGATGGTCTCGGGCAACCTGAACTCGCACGAGATCGAAAGCCTGATGGACAGCGAGATCGAGACCCACCACAACGAAGCGCATGCGGCGGTCGCGGCGCTGCAGCGCCTGGCCGGCGCGCTGCCGGCCTTCGGCATCGTCGCCGCGGTGCTGGGCGTGGTCAACACGATGGGCTCGGTGGGCCAGCCGCCGGCCGTGCTGGGCGGCATGATCGGCTCGGCGCTGGTCGGCACCTTCCTCGGCATCCTGCTGGCCTATGCCTTCGCGGAGCCGCTGGCCGGGCTGTTGGAGCAGAAGGTCGACGAAGCCGGCAAGGAGCTGCAGTGCATCAAGACCACGCTGCTGGCCAGCATGCAGGGCTACGCGCCGCAGGTGGCGGTGGAGTTCGGCCGCAAGGTGCTGTATTCGACCGAGCGGCCGAGCTTCGCCGAACTCGAGAGCCACGTGAAGGGCAAGAAGTGAAATGACCCCCCCCCGAAGCGCCTTCGGCGGCCTTGCAGGCCGCGCCGGACGGAGACGCCCGGCCCTTCGCCAGGCACGCAAGGTCCCCCGGACCTTGCATGTCCGGGCTCAGCCCCCCCAGGGGGGCGCCGCCGACGGCCCGGCAAAGCCGGTTCCGCGGCGTCCGCTCGACGCGGTAGCTGACGCTTGGACTCAGCTGTGTCATCGGGAGGGCGATTGATATGGCGGGAGATGCCAAGAAGCTGCAGCCGATCATCGTCAAGCGCATCAGGAAGGGCGGCCACGGCCACCATGGCGGCGCCTGGAAGATCGCCTATGCCGACTTCGTGACCGCGATGATGGCCTTCTTCCTGCTGATGTGGCTGCTGGGCAGCACCACCGAAGGCGACAAGAAGGGCATCGCCGACTACTTCCAGAGCCCGCTGAAGATCGCGCTGCTGGCCAGCGGCTCGGGGGCCGGCGACGCATCGCACGTGGTCAAGGGCGGCGGCGAGGACATGACGCGCAGCGCCGGCCAGGTCAAGCGCGGCGACATCGACTCCAAGCGCAAGACGGTCAACCTGCAGGCGCTGAAGGCCGAGCAGCTGCGCGCCGAGGTCGCGCGGCTCGAGCAGCTGAAGGGCAAGATCGAGCAGAAGATCGAGCGCAACGCCAAGCTCGCGGCGATGAAGTCGCAGATCCGGATGGACATGACCGCCGACGGCCTGCGCATCCAGATCGTCGACGAGAACCAGCGGCCGATGTTCGCCAGCGGCAGCGCGGTGGTGCAGCCCTACATGCGCGAGTTGCTGCGCGAGATCGGCACGGTGCTGGCCGAGGTGCCGAACCGGCTCACGCTGGAAGGCCACACCGACGCCGCGCCCTTTGCCGGCGGCACGCTCGGCTACGGCAACTGGGAGCTGTCGGCCGACCGCGCCAACGCCTCGCGCCGCGAGCTGATGGCCGGCGGCCTGCCCGAGGAGCGCATGCTGCGCGTGCAGGGCCTGGCGGCGAGCCTGCCCTTCGAGGCCAAGGACCCGCTGGCGGCGTCGAATCGGCGCATCAGCATCATCGTCATGAACCGCGAGGCGGAGGACCGCATCTTCCGCAGCGGCGCCGATGCGCTGGCCGCCCAGCCGCCGCAGGCCGAGGGCTCGGGCACCGGCTGGCTGCCGGGGTTGCCGGCGCGGTAGGTTCGCCGGGCGAAGGATCACAGGCACCGCTTGCGCACGGTCAGGCCCTACGACTACACCGATGCCGGCGCGTTGCTGGAAGCGTTCTGGAACGAAGTGGAATCGGTGCTGCGGGAACGGGGAGTCTGGAAATGAAGACGCTGAAGGTCGGTATCGCCTCTTATGAGGACATGAAGGCGCGCACGCTGGCGATCGCGCGCGGCCAGATGCGCGCCAAGCCGGGTGACCCCACGGTGTGGTTCACCTCCACCGAAAGCTTTGCCAAGCTGCTGTCCGACCGCAACCGCGCGCTGCTGACGCAGATTGCCGAGTCGCGTCCGGCCTCGCTGCACGAACTGGCCGCTGCCACCGGCCGCACGCCGGGCAACCTGTCGCGCACGCTGCGCACGATGGAGCGCTACGGCTTGGTGCGGCTGCACGAGGGTGAACGCGGGCGCCTGCGGCCGGAGGTGCCGTACCGGGACGTGCAGCTTCAGCTGACGCTGGCGTAACGCGGGCGCCCGCTCACCGGAAACACGGGCGGCTTTCGCCCTCTTATCGGGTTCAAGTTCCAGGCCCCGGCCGGCACCATGGCAGGCACGCGTTTGAACGCGAGCTCACGCCATGGCCGACGCCCAGGACCGCCGACTTCCCGCCACCGAACGCAAGATCCGCAAGGCCCGTGCCGAAGGCCAGGTGGCGCGCTCGCGCGACCTGTCGCACTTCGCGGCCATCGGTGCCGCGGCGGCGCTGCTGGCGGCGGCGGCCCCGCGCCTGCTGGCCTGGCTGCAGGCCACGCTGGCCGCGGGCTTGAGCTTCGACGCGCGCACGCTGGCCGAGTCGCAGGTGATGCAGCAGCGGCTGGCGCTGGCCGGCGCGCCGGCCCTGTGGGTGGTGCTGGGCATCGGCGGTGCGATGGCGCTGGTGGCGCTGCTGGCCGGCGTGCTCAGCGGCGGCTGGAACTTCAGCTTCAAGGCGCTGGCGCCGAAGTTCCAGAAGGTCGATCCGCTGGCCGGGCTGGGGCGCATGCTGTCCGGCCGGCAGCTGGTCAACACGCTGAAATCCTGCCTGCTGGCGCTGATCATCGGCGCGGTCGGCGTGGCCTACCTGAAGCTGAACCTGCCGCGCTTCGCCGAGGCGATGGCCCTGCCGCTGCCGGCGGCGCTGTCGCATGCCGGCAGCGTGGTGCTGGGCGGGCTGCTGCTGCTGGTGCTGGCACTGGCGCTGTTCGCCGTCGTCGACGTGCCGCTGCAGCGCCACCAGCTGGCGCGCTCGCTGCGCATGAGCGTGCAGGAAATGAAGCAGGAGCAGCGCGAGCTCGAAGGCAATGCCGAGCTCAAGCAGCGCCAGCGCGCGCGCATGCGCGAGATGGCCAACCGCCGCATGCTCGGCGCCGTGCCCAAGGCCGACCTGGTGGTGATGAACCCCTCGCACTTCGCGGTGGCGCTGAAGTACGAAGAAGGCATGAGCGCGCCGCGCGTCGTCGCCAAGGGCCGCGACCTGATGGCGCTGCGCATCCGCGACGCGGCTGAAGGCGCCCAGGTGCCGGTGCTGCGCGCGCCGCCGCTGGCGCGCGCGCTGTATGCGCATGCCGAGCTCGACGGCCCGGTGCCCGCCGCGCTGTTCGCCGCGGTGGCGCAGGTGCTGGCGCACGTCTACCAGCTGCGCGCGCATCTGCAGGGCCGCGGCGCGGCGCCGCAGCTGCCCGAGGTGCAGGTGCCGCCGGAATTGGACCCGCTGCACGCTGAGGCGGAGGTCGATGCATGAACGGCTTGATGCGCAAGCTGCAGGCCCTGCTCGGCGCGCGTGCCGGCCTGCTCGCTTCGCTGGGCGTGCCGGCCTTCGTCATCCTGGTGCTGGCGATGATGGTGCTGCCGCTGCCGCCGCTGGCGCTGGACCTGCTGTTCACCTTCAACATCGCCATGGCGCTGATGGTGGTGATGATCTCGGCGCACATGGTCAAGCCGCTGGACTTCGCGGCCTTCCCCGTGGTGCTGCTGATCACCACGCTGATGCGGCTGAGCCTGAACGTGGCCTCGACGCGCGTGGTGCTGGTCGACGGCCACACCGGGCCGGCCGCGGCGGGCAAGGTGATCGAGTCCTTCGGCCACTTCCTGATCGGCGGCAACTTCGCGGTCGGCCTGATCGTCTTCGCGATCCTGGTGGTCATCAACTTCATCGTCGTCACAAAGGGCGCCGAACGCATCGCCGAGGTCGGCGCGCGCTTCACGCTGGACGCGATGCCGGGCAAGCAGATGGCCATCGACGCCGAGCTGAACGCCGGCATCATCGACGAGAAGGAAGCGCGCCGCCGCCGCGCCGAGGTGGCCGAGGAGGCCGACTTCTTCGGCAGCATGGACGGCGCCAGCAAGTTCGTGCGCGGCGACGCCGTCGCCGGCATGCTGATCCTGTTCATCAACATCGCCGGCGGCTTCGTCATCGGCGTCGCACAGCACGACTTGAGCGCGGCGCAGGCGGCCGGCAGCTACATCCTGCTGGCGGTGGGCGATGCGCTGGTGGCGCAGGTGCCTGCCCTGCTGATCTCGGTGGCCGCGGCGATGGTGGTGTCGCGCGTCGGCAAGGACCACGCCATCGGCGCGCAGATCGGCGCGCAGCTGTTCAGCTCGCCGAAGGCGCTGTGGCTCACCGCCGGCATCATCGGTCTGCTCGGACTGGTGCCGGGCATGCCGCACTTCGTCTTCGTGCTCATCGCCGCCGGCATCGGCGCGCTCGCCTGGGGGGTGCGCCGGCGCCAGCAGCAGGCGCAGGCCGCGGCGGCGCGGCCGAAGGAGGCTGATGCGCCAGCGCCGAACGCCGAAGCCGGCTGGGATGACCTGGTGCCGGTGGACACGCTGGGCCTGGAGGTCGGCTACCGGCTGATCGCGCTGGTCGACAAGGCGCGCGCCGCGGGACCGGGCAGCGACCTGCTCGGGCGCATCAAGGGCGTGCGCAAGAAGTTCGCGCAGGACGTCGGCTTCCTGCCGCCGGCGGTGCACATCCGCGACAACCTGGAACTGAAGCCGAGCATGTACCGCGTCACGCTGCGCGGCGCGGTGGTCGGCGAGGGCGAGGCCTTCCCCGGCCTATGGATGGCCATCAACCCCGGCGGCGCGGCGCAGGCGCTGCCCGGCACCGCGACCACCGACCCGGCTTTCGGCCTGCCCGCGACATGGATCGAGGAGCGCCATCGCGAGATGGCCCAGATGAACGGCTTTACGGTGGTTGATTGCGCGACCGTGGTCGCCACCCACCTTTCACACTTGATGCAGGTGAATGCGGCCCGCCTGCTGGGCCGCCAGGAAACGCAGGCGCTCGTCGAGCATGTCACCCGCCTCGCCCCGAAACTGATGGAAGACGTGGTTCCCAAGATGGTCGGCATCGCCACCCTGCAGAAGGTGCTGCAGCTGCTGCTGGAAGAAGGCGTGCACATCCGCGACATGCGCGGCATCGTCGAATGCCTGGCCGAGCATGCGGGCAGCACCGCCGACGCCGCCGAACTGGCGCGGCGCATCCGCGTGCAGCTGGCGCCGGCCATCGTGCAGCAGATCTACGGCCCGGTGAAGGAACTGGACGTGATCGCGCTCGACCCCGAACTGGAGCGCCTGGTGACGCAGGCGCTGAACTCGCCGCACGGCGCCGCGCTCGACCCCGGTGTCGCCGAATCGCTGACGCGGCATGCCGCGCACAGCGCCAAGGCGCAGGAAGACCTGGGCCTGCCTGCCTGCCTGCTGGTGCCGGACCTGATCCGCGCGCCGATCGCGCGGCTGCTCAAGCGCGCCGCGCCGCGGCTGAAGGTGCTGTCGCACAGCGAGATTCCTGAAACGCATTCGATCCGCATCGCTTCGATCATCGGAGGCACGACATGACCCCCCAAGCCCGACCCTGTTCGCTGCCGGCCCGGCGGGAGGCGCCATGAACGTCAAGCGCTTCAGCGCGCGCACCTCGCGCGACGCCCTGATCCAGGTGCGCCAGGCCTTCGGTGCCGACGCCGTGGTGCTGTCCACGCGGCCTTGCGACGAAGGTGTCGAGGTCATGGCCATGGCGCCGGACGGCGTGCCGCCGTACGAGCGCGCCACCCCCGAAGCGGCGTCGGCCGTGCACGCGCCACCGCCGGCACGCGTGAGCGCCGAGCCCGCGCCGCCGCTGCCCGAAGCCGGCGCCGACGGCTCGGTGGAGCAGGACGTGGCGCAGTTGTCGATGAGCACGCTGTCGTTCCAGGACTACGTGCGCGAACGCATGCTGCGCCGCCGCCGCGCCGAACAGCAGGCGCAGGACCAGGCGCGCAGCGACGCGGCGCAGGCCGAAGCGCGCGCCGCCGAACGGCAGTCGCGCCCGGTGCCGCCGGCCGCCAGCCTGCTGCGCCTGCGCGCGCAGTCGGGCCGCGCCGAGGCCGCGCCGCCGCTTTCGCCCGCGATGCCGGCTTCGATGCCGCCGCTGTCGATGTCGGCGCCGCCGGCCTCGATGCCGCCGCCGCTGCCGCCGGTGCTGCCCGCGCCGCCGGTGCTGCGCGAGGCCGTGGCGGAGTCGGCTGCGCCGGCGGCGGGCGCGGCGCCGGCCGAGGTGCGCGAGATGCTCAGCGAACTGCGCGCGATGAAGGGCCTGATCGAGGACCGCTTCGGCGCGCTGGCCTTCATGGAAAAGCTGCAGCGCCAGCCGCGCCAGGCGCAACTGACGCAGCGGCTGCTGGACCTGGGCTTCTCGCCGGCGCTGACGCGCAAGCTGGCCGACAGCCTGCCCGACGACTGCGACGAGACCGCCTGGGCGGCCGGCGTGCTGGAGCGCAACCTGCAAAGCGGCGAGAGCGAGGCGCCGCTGGAAGATACCGGCGGCGTGTTCGCGCTGGTCGGCGCCACCGGCGTCGGTAAGACCACCAGCACCGCCAAGCTGGCGGCGGCCTTCGCCACGCGCCACGGCGCGTCGAACCTGGGGCTGATCACGCTCGACGCCTACCGCGTGGCCGCGCACGAGCAGTTGCGCGCCTACGGCCGCATCCTCGGCGTGCCGGTGCACACCGCGCACGACCGCGCCTCGCTCGACGACCTGCTCGAGCTGCTGTCGGGCAAGAAGATGGTGCTGATCGACACCGCGGGCATGGCGCAGCGCGACGCGCGCACGCGCGAGCTGCTGGACATGCTGTCGCACCGCAGCGTCAACCGGCTGCTGGTGGTCAACGCCGCGGCGCAGGGCGAGACCATCGACGACGTGCTGCAGGCCTACAAGGCCCACACCTGCCGCGGCGTGATCCTGTCCAAGGTGGACGAGGCGGTGAAGCTGGGCCCGGCACTGGACGCGATGATCCGCCACAAGCTCAAGGTGCTGGCCGTGGCCAACGGCCAGCGCGTGCCCGAGGACTGGCACCGCCTGTCGGCGCATGCGCTGCTGCAGCAGGCGCTGCGCGCCGCGCCGGCCAGCGCCTGGCGCATGGACGCCGGCGACGTCAACCTGATCTTTGCCGGCGTGCGGGCCGCGCCCGCCGCGCTGGCCGCGCATGCCTGAGCGCGCCGTGCCGATGAGCGCAGGCATGCACGCCGGTGCGCCGCGGCGGCCCGGTTCGCCCGCCGACCAGGCGCACGGGCTGCGGCGCCTGTTCGCCGGCGCGCAGCTGCGGCACCTGGCGCTGGTGGCCAACCCGCACGCCGCCTTCGGCGGCGTGGTGCTGGAGCGGCTGACCACGGTGCTCGGCAGCCTCGGGCTGCACACCCTGGTGGTCGACGCCGCGGACACCTCGCCGCCGCCGCAGGAGCTGGCGGCGCTGGACCTGCGCGCCTGCATCGAGCCGCTGTCGCCGCAGCTGTCGTACCTGGCGGCGCGCGGCCTGCCGCTGCGCCATGTGGACGCGCGCGGCTCGTCGGCGCACTTCCTCGAGCGCGTGCAGGCCGCCGCGCCGCAATGCAGCGTGCTGCTGGTGCATGCCGGCGCCAGCGACCTGGCGCGGCTGTACGGGCAGCGCGCGCTGCGCCCGCTGCTGCTGGCCGCCGACGTGCCCGACAGCGTGACCCACGCCTATGCGGCGATGAAGCTGCTGGCGCTGCGCTGCGGCCTGATGAGCTGCGACCTGCTGCTGGCCGCGCCGCCGGCGCAGCCGCGTACCGCGCTGATTGCCGGGCGCCTGGCGAGCTGCGCCGAAAGCTTCCTGGGCGTCGTGCTGCGCGACTGGGTGGCCATCGACCCGGCCTGCGACGTGCGCGACCGCCCCGGCGCCGACCTGCACGCGCTGGTCGCCGCGCAGCTGAGCGGCGGCGGCGACGCGCACGAAGCCGCCGCGATTGCCGCGCCGCCGCCGATGAGCGCGAGCGCCGCCTGGCGCGCAGGCGCAGCGCAGCACGGCGCCCTGAACCCGATCTGAAGACCTGTCCGGAGAGCAAGACCATCATGTACACCGCCAAGGGGCGTCTGGACGCCAACGCGATGATCAAGCAGTACAGCCCGCTGGTGCGGCGCCTGGCGCACCAGATGATCGCCAAGCTGCCGGCCAACGTCGAGCTCGACGACCTGATCCAGGTGGGCATGATCGGCCTGTCCGACGCGCTGAGCCGCTTCGACGCCGGCCAGGGGGTGCAGTTCGAGACCTTCGCCACGCAGCGCATCCGCGGCGCGATGCTCGACGAACTGCGCGGCAACGACTGGATGAGCCGCGGCGACCGCCGCCACCAGCGCAGCATCGAAGCCGCGGTGCGCACGCTCGAGCAGCGCCACGGCCGCGCGCCCAGCGAAGGCGAGATCGCCGCCGAGATGGGCATGAAGCTGGCCGACTACCAGGAGCTGCTGGGCAAGGTGCGCGGCACGCAGCTGGTGTGCCTGGAAGACATGAGCGGCGACGACGGCGACGACGATTTCCTGGACCGCCACGTGGCCAGCGCGGACCACGACCCGCTGGCGCTGCTGCAGGACCAGCGCATGCGCATGGCGCTGGTCGAAGCCATCAAGAACCTGCCCGAGCGCGAGCAGTACGTGATGAGCATGTACTACGAGCACGACATGAACCTGAAGGAGATCGCCGCGGTCATCGGCGTCACCGAAAGCCGCGTCTGCCAGCTGCACAGCCAGTCGATCGCGCGGCTGCGGGCGAAGCTGCGGGAGTGGTAGGCATGCTGCTGCAGCGAACACCGTGTCAGCGGTATCGGCGGATATCACCTCCGACTACTCCCCGATGACTCCAACTGCGCATGAACACGACCGTTGCTGCACGTCCCGTGGCGATCAAGATCGACGCCGACATCAAGCAGCGCATCAAGCGCCTCGCGCAGGCGCGTCAACGCACACCACGCTGGTTGATGCGCGAGGCCATCAAGCAGTACGTCGAGCGTGAGGATCGGCGGGAAGCCTACAGGCAGGTTGCCATCAACGCGTGGAACGACCACCAGGCCACGGGGCGGCACCTGACGGCCAGGCAGGCCGACGCTTGGCTGGCCCGGCTCGAAGCCGGGCAGGACGTCGAGCCGCCTGAATGCCGCGACTGATCTGGACCGAGCCCGCGCTGCGCGACGTGCAGCGCCTGTACCGCTTTCTCGTTTGCGAAGAACGCCGAGGCCGCCCGGCGCACCGTCAAGGTGATCCGCGAGGGCGTGGCATCGCTGGCCCGGCAGCCTGGGATGGGTCGGCCCGTGCACGACGTGGAACCTGAATATCGCGAGTGGCTGATCGACTTCGGCGACAGTGGTTGCCTCGCGCTGTACCGCTGCGACGAGCGCTCGACCGTGGTCGTCCTGGCGGTACGTCACCAATGCGAGCTGGACTACTGATTTCACTCGGGCCGATGCGCCGATGCAGAAGCCGGCTGCGTGCGGCGCGGATGGGATGACGGGCGCTCCCAGGCGATATGGTTGCCCGTTTCCCTGAGTCAGTTCCTTGGCGGCGACGCGTTCGGATTGTTGTATCGCGGCAGTAGGCATAGCCATACGCATACTCTCGCGGTACTGCTCCGCCGCATCTTCGTCGACGGACTCGACGACGGCATCGCAGTTTGCGCGAATCACGGCCTCGATCTCCGAAATGTCCGCACGGAAGAACTCCTTGCGTCCATTGACCTTGTTCAGTCGGCCGGCTGCAAATCTCTGGTGGAGCTTCGCTTCCAGGGCGGGCGCGTTCTCCGAGACACCATTGCATGCACATCGAACCAGAACGGGACCGACGCATCGTCTAATCCGATCCGCTCCATCGGTTCGAGCCGGCGCGCCATCCCGATCTTGTATACGCCTTCGCCGAAGGCTCCGAGGTTCGAGATGACATGGACGTAGCCTGCCTTCGCGTTCTGCTCCCGGTAGTCGATGACCTTCTCTTCCTTGCCTTCTCTTCCTTGTCTAGGGAAGCCGCAGCAGCACACGGGCGCCGGCGCGCCCCGACTCGACGGCGTCGTGCGCCTGCGCGACCGACGCCAGGTCGAAGTTCGACGCGACGTGGTGGCGCAGCGCGCCCTGCCCGAGCCAGCCGGCGAGCAGTGCGTGGGCGCGCGCGCGCTCGGCCGCGTCGAGGCGAAAGACGATGAACAGGCGCAGCAGCACATGCGCCGAGATCATCGGGAAGAAAGGCAGTGTGAACTGGCGCCCGCCGTTGCCGTAGGCGACCCACAGCGCGCCGGGGCGCATCACCGCCAGGTCGAGCGCCGCATTGGCAGCGAGGTCGACCTCGACGATGCGGTCGACGCCTTCTCCTCCGGTCGCGTCGCGCAGCCGCTGCGCAGCGTCGGCGTCGCGGTAGTCGACCACCGCCGCCGCCCCCGCCTCGGCGGCCAGGCGCTGCTTGGCGGGCGTGCTCGCCGTGGCCAGCACCTGGCGCGCGCCCAGCAGGCGCGCGAACTGCACCGCATAGTGGCCGACGGCGCCGCCGCCGCCCGCCACCAGCACGCGCTTGCCGGCCACGCCGCCGTCGGTGAGCAGGGCGTGCAGCGCCGTCATCGCCGGGATGCCGAGGCACGCACCGGCCTCGTCGCTCGCCGCCTCGGGCAGCGGCACGGCCTGTTCGGCGGGCAGCGCGATGCGCTGCGCCGCTGTTCCGCAGGCGCGGCCCCAGGCGGCGTTCCACAGCCACACGCGCTCGCCCAGGCGCGACTCGGTCACGCCCGGCCCGACGGCGTCGATCACCCCCATGCCGTCGCTGTGCGGCACGACGCGCGCGAACGGCATCTGCGGACCGCGCGCCCCCGAGCGCGACTTCACGTCGGTCGGATTGATGCCCGACCAGCGCAGGCGGACACCGACTTCGCCCGGGCCGGGTACCGGATCGGGCAGATCGACGACGCGCAGCACCTCGGCCGCCGCGCCGGTTCGTTCGTAGCAGGCTGCCAGCATCGCTCGCGTCCTCGAGAAGCGTCAACGCCGTCAGCCTGCCGCGATCGCGACGGCCGCGTCTCAGCGTTTTCCCTGTTTTCACTCGGTGAAAACAGGCTGGGTCGGCGGCGCGTCGCGCCGTGCCGACGGTGCATCATCGCTGCACATGAGCATGATCGAGAGCAACCAGACAGCGTTGAGCGCGCCGGACGCGCTGTTCGCGCAACCCAGCTCCTCGGCTACGATGCGCGCCGCCGTCAACCCCGGGTTGTGCATGTGGTAGCGCTTGCCGGGAAACTGCTGCTTCGCGGTGTCGCGACTAGCATGGCGGCCAAGAAGAGAATCCGGAGGAGGAATGTCACTTAGAGTTCTCGACGAGCAGCGTGCCGCGAGCGCCGAAGCGCTCTGCGAGCGCATCGTGCCCGGGTGTATTCGCACGGGTGCTGTCGTCTTCGTCGATGCGATGCTGGCGAAGATGCCCGTCGACGCGCGGGCGGGCGCGCTGGAGGCAATCGACATGCTGTCGCAGGCTGACTCCCTCGAGGCGCTGTCCGCGAAGGCGCACGCGCCCGGGTTCGCCCTGGTGCGGGCGCTGGCCATCCAGGCCTACTACAGCGACTTCGTCGCGCCGGGCCGGCCGGGCCCGGGCGCCTGGGCGGAGATCGACTTCCAGCCGCCGCGTGCGGTCGACCTCGAACGCGACTGGTCGTGGCTGGGGATCGGGGAAAGCGCACGATGAAAAGCGAACTCGACGTCATCGTCGTCGGCTCGGGCGCGGGCGGCGGCATCGTCGCTGGCGAGCTCGCGCAGTGCGGTCGCAGCGTGCTCCTGCTCGAGGCCGGCCGACACCTCACCTCGGAGAACTTCCAGCGCTGGGAGGCGAAGGCCGACCACGACCTGTTCTGGCCGATGCGCTTCGCCCCCCTGCCCGGCGGCGACGTGCTCGCATTCCTTTCGGGGAAATGCGTCGGCGGCTCGACGACCATCAACACGAAGGTCGCGTTGCGCGCCGATGCCCGCGATGTCGACAAGTGGCATGCCGCAACCGGACTCACCGGCGCAAACGGCGGGCCCTTCGGCATCGACGAACTCGCGCCGTACTACGACCGCGTCGAGAACCTGCTCGGCGTGCGCGAGCGCAGCGACTGGGAGAAGAGCGTCTACACGGCGCAGGCCGGATTCCGCGCGCTCGGCACCGACCTCGAGCCGGTGCAGTCGTACACCGATGCCAACTGCATGCGCTACGGGTCGTGCCTGCAGGGATGCCCGACCGACGCCGGCAAGTCGACGATGAACACCTACATCGCCAGGGCCCTCGCGCGCTGCCCGCTCGAGCTGCGCACCGGCGTGCAGGTCGAGCGCGTACTCGTCGAGAACTCCGCCGAAGGGCGTCGGGCGATGGGCGTCGAGTACGTCGACGACGCCGGCAGCCGGCACCAGGTGCGCGCGCCGATCATCGTCGCCGCCGCCGGCGCGCTGAACACTTCGCTGTTGCTGCTTCGATCGGGGCTGCGCAACCGCACGATCGGCAGGCATGTCGGGTTGCATCCGTTTCGCCTCGTCTACGGGCTGTTCGATGACGTGCAGGATGCGCATCGCGTCTATCCGATCAGCGCGCATTGCATGAAATTCCGGCACGACGAGGACGGCGGCTTCGTGCTCGAGGCGTCCACGGTGATGGACCCGATCGCCTTCGCGACGACGATTCGCGACGAGAGCGGGCCGCTGTGGGGAGCGCCGCTGGTCGACGCGCTGCGCGGCTACCGACGCTGGATCGGCGTGCTCGCGATGGTCAACGACGAGAACAACGGCAGCGTGGGCATCGCCGAAGACGGGCGCGAGCGCATCGGGGTCGACTTCCAGCCGAGCGAGCACACGCGACTCGAAGCTGCGCTGCGATTCAGCCGGGAGGTGCTGCAGGCTGCCGGCGCGAAGAAGATCTGCTGGACGGGCATTATCTCCACGCACACGCAGGGCGGCTGCCGGATGGGAGACGACCCGACCCGCTCGGTGGTCGATCGCAACGGCGAATCGCACGAGGTCAAGGGCCTGTTCGTCGGCGACGGCTCGCTCGTTCCGCGCACGCTGTCGGTCAACCCGTCGTTGACGATCATGGCACTGGCGACGCGGCTGGCCGAGCACCTGGAGACGGTGATGTCGGGCCAGACGGTGCAATGAAGCTGCACGACCGGCATGCGCTGATCACCGGCGGCGCCGGCAGCATCGGCCTGGCCACCGCGCGCGTCTTCTGCGCCGAAGGCGCAAGCGTGACGGTCGCCGACCTGCCCGGGCCGGCCCTCGATGCCGCCCGCGCCACACTACCCGCCGACCGCGTGCGCGCTCTGCCGCTCGATGTCACGCGCAGCAGCGAATGGCAGCGCACCATCGACGACGCCGTCGCTACCTTCGGCCCCATCGACGTTCTCTTCAGCAACGCCGGCAACAGCGGCGTCATCGCGCCGGTCGTCGACTACCCCGAAGAAGTGTTCGACAGCGTGCTCGCCGTTCACGTGCGCGGTGCCTTCCTCGCCTGCAAGCACGGGCTGCCTGCCATGCGGGACGGCGGCAGCCTGGTGATCTGCTCGAGCGTGGCCGGCATGCGCGGCGATCCGGGCGTGTCGGCGTACATCACCGCCAAGCATGCGCAGGTTGGACTGATGCGCAGCGTTTCGAAGGAGGCGGCCGCGCGGCGGATCCGCGTCAACACCGTGCACCCCGGGCCGGTCGAGAACGAGTTCCAGAAAAGCCTCGAGCAGCGCCTGTCGGCGGTGCTCGGGGAGAACGCCACGGAGTTCTTCAATCGGATGATCCCGTTGGGACGCCACGCGCATGCCGACGAGATCGCGCGCGCCGTGCTGTGGCTGGCGAGCGACGACAGCAGTTTCACCACCGGCACCACACTCATGGCCGATGGCGGCATGAACGTCTGATCCCGCTCGCCGCGGCGCACGGCGGGTGCAGCCTGTGTAATAGTGCGCAGCTATCGACAAACCGCAGGAGAAAAGTCATGAGCATGAACCCGCAACGACGCAAGGTGATCGGCACGATGGGCGCCGCCGCCGCCGCATTCGCGGCTCCCCCCTTCGTACGTGCGCAGACCGGCACGCTCAAGGTCGGCTGGGCGATCTCGAAGACCGGACCGTTCGCTGGCGGGGCCTCGGTCACTCAGTGGCCGAACTACCTGCTGTGGATCAAGGACGTGAACGATGCCGGCGGCCTGAACGTGGGCGGGCGCAAGATGAAGCTCGAGCACGTCGAGTACGACGATCGCAGCCAGTCGGAGGAAGCGGTGCGTGCGGTCGAGCGCCTGATCAGCCAGGACAAGGTCGACATCCTGCTGCCCCCTTGGGGCACCGGGCAGAACCTCGCCGTGGCGCCGATCTTCGCGCGAGGCGGCTACCCGATGCTCACCGGCAGCATGGCGAGCGATCGCATCGCCGAGGTCGTCAAGCGCTGGCCGAACATCTTCTCGACGCTGGCCACGTCGTCGACCTATGCCGAGTCGCTGGTCGCGACGCTGAACCAGCTGCGCAGTGCCGGCACGATCGGCACCCGCGTGGCGGTCGTCAACGCCGCAGAGCAGTTCGGAATCGAATTGGGCAATGCCGCGCGACGCGCACTGAAGGCGTCAAACTACGAGCTGGTCTACGACGGCAGCTACCCGCTGTCGACGCAGGACCTCACGCCGGTGATCAGCGAGGCGCAACGCGCGAACCCCGACGTGTTCATGGCCTTCAGCTATCCGCCCGACACGATGGCGCTCACCGACACCGCTCGCGTGCGCGGCTTCAACCCGAAGGTCTTTTACACCGCGGTTGGCTCCGCGTTCCCGCAATACAAGCAGCGCTTTGGTGACGCCATCGACGGCGTGATGGGTATCGGCGGCTGGAACCCCGACAGCGACGCGTTCCGCGCTTACGTCCAGCGCCACGTTGCGATGCACCAGCGCGAGCCCGACCGCTGGGGCTCGTCGCTGTTCTACGCGGCGCTGCAGGCGCTCGGCCAGTCGATCGAGAAAGTCGGCATGGACAACGCGGCGCTCGTGAAGCACATGAGCACGAACAGCTTCGACACCATCGTCGGCAAGCTCGAGTACGACAAGAACCACATCCGCAAGGGCGGCTGGTTGGTCGGCCAATGGCAGGACGGCGACTTCTACGGCATCGGGCCACAGCAGCCGGGCGCCCGCCGTGTCGTCGCACCCAAGCCGGCGTGGAAGGCCTGATCTTCCCGGGCGCGCAGCCGCGATGCCGTTCGTCGACGCACTGCTGACCGGCCTGACACTGGGAGGCATGTACGCGCTGGTCGCACTGGGGCTGAACCTCCAGTACGGCGTAGCGCGCATCATGAACCTGTCGTACGGCGAGATGATGATCGCCGCATCGGTGCTCGCGTGGGCGCTGTTCGGTCGGCACGGCCTGTCTCCCCTGGTCACGCTGGTGATCGCGCTGCCGCTGGCGGCGATCGCCGGTTGGGCAATCTACGCGCTGGCACTGATGCCGCTCGTGCGCCGCGCGCCGAACCGCGACGCGCTCGAAGCCGACAGCCTGCTCGGCACCTTCGGGCTGTTGTTCGTCATCCAGGGCGTGATGCTGGTGGCCGTCGGCGGCGGCTACCTCAGCTACTCGTTCCTGTCGGTGCCGGTCGCGGTGCTCGGCACTACGCTCGCCGCCAACCGCCTGCTCGCGCTGGCAATGGCCGCGGTGCTCGGACTTGCCATCTGGCTGCTGCTCACGCGCACGCGCGTGGGCACCGCGATCCGCGCGGTGTCGGTCGATCCGGTTTCGGCGCAACTTGTCGGCATCGACACGCGCCGGCTCGCGGCAGCGGCCTTCGCTCTCGGCACCGTGATGGCCGCGGTGGCCGGTGTGCTGGTCAGCATGTTCCTCACCTTCAGCGCGACGATGGGTGTCGTGTTCACGATGAAGGCGCTGATCGTCGTCATCATGGGCGGCATCGGCAACATGGCGGGTGCGGCGGCGGCCGCGCTGATGCTCGGGCTGGTCGAGAGCTTCGTCGGCACCTTCGTCGACCCGGGCCTGACGCTCGCGGCCAACTACGCGCTCTTTCTCATCGTGCTGCTGTTCTTTCCGGCCGGGCTGTTCGGCAAGGTGACGCGATGAGCAACGGCAAAACCACCGCAGCGGCCGTCGCGGCAGCGGAAAGCAGCGACAACCGGCTGCGGTGGACGGGCTGGGTCTTCGCGGTCGCCTGCTTCGCCATGCTCGCGTTCGCCCCGGGAATGGGCAACGACTACACGACCGCGCTGCTGATCAACCTGCTGCTGTACAGCGTGCTGGCGACGGCCTGGGGCCTGTTCTGCGGAACGACGAAGTACATCTCGCTGGCGACGGTGGCCTTCTTCGGCGCCGGCTCCTATACGGTGGCGGTGCTCGGCGAAGTGCTCGCGTGGCCGCTCGTGCTGCTCGCGGCGGCGGCCATCGGCGTCGTGCTCTCGCTGCTGGTCGGGCTCGTCACGCTGCGGCTGTCGGGAACCTACTTCGTCATCTTCACTTTCGGGCTCACCGAACTGCTGCGCCAGGTCGTCAACTGGTACGAGAGCAAGGTCGCAGGCTCGATCGGCCGCTACGTGTTCGTCGATGCAGCGGCGCCGGGCTTCATCTACGGCCAGCTGCTCGCGCTGTTCGCGCTGGTGCTGCTGCTCGGCTGGTGGCTGTCGCGCTCGCGCCTGGGTTTCGCGCTTCGGCTGATCGGCGAGGACGAGCAGGCGGCACGCCACTGCGGCATCGACGCCACGCGCACCAAGCTCGTCACCTTCACGATCACGTCGGTGTTCATGGTGATCGCCGGCGCGATCGTCGCACCGCGCTGGACCTACATCGACCCGGCGATCGCATTCAACCCGATCGTCTCGTTCCAGGTTCTCATCATGGCGCTGCTCGGCGGCACCGCGCGCTTCTGGGGGCCGGTGCTCGGCGTGGTGCCGCTGGTGCTGCTCTTCGAGACGCTGGTCAAGTACCTGCCGAACCACTTCCCGATCGCCCTCGGCGTGATCTTCCTGCTGATCGTCTATGCAGTGCCGCGCGGAATCGTCGGGCTGGTCCTCGCACGGAGCGGGCGCCTGCGGCGTAACGCAGCCACCGCCGCCGGCGGAGCCGCGCGATGACGACGCCCGTGCTAGAAGTGCAGGGCATCAGCCGCTCCTTCGGCGGCCTGCGCGCCGTCGACAAGCTCTCCTTTCACGTCGGCACCGACGAGATTGTCGGGCTGCTCGGGCCGAACGGCTCCGGCAAGACGACAGCGCTGCACCTGATCAGCGGCGCGCTGCGCCCGGATCGCGGTTCGGTCCGCTTCCAGGGGAGCGAGATGGCCGCAGCACCGCCGCACGAGAGGGCGCGAGCCGGCATCGCCCGCACCTTCCAGCTCGTGCGCGTGTTCCAGACGATGACGGTGCGCGAGAACGTGCAGGCCGGCCTGATGTTCGGTCGCGGCAACCATCGCGCCGATCCGACACCGCTGCTGGCGCGCGTCGGCCTGGCGGCACTCGCCGGGCGGTCCGCACAACACCTCACCTACATCGACCAGAAGCGGCTCGAGCTCGCGCGTGCGCTGGCGCTCGAACCCAGGCTGCTGCTGCTCGACGAATGGCTCGCCGGGCTCAACCCGTCGGAGCTCGTCGAGGCGGTCGCGCTGGTGCGCTCGCTGCGCGGCACCGGCGTAGCGGTGCTGATGGTCGAGCACGTGATGGACGCGATCCGGTCGCTGTGCGATCGGTGCATCGTGATGAACTCCGGAACGAAGATCGCCGAAGGAACGCCGCAGGAGGTGTTCGCCGACCGTCGGGTCATCCAGGCATACCTGGGAGACGACGATGTTTGAGCTCGAAAGCCTGTCGGCCTCGTACGGGCTGCATCGTGCGCTCGATCGCGTCTCGCTGCGCGTCGGCGACACCGAGGTCGTCGTGATGCTGGGCGCGAACGGCGCAGGCAAGACGACGATGCTCAAGGCGATCGCCGGACTGTTGCCGACGCCGTCCGAGACACGCATGACGCTGGCGGGCCAGCCGCTGCACGCGTTGCCGGCACGGCTGCGCGTCGAGGCAGGCATCGCGCTCGTGCCCGAAGGACGCGGCATCTTCGGCGAACTCACGGTGCTCGAGAACCTGTCGCTCGGCGCGTATCCGCAGCGCGCACGCGCGGCCGAGAAGGCCAATCTCGAGCGCGTGCTGTCGCTGTTTCCGCGCCTCGCCGAGCGACTGAAGCAGACCGCGCGCACGATGAGCGGAGGCGAGCAGCAGATGGTTGCGGTCGGCCGCGCACTGATGTCGGCACCCCGGCTGCTGCTGCTCGACGAACCCTCGCTCGGCCTGTCGCCGCTCGTCTGCAGCGAGCTGTTCCGCGCGCTCGAGCATGTCAAGGGCACCGGCGTGAGCATCCTGCTGGTGGAGCAGAACGCGAAGCGCAGCCTCGCGATCGCCGACCGCGGCTACCTGCTGGAGAACGGCCGCATCGTCGGTGAAGGCGCGGCGCAACAACTGCTGAACGACCCCGCCGTACAGTCCGCCTATCTGGGGATGAGCAGCGCCGCTGCCTGAGGAAAGCCGGACACTACTGGCCGCATGTAAATGTCGAACATGCGCTCGAGCAGCCATGCCCAGGTGATGCGGTGTGGCTGGGCCTGGATCGTCTCGACTTCGCGCTCGGCGGCGGCTGTAGCCTCGGTTGCCGCCTCTGCTTGCGCGGGCGGCCCTCGCGGTACCGCCAGCGCCCGCAGCTTGGCGTTCGACGCCAGCACCCCATGAACCTATTTTCCTCAGTAGCGTCAGTCCGAAGCGCCTGATCGGTAGAGTT
>DAIMFR010000032.1:0-57968 GCA_036724445.1 Rubrivivax sp. | reverse complement strand
CCGCATGCACGGATCTGTGGAGGGGGTGCTGGGTGACTGGCATTCCTACTCCGACGACTTGGGTGGGTGAGGCCCGGCGCGATCCGGGCGCTGCCGATCGTCTGCGATCGGCGGGGCAGTATGGGCCATCGGCGCCGCCGCGGCGACGCGCCGGCGCCGATGACTTGGGGGTGCCTGCGGGCCGGGGCGAGCTGTTCGGCGTCCTGGAAGAGGCGCCCCCGGGCCGGCCTCGCCTCGGGGCCCAGCTCGAGCGCGAAGGTGCCGCGCAGCAGCAGCGGCCACAGCGGTCACAGCGGTCACGATGCGGGTAGGGCGGACAGCAGCCGGCCGCGCCGGTTGATCGGCGCCTGCCTGTCAGGCCCGGCCCAAGGCCGCATCCCCGACGAAGGGGTTGCTGCGCCGCTCGGCGCCGAAGGTGGACATCGGCCCGTGGCCGGGTACGAACTGCATCTCGCCGCCCAGCGGCCACAGCTGCGTGGTGATCGAGCGGATCAGTGTGTCGTGGTCGCCGCGCGGGAAGTCGGTGCGGCCTATCGAGCCCTGGAACAGCACGTCGCCGACGAAGGCCACGCCGAACTGCGTGCTGGCGAAGATCACGTGCCCGGGGGTGTGGCCGGGGCAGTGGCGCACCTCGAAGCGCATCTCGCCGACGCTGACCTCGTCGCCGCCGTGCAGCCAGCGGTCGGGCGTGAAGCGGCGCGCGCCGGGCACGCCGAACATGCGGCCCTGGTGGTCGAGTTGATCGATCCAGAAGGACTCGTCGGGATGCGGCCCTTCGATGGGCACGCCGGCGCGTTCGGCGAGCTCGGCGACACCGCCGCAGTGGTCGATGTGGCCGTGCGTGACCAGCACCTTTTCCAGCGTGGCGCCGCGTTTGGCGAGCACCTCGAACAGGCGGTCGACCTCGCCGCCGGGGTCGACGAAGGCGGCGCGGTTCGTCTTGGAACAGATGACCAGCGAGCAGTTCTGCTGGAACGGCGTGACGGGAATGATGGCGAGCTTCACGGGGTGTTGTCTCTCGGTTCTCGGGCAATTCTGACGAGGCGGACCCGCTGACCCGGCCTCGGTCCGCAGGCGGCGCCACCGCGGACGCCTTCGATGGCGATGGCGGGTGCGGCCGCGACTCCAGCTCCAGGCGGCGGGCTGCGGTCGGTTCAAGCCCGACGCCCGGGCCGCCGGCGCAACCGTGCGCGCGATCGCTCGGCTCAGGAAATCAGCCTGCACGTCCACCCCCGAGGCATCCATGTCGGCCAGGCGTTCGCCGAGCGTGGACATCCTGCGGATCGCGCGCGGCCGCTCTGCAGGCCACGATCCGCAGCTCGCGCCGATCGTGGACCGCTGCGGCGTGGGCCGCACCGCCTGAAGCTCTCGTGCGGTCTCGCGCACGCTGCGCGATGAGCCCGTCAGGCGTAGCTGTAGAAGCCGCGCCCGCTCTTGCGCCCCAGCCGGCCGGCGGCGACCATTTCCTTCAGCAGCTGCGCGGGGCGGTACTTCGGGTCGTTGAAGCCTTCGTAGAAGACGTCCATCACCGCCAGCATCGTGTCCAGGCCGATCATGTCGGCCAGCGCCAGCGGGCCGATCGGGTGGTTGCAGCCCAGGCGCATGCCGGCGTCGATGTCCTCGGCGCTGGCCAGCCCCTCCTGCAGCACGAAGATCGCCTCGTTGATCATCGGGCACAGGATGCGGTTGACGACGAAGCCCGGGCTGTTGCGCACCGTCACCGGCGTCTTGCCGATGTGGCGCACGAAGGCATCGCTCGAGGCGTGCGCCGCGTCGCCGGTCTGCAGCCCGCGGATCAGTTCCACCAGCCCCATCACCGGCACCGGGTTGAAGAAGTGCATGCCGATGAAGCGGCCCGGGTTGCGCACCACCGCGGCCAGTTGCGTGATCGACATCGACGAGGTGTTGGTGGCGATCACCACCTTTTCGCCCAGCAGCTCGTCCAGCTGCTTCAGGATCTTCAGCTTCAGGCCCAGGTTCTCGGTGGCGGCCTCGATCACCAGCTCGCAGTCCTGCAGCGCCGCGTAGTCGGTGCCGCCGGCGATGCGGCCCAGCACCGCGTCCTTGTCGGCGGCACTCAGCTTGTCCTTGGCCACCAGCCGGTCGAGGTTCTTCGACACGGTGCCGATGCCGCGCTGCACCGCGGCGCCGTCGATGTCGACCATGCGCACCTGCAGCCTGGCCTGCGCGCAGATCTGCGCGATGCCGTTGCCCATGGTGCCGGCACCGATGACGCCGATGCGGCTTGGAGTGGTTGTGCTCATTGCGTAGTCCTCACATGCTCGTGCGATAGGGGCGGACGCCGGACTCGGGGACGCGGCGGCCGCGGATGCTCACGGCTTCAGTCTAGCGGCATCGGCGCGCAGTTCAGGCCGGAAGGTCGGGCCTGCGGGAAGCAGCGATGTTGCCCTCCGACTCGGTCTATAGTCGCCGCGAACGAGAACCGGGGGCGCAAAGCACAAGCGGATTGATGGCCTTCACGCCGCCCGATGCGCGCCGCCGGTGGGCGCGGTCCGCATTGATCTGCGCCGGTGCGTGTGTCGCGAGGGTGGCGCAAACTGAGTCTCTCTTTTCACCAGACAACAGGAGCCCGTGATGGACAAGACCATGAAAGCTGCCGTGGTGCGCGCCTTCGGCCAGCCGCTGGCGATCGAGGAGGTGGCCGTGCCGCGCCCGGCCAGCGGCGAGATCCTGGTGAAGGTGCAGGCCTGCGGCGTCTGCCACACCGACCTGCACGCCGCCGAGGGCGACTGGCCGGTCAAGCCGAATCCGCCTTTCATCCCCGGCCACGAGGGCGTGGGCCACGTGGCCGCGGTCGGCGATGGCGTCAAGCACGTGAAGGAAGGCGACCGCGTCGGCGTGCCCTGGCTGTATTCGGCCTGCGGCCATTGCGTGCACTGCCTCGGCGGCTGGGAAACGCTGTGCGAACAGCAGCAGAACACCGGCTATTCGGTCAACGGCAGCTTCGCCCAGTACGCGCTGGCCGACGCCGGCTATGTCGGCCGCCTGCCGAAGGAGATCGGCTTCGTCGAGATCGCGCCGGTGCTGTGCGCCGGCGTCACCGTCTACAAGGGCCTGAAGGTCACCGACACCCAGCCCGGCGACTGGGTGGTGATCTCCGGCATCGGCGGCCTCGGCCACATGGCCGTGCAATACGCGAAGGCGATGGGCCTGAACGTGGCCGCGGTGGACGTGGACGACGCCAAACTGCGGCTGGCCGAACGTCTGGGCGCGACGGTCACGGTGAATGCGCGCAACACCGACCCGGCCGCCTACCTGAAGCAGCAGATCGGCGGCGCGCACGGCGTGCTGGTCACCGCGGTGTCGCCGAAGGCCTTCGCGCAGGCCACCGGCATGCTGCGCCGGGGCGGCACGATGTCGCTGGTCGGGCTGCCGCCGGGCGACTTCCCGCTCGACATCTTCGGCATGGTGCTCAACGGCATCACCGTGCGCGGCTCGATCGTCGGCACGCGCCTCGATCTGCAGGAATCTCTGGAATTCGCCGCACAGGGCAAGGTCGCGGCGACGGTGGCCGCCGATCGGCTGGAGAACATCAACGACATCTTCGCGCGCATGCACCGCGGCGAGATCGAAGGCCGCATCGTGCTCGACATGGCCGCCTGAACCCGCGGCCCGAAGCCGAAGGCCGGCCTGATCGGCAGCGCAGTGCGCCCATGAGCAACGCCGTATCCGATCTGGCGGCGCTCGCGTTGCGCGGCCCGCGCATCGCGGGCGAATGGACGCGCGCCGCCGCCAGGCAACTCAAGCCGCCGCGAGGCCGCGGCGACTGGCTCGACGGTGTCGCCATCGGCGCGGGCGGTGCGCGCCACTACTGCCTGTACCGCCCCCCCGACCTGCCCGGCGACGAGCGGCTGCCGTTGCTGGTCATGCTGCACGGCTGCACGCAGACCGCCCGCGGCTTCGCGCTCAGCACGCGCATGAATCTTCTGGCGGCGCGCGAGCGCTTCTTCGTGCTGTACCCCGAGCAGGACCGGCTCGCCAATGCGCAGGGCTGCTGGAACTGGTACGACCGGCGCTCCGGCATCGCCGACGCCGAGGCCGCCACGCTGATGGCCGCCGTCGATCAGGCCTGCGCCTTCCACTCGGTCGATCGCGCGCGCATCGCCGTCGCCGGCCTGTCGGCCGGGGCCAGCATGGCGGCGCTGCTGGCCACGCGCTATCCACAGCGCTTCAAGGCCGTGGCCATGCACTCCGGCGTCGCGCCGGGCGCCGCGAAATCGGCGGTGACCGCGCTCGGCGCCATGAGCGGGCGGCATGCGCCGCCGCTGCTCACGACGGCGGTCGGCAAGGCCATGGGCGCGGCAGCGGTCTTCGCCACGCTGCCGCCGCTGCTGGTGCTGCATGGCGCTGCCGATGCCGTGGTGTCGGCCAGCAACGCGGCCCGCACCGCTGCGGTGTGGGCCATGGCCACCGCCGCCAAAGCCGGTACGCAGCGCACGCTGCAGCGCGGCAAGAGCCGTGCCATGCGCATCACCGACTACAAGCACGAGGGCCGCACGCTCGTTTCGCTGTGCGAGGTGGAAGGCCTGGGCCACGCCTGGAGCGGCGGCGCGCCGCGGCTGCCGTACAGCGATGCGGCGGGGCCCAGTGCCAGCCGGCTGGTCTGGGCCTTCGCGGCGAAGCAGTTCACGGCGCGCAAAGCGGCGTGAACGCCCCTCCCGAGCCGGGTTCGCGAGCCGCCGCCGGCGGCTCGCGGATGCCGCCCAGGCGCAGAATGCAGCGGTGCGCGCCACGCGTGCGCCACGCATCCGCAGGAACCCGACGATGAGCCTGAGCCACCTCTTGCTGCGCCAGGCGCGGCTCGATCCGCAGCGCACCGCCGTCTTCGACGGCGCGCAGCCGTGGGCCAGCTACGGCCAGTGGGCGGCGCGCAGTGCGGCGCTGGCGCGGCGCCTGCGCGCCACCGGACTGCAGCCGGGCGAGCGTGTGCTGCTGTTCATGCGCAACCATCCGCGCTATCTGGAGATTCTGTGGGGCGCGTGGTGGGCCGGGCTGGTGGTGGTGCCGGTGAACGCCAAGCTGCATCCGGCCGAAGCCGAGTGGATCATCGCCGATGCCCAGGCGCGCTGGGCCTTCGTCACGCGCGACGTCGCCGAGCGGCCGCTGGCCGGGCTGCAGCAGCAGGTGGACGCCGAGTCGGCCGCGGCCGACGCGCTGCTGGCGGCGCCCGACGCCGCCGGCCCCGACACCCTGGAGCCGCCGGCCGAGCGCGGTCTGGACGATCTGGCG
The DNA here is from genome assembly GCA_036724445.1 of Rubrivivax sp. Taxonomy (GTDB): domain Bacteria; phylum Pseudomonadota; class Gammaproteobacteria; order Burkholderiales; family Burkholderiaceae_C; genus Rubrivivax. The sequence continues at coordinate 52,718 of DAIMFR010000032.1, read as the reverse complement.
TGGCTCTTCTACACCAGCGGCACCACCGGCCGGCCCAAGGGCGTGATGCTGACGCAGCGCAACCTGGTGACCATGGGCCTGGGCTACTTCGCCGATGTCGATGCCATCGCGCCGCAGGACACCATGGTCTACGCCGCGCCGATGTCGCACGGCTGCGGCATCTACGCCATTCCGCACCTGATGGCCGGCGCGCGCCACGTGGTGCCGCACAGCGGCGGCGTCGATCCGGCGGAGCTGTTCGCGCTGGGCCGTGCGCTCGGGCCGCTGACCACCTTCGCCGCGCCGACCATCGTCAAGCGCCTGGTCGACCATGCCGAGGCCGCCGGGCTGACGCCGGCCGATGCCGTCGGCGCGTTCAAGACCATCGTCTACGGCGGCGCGCCGATGTACCTGGCCGACATCGAGCGCGCGCTGCGCGTCATGGGCCCGCGCTTCGTGCAGATCTACGGCCAGGGCGAGACGCCGATGGTGGCCACCGCGCTGTCGCGCAGCCTGCTGGCCGACGCCGGCCATCCGCGCCAGCGCGAGCGCCGCGCGTCGGTGGGCGTGGCGCAGACGCCGGTGCGCGTGCGCGTGGCCGACGCCTCCGGCCGGGAATGCGCGGTGGGCGAGATCGGCGAGGTGCTGGTGCGGGGCGACACCGTGATGGCCGGCTACTGGGGCAAGCCCGAAGCCACCGCCGCGGCCATTCGCGACGGCTGGCTGTGGACCGGCGACGTCGGCTGCTTCGACGCCGACGGCTTCCTGACGCTGAAGGACCGCAGCAAGGACCTGCTGATCAGCGGCGGCTCGAACATCTACCCGCGCGAGGTGGAAGAGGTGCTGCTCGCCGCGCCCGGCGTGGCCGAGGCCGCGGTGGTCGGTGCGCCCGACGCCGAGTGGGGCGAAGTGGTGGTGGCCTTCGTCGTCGTGCGCCCCGGCGCCGCGCCCGACGCGGCGGCGCTGGACGCGTTCTGCCTGGAGCGCATCGCGCGCTTCAAGCGGCCGAAGCGCTACCTCTTCGTCGACGCGCTGCCGAAGAACAACTACGGCAAGGTGTTGAAGACCGAACTGCGCGCGCGGCTGGGCGCCTGAGGCCTGCGCGGAAGAACACGGCAGTGGCGGGGCGCAAAGCCTCGAACCCAGCGCGCCGCCTCGTGCTCAAGGGCTCAGCTGGGCGCGGATTTCACCGCCCTTGTGGGCCTCGGTGTGCACGTTGACGTACAGCTCGCCGGCCTTGCAGCTCCTCATTTGTTCCGCGCTGAGCTTGGCGCCGGCCGGCACCGGCCATTCACCGTTCGCGGACTGCGTCAGCGCAATGATCACCGGCCCGTTCTTGTCTCTTGCGCCCAGATGGATGTGCGCCATCGTGGCGCTGAGGCCGGTGGCTTTCACGCTGCCGCTCACCGAGCCATCGTCAGCCACGGTGATCGTGCCCGTACCGGACGCGGCGGTCGTCACCGGGGGAACCTCGTTGGCGCCGGACAACTCGAGTTTTCCGGCGGCCGCTGTGCCTGCCGACAGGCACAGCGCGAACGCGAGCATCGGCGCGATCAGCCAACTCGAATAGTGAAGCTTCTTGTGCATGGAACACCTCCAAGCTTGCAGGAACCAGGCCGAAGGCTTCGGCCCGACGCGATGATGCTCACCGAGGACGTACCAGGGAAGCAGACAGTCTCAGGCGGCGGGCATCGCCGGTACAACAGGTACCGGCCCGCGCTTCAGCCCGCGACCCGCAACGCCGTGTCCTGCGCGGGCAGCACCCGCCCGACGACCGCGGCAGACGCGAAGCCGTGGCGCTGGAAGACGGCCATCACTGCATCCAGCGCCGCGCCCTCGCAGGCGACGAGCAGCCCGCCGCTGGTCTGCGGGTCGGTCAACAGCGCGCGGTCCTCGGCGGCGAAGCCGGCAGGCAGCGCCACGTCGCGTCCGTAGCCGGCCCAGTTGCGGCCCGACGCGCCGGTGACGAAACCGCGCGCAGCCAGTTCGCGCACGCCCGGCAGCAGCGGTGCGGCGCGCCAGTCGAGCTCGACCGTGCAGCCGGCGCCGCGCGCCAGTTCCAGCGCGTGGCCGGCGAGGCCGAAGCCGGTGACGTCGGTCAGCGCGTGCACGCCGGGCAGCGCCGCCAGGTCAGGGCCGGGCGTGTTCAGCTGCGTCGTCGCGGCGATCATCTGCGCGTAGCCCGCAGCGTCGAGCTGTTCCTTCTTCAGCGCCGCGCTCATCACGCCCACGCCCAGCGGCTTGCCGAGCACCAGCGCGTCGCCCGGCTGCGCATCGGCGTTGCGCTTGACGCGCTGCGGATGCACCAGCCCCAGCGCCACCAGGCCGTAGATCGCTTCCACCGAATCGATGGTGTGGCCGCCGGCGATCGGGATGCCGGCGCTGCGGCACACCGACGCGCCGCCTTCGAGGATGCGGCCGATGGTCGCCGTCGACAGCACGTTGATCGGCATGCCGACCAGTGCCAGCGCCAGGATCGGCTTGCCGCCCATCGCGTAGACGTCGCTGATGGCGTTGGTCGCGGCGATGCGGCCGAAGTCGAAGGGGTCGTCGACGATCGGCATGAAGAAGTCGGTGGTCGCGATCAGCGCCTGCTCGTCGTTGAGCTGGTAGACGGCGGCGTCGTCGGCAGTCTCGATGCCGACCAGCAACTCTTTAGGCACCGGCAGCGCGGCGCTGCCCTTCAGGATCTCGGACAGCACGCCGGGGGCGATCTTGCAGCCGCAGCCGCCGCCGTGCGACAGCGAGGTCAGCCGGGGTTCGGTCGGCAGGGAAGTGAAGTCGGGTGCGTTCATGTCGTGGTTCCGGTGGTTGCGTGGGCCAGCAGTCGGCCGACGATGCGGTGCAGCGCGGCACCTTCGGCCTCGGGCGCGAACAGCGCCGCGCGCGGGGCCAGCCGGGCTGCGAGCCGCGCCAGCATATCGGCATCGTCGCGGGCGCGTGCGAGCAGGGCGGCCAGCGCCGCGTCGTCGCCGGGCTCGAACACGCCTTCGTAGCCGCTGCCGAGCAGGCCCAGGTTGCCGTCGATGCGCGAGGCCAGCACGGGCGTGCCGCTGCGTATGGCCTCGATCACCACGTGCGCCCCGCCCTCCATGCGGCTGGCGTGCACCAGCACGTGCGCGGCCTGGATGCGGCGGCGCACCGCCGCGTGCGGCTGTCCGCCGAGCCAGCGGAACTGCGGCTGGCGCGCGGCCAGCGCGGCGGCCTCGGCGCCGAGCGCCGGGTCGAGCGCGGCACCGATGTGGTCGAGCAGGATGTCCTGCCGCGCCGCCAGCCGCTGCGCGGCGCGCCAGTAGGTGCGCGGATCCTTCTCGTCGCGCAGGTGGCCGACCATCAGCGCGCGCAGGTGGCGCGGCGTGCGCGGCAGCGTCGCGCGCGCCGCGCACGACTGCAGCACCACGTGGGCCTTGGCGCGATGCGCCTCGGGCAGCTGCCGGGCGCCGAGTTCGTTGAGCACCACCAGTGCATCGGCCGTCTCCAGCGAGCGCTGCGCGCCGGCATCGACCGCGATGTCGCGGTACAGGTCGGTGCCGGTCAGCACCAGCAGCAGCGGGCGCGCCGGATGCGCCGCGCGCCAGGCGGCGATGGCATCGGCCGAGCGCCGCGCGTGCAGCGCGATCATCAACGCCTCGTTGCCGCCCAGCCAACGGTCGCTGAGGCGGACGCGGTAAGCTGGCCGAAGAAAGCCCGCCCAGCGCCGCGCGGTCTGCCAGTTGCCGTTGTTGGCCGCGCGCAGCGCCGGCGTCACGATGACCAGGGGTTCACGATGCACGATGCAAGCCTAACCCGAGCCGCGCTCGACGCCCGCCGCGGCGCGCCGCAGACCTTGGCCGAGGCGCTGGCGGCGAGCCGCGCCGACACCCTCGCCACCTTCGCGGCCTACGAACAGGCTTTGCCGGGGCTGCAGGTGCCGCTGCGCGCCGAGCTGAACCCGCCGCTGTGGGAGCTGGGCCACATCGGCTGGTTCCAGGAGTTCTGGATCGCGCGCAACCCGGAGTGCGCGCGCGGCGAACGCGCGGACCCCGATATCGAGCGGCGCGCGCCGCGGCGGGCCGGCGCGGATGCGCTCTACAACTCGAGCCGCGTGCCGCACGACAGCCGCTGGCAGCTGCCGCTGCCCGCTGCCGCGGCGACGCGCGATGACCTGGCGCGCCAACTCGACGAAACGCTGGCCCTGCTGCGCCGCGCCGGGCCCGGCGACGACGCGCTGTATTTCTATCGGCTCGCGCTGCTGCACGAGGACATGCACCACGAAGCGGCGCTGTACATGGCGCGCGGGCTGGGCCTGGCGATCGACGATGCGCGCTGGCGCGCACCGGCGCTGCCGCAGCCGGCCGCGCCGCTTGCCTTCGGCGAACGCGAGTGGCGGCTGGGCAGCGAACCCGGCGCGGGCTTCGCGTTCGACAACGAGCTGCCCGGCCTGAAGGTGGCGCTGCGGCCCTTCGTCATCGACGCGCAGGCCGTACGCTGGGCCGAGTTCCTGCCCTTCGTCGAAGCCGGCGGCTATGACGAGGCGCGCTGGTGGAGCGAAGAAGGCGCGCGCTGGCGCGCCGCGCAGCCGGCGGGCGGGCCGCGCTATCTGCGGCGCAGCGGCCACGCATGGCAGCAGTGGCGCGACGGCCGCTGGCAGGCGCTCGACCCGCGCGAGGCCGCGTGTCATCTCACGTGGCACGAGGCCGAGGCCTGGTGCCGCTGGGCCGGGCGCCGCCTGCCCACCGAGGCCGAATGGGAATGCGCGGCCTGCAGCATGCCGCAGGCCTTCCGCTGGGGCGACGTGTGGGAATGGAGCGCGAGCCCTTTCGCGCCTTTCGCCGGCTTCGAGCCGCATCCCTATCGCGACTACTCGGCCCCCTGGTTCGACGGACGGCCGGTGCTCAAGGGTGCGTCGCACTGCACGCAGCCGCGCATGCGCCACCCGCGCTACCGCAACTTCTTTCCGGCCACGCGCAACGACGTGCCGGCGGGGTTTCGCAGCTGCGCGGCCTGATTCGCAGCAGGTTGGGGTTCCACGCGATGGAATGGGTGCCGCCGCTCGGGCGCTGCGCCGACATCTGAAACTGCATAGCGAGACGGGCCAGGTGCCCGATCCATGCGCAACGATTCAAACGCGATTCAAACGCGAACCACTTGGGGCTACACTGTTACTGTATGGAAAAACAGATCGAGCTGGCGTTGGGCGAGGGGGCTCGGGACACGGACACTGGCCGCGGCACGACAGCGGTGACGTACGACGGTGACGCGTTCGACTTGTTCGAGCAACTGCCAGAGTCATCTGTCGATCTGGTCATCACGAGTCCACCGTACTGGGGTCACCGCGACTATGGTCTCAGTCACAACTGGAATCTCTTCAACAACATCCCCGCCGTCCGCGAGATCGGGTCGGTAACGCCCGGCTACGATTGGTATCGCAAGCATGGCGGCCTGCTTGGGCTGGAACCCTACCCCGAGTGGTTCGTTACCCACCTCGCGGAGATCTTAGACAAAGCGCGCCTGTGCCTCAAACCCGGCGGCAACATGTGGATCAACGTTGGCGATACATACTTTGCGCGGTGGGCCAGCATTCGTGAGGCGGGCCGTCAGGGACTCGGCACCGAAGAACGCTACCGCCGTAAAACCCCGCTTGGTGGTATCCGACAAGAAAAGCAGTTGCTGCTCATCCCTGCCCGCTTCGCGATAGCGATGCAGGAACGGATGTGGATTCTCCGCAATGACCTGATCTGGCACAAGCCGAATGCAGTGCCCAGGCCGGAAGGCGACCGGCTTCGCAACACGCATGAGCACTTCTTCCACTTCGTGAAGAAGCCGACTGCTGGCCGCGCTGCGTACTACTACGACATCGACGGCGCCGAAACGCGGGCGGCCGATGTCGTGGTGGTGAACGTCGCGCCAGGTGAAAGCGGGCACTCAGCCACCTTCCCATTCGACTTGGTCGAACCGCGTATCCGGACATCGTCACCCCAGGGGGGCACTGTGCTTGATCCCTTCTGCGGTACTGGCAGGGCTCTCGAGATTGCACAAGACCTCGGCCGCAACGTGATCGGCTTCGATGCCCAGAAGAAGTTCACAGACCTGACAGACTCCAAGCTCCATGGCAACAAGCGTCCGCGTCGGCAGCAATTTCGTCAGTGAGTGGTTCGGGCAGCGCATCTACCCAACTGTCCGCCTTGACATAGCTCGAGTGACTGAAGACAGCGCCGGCCGCTGCCCGTTCCTGAGCGATGTTCTCCACCGTAGTACGAACTGCGTGAAGAACACGAACTCGAGCGGCGTATGCACCGTGAGCAGCGTCAGCAACGGGCCGCGGCAGGACTGGCTGGTTTGTCCTTACCGTGTCATCGGCTCTGACATCGTGCGCCGCGGCTGTCAGTTGATCTTTGGGTTGGCGCACGAAGTCACGCCTGTGCCAGTGCTCGTCCTCGAGCAAGCCGCCGAACTGCTGAACTTCACCAATGCCGTGATCGAGAACGGTGCCGGCTATCTCTTCTTCCAAGACAAGCTCGGCGGCGAGATTTCGGTGATCGGGACTGCACGGTCGCCGGAAATGGCGTTCGATGTGACGCTGGTCGAGATCAAACCGGATAGTCAAGGCGGATTCGTGGTGACGCGCTACGGCATCCTCGAGATCCAGGCCATGGACTACCACGGCACCTACAAGCGTGCCGTGAACAATCTTCGCGACGGACTTCGACTTCACCCGACAACCTTTCCCGCGGCGCTGCAGACCAACCTCTTGCACTGGGCTGGCGAGGGCGTCGAGGGTCCGAACATCGCGAACGTATTCAAGAGAACCTTCTATCAGATGCTCCTGAAGTTTCGGCTTGCGGGAGATGGATCCGCAGCAGCCGGATCAGTGCTCGCTCTGCCGCGGTCGGTATGGGAGAGTTGGCAGCCATTCTTGGGGGCGCCCGAACTCGAAGATGAGTCGCCCGGCGTCAAACGCCTTCGAGCGATCGACGACGCACCGCCGGAGCCTGCGTTGAACGCCTACATCTGCGTGTTCGATCTCGACGCCGCATCGGAGTCCTCGATTTCGCCCGTAAGTGTCGAACTGTTTATTCGCGTCTCGCCCGAACGGATGGCGCATCACGCGTTCACCGTGGTTCCGGCGACAATTCTGCATTCGATCCAGACCGAAGATTCGGTCCTGTCACGAATCAAGGTTCGGCTCGGCGAATGGTGGCCGGCTTTCCGCGTCAGACCTTCGCGCTCGCGAATGCAATAGCAAGCGCGTAAGAGGTTCAGCCCTGCGAGTCGATTGCAGCTGTGAATGCGGCTTCGCTCTATCGCAACAGGCAGCTGCGAGTCCCACATTCCGCACATGTTGCGGCGCAATAACTCGCAATTACCGGCTTGCTGGAGTAGCTGGCGTCAGGGCTGCGGCGGCTGCTTGGCGTCGATGAGGCGTTCGGTGTTTTCTTCCCACTGGCGCAGCAGCGCCTTGACCTGGCGGTAGTTGTCGATCGCCTGGCGCAGGATCTGGGCCTGCTGCTCGGTGACGTAGCAGTGCACGAGCTTGCCCGCGCGCATGCGGCCCCACTCGTAGTACGGGCCGTGGCGTGCGGCCGGGTCGCTGGCGCAGCGGCAGTTGGGCTTGCCGCACTTCATCATGCGCTGGGCGAGCGTGCCCGAGCACAGCAGCTCGAACTGCCCGAGCGTGTCGTGGAGCGCTCGCTGCCCCACGGCCATGTGGCCGCCGTGCTGGGCAGCGCGCGCGGTTGCGGTGCGGCCGTGTGGTTCGCCGGTGCACCCAAGGAGCTGCAGCCGCTGCTGCTGGCGATGCTGGTGGCCCGGGTGATCGAGCCGTCCTCCAAGCTGGCCACGCATCGGCTGCTGCACGACGAGGCGGCCAGCTCCTCGCTGGGGCGCGTGCTCGGTGCCGGGCAGTGCTCGGCCGACGAGTTGTACCCGGCGCTGGACTGGCTGCACGAGGCTCGAGCAGCCATCGAGCAGCGCCTGGCGCGCCAGCACTTGGCGGGCTCCACGCTGGTGCCCGGCGGCGATCATCCAGCCGCGCAGCATCTCCACGCTGAAGCCGAAATCGTGCTCGCGCTGCAGGTACTCGTGCGCCAGCAGCGGGCCGAAGCCGGCGTAGTCACGGCGCACCAGTTCCACGTCGTGCTCGCGCCGCCGCGCATCGATGCGGCGGGCGCTGGGCCGCCCGCCGTCGGCGCGAGATCAATCCCGCTGCCCCGTGCTCGCGCAGCCGCCGGCACAGCCGCTTGACCTGCCGCACCGACAGCCTCAGCGGCTGCGCCGCCTGCGCCTGCGCCTGCGCCAGCCCCTCATCCACCACCCGCCTGAGCACCGCCAGCCGCTGGGCTTCCTTCTGACTCATCAGCCCTGCCTCCATCCCCATCTGCGTCCCGCCTCGCTTCAGCCAAAGGGGACCTTGCTGTCTTGGGGCCACACCAAGAGTCCATCCCGAGCCGGGGTCGTACACTGGACCGAAGCCCCGAACCACCCGCATGGATCAGACTGGCACGGCGCCCGCCGCCCCGACTCCGCACGATGTCCGCATGCGCGGCTTCAGCCGCCGCGCCGAGGTGGCGGATGTCTGGCGATGGATCGACCGGCATGCGCAGCCGTTGCCCGCGCAGGCGATCGCCATCGACGACGCCGGCGGCCGCGTGCTGGCGCGCGAAGCGGTCGCCGCCGAAGACGTGCCGGCTTTCGATCGCGCCGCGATGGACGGCTATGCCGTGCGAGCCGAGGAAACCACCGGCGCCGGCGACTACAACCCGCTGGCGTTCCGCGTGATCGGGCGGGCGCTTGCCGGGCAGCCGTTCCACGGCACGCTGCAGCCGGGCGAGGCGCTGCGCATCATGACCGGCGCGCCGCTGCCTGCCGGCGCCGATGCGGTGCTGCCGGCGGAATACGTTCGCGAGACGCCGCATGGCATCGAGACGGCCATGGCTCTGGCGCCGGGCAAGCACGTGGGCCGCGTCGGCGAGGACATCGCGCGCGGCACGGCCGTGCTGGCAGCCGGCCGGCGGCTGCGGCCGCAGGACGTGGGCGTGCTGGCGTCGCTGGGCATGGATCGGGTCATGGTGGTCGGCCGGCCGCGGGTGCGCATCGTCGTCACCGGCAACGAAGTCGCCGCCCCCGGTCGGCCCAAGGGCAGGCACGACATCTACGACGCCAACTCGCCGATGCTGCGCGGCCTGGTCGCGCGCGACGGCGGCGCGTTGCAGGCCCATGTGCGCACCGGGGACGATGCGGATCGCATCCGCGATGCCATCACCGCCCGAGGTGCCGACGTGGTGCTGATCTCCGGCGGCTCCAGCGTCGGCACCGAGGATCACGCGCCGCGCCTGCTGGCGCAAGCGGGGGAACTCGCCATCCACGGCGTGGCCATGCGGCCGTCCAGCCCCGCGGGTTGCGGCCGCATCGGGGATGCGCTGGTATTCCTGCTGCCGGGCAATCCGGTGTCGTGCCTGTGCGCCTACGACTTCTTCGCCGGCCGCGCGATCCGGCTGCGCGGCGGGCTTCCGCCCGAGTGGCCCTATGCGCAGCGCCGCGCGACGGTGGCGCGCAAGATCGTCTCGGCGGTCGGCCGCGTCGACTACTGCCGCGTGCGCCTGCGCGGCGGCGAGGTCGAACCGCTGGCATTGAGCGGGGCATCGGTGCTGTCGTCCACCGTGCGCGCCGATGGCTTCGTCGTCGTGCCTGCCGACAGCGAAGGCCATGCGCCCGGCAGCGAAGTCACCGTCTGGCTCTACGACCTCTACGGCCCGGTCTGAGTCCATGGCCGATCGCCCGTCCCGCGTCGATGCACGGCCCGCGAGCGATGGCCGACAGACGCAGTTCCTGAGCGTGATCACGCGCGACGAGGCGACCGAGCGCTTCCGCCGCCACCTGAGGCTCGAGCCGCTGGGCCACGAGAGCGTGACGCTGGCCCAGGCGCTCGGCCGGGTGTTGAGCGGCGACGTGATCGCCGGCGTCGACGTGCCCGGATTCGACCGGTCCAACGTCGACGGCTTCGCGGTGCAGGCCAGCGCGACCTTCGGCGCCGGCGAAGAAGAGCTGCGCCGCGTGGCGTTGAACGCCGAGCTGCTGACGCCCGGCATGGTGCCCGCCGAAGCGGTGGGCCCGCAGCGTGCCACCGTGATCGCCACCGGCGCGATGCTGCCGCGCGGCGCGGACGCCGTGGTCATGGTCGAGCACACCGACATCGCCGCTGACCCGGACGGCACGCGCTGCGTCGAGATCAACCGCGCCGTCACCGCGGGCGAGAACCTCAGCTGCGCCGGCACCGACATCGCGCGCGGCGAGACGGTGCTGCGCGCGGGCCAGGTGCTGAGTTCGCGCGAGATCGGCGTGCTGGCGGCGATCGGCGTCGCGCAGGTCCGCGTGTGCCGCCGCCCGCGCGTGGCGATCCTGTCGACCGGCGACGAGATCGTGGCGCCGGGCTCGCCGTTGCCGCTGGGCGCGGTCTACGACTCCAACGCCGCGATCATCGGCGCCGCGGTGAGCGAACTGGGCGGCGAGCCCGTGCTGCTCGGCGTCGTGCGCGACGACGAGCAGGCGCTGGCCGCGGCGCTGCGCAGCGCGCTCGAGCACGACGTGGTGCTGCTGTCGGGCGGCACCTCCAAGGGTGCCGGCGACCTGTCGTACCGCGTCGCCGGCCGCCTGGGCGATCCGGGCATCGTCGCGCACGGCGTGGCGCTCAAGCCGGGCAAGCCGATCTGCCTGGCGGTGAGCCAGGGCAAGCCGGTGGTGATCCTGCCGGGCTTTCCGACCTCGGCGATCTTCACCTTCCATGAGTTCGTGGCACCGGTGATCCGCGCGTTTGCGGGCTTGCCGCCGCAGCGGCGCGAGCGGGTGAGCGCGACGTTGCCGATGCGCGTCAACTCCGAGCGCGGACGCACCGAATACCTGCTCGTCGGCCTGGTGCAGGGCGACGAGCGGTTGATTGCCTACCCGATGGGCAAGGGCTCGGGCTCGGTGACCACCTTCAGCGGCGCTGACGGCTTCATCACCATCGACCAGCACACCGAGATCGTCGACAGCGGCGCCGAAGTGCAGGTGCAGCTGCTGTCGCGGGGCCTCGAAGCCGCCGATCTGGTGATCATCGGCAGCCACTGCGTCGGGCTGGACGCGATCGTCGGCCGTCTGATCCGCCAGGGCATGCGGCCCAAGGTGCTGTACGTGGGCAGTATGGGCGGCGCGAAGGCCGCCGCGCGCGGCGAGTGCGACATCGCCAGCGTGCACCTGATGGACGCGCGCAGCGGCCGCTACAACGCGCATCTGCTCGGCGACAGCCTGGCCCTGGTGCCCGGTTATGGACGCCTGCAGGGCCTGGTCTTCCGCGCGGGCGATGCGCGCTTCGAAGGCAAGGCCGTGGAGGACGCGGTCGCCGCGGCGCTGTCGGACCCCGACTGCACGATGGTCAACCGCAACGCCGGCAGCGGCACGCGCGTGCTGATCGACCGCTTGCTCGGCACGCGCAGGCCGCCCGGCCACGGCGTGCAGACCAAGTCGCACAACGCGGTGGCCGCCGCCGTGCAGCAGCGCCGCGCGGACTGGGGCGTGGCCATCGACACCGTGGCGCGGCAATACGGCCTGGGCTTCCTGGCGCTGCAGGAAGAGCGTTATGACTTCATCGTGCCCAAGGCCCGCCTCGAGCGGCCGGCGGTGCGGGCCTTTCGCAAGCTGCTCGCCGACCCTGCCGTGCAAGAACAATTGCGGCAGCTGGGATTCCGCGTCTGATGGCAACCGGTTCCAGAGATGACACGTTGTGAGCTTTCCGACGCCGCGTTGCAGGCCCTGCTGGCCGAGGACGCGCCCTTCGGCGACCTGACGAGCAGCGGCCTGGCGCTGTGCGATCGTGCGGGTGCGGTGGAGTTCAGCGCGCGCGCGGCCATGGTCGTGGCCGGCACCGAGGAGGCGGCGCGCCTGATCGAGCTGTGCGGCGCCCGGGCGCGTGTCGTGCGTGGCAGCGCAGAGCGGGTCGACGGCGGCGCGCTGCTGATCCGCGCCGAGGGCGGCGCCGAAGCGCTGCTGCTGGCCTGGAAGCTGGCGCAGAACCTCGTCGAATGGGGTTCGGGCATCGCCTCGGCCACGCGCCGCATCGTCGACGAGCTCGCCGGCGCCGGCCACGCCATTCCGGTGGCGTGCACGCGCAAGGGCTTTCCCGGCACGCGCGCGCTGGCGGCCAAGGCGGTGCGCGTGGGCGGCGGCGTCATGCACCGGCTGGGCCTGTCGGAGAGCCTGCTGGTGTTTCCCGAGCACCGCGCCTTTCTCGCGGACGAGGCGCTGCCGGCACGCATCGCCGCATTGCGCTCGGCGCAGCGCGAGAAGAAGCTCGTGGTCGAGGTGACCAGCGAGGACGAGGCGCTGCGCATGGCCGCGCTCGGTGCCGACGTGCTGCAGCTCGAGCGCTTCAGCCCGGACGGGCTCGCTGCGCTGCGGCGGCGCCTGGACGAGGCGGGACGGCGGCCGCTGCTGGCGCCCGCAGGAGGGGTGAACCTCGGCAACGCGGTGGCTTTTGCCGCCGCCGGGGCGGACTTCCTGGTCACCTCCTCGCCCTATCTGGCGGGACCGGCCGACGTCAAGGTGCGCGTCGTTTCCTCCGCTGGCGCAGCGGCTCCCGGCGCTGCCGGCTGAAACGCGTCACGGCCGGTGCGCGTGCGCCTCAGCCGTGTCGCAGGCACGTCCCCCCGCAGGAAGGTCCGCGGGGCGACGCAGCCTGAGTCACCGCCGCCGCGAAGCTGGCGATGCCGGCGCTGCGCAACGCCAGGAACGGCGTGCCCTGCTTCAGGCAGCTGCGCTCGAGGGCCAGCGCCGAGTCGTGGTCCACGCAGTCGACCGGGAACACCACCAGCTCGGCCCAGGCCAGCGCCGCGGCCAGCAGGCCCTTGCGGTCCTCCAGGCCGCCGTCGTGCCGCTGGTACTGGCCGCCGTGGCGCAGCACCAGCTCGCGGATGGCCGTGCCCGTACTCGGGCGCCCGCCGACGTACAGCACACGCCGGCCCTGCAGCGCATCGCGCAGCGCCGACGCGCCGGTTTCCGATTCCGGCGGCGTGCGCAGCATCGCTTCGGCCGCCGCCAACTCCCGGCCGAGTTCGGCGGCATGGTCCTGCAGGCGCTGCCGTTCCTGTTCCAGGCGAACCACGTCCTGATGCGAAGTGCATGTCCGGCCTGGCCGCGGCGGCGGACGGGACAAGCGCTGGACGGAACGGCGGAGTCTGCATGGCGCGGGCAGGATGAATCGACGATTCGCAATATACCGGCAAATATATCGATGCCGGCGTCGATGGATGGCGTCCGCCCCGGGGCGTCGCGGCCGGCGGGCTATGCTTGGCGGCGACGCACCCCGCACCGCACCGTGAGCCCCGAGTCCTCCTCCGCCAGCCGATCGCAGCCGCGCTCGCGCGCCGCGCGCCGCGCGCCCGAACTGCGCTTTCGCATTCGCGTCAGCGACGGCGAGACGATCGCTGTCGGCCCGGGCAAGATCGCGCTGCTCGAAGCCATCGACAAGACCGGATCGATCACCGCCGCTGCGAAGAGCCTGGACATGTCGTACCGGCGGGCTTGGCTGCTGCTCGACGAGTTGAACCGCTCGCTGCGCCAGGCGGCGGTCGAGTCGGCGAAGGGCGGGGCGGCCGGCGGCGGCAGCGTGCTCACCGACGCCGGCCGCGAACTGATCACCGTCTACCGCACCATCGAGAGCAAGGCGACGGTGGCGTGCCGCGCGGAGATCCGCAAGTTGATGTCGATGCTGGCGCGCTGACGCTGCATCGCCGGCCGTCCTGCTCGTGCGGGCGGCCGCGCCCGGCGAGCGCGGCCGACGGTCTCAGGGCAGGGTGGCGAGGATCACGTCGGACGCCTTGAAGAGCACGCTGACTTCGGAGCCCACCTGCAGGCCGAACTCGGCGACCGACGCCTGGGGAACGATCGCCACCACCGGCAGGTCGCCCTCGGCTCGCACCGTGACTTCCGCATTTACGGCCCCCGGGGCGATCGCGGCGACCCGGCCTTGCAGGCGGTTGCGCGCGGAGATCCTGGCGTCCCCCAGGCCGGTGGCCAGCAGCACCGCCGAGGACTTGACCAGCGCCATCGCGCTCTGTTTCAGGCGCAGGCCCAGTGCTTCGGTGCTCTCGTGCGTGATGATGGCGACGATGCGCGTGCCGCTGGGCAGGCGAAGCTCGACCTCGTCGTTGACGGCGCCGGCGCGGATCGCGCTGACCACGCCGAGCCATTGGTTGCGGGCACTGGTTTTCATGTTCAACACCTTCAGCAGGGAGAATTCCTCGTCCAGGTTCATCGCATTGCGGCTCAGCAGCTGCATGAAGCGCTGGTGCACGGCTTCGATCTGCTCGTAGCGTTCGACCAGCCGCAGCCCGTGCGGCGTCAGCCGGGTCGATCCGCCGCCGCGTCCGCCGGTGACGCGCTCGACCAGCGGCTGGCCGGCGAGCCCGTTCATCGCGTTGAGCGTGTCCCACGCGCTCTTGTAGCTGATGCCGACGGCCTGCGCCGCGCCGGTCAGCGTGCCGCATTCGGCAATGGCGCGCAGCAGGCCGATGCGGTCTTGCCCGCCCAGATCCTGGCCGCCGACCGACACCCATAACGCACCGCGCAGCTCGGCGAGCGGGCGTGCGGATCTCGAGCGCGGGCGCAGGGGCATGGTGAAGTGCGGGCGGCAGTGCGTGCGCCGCAGCATAGCCGGCGCGGCGGTTCAGGCCGTGCAGGCGTCGAGCGCGAACCCGGCATCGTTGCCGGCGGCGACGCGTCCGCCGGCAAGGCAGACCACCTCCTCGGCCAGCACCGAGACGTCGTCATCGTCGTGGGTGATGAGCAGCAACGGCAGCTGCAGCGACTGCTGCAGCTGCAGCAGCTCGCTGCGCAGCTGCCGGCGCAGCCACCTGTCCAGCGCCGCGAAGGGCTCGTCCAGCAGCAGCGCCGCCGGCTCGGTGACCAGCGCGCGCGCCAGCGCCGTGCGCTGGCGCTGGCCGCCCGAGATCTGGTGCGGATAGTGGTTGCAGACGGCCTGCAGGCCGAAGCGCTCGATCCACTCGTCCACGCGCGGCTCGTGCGTGCGGCGCGACGGGTTGCGCCAGCCGCGCCGGCAGGCGAAGGCGATGTTCTGCTCCACGCTCAGGTGCGGAAAGAGCGCGTAGTCCTGGAACACGTAGGCCAGGCGCCGCTGCTGCGGCGTCAGCGAGATGCCGGCCGCGCTGTCGAACAGCACGCGTCCGGCCACCGCGACGCGGCCGCTGTCCGGCGGCGTGATGCCGGCGATCAGGCGCAGCGTCTGCGTCTTGCCGGCCCCCGACGGCCCGAACAGCACCACGCGCGACGCGCGGCTGTTGAAGCGGATGTCAAGGTCGAAGCGGCTGGCGCCGTGGCGCAACTGCTTGCGCAATGCGAGGTCCCACACCGGCGCAGCGGCGCCCGCCGCAACTTCGGGCTTCGGGGGCGCAGGCTGCTGCACGACGCAATACCGCGGTCGTCAGGCGCGGGCCGCGACGCGGCCGGGCGCCAGCCGCCCCGCGCTCATCAGCACCGCGATGCAGGTGATCGAGGTCACCGCCACCAGGAAGTTGGCGGTGTCGTCCTGGCCCGCCTGCACCGCCTCGTAGACGGCGATCGACAGCGTCTGCGTCTTGCCGCGGATGCTGCCGGCGACCATCAGCGTGGCGCCGAACTCGCCCAGCGCCCTGGCGAAGGACAGCAGCAGCCCGGCCAGGATGCCGCGCCAGGCCAGCGGCAGCGACACGCGGAAGAACACCGCGGCCTCGCCGAGGCCGAGGGTGCGCGCCGCGTCCTCCAGCTGCGGATCGACGGTCTCGAAGGCGGCGCGCGCCGCCTTGAACACCAGCGGGAAGGAGACGATGGTGGCCGCGATCACCGCCGCCTGCCAGGTGAAGATCAGCCGGATGCCGAAGTTCTGCAGCAGCCAGTCACCGAGCACGCCCTTGCTGCCGACGACGACCAGCAGGTAGTAGCCCAGCACGGTCGGCGGCATCACCATCGGCAGCGTCAGCGCGGCGTCGAGCAGCTCGCGTCCGGGAAAGCGCAGCCGCGCGACCGCAAAGCCGATGCCGACGCCGAGCACCAGATTCAGCGCGGTGGCCCAGCCGGCGACCTTCAGCGTCAGCGAGAGCGCGATCCACGCGTCACCCATCACCCATCGCCCGCGGTCCGAGGCCGGCTGTCCGTCAGTTCAGGGCTTGCCGAAACCGTACTTGGCCAGCACCGCCTGCGCCGGCGGCGTGAACAGGAAGTCGACAAACTTCGCGCCCTCCGCCGGATTCGGCGCGCCGGTCAGCACCGCCACCGGATACAGGATCGGCTTGGGCGTCGGCACCGTGAAGGCCACCTTCACCTTGTCGGGCATGATGGCCGCATCGGTGGCGTAGACGAAGCCGGCATCGACTTCCGAGCGGGCCACGTAGTCCAGCGCCTGGCGCACGTTGTTCGCGCCGATCATCTTCGGCTCGATCGCGCCCCAGAGATTGGCGCCTTCGAGCACGCTCTTGGTGTAGCGGCCGACCGGCACGCTGGCCGGCAGGCCGATGGCGATGCGTGCGAAGGCCGGCTGGCTCAGGTCGGCCAGCGCCGCCGGAATCTTGCCGGCGCCGGCCGGCACGATGACGACCAGCGAGTTGGACACCACGTCGCGGCGCTGATCGGCCTTGACCAGGCCCTGCGACTGCGCCTGGTCCATGGTCTCCTGGTCGGCGCTGACGAAGACGTCGGCCGGCGCGCCCTTGGAGATCTGCGCCAGCAGCGCGCCCGACGCGCCGAAGTTCAATTGCAGCTTCGTGCCCGGGTGCGCGGCCTCGAACAGCGGCGCGATGTCCTTGAACGCATTGGTCAGGCTCGCGGCGGCGGAGACGGTAATCTCGCCGGCCTGCGCGGCACAGGAGATGATCGATGCTCCAATGAGGCCCAGCAGGCGGAATCCAAGGGGTTTCATGATGGCGTGCGATGAGTGGAAGCGTGATAGCCGAGTATACATATCGAATACCATCGCCTGGTTCCTGCAGCCCGCTGAGGCCTGGACCGATGCGTTATGTATAAATCGCCAGAACGAAGGGATCTCATGATGACTGCCGGCGATCCGCGAGGAATCGGCGCCCACCAGCCGACGGACGAGGCGCCCGGCCCGGCGGCGGCCATCGTCGCCGACGGCTCCTGCGACGTGGACGAACTGCTGGCGCGCGTGGTGCGCCGTCAGCGCGACGCCGGGCGGCGGCTGTGCGGCCTGCTGATGGCGCCGCGCGGCCCGTCGGCGGACTGCGCGACGCAGATGCTGCTGACGGATCTGGCCACCGGCGAGTCCTATCTGGTGTCGCAGCCGCGCGCTGCCGCATCCAGCGGTTGCCGTGCCGACCCGCACGGCTTCGCGCGCGCCAGCCGGGTGCTGCGCCGTGCGCTGGAAGAGGCGCCGGAACTGGTGGTCATCAACCGCTTCGGCGGCCTGGAAGCGGTAGGCCAGGGCTTCCGTGCCGAACTGCTGGAGCTGATGTCGTGCGGCCTGCCGCTGCTGACCGCGGTGGTGCCGAAGCACCTCGCGGCCTGGCGCGAGTTCGCCGGCTCGGCCGTCGAGTTGCCGCCCGAGCTGTCGGCGATCGAGGCCTGGATCGACTCGGTGGCCGGCGCCGGCATGGCTGCAGCTTCCGGGAGGGCGTCCGCATGACCCGAACGACGGCGGAACTCGAAGCGCTGCTGATGCAGCGCTCGCTGACCGACCCGCAGCTGCTGGCGGCGGCCGAAGCCGCAGCCGACTACCGCATCCTGCCCGATGCCGCGGTGCTGAAGATCGGCGGGCAAAGCGTCATCGACCGCGGCCGCGCGGCGGTCTACCCGCTGGTGGACGAGATCGTCGCCGCGCGCAAGTCGCACCCGCTGCTGATCGGCACCGGTGCCGGCACCCGCGCGCGCCATCTGTACTCGATCGCCGCCGGGCTCGGCCTGCCGGCCGGCGTGCTGACCCAGCTCGGCGCGTCGGTAGCCAACCAGAACGCGTCGATGCTCGGCCAGCTGCTGGCCCGCCACGGCATTTCCGCTGTCGACGGCGCCGGCCTGTCGGCGGTGCCGCTGTACCTGGCCGAAGTGCGGGCTGTGGTCTTCAGCGGCATGCCGCCCTACGGGCTGTGGACGCGCGTGGCGCCCGAGGGCTCGATTCCGCCGTACCGCACCGATGCCGGCTGCTTCCTGGTGGCCGAGCAGTTCGGCTGCCGGGCGATGATCTACGTGAAGGACGAGAACGGCCTGTACACCGCGAACCCGAAGACCGCGAAGGGCGCGGTCTTCATCCCGCGCATCTCGGTGGCGGAGATGAAGGCCAAGGGGCTGCAGGATTCGGTGCTGGAGTTCCCCGTGCTCGACCTGATGCTGGCCGCGCGCCACGTGCGCCAGGTGCAGGTCATCAACGGGCTCGTGCCGGGCCACCTGACGCGCGCGCTCGCCGGCGAGCATGTCGGCACCCTGATCACCGCGGACTGAACAGCCATGCCCGACGCCAACGACATCAAGCACCTCGCGTCGCCGCTGGCGCGCCAGACCCTGCTCGACGGCAGCCTCACGCGGCCCGTGGCCGGCGGTCGTCCGATCCGGCTGCTGCCCTGGCTGCAGGTGGTGAAGATCGGCGGCCGCTCCATCATGGACCGCGGCCGCGAGGCCATCCTGCCGCTGGTCGACGAACTGCGCCGCGTGCTGCCGGAGCACCGCCTGCTGATCCTGACCGGGGCCGGCCTGCGTGCACGGCACGTGTACGGCGTCGGGCTGGACCTCGGCCTGCCGGTGGGCTCGCTCGCGCCGCTGGCGGCCAACGAAGCCGGACAGAACGGCCACATGCTCGCGGCGCTGCTGGCATCGCAGGGCGTGTCCTACCTCGAGCACCCGACCATCGCCAACCAGCTGGCGATCCACCTGACGGCCGCGCGCGCGGTGGTGGGCAGCGCCTTCCCGCCGTACCACCACCATGAGTTCCCGACCTCGCGCATCCCGCCGCACCGGGCCGACGCGGGCGCCTTCCTGGTGGCCGACGCGCTCGGCGCCGCAGGCCTGACCATCGTCGAGGACGTGGACGGCGTGTACAGCGCCGACCCGCACGGGCCCGACGCCGCGCAGGCGCAGCTGCTGCGCGACACCAGTGCCGCCGAACTGGCGCAGGCTGCGCACACGCTGCCCTTCGACCGGGCGCTGCTGGAGGTGATGGCGGCGGCGCGCCACATCGGGCAGGTGCAGATCGTCAACGGGCTCGTGCCGGGCCGGCTCACCGCCGCGCTGCGCGGCGCGCACGTGGGCACGATCATCCGCAGCGGCGCGCCGCGCGATTGAGCCCGGTCCGGGCTTCGGGCCGGAAGCGATCGAAATGATCCTGTAGATACATCGCAGCGCCTGCGATGAAGGCTGGATGCGAAAAAGAGTGCGACATACGATATATCCGTAATAATATGTCGCTGTCCAAACTACCACGGCATCGATCGATCATGCGCTCACCCCACGGGTTTTCCATCGTCGGCCGCACGCTGGCCGCTTGCGCCTTCTCCGCCGCCTGCGGCGTGCAGGCCGCACCGACGACCGAGTTCAGCCTCAGCGGCGCGATCGACCATCCGGCGGTCTTCGACCGCGACGCGCTCGCGGCACTGCCCGCGGTGACGCAGACGGTGACGTTCCTGAGCGGGTCGACGCCGCAGACGCACACCTTCGCCGGCGCGTCGCTGTGGGGCATGCTGAACTCGGCCGGCATCCAGACCAACCCGGCGATCAGGAACGACATCCACAACCGCATCGTGGTGGCCCAGGGCAGCGACGGCTACCGTGCCGTCTACTCGCTGGGCGAGCTGAACCCGGGGTTCGGCAACCTGCAGGCGCTGGCCGCCTACGACCGGGTGGTGAACGGCAGCCCCGTGCCGCTGGGCAGCGACGGCTTCGCGCGCACCACCGCGCCGGACGACGTGCGCGGCGGGCGCTACGTGTCGAACCTGAGCGGCGTCCAACTGCAGCGCACCGCGTCGACGGTCGCCGGCATCGGCGGCGGCCAGTCCTCGAGCTTCAGCGTCAGCGGGGACGTATTGCACTCCGGAGTCTTCGACCTGGCGGCGCTGCAGGCGCTGACGCCGGTGACGCAGACCATCGGGGCCGACACCTACGTCGGCGTCAGCCTGTGGAGCCTGCTGAACGACGTGGTCGGCCTGGTCACCGATCCCTCGGTGCACAACGACCTGCTGGGCATGTACGTGGTGGCCACGGGCAGCGACGGCTACAAGGCGGCCTTCGCGCTGGGCGAGCTGAGCCCATCGTTCGGCAACAACCCGTACATGATCGCCTACCAACTCAATGGCCAGAACCTGGACCGCAGCGGCTTCGCGCGCGTGGTCGTACCTGCAGACGTGCGCAACGGCCGCTGGGTCTCGAACCTGATCGGCCTGGAAGTGTTCCACGCCGCCGAGATCCCCGAGCCGCCGACCTATGCGCTGTTGGCGCTGGGCCTGCTGGCGGCGGCCTGGCCGCGCCGCCGGCGGGAGCGGTAGTTTCAGCGCTGCCGCAGCCGCTCGCCGGGCGCGAGGCAGGCCTCGGCCTCGGTGGCCAGTCGGTGCACGATATCCGCGGCCGGTACGACCGAGGCGATCAGATCCACGCCCTCGCCGGCCCAGACGAGCGCGGTGTCGAAGTCGCCTTGGCGCGCCGCCGACCGGTAGGCGGCGGCCTGCGTGTTCAGCGCGCCGGCGAGCGCGCCTTCTCGGCAGCGCCAACGCTCGGCGAGCGGTTGACGAGCGCGCGTCCGGTATAGCCCTCGGGCCAGTGGCAGCTGCGCACGATGTCGAAGACGCGGGTGCGCTCGGTCAGGTGGCCGCTCGCCGCGGCGATGCGCCGCTTGGCCGCCGCGTCGCTCAGCGCCTCTTCGCTGGCGGCGAAGCGCGTGCCGGCGAGCGCGCCGTGCGCGCCGAGCATCAGCGCGGCGGCGAGCCCGCGGCCGCCGGCGATGCCGCCAGCGGCGACCACGGGCACCGGCGCCACGGCGTCGACCACCGCCGGCACCAGCGGCAGCGTCGAGCGCGTGCCGCCGTGACCGCCGGCCTCGGTGCCCTGCGCGACGATCAGGTCGGCGCCGGCCTCGCGCGCGAGCCGCGCGCCCGCCAGGTCCTGCACCTGGCAGATCAGCAGGCAGCCGGCCGCCTTGACCCGCTGCGCATGCGGCCGCGGGTCGCCGCAGGACAGCCTCACCGCGTGCGGCGCGTGGGCCAGCGTCGATTCGACCAGGCTGCGGTCGGCCGCCCAGGTGATCAGGCCGACGCCCCACAGCCGCGCCGTCTCGTCCTTCACGCGCTTGAGTTCGCAGCGCATCCAGTCGCGGTCGCCGCAGCCGCCGCCGACCAAGCCGAGGCCGCCGGCGTTCGACACCGCCGCGGCCAGCCGGCCGTCGGATCACGGCGTGGTCGCGCTCGTCACGCGCTGCGAGGAGGCCGGCTGGGTCGAACGCCGCGCGAGCCGCGGCGACCGGCGGCTGGTCGAGGTGCAGCTGACGCCCGCCGGCGCCGCCTGCCTGGCGAAGCTGGCGCGGTTGCCCCGCGCCGAACTGCGCAGCAGCGTGCAGCGCGGGCCGTAGGCGCCGGCTCAGGCTGCGCGCGCAGACCGCAGACCGCGGACCGCTGCACCGCTGCACCGCTGCACCGCGGAGCCGCCTGCGCCGGATCTCGGACGCGACGGCGGCCGTGTCCATCGGCACCACGCCGGCGCGCCTGGTCGAGGATGGATGCGCGCATGAAACTAGGGTTTGCCGCCGCGCCGCGCGCGCAGTAGTCTTGCCAGCCGTGCGGCGGCCCGCCGCACCAAAAATGGCAAGGGGCAAGGGGCAAGGGGCAGGGCATGCACAACTCGGCGCGCCGCTCGTCGCTGCCCAGGCGGCATTGCCTGGCCGTGCTGCTGTGCGCCGCCTGCCGCCCGGCCTGGACGCAATCGAGCCCGGTGCCGCTGGTGGCGGTGCTGGTGGCCACCGGTGTGCATCCGCTGGACTACCTGCGCCAGGGCCTGCGCGCGCAGGGCCTGGTCGAGGGCGAAAGCGTCAACTTCGCCTTCCGTTCCGCCGACGGCAACCCGCGCGATCTGCCGCTGCTGGCGCGCCAGTTGGCCAGCCTCAGGCCGGCGGTGCTGTTCTGCGCCGGGCCCGCGGCGGTGGATGCGGCGGTGCATGCCACCAGCAGCGTGCCGATCGTCGCGCTGGACCTGGAGACCGACCCGCTGCGCAGCGGGCTGGTGCGCTCGCTCGAGCAGCCGCGCACCAACGTCACCGGGCTGTTCCTGGACCAGCCGGCGATCACCGGGCGCTGGTTCGAGCTGTTGCGCCAGGTGGTGCCCAAGGCGCAGAAGCTCAACCTGCTGTGGGACGCCAGCACCGGGCCGTGGCAGCTGTGGGCGGCCAAGAACGCGGCGCAGCGGATGAAGTTCGATGTCGACACGCTGGTCGTGCGCGACGAGGGCGAGTTCGAGCAGGAACTGGCCGACGGCATGCGGCGGGCGCCCGACGCGCTGGTGCTGCTGTCGTCGCCGCTGGTGCGCGCGCGCTCGAAGGCCATCGCCGAGTTCTGTGCGCGGCAGCGGCTGCCGGCGATCTCGCCTTTCGGCGAGTTCGCACGCGCCGGCGGGCTGATGTCCTATGGCCCGGACGTGCGGGACTTCTACCTGCGTACGGCCGTGTTCGTGCACAAGATCCTGCAGGGCGCACGCCCCGGTGAGCTGCCGATCCTGCTGCCGACGCAGTTCGAGCTGGTGCTGAACCAGCAAGCCGCCGCCGCGCTGGGGCTGGAGCTGACGCCGGCGCTGCGCGCCGCGGCGAACGAGGTGGTCCAGTGAAGCGGGCGCGGGCACGCGGGCTGACGGTGCCGCAGAGCGTGCGCGTCAGTGCCGACGAAGTGATCGAATGAAGCGGCGGCCCCTCGTCGCCGGCACGGCCGCGGCCATCCGCGACTGGATACCGAAGCCCGGTTCGCCGAAGGCGGCGGACTCGTGGCCTATGCGCCCGACCTGCGCGAGACGGCCCGGCTCACGGCCGACCAGGCCGACCAGGCCGACCGCATCCTGCGCGGCACGCCGCCGGCGCAGCTGCCGGTGCAGCAGAATGCCCGCTTCGACCTGATGATCAACCTGCGCACGGCCGCGGCGTTGCAGCTCAGCGTGCCGCCCGCGATGCTGGCGCGGGCCACCGAGTTCATCGAATCAGCCTCGCAGCCGCCGCCGCGCTCGTGTGCTGCGACGCGGCCTTCGCTACGGCAGCGGGTAGCGCCAGCGCAGGCCCTTGAAGCGGCTGAAGTCGCGGTCGGTGGTGATCCACTCGCAGCCGGCTTCGATGGCCATCGCCGCCAGGTAGGCGTCGGCGACGAGGTTGCCTTTGGTGCCGGCATCGACGCACAGCGACTGGAAAATCGCCCAGTGGCGCGGCCCCGGTGCGACGGCCGCGCCGTTCGGCCGGCTGCGCAGTTGCTCGGCGAAGGCCAGTGCGTCGGCCAGCGGGCTGGGCCGCGCGAAGACCTTGGGGTGCGTCACGACGCGCAGGAAGCCGCTCAGCACGAGTTCGGAGAAGGCGAAGCTCCCGGGCCCGTTGATCAGGGTCTCGAGCCACGCGCGGCAGGCGGTGTGCTGCGGTGCGTCCTCGCGGTGGGCATACACCAGCACGTTCACATCGGCGAGCAGCACCTCAGGAATCCATCAGGTCGAGCAAGGCCGCGCTGTCGTCGAGATCCACGCCCGCGCGCAGGCCGGTGCCTTTGAAGGTCTTCAGCCGCAACGGCCGCGCCGCCGCCTTGGTTTCGCGCCGCGCCAGCGATTCGCGCAGCGCCTGTTCGAGCACCGCGGTCAGCGTCGTGCCGGTTGCGGCGGCGCGCCTCTTGGCCTCGGCAAGCAAATGGGGGTCGAGCCGGACGGTGGTGCGCATATGTCAAAGCATATGAATGCAGCATCAGTATGTCAAACTGAACCGGGCTGCGGCAACGGCGCGTGTTTGGCGCATGATGCGTGTGCCTGCATCCGGCGAGAGGAGCATCGTGATCGACCAGAAGCCATCGCGCTCGCCTGGCAGGCGCCGCGCGCCGGCGAGGTGATCGAATGAAGAACGCATCGACCGTCGTCGCTCTTCGGCCGTCGAGGCGCGCGCTGCTGTTCTGGGCCGCGATCTGCTGGCCCTGCAGCACATCGACGCGCTCGAGCCGGCGCTTACCCAGCAGGTGCTGCAGGCCTACGACGCGGGGTTCGACTTCGCCGGCGCGCTGCACGCGCTGCAGCGGCGCGAGGGCGAGCGTTTTGCCACTTTCGACCGCAGCCTCGCTCGCCGAGCGCCGCGCGCCGGCATGGCTTGGGTCGAGTCCTTGGCGGGCGGAAACAGGTAGCGGCGGTCGAATGAGGCGCCGGCGTCATGCAACAGCGGCGGCGCGGCGCGCGCCGGGCCTGGCCATGGGGTCGTTGCCGATGCGGGCTGCCGACGAAGCGATCCGCCGATGAGCGCCATCGAGCCTGCGACCTCGCCCCAGCGCAGCGCCGCAACCGACGCCGTGGACGCGGCGCCGGCGGTGCCGCGCCAGACGCACGACACGCATCGCGGCAAGCTGTTCCGCAAGTACCTGCGGCTGATCCTGTCGCTGGTGAGCCTGGCGCTGCTGGCTTCCGGCGGCATCAGCCTGTACTTCAGCTGGCGCGAGACCACCGCTGCGCTGGCCAGCCTGCAGCGCGAGAAGGCGATCGGCGCCGCCGCGCGCATCGAGCAGTATCTGCGCCAGGTGACGATGCAGCTGCAGTACGCGGCGCTGCCGCAGATGGGCGCGGGCGACCTGGAGCTGCGCCGCATCGAGTTCCTGAAGCTGCTGCGCCAGGCGCCGGAAGTCACCGACATCGCGCTGATCGACAGCCAGGGCCGCGAGCTGATCGCCGAATCGCGCCTGGGCATGAGCGTGCTGGCCTCGGGCAAGGACCGCTCCGCCGAGCCGGCGTTCCAGCAGGCAACGCGCGGCCAGCCCTGGTTCGGGCCGGTGTATTTCCGCAAGGAAACCGAGCCGTACATGACCGTCGCCTTCCGCTCCGGCGGCGACAAGCCGCTGCTGACGGTGGCCGAGCTGAACCTGAAGTTCATCTGGGACGTGGTCTCGCGCATCCGCATCGGCGACAAGGGCAAGGCCTACGTGGTCGACCAGGACGGCTTCCTGGTGGCCGACCCGGACATCGGCCTGGTGCTGCGCAAGACCCAGCTCGGCGCACTGGCACACGTCAAGGCATTGACGGCGGCCTCGGCCGACGATCTGCCTGCCATGCCCTCGCACGATCTGGGCGGCGCGCGCGTGCTGGCCTCGATGGCGCCCATCGAGCCGCTGGGCTGGCGCGTCTTCGTCGAGCAGCCGGTAAGCGAGGTCTATGCGCGGCTGAACGCGACGATCCTGTGGACCGCGGGGCTGCTGCTGGCGGGCCTGGCGGCGTCGGCGCTGGCGGCCGGTGCGCTCGCGCGCAGCATGGTGCGGCCGATCCGCACGCTGGACGAGGGCGCGCGGCGCATCGGCGCCGGCGACCTGGAGCAGCAGATCGTGGTGCGTACCGGCGACGAGCTGGAGGGCCTGGCCGAGCAGTTCAACCGCATGAGCGCGCAGTTGCGCGAGTCCTACGCCGGGCTGGAGCGCAAGGTCGAGGACCGCACCGCCGAGCTGCGCGAGGCGCTGGACTACCAGACCGCGATCAGCGAGGTGCTGCGCGTCATCAGCCTGTCGTCCACCGACGTGACGCCGGTATTCCAGGCGATCGTGGAAAGCGCGCGCCGCCTGCTCGGCACCAGCACGGCCGCCGTGTTCCGCTACGACGGGCAGCAGGTGCACCTGGTCGCCACGCACGGCTGGAGCGAGGAGGCGCTGGCCGACGCGCGCCGGCACTATCCGGGGCCGCCGACGCGCCGCATGATCAGTGGCCGCACGATCCTGAGCGGCCAGGTGCAGGCGATCCATGACGCCAGCGTCGACACCGAGTACGACGCGCAGACCTCGACCGTCGGCGCCTGGCGCCGGCTGATCGCCGCGCCGATGCTCAAGGACGGCCAGGCCGTCGGCGTCATCGCCGCGTCCTGGCCCGAACCCGGCGAGACGCCGCCACGACAGGTGGAACTGCTGAAGACCTTCGCCGACCAGGCGGTGATCGCGATCGAGAACGCGCGGCTGATCACCGAGACGCGCGAAGCGCTCGAGCACCAGA
Source organism: Rubrivivax sp. (assembly GCA_036724445.1). Classification (GTDB taxonomy): domain Bacteria; phylum Pseudomonadota; class Gammaproteobacteria; order Burkholderiales; family Burkholderiaceae_C; genus Rubrivivax. Next base: position 26,567 of record DAIMFR010000032.1, on the reverse strand, counting down.
CCGCGACCGGCGAGGTGCTGCAGGTGATCAGCGGCTCGATGGCCGACGCCACGCCGGTGTTCGGCAAGATCCTCGACGCCTGCGAGCGCCTGTTCGGCGCCACCGACCTGGGCGTGTTCCTGGTCGGCGCCGACGAGCGGCTGCATGCCGGCGCCAGCCGCGGCGGCTTCAGCGACTGGGTGCCGCAGACCTATCCGCGCGCGCTGGCCGGCACGATGAGCGAGCGCGTGATGCGCCACGGCCGGCTGATGCACTGGAACGACCTGTCGGCGGCCGACGACGTGCCCGGCTACATCGCCGAGGTGGTGCGTGCGCGCGGCAACTTCTCGGTGGCCGTGGCGCCGCTGCTGTGGCAGGGGCGCGGCATCGGCACCATCGACGTGATGCGCAGGCCGCCGCGCCCGTGGAGCGCGAAGGAGCTGGCGCTGATCGACACCTTCGCCGACCAGACGGTGATCGCGATCCAGAACGCGCGGCTGTTCAACGAGACCAAGGAGGCGCTGGAGCAGCAGACGGCGACGGCCGAGATCCTGTCGGTGATCAGCAGCTCGACGACCGACGTGAAGCCGGTGTTCGAGGCCATCCTCGAGAGCGCGGGCCGGCTGCTGGGCAGCCCGCTGACCGTCATCTACCGCTACGACGGGCGGCAATTGCATATCGAAGCGACGCGCAACTGGCCGGACGAGGCGCTGGCCATGATCCACGCCATCTACCCGGCGCCGCCGGACCCGCGCACGATAGGCGGCCGCGTCGTGCTGAGCGGCGAGATGGTGACGATCGAGGACGCGCAGTCCGACCCGTCGTACCACCAGGAGCTGGCGCGGTGCGGCCACTGGCGCCGCGTCCTCGGCGTGCCGATGCTGCGCGACGGCGTGCCGATCGGCGTCATCGCGCTGTCCTGGCCCGACGCCGGCCCGACGCTGCGCAAGCAGCGCGAGCTGATCCAGACCTTCGCCGGGCAGGCGGTGATCGCCATCGAGAACGTGCGCCTGTTCAACGAGACCAAGGAAGCGCTGGAGCAGCAGACCGCCACCGCCGAGGTGCTGCAGGTCATCAGCAGTTCGGTGTCGAACGAGCAACCGGTGTTCGAGAAGATCCTCGAAAGCTGCGAACGGCTCTTCGGCAGCGCGCGCATGAGCATCTTCATCATCGGCGACGACGCCAAGCTGCACCTGGGCGCATACCGCGGGCCGGATGCCGATGTGCTGGGCGGCCTTTACCCGGTGCCGCTGGGCAACACCTGGACCGAGGCGGCCATCCACGCACGCCGCGTACTGCACTTCCCCGACGTGCTGGCCGCAGCCGATGCGCCGCCTGCGGTGCGTCAGGTGGCCGAGCGCATCGGCCACAGCTTTTCGCAGATCCAGGCACCGATGTTGTGGGAAGGCCGCGGCGTGGGCTCGCTGCTGGTGACGCGCGATGCGGTCGGCCCGTTCTCGGACAAGGAGGTCGAGCTGCTGAAGACCTTCGCCGGCCAGGCGGTGATCGCCATCCAGAACGCGCGGCTGTTCAACGAGATCCAGGACAAGAGCCGGCAGCTGGGGATCGCCAACCAGCACAAGAGCGAGTTCCTGGCCAACATGAGCCACGAGTTGCGCACGCCGCTGAACGCCATCATCGGTTTTTCCGAGGTGCTGATCGAGCGCATGTTCGGCGAGCTCAACGACAAGCAGGACGACTACCTGAAGGACATCCACTCGTCGGGCCGGCACCTGCTGAGCCTGATCAACGACATCCTCGACCTGTCGAAGATCGAGGCCGGGCGCATGGAGCTGGATGTCGACAGCTTCGACGTGCCGGCCGCGATCGGCAACGCGCTGACGCTGGTGCGCGAGCGCGCGCTGCGCCACGGCATCGCGCTGCAGCTGCAAGTGGCGCCCGCAGTGGGCGAGATCCGCGCCGACGAGCGCAAGTTCAAGCAGATCCTGCTGAACCTGCTGACCAACGCCGTCAAGTTCACGCCCGACGGCGGCCGCGTCGACGTGCGTGCGCGCTTCGCCGGCGGCGTGCTGCAGGTGGCGGTGGCCGACACCGGCATCGGCATCGCGCCCGAGGACCAGGCCGCGGTGTTCGAGGAGTTCCGCCAGGTCGGCCGCCACTACACCAACAAGCAGGAGGGCACCGGCCTGGGGCTGGCGCTGACCAAGCGCTTCGTCGAGCTGCACGGCGGCACGCTGACGCTTGACAGCACGCCCGGCCGCGGGTCGACTTTCAGCTTCACCCTGCCGAGCCAGCCATGAAGACCATCCTGATCGTCGAGGACAACGAGAAGAACATGAAGCTGGCGCGCGACATCCTGCGCGCCAAGGGTTATGCGGTGCTCGAAGCGGTGAACGGGCTGGACGGCGTGAAGCTCGCGCACGAGCACCGGCCCGACCTGGTGCTGATGGACATCCAGCTGCCCGACATCAACGGCATCGAGGCCTTTGGCCGCATCCGCGCGCATGCAGCCACTGCGCGGGTGCCGGTAGTCGCCTTCACCGCCTCGGTGACCACCGGCGACCGAAGCCGCATCGGCGATGCCGGCTTCGACGCCTTCCTCGGCAAGCCGATCCAGCTGAAGGAGTTCCTCGACACGGTGCGGCGCCTGGCCGGGGAGGCTGCATGAGCGCGCGCATCCTGGTGGTCGACGACACGCCGGCCAACGTCAAGCTGCTGGTCGACCTGCTGCGCGCCAAGGGCTACGAGGCGGTGGCCGCGGCCAGCGGCGAAGAAGCACTGGCGCGCATCGCCGCAGCGCCGCCCGACCTGGTGCTGCTGGACATCATGATGCCGGGGCTGTCGGGCTACGAGGTGTGCCGCCGCATCCGCGCCGACGCGGCGACCGCGCTGCTGCCGGTAGTGCTGTGCACTTCGCTCGACCCGAAGCAGGAGCGCCTCCACGGCATCGAGGCGGGGGCCGACGACTTCATCCCCAAGCCGATCAACCAGCAGGAGCTGTTCGCGCGCGTCAAGTCGCTGCTGCGCATCAAGAGCCTGCAGGACGAGGTGAAGGCCTGGAACGGCCAGCTCGAGCAGCGGGTGCAGGAGCAACTGGCGCAAATGCAGCGGCTCGAGCGGCTGAAGAACTTCTTCTCGCCGCAGCTGGCCGAGGCCATCGTCAGCGGCGGCGCCGACGATCCGCTGAAGAGCCATCGGCGCGAGATCACCGTGGTCTTCCTGGACCTGCGCGGCTTCACCGCCTTCACCGAAACCGCCGACCCGGAAGAAGTGATGGGCGTGCTGCGCGAGTACCACGCGGCGATGGGCGAGCTGATCCTGGCGCACCAGGGCACGCTGGAGCGCTTCACCGGCGACGGCATCATGATCTTCTTCAACGACCCGGTGCCGGTGCCCGACCCGGCCGCGCGCGCGGCGCGCATGGCGCTGCAGATGCAGCAGCGCACGGCCGTGCTGGCGCAGGGCTGGAAGCGCCGCGGTTATGCGCTGCAGTTGGGCATCGGCATCGCCACCGGCTACGCGACCATCGGCGCGATCGGCTTCGAAGGGCGCATCGACTACGGCGCGATCGGCAACGTCACCAACCTGGCGGCGCGGCTGTGCGGCGAGGCCCAGGGCGGCGAGATCCTGCTCGCGCCGCGCGTGAGCGCGGCGCTGGAAGGCAGCGGCCTGGCGCTGGAGTCGGCCGGAGAATTCCAGTTGAAGGGCTTCGCGCGGCCGGTGGCCGCTGCGCGGCTGATCATGCGGGCCGCCGATGAGCCCCCGGCGAACGAGAAGGGACACAACGATGACCGATGACCGTACGCGGGACGAGGCTGGTGCAACGGTCCCCGGTCGACGCACGGCCTGCGTGATGCTGCTCGCGGCCGCCGCAGCGCCGGGGCTGCGCGCGCAGGGTGGTGCACCGCGCCGCGTGGCCTGGGTGTCGATCGATTCGCCGAACCCGGCGAACCGCAGTCTTCAGGTCTGGCGCGAGGCCATGGGCCGGCTGGGCTGGATCGACGGCCAGAACCTCATCGTCGACCTGTGGTGGGCGGAAGGATCGGCGGACAAGCTCCGAGCCCTGCTGCCGCAGATCCTGGCGCGCCAGCCCGAGGTGATCGTGGCCACCACCGGCCCGGCCTTGCAGCCCTTCGTCGACCCGAGGGTCGGCGTGCCGGTGGTCTTCGCCTTCAGCGCCGACCCGGTGCAGGCCAAGGTGGTGCAGAGCTGGGCGCGTCCGGGGGTCAATCGAACGGGGGTGTCGTACTTCTCGCTCGAGCTGATGCCCAAGCGCATGCAGTTGTTGAAGGAATTGCTGCCGCGCATGAAGCGCCTGGCGGTGATGGGCTGGCCGCCGCACGCCGGCGAACTGCTCGAGCTGGACGCCGCCCGGCAAGCCGCGCGGGCCCAGGGCACGGCGCTGGAGTACTGGGGCGCACATGCCGGTGCCGAGGTCGATGCGGCACTGCTGGCGATCGACGCGTGGAAGCCCGATGCCGTGCTCGTGTTCGCCGGCGTCGTGGCGTCCAGCCACGCCGACCGCGTCGCCGCCTGGTCGCTGCGGCGGCGCGTGCCCACGGTTTCGGCCTGGGCCTCGTTCGTCGAGGCCGGCAACCTGATGAGCTACGGCCCGGTGATCGGCGACGCCCAGGCGCGGCTGGCGTACTTCGTCGACCGCATCCTCGAGGGCGGCAAGGCGGCCGAGATGCCCGTGGAACTGCCGGCGCGCATCGAGCTGGTGTTGAACCTGCGCACCGCGCGCGCCATCGGCGTGGACGTGCCGCCGGCGGTGCTGCAGCGTGCCGACCGTGTGATCGAGTGAGCCTGCGGGTGGAAGCGGCGGCCGAACGGCGGCCTGCCGCCGTTGCAGCGCCGGGTACGGCAAGCTGCGCCGCTACGGCGAGCCCGCATGGCGGCGCTCGGGCTGTGCCAGCGCCACCACGCCGCCGCACAGCAGCAGTGCGGCCGAGCCCAGCAAGCCCAGCCGCAGCGAGCCGGTCCAGTCGGCGATCCAGCCGGTGACGATCGGCCCGGCGATCTGGCTGGCGGCGAAAGCGGAAGTGAAGGTCGCGATCGCCGGCCCCCACGCCGGCTTGGGCAGCGCCTTGCGGATGAAGGCGCCGACGGCCGACGGCGCGCTGAAGCCGGCCACGCCGAACAGCGCGGCGGACAGCAGCATCGCCGGCGCCGCCACCGAGAACACCGGCAACGCGGCGCCGATGGCCATCGTGGCCATCACCGCCGCCAGCGGCCGGCCGCCGCGCCAGCGCTCGCAAGGGCCGGTCCACACCGCCGGCGCCGCCAGCGTGAACAGGCCGAGCGTGAACCACACCGCGATCACCAGCCCGGTGCCGGCGCCGTTGTCGCGCAGCCAGGCGATGACGAAGGTCATGTAGGCGATGTAGCCGAGCCCGAAGCCGATGTACGCCGCCAGTTGCGGCAGAAAGGGCGCCAGCGGCCAGGCGGCGCTGCCGCCGCCGGCCTGCGGCTCGCCCACCTGGGCGGCGGCCCAGACGCTGGCCAAGGTCATCAGCACGCTGATGCCGCCGAGCAGCTGCCAGGCCAGCGGCCAGCCGGCGGCGCCGCGGGCGTCGAGCAGCCACGGGATCGCGACCGCGCTGAGCATCAAGCCGATGCCGGCGCCGCCGAAGTAGAGCAGGATCGTGCGTGTGGCCAGGTCGGGCCGGCCGGCGAACACGTTGCCGGACAGCGCCCCGCCGGTGATGAAGACCATCGCGCCGCTGACGCCCGCCACCACGCGCGCGGCGGTGAGCCAGGCGAGGTCGGCGCTCAGGCCCGTGGCGACCAGCGCCAGCGCCGTGACGGCCATGCCGATACCGAACAGCACGCGGTTGCCGGTGCGGCGCACCAGCAGCCAGGTCAGTACCGCGCCGGCCAGGTAGCCGAGCGCGTTGGCGGTGCCGAGCCAGCCGGCCTGCGCGTAGCTGAGCTGCAGGTCTTCGCGCATCGCCGGCAGCACCAGCGCGTAGGCGAAGCGGGCGAAGGAATTCGATACCGAGGGCCCGAAGGACAGCAGCAGCGCGATCAGGTAGCCGCGCGCCGGGGAAAGCGGCGCCTGCGGCATCACGGGTGCGCGGCGTGGTCCGGCATCGCGCCGATGCGCAGCGCGCCCGGGCCATCGAAGCCGTCGCAGATGACGGTGTGCATGCTGCGGTTCATGTTTCGTTTCGTCTTCCGACAGGTGGGCGATTGTTGCCGAGCGCTGCCCACAGCGTTGGGGCACGGCGCGCCCGCAGCGTCGTCCAGCAAGGCTTCGCAGCACGATGGCGGCGGCATCTGTGGCACGCTGCTGCACTTCGATCTGCGAGAACGCATATGGGAATCCCGGTGGAAGTCCTTGAAGCCGAACTTCTGCAACTGCCGAAGGCAGACCGAATTCGTTTGCTCGATCGCGTGGTGGCGAGCCTGGATGCGGATGCGGCACGTGACGCTGCCTGGGACGCCATCGCAGCCCGCCGAGAGGCCGAGGCCGAGCAGGATCCCTCTGTCCTGCTGGAGCTCGATGACGCAACTGCCAAGCTCCGCGCCGAAGTGAAGTGAGCAGGTCGATCCACCGGCTTGCCGCGGAAGACCTTGCACAAGCCCTCCGGTTCTACGGCTCTACAAGAGGGAAGCTGGCGCCGGTCTTGCACGGCGGTTTCTTGGCGAGTTCGAGCGCGTTGCGAGACGGCTGGAACGGTATCCCGGGCTGGGTACGCCTACAAACGAGAGCGGGCCGGTGCCAACCGCTGCAGTTCGCCCCACCAACAGCTGGAGGGGCGTGGATCGATGTCAGCCCAGCACGCTTTTGGTATGCCGGAACAGGTTCTCCGGGTCGTACTCGTGCTTCAGCGCCGCCAGCCGCTGCAGGTTCGCGCGGCCGTAGGCGGCCTCGATGCGATCGCTGCCCTCGTCCTCGCTGAGGAAGTTGACGTAGGCGCCGCCGGTCGAATACGGCGCCATGGCCGCGAAGCACTCGCGCGCCCAGCGCTGGTTCGCCGCGTCGTCGGCGGCCTTCTCCCAGGCGCTGCCGATGTTCAGCACGTAGGCCGTGTCGCGGTTGCCCGCCGGGCAGTGGTCCGCGGGCAGTTCGTTGAGCGCGCCCTGCAGGTGAAAGAAGATCACCGACGATTGGGGCGAGGGCATGCGCGCGGCATGTTCGATGGCCAGCCTGATGGCCTGCGGCTGCAGCTCGGCCAGGTAGTTCGACTTCCAGTAGTAGCGCCGCCCCTTGGGCTGCGTGGCGTCGAGCAGGCTCTGCATCTGCGCGTAGGGCCGGCGCGTGACGATGTCGGCCACCGGTGTGCCGAACGCGCGCAGCGGCGCCAGCACCTTTTCGCCCTCGTCGATGCCGCCGCTGTGGCAGACGAAGATGGCGATGATCGGCTGGCCGTGGATCGCGGGCGGCAGCCAGGGCGCCGGCGGCGCGATGCGCAGCACGGCGACGCAGGTGGTCTCGCGCGGCGCGGTGGCGGTGAAGCGGCGATAGAAATCCAGCACCTGGGCGGCGTCCTCGGCGCGCCAGACCACTGCGCCGCCCAGGATGTCGGGCCCCACCGGGTGGAGCCGGTATTCGAAGGAACTGACGATGCCGAAGTTGCCGCCGCCGCCGCGCAGCGCCCAGAACAGGTCGGCGTTCTCGTCGGCGGCGGCGCGGCGCAGCGCGCCGTCGGCGCCGACCACTTCCATGGCCGCCAGGTTGTCGCAGGTGTAGCCGAAGCGGCGCGTCAGGTAGCCGAAGCCGCCGCCCACCGTCAGCCCGCCGATGCCGGTGGCCGAGACGAAACCCAGCACCGTGGCCAGGCCATGCACCTGCGTTTCGCGGTCCACGTCGGCCAGCGTGCAGCCGCCCTGCGCGCGCGCCGTGCGGGCCTTGGCGTCGACCGAGACGCCGCGCATCAGCGACAGGTCGATCAGCAGCGCGCCGTCGGCCAGCGCCAGCCCGGCGATGTTGTGGCCGCCGCCGCGCACCGAGAGCTCGAACTTGTGTTGGCGCGCGAAGCGCACGGCGTGCAGCACGTCGGCGGTGCCGGTGCAGCGCAGGATCAGCCCCGGCCGGCGGTCGATCATCGCGTTCCAGACGGCGCGCGTCGCGTCGAAGTCGGCGGCGTCCGGGGTCAGCACCGGGCCGCGAAAGCCGGCCTTGAAGGCTTGCAGCACTTCGGGGGCTACCTGGACTTCGCCGCCGTCGAGGGTGCGCAGGGTGAGGCTCATGAAAGGCTCCTTGGATTGGGGTGCGGCCAGTGTCCGCGCGGCGGCGCAGCCTGTCATCGCACGAGTGGATAGTTCTGCGGCCGGCGCCGCCATAGTCAGAACGGACTATTCAGGCGCCCTGATCAAGAAGCGCGTGCCGGATATCCGCCGTTGCCCGGCTTGCAGTGCCGGCTGCTGCGATGTGCCTATGGACGCCGAGCTTGCCGAACTGGAAAAGCTGGCGTACGCGCTGCCGGCCGACGAGCGAGCAAAGCTCGCCCTCGGCTTGCTCGAAAGCCTGGACGAAGAGGGGCCCGATGCCAACCTGATCGGCACCGTGCAGCGCCGCGCCGCGGAACTGGAAAGCGGCCAAGTGCAGGCCGTGCCCGCCGAGGAAGTGTTCCGCAAGGCCCGCGCGCTGCTCTACAAGTAGCGCCATGGGGCCGGGCTTCCACCCCGAAGCGCAAGCCGAGCACCTGGCGCAGATTGCCTACTACGAAGGCGTGCAAGCCGGCGTGGGCGCGCGCTGCGCGGCCGCAGTGGAAGCCGCCATTGCCCATATCGACAGCGACCCGCTGCGCTTTCCAGTGGCTTGCGAGCCGGGGATACGGCGCTGCCCGCTGAAGCGCTTCCCGTTCACCGTGTTCTTCCGCGAGTCCGCGGGCGGCTTCTACATCTATGCCGTCGCACCGCATCGCCGCGACCCGGACTACTGGAAGACGCGGCGCTGATCAGCCACAGCGGGGCACGGGTCAGAACGGACTATTCAGGCGGCAGCAGGCCGTGGCGCACCGCGAAGGCTGCGGCCTCGGCGCGGTTGGCGGCCTGCGTCTTGCCGAGGATGTTGCGCACGTGGATGGCCACGGTGGCCGGGCTGCGGAACAGCGCCGCGGCGATCTGCTGGTTGGTCTTGCCGGCGGCGATCAGCTGCAGCACCTGCAGCTCGCGCGCCGACAACCCGGCCGGGCGAGTGGCTGCCGCGGCGGCGTCCGCCAGCGGCTGGCGCAGGGCCTGTGCCTGTTCGATGACCGAGCCCAGGCCCAGCGCCTGCGCTTCGTCCAGCGCCGCATCGAGCAGCAACAGCGCCTGCTCGCGGTCGCCCGCGGCGCCGCGCCGCAGCCGCATGGCCGCGAAGTCGCAGCGTGTGCGCGGCAGCCAGGGGTGGCCCCCGCTGCGCGCGTCGAAGTCCAGGGCGTCTTCGAAATGGCGCTGCGCCTCGGTCCATTGCGCCAGCGTGGCCGCCAGCAGGCCGAGCAGCCGGTCGGCCGCACCGAGCGAGGCGGTGTGCGCGCCGAAGACGATGCAGCGCCCGGCATAGGGCAGCAGCCGCTCGTACAGCGGCGCCGCGCGCGCCGCATCGCCGAGCCAGGCGCAGACTTCGGCCAGGTAGGCGAGGCTGGCGCTGCGGATGGCGTCGTCGGGCAGGCCGGCAAAGCCGTCGGCAGCCAGCTCCTCGAACACCTGGCGTGCGGCGTCATGGGCGCCCAGCTCGCAGTGCAGGATCGCCAACCCCGGCCGCCAGGTGCGAGCCGCGCCCTGCTGCTGCAGGAAGCGTTCGAGCACCGGCGCCAGCTCGCGCAGCCGCCCCTGGTGGCGGCGCAGCGTGAACATCTGCACGCCGAAGATGCCGGCGGCGTTGGCGCGGTCGAAGCGCTGGCCGCAGCGCAGCGCCTGCTGCGCCAGCTGCTCGCCTTCGCTGAAGCGGCCCTGGTGGGTCGCGATCATCGCCATCGCGGCCAGCGCCGTGGCTTCGCCGAAGGGTTCGCCGGTGGCGCGGCTCTGCTCGAGGTGCATGCGCGCGGTGGCCAGCGCCGCGGCCGAATCGCCGGACTCCATCAGGTCGCCGGTGTGCCAGGCCAGGTACCCGGTCACCGGCCAGTTCAGGTGCGCGGAAGCGCGGGCGAGTGCGATGGCTTCGCGTGCCGCCTCGATGCGCAGCGCCAGCCCTTCGGGATACCAGCGGCCCGGAAGGATGGCACTCAGGGCCTCGTACAGCGCGCGGTCGTCGCCGCTGCGGCGCGCGATCACGACCGCTTCGCGGAAAGACTGCTCGGCCTCGGCGGGTCGGTTCGAGAACAGCAGCGCGCGGCAGTGCGCGCTCAGCAGCCGGGCGCGCTGCGGGCTGTCGCCGGGCGCGGCCAGCGCCAGCGCCTCGCGCAGCAGGGTCACCGCCGGCGTGCCGTCGCTGCCGTGCCGCCAGACGGCGTTGCCGAAGCCGATGGCGGCGCCGGCCAGCAGGCCGGCATCGCCCAGCCGGCGGGCCTGCACCGCCGCGCTGGCGAAGGTGCTCAACGCGCCGGTGCTGTCGCCGGCGCTGTTCTGCGCCTCGCCCTGGGCCAGCAGCAGGCGGCAGCGCTGCGCCTCGTGGCCGGCCGCGGCCGGCAAGTCCAAGTCCAGGTCCAGGTCCAGGTCCAGGTCCAGGTCTTCGACCGCGAGCCGGTACAGCCGCACCGCTTCTTCGTGGGCCAGCACGGCCGTGGCGCGCTGCGCCGCGCGCGTCGCGTAGGCGCTGGCCTGGGCCGCGTCGCCGGCCGCGTGCCAGTGGTGCGCCAGCGCCGACAGCGCCGGCACCGCATCGCCGGCGTGCTGCTGCGCCAGGGCCTCGGCCACGCGCCGGTGCAGCGCCTGGCGCCGCGCGGCCGGCAGTTGCTCGTACAGCGCATCGCGCACGAGCACGTGCGAGAACTGCCAGCTCCCGGCGTCCGCGCTCTCGTCGGTCAGGCTGGCGGCGCGCGCTTCGTGCAGCAGCGCCATGGCGCGTGCCGCGTCCATCTTCCCGGGCCCGTCGGGCGCGTCGGCAGCGTCGGCAGCGTCGGCAGCGTCGACCAGGTGGCACAGCAGGGCCACGGGGAACTGCCGGCCGATCACCGCGGCACGCTGCAGCAGCGCCAGGCACGGCGGCGAGAGCGCGCGCAGCCGGATGCCGATGACGTCGCGCACGCCCTGGGGCAGGCGGTGCGGCGCTTTAGGCGACGGCAGCAGCTCGCGCACCATCTCGGCCAGGAACAGCGGGTGCCCTTCGGTCTGCTCGTGCATCAGCGCCGCGAGCGCCGGTGCGGCCAGCCCGGCGGCGGCGACGAACTCGGCCGTTTCGGCCGCGGAGAAGCCGCCCAGCAGCAGCCGCTGCACGCGGGCGTGGCGCTGCAGTTGCACCAGCGTTTCGGTGAGCGGGTGCTGCGCCGCCAGCTCCGCGTCGCGGTAGGTGCCCAGCACCAGCAGGCGGCTGTTGCCGGCTTCGGCCATGACGAACTCGAGCAGCCGCAGCGAGGGCGCGTCGGCGCGGTGCAGGTCGTCGAACACCAGCAGCAGCGGCTGGCGTGCGGCGGCGCGCTGCCAGAAGCCGGCGACGGCATCGAACAGGCGAAAGCGCGCCTGCGCCGGGTCGGCCGCCACCGCGTCTGCCATGCCCGGCTCCGGCGCCGGCGCCGCCGGCGGCAGCTGCTGCGCGAACTGCGGGTCCAGCGCCGCCAGCGGCGCTGCTGACGCGAAGACCTGCGCCAGTGCGGCCGGGTCCTGCAGCGCGATCCAGCGGCGCATCAGCTGCACCCACGGCCAGTAGGGCGGCGCGCCGGCTTCCTCGGGGCAGCGGCCCCACAGCGCCAGCATCTCGTGCTGCGCGGCAAAGGCCAGCACCTCCTGCGCGGTGCGCGTCTTGCCAATGCCGGGCTCGCCGGCCAGCAGCACGATGCCGGGCTGGCCGGCGACGGCGCGCTGCAGTGCCGACTGCAGCGTTTCAAGCTCGCTGCGGCGGCCGACGAAGCGGCGTTCGGCGGGCCGGTCCATGGCTTCCCAGGACCGCGCTGCGTACTCAGGCCAAGGCTTCGGGTCGCAGTTCGGTCACTTCGACGATCACATCGGCGGGCATGTTGGCGCGCCGGGCCGCTTCACGAATGGCCTCGGCGTTGGGCGCCTCGTACAGGCAGTAGGTCTTCTTCTTGTCGGCCGACAGGAAGGAGAACAACCAGTGCACGCCGGCCTCGCCGTTGATTTCACCGATCAGCCGCACTGCCTCTGGGGTAGGCAGCAGTTGCTCTGCGAATTGACGTTCGATGACGAACAGGGCCATGGCGGTCTCCTTCGCGGGAGCAACAACCAGCGCATTCTGCGCGCCACGCCCACGCGTTTCAAGCGTGCGTGCCTTGTCCCCAATGCGAGGGATCGCACTGCCTGCGCCGCGGCCGAACGCTCGCTCAGGCCGCCTGGGCGGCGGCCGCGCGCTCGCTCAGGCCGCGTGCGCGGCGGCGGAACGCTCGCTCAGGCCGCCTGGGCGGCGGCCTTGTGCCGCTGCACGTCGCTGAGCAGTCGCGCCACCACCAGCCGCATGAAGTAGAAGCCCAGCTTGGGGTTCTGGTAGTAGAGCTGGTAGATCTGCTCGTCGGTCATCGTGTACAGCTCGCAGTCGGTCTCGCAGACGACGGTGAGCGTGCGCTTCTTGTCCGGCGCGAACAGCGCGATCTCGCCGATCAGGCTGTCCGGGCCGATGGTCGCGTCCACGCCTTCCAGGCGCAGCCGGCCGCTGCCGACGTAGTAGATCTCGTCGGCCTCGTCGCCTTCGCGGAACAGCACGTGGCCGGCCTGGTGCTTGTGCATGTGCATGTGCGGCAGCAGCCATTCGGATACCGGCGACTTCTCGGTCACCTGCTCGATCTCCTTGGTCAGGCGCAGGATCTCGCGCAACCGCCGCGCGTTCATCGGCAGCAGGATGCTGTTGAGCAGGAACTCGGGCAGCACGATCAGCCGCGCCCAGTCGAAGTCCAGATGGAACAGGCTGTAGACGATCAGCAGCACGTTGCTGACCAGCGACAGGATGCGCAGCGGCACCATCGCGCGCATGTAGTGGCTGGCCAGATAAAAGGCGCCGCCGAGCAGGCCGACGATGGTGATGAGGTCGAAGTGCATGGCAGCGGTGTCCTGGCTGGCGGAGTCGGGGTGGACCGCGCGCTGCGCGGGCCGGGCGGATTGTGTTGCATTTCCCCGTGCCGGGCTGGCGCGCTCCGCAAGCCGCGCGGCGCGCCGCGCGCGCCGGTTTTTCGCTAGCATGCACCGATGAATACGCGCCGCACGATGCTCCTGCCGTTGCTTGCCGCCGCCTTCCAGATGGGGCTGCTGGCACCGGCACCGGCCCAGACCACCAAGCTGCTGCCTGCGCAAAGCGAGGTCAGCTTCGTCACCAAGCAGATGGGCGTGCCGGTGGAAGGGCGCTTCAAGAAGTTCGACGCGCAGATCAACCTCGATCCGAAGAAGCCCGAGACCGGCAGCGTGGCCGTCAGCATCGACACCGCCAGCGCCTGGCTCGGCGTGCCCGAAACCGACGGCGAAATGCCCAAGGCGATCTGGTTCAACGTCGCCAAGTATCCGCAGGCCACCTTCAAGTCCACCGCCATCAAGGGACTGGGCAACGGCAAGTTCGAGGTGACGGGCAAGCTCGACATCAAGGGCCACAGCCGCGACGTGCTGGTGCCGGTGCAGATCATGCAGTCGGGCGGTACTTCCACCGCCACCGGAAGCTTCGTCATCAAGCGGCTGGACTTCAGGATCGGCGAGGAAGAATGGACCGACACCACGGTGGTGGCCAACGACGTGACCGTGAAGTTCAAGCTGGCCCTGGCGGGCCTGGGCCCGCTGTGAAGGCCGGCAGCCGGCTGGCGGCATGCCTGGCCGCAGGCGCACTGTGCACGACGGCGGCGCAGGCACAGGCACAGGCACAGGCACAGGCACAGGCACAGGCACAGGCACAGGCACAGGCGCAGGCGCAGGCGCAGGCGCAGGCGCAGGCGCCCAACTACGCCATCGACCCGACGCACACCTTCGTCAACTACGAGAACGGCCACTACGGCACGACCACCAACCGCGGCCGCTTCAGCACCAAGGACGGCACGCTGTTCTTCGACCGCGCGAATCAGCAGGGCAAGGTCGAGATCATCATCGACATCTCGTCGGTCAACACCGGCGTGGATTTCCTGAACCGGCAGATCCAGGGCAAGGACTTCTTCAACGTCGCCGACTTCCCCACCGGCAGCTTCGTGTCGGACAAGTTCGTCTTCAACGGCGACAAGGTCAGCGAAGTGCAGGGCCAGCTGACGCTGAAGGGCAAGACGCACCCGGTGGTGCTGAAGGCAAGCAAGTTCAACTGCTACGTCAACCCGCTGTTCAAGCGCGAGGTCTGCGGCGGCGATTTCGAGACCAACATCATCCGCAGCCAGTGGGACATCCTGTGGGGCCTGCAGTTCGGCTTCGAGGACGCGGTCAAGCTGCTGATCCAGGTCGAAGCGATCAAGATGCAGTAGCTGCAGCCGCAGCAGCTACAGCAAGTCCTCGGGGGCGAGCACCGACAGCACCTCGAGCATGATGCGCGTCCACACGTCGGTCTCGGGTTCCTCGACCACTTCCTCGACGCCGCCGCGGCCGGTGGTGCTCCAGATCACGTCCTTGCCGTTCGGCGCCAGCGTCACCTTGTAGGCGCCCTGCTGTCGGATCGCGTCCACCAGCTTGCGCATCTGCTGCGCCAGTACCGGGCTCTCGACGAAGATGCCCATCTCGGTGTTGTGCTCGGCCGATCTGGGATCGAAGTTCATCGAGCCGATGAACACGTGGTCGTCGTCGACCACCGCGCTCTTGGCGTGCAGCCGGCCGATCGAGGTGGAAAAGCGTCCCAGCCGCAGACTGCGGCTGACTCTCAGCGGGCTCAACTCGTACAGGTTCACGCCCAGCTCGAGCATCTGCGGCCGGTAGCGCCGGTAGCCGGTGTGCACCACCGGTTCGTCGGTGGCGGCCAGCGAATTGGTGATCAGCGTGTACTTGACGCCGTAGTGGTCGATCGAATGGCGCATGATCTCGATGCCGGTATTGCCGGGGATCAGGTACGGGCTGGTGATGAGCACGCTCTTGCGCGCGCGGCGGATCATCTCCACGACGTTGTAGTGCACGCTGTCCACGTCGTCGATCGGCACGACGCCATAGGTGGAGACGCGGCCGATGACCTTGTCGGGATGGTCGGCGTAGGCCCGCACGTCGGCCCAGATCAGCCCCACCTTGCCGGCGTCCAGGTCCTGCGCGATCGGCTCGTAGCCGAGCAAGTCGTTCGGCGGCGGCGGTTCGGGCTCGGGCGTGCCCTCGGTGCTGCCGATCAGCTCGACGACTTCGCCGCCGCCGGCCTCGCCGGGCAACCCGCTCACGCGCGTCACCGGCTGCGCCTCGGGGGCGGTGCGGCGCTCGAAGTCCAGCCGCAGCTCCTCGTCGCTGGCGCCGCTCTTGACGATGGCGCGGACCGGCAGCACGCGCTCGCTGTTCCAGTACTGGTCGAAGAGCTGGCCCAGCCGCGGCAGGATCGCCCCGATGACGAAGGTGTCCATGTCGACGAAGTTGGCGCCGGCGCTGGCCATGAAGTACTCGTCGCCGATGTTGCGCCCGCCGACCACCGCCATCACGCCGTCGGCGATGAACAGCTTGTTGTGCATGCGCCGGTGCACGCGGTCGAAGTCGTGCCAGTTCACGGCGAAGCGCGTCAGGAAGTTCCGCCGGCCGGCCGGGAACGGATTGAACAGCCGCACCTCGACGTTCGGATAGGCGTCCAGACCGATCAGCAGCGGGTCCTGGCCCGAGGTGTAGAGATCGTCGATCAGCAGCCGCACGCGCACGCCGCGCTCGGAGGCGTCGCGCAGCGCGCGCAGCAGGTAGCGGCCGGTGCGGTCGTCGTGGATCTGGTAGTACTGCAGGTCCAGCGTGCGCGCGGCGCGCTTGACCAGCTCGAGCCGCGCCTGCAGCGCAAAGCCGCCGGTGGGCATCAGGCGAAAACCGCTCTGCTCGGGGTCGGCGGTCGAGGCCTGGGCGATGCGGCCCAGCGGCGTGTCCAGCGCGGCGGGCTCAGCCGTGCTGCGCGTGCGTTCCACCTTGTCGGGCAGGCTGGCACAGCCGCCGAGCATGGCCAGCGCCGCCAGCAGCAGCCACGGCCACAGCGGCAAGCGCAGGCGCCTGCGCATCGCGCCGCCTGGGCTCAGCGGCGTCCGCCGCGCCCCAGCCGCTTGGCGTTGGCCACCGCGCGGCGGTGCACCGGGCGGATGCCCTGGCCCAGGATGTCCAGCGCCGCCAGCTGCCAGGCGCTGGCGGCCTGCGTCAGCGCGGCGCGCTTGGCCCTGGGGCGCGGCGTCAGCGCCGGCCACCAGCTGCGCATCATCGACGCCGCCAGCTGCTGGTTGGACTTCAGCATCTGCTGCGTCATCGCCTGCCAGGCTTCGCCGAAGGCGGCCAGCTTCTCCGCGCCCATGCGGTGGAACTCGCGCTGGTCGCGGACGCTGGGCTTCGGGCCGGTCACCGCCATGCGGCCCAGGCGGTGTGCCACCACCTGCGGCGCGGCGAGCATCAGCTCGGAGGTTTGCTTGCTCAAGCGAGCGGCCTTGCGGCGCGAGGCGGCGTTCATCGTGCGGCCCCCGGCGTCATGCCTTCTTGACCCACGACGCGCACCAGCCGTTGGCGGACACGGTCTTGTTCGGGAACAGCGGGCAGGGGCCGTCGGCGGCGCCGGGCTTGCCCTGGAACAGCTGGCAGGTGCCGCACCGCTGCGACGCCTCGTGCTTCGGATACTTCTTGGCGTCGGCGCGCGTGGTGTCGGTCACGTAGCCCAGCGCCACGGCGGCGGCGTCCTTCTCGTCGAGCTTGGCCTGCGCCATCGCGCGGGTCGCGGCCAGCGCCGAGCTGCCGGCGGCCAGGTGAAGAATGAATCGGCGGCGGCTTGTTTGCATGCTGATGCTCCACTCGCCGGATCGAGGAGGCTGCGCGACGCAGCTGCCTACCGGCGCGCGGCAGTCTAGCGCGGCGGCAATGCCGCTGCTGCTGCCGCGGGCACGCCTAAGATGCGGCACCTTCCGCCACCGGCGTTGCCGCGCATGACCGCCGCCTCTGCCCGAGTTGTTCCCGCCGCTGCGCTGCCGATCCGCGCGCTGGCCTTCGACCTGGACGGCACGCTGGTCGACAGCGCAGCGGACATCGGCCATGCGCTGAACGAGGCGCTGCGCGCGGCCGGCCTCGACGGTTTCGATCTGCCGCAGGTGCGGCAGTGGATCGGCGACGGCCCGGATCTGCTGATCCAGCGCGCGCTGCATGCGCTGGGCCGCGACACGCCGCCGCGCCTGCTGCGCACGCTGCGCGAGAGCTTCGACCGCGTCACGCTGCATGCGCCGCTGGCGCACGGCGCGGTCTACGAGGGCGTGCCGGCGCTGCTGCAGCGGCTGCGCGGCACATGGCCGCTGGCGGTGGCGACCAACAAGCCGAGCCGGCTGGCGCGCGCCGTGCTCGATGCCGCCGGCATCCTGCCGTACTTCACCGTCGTGCATGGCGCCGACAGCGCGGCGCAGCGCAAGCCGGCACCGGCGCTGCTGCAGCGCGTCGCGCAGGAACTCGACGTGCCGCTGCCGCAACTGCTGATGGTCGGCGACAGTGCCGCCGACGTCGGCGCGGCCGCCGCCGCCGGCGCGCCGTCCGCTTTCGCCGCCTGGGGCTACGGCGCCACGCACCCGCTGCCGGCCGCGCCGCGCTGGCGCGTCGAGCGGCCGAGCGATCTGCTCCGCCTGCTCGGCGCAGGCGGCTGACGGCAACGCGGGTTCGCGCAGTCGCGCAGCGGCGGCGGCGGCGGCGGCGCGCCGCGGGCCGCGAGCCGCGAGCCGCGAGCCGCGAGCCGCGAGCCGTTCCCCCGGCCGCATGGGCGAACGCCTGGGCGCGTGCGCGCTGCTGGACGGGCCCTTGCAAGTCTTCACCGACTCCGGCACCTGGACGGCGAACGCCCGGGGCGTGCGCACTGCCGGATGGGCCGCTACGGCCGCACGCGGTCGATCAGCACCTCGACGCCGCTGCGGCGCCCGGCCAGCGGTGGCGACTGGCCTTCCAGGTCGCCGCTTTGCGGCATCGCGTCGCCGCTCCTGGACAGCCGCGCGCTGACGATGATGTCGGCGAAGGCTGAGAGCTTCAGCTGCGGCGACATGGCCATCGCATCGTCGAGCTGGAACTCCAGCGGCAGATCGGCGGCGCTGCGCTTCAGGATCGCCAGCGGCATGCGCGGGCCGTCGACGGCGCGCGCGTAGACGAACAGGGTGTCGCCGGGCTGCATGCGCGCGGCCAGCGCCGGCGCCACGCTGACGCGTCCGCTGATCGAACCGGCCGCTGCCGCCGGCGCGGCGGCGGACGCGGCGGCGGCCGTGCCGCCGGCCGCCGCACGCGCATCGGCGATGCCCTGCTCCAGGCGCTGCGCGAACGCGCTGTCCTGCGGCGCGCCGGCACGCGCGCGGCCCCAGTAGCCGATGGCGCCGGCGTAGTCGCCGCGTTCGAAGGCGGCGGTGCCGGCCAGCGCCAGCGCCTTGAGGTTCGACGGGTCGTTGTGCAGCGCCTGCTCGATCAGCCGCAGCGGCTCGCCGCGCAGGTTGCCGCCTTGCGTCATGGCCAGCACGTCGGCCCGGTCGACAAGCAGCTGCGCGTCGCCCGGCGCCAGCTGCAGTGCGCGCTCGAAGGCGCGGCCGGCCTCGGGGTAGCGCTGCATCACCGCATAGCTGCGCCCGAGCATGACCCAGCCTTCGAGGTCATCGACATTGCCGGGGGGGCGGCTTTCCATGCGTTCGGCCAGCTTGGCGACCATCGCCTCCACCTCCTGCGGCGTGGGCTGGCCTTGCGCCTGCTGCGGCGCGGGAGGCGCCAGCGCCGCCGGGTTGCCGAGCAGCGCGTACAGCCCCAGCGCCAGCACCGGCATCGCCACCAGCAGCAGCCACACCGTGCCGCGCGTCGAGCCGCTGCGCCGCGGTGCAGCGGCCACGCCTTCTTCTTCGAGCACGCGGCGTTCGATCTCGGCGCGCAGCGCGCGGTGTTGCGCCGCATCGATGCCGCCTTGCGCCAGCTCCTCGTCGAGCTGCAGCCGCTGCGCGCGCAGCACCTGCAGATTCGACGCGCCGGCGCCGCCCGGCGCAACGCTGCGCGCCGGGCGGCGCCACAGCGCCAGCGGCACCAGCCACAGCGCCAGCAGCAGCAGCGCCAGCGCGCCGGCCCAGAACCACGCTGCCATGTTCAGCCGTTCTCCTCGCCGAGCAGGCGGCGCGCACGCTGCAGATCTTCCTCGCGCAGCGGCGCCGCGGCTGCGGCCGCAGCGAGCGCGGCGCGGCGGCGGCGGATGGCCAGCACCAGGCCAAGCAGCCCCGCGGCCAGCAGCAGGAAGGGCCCGCCCCACAGCAGCCAGGTGCTGGCCTTCAGCGGCGGCTTGTAGAGCACGAAGTCGCCGTAGCGCTGCACCATGAAGTCGACGATCTGCTCGCGGCTCTGCCCCTGCTGCAGCTTCTGGCGGATCTGCTTGCGCAGGTCCACCGCCAGGTCGGCATGCGACGCGGCGATGGTCTCGTTCTGGCACACCAGGCAGCGCAGCTCTTCGGCGATGTGCATCACCTTGGCTTCCAGCACCGGGTCGTCGGCCAGCGGACGCGCCTCCTGCGCCGCGGCCCAGCCGGCGGCAAGAGCCAGCAGCAGCGCGAACAGCAGCCTATGCATCGAGCTTCTTCACCAGCGGCAGGATCGTGTCGCGCAGCACCTCGGGCGTGATCGGGCCGATGTGCTTCAGGCGGATGGTGCCGTTCTTGTCGATGACGAAGGTCTCGGGCACGCCGTAGACGCCGAAGTCGATGCCGACCAGCCCTTCGCTGTCGGACAGCGACACGAGATAGGGGTTGCCGTGCTTGCCCAGCCAGGCGAGCGCGTCGTCGCGCTTGTCCTTGTAGTTCAGGCCGTAGATCGGCACCGCGCCCGTGCCGGCCAGCTCGACCAGCAGCGGATGCTCGACGCGGCAGGCCACGCACCACGAGGCCCAGACGTTGAGCAGCCAGACCTTGCCCTTCAGGTCCTGCAGCGCCAGCTGCTGCTGCGGCTCGTCCAGCCGCGGCAGGCTGAAGGCCGGCGCCGGCTTGTCGATCAGCGGCGACGGCACCTCGCGCGGGTCGCGCTGTAGGCCCACCGCCAGGAAGCCGAGCAGCACGACGAAGACGAGCAGCGGCAGCAGATAGCGCTTCATGGGGTTCCCGGCTGGCCGGCGAGCGGCGGCGTTGGGTCATCGGCGCGCGGCGCCGCAGCGGCGGCTGCCGCGGACGGCACGGGGCGGCGCGCGCGGTAGCGGCGGTCGAACACCGCCAGCGTGCCGCCCAGCGCCATCAGCAGGCAGCCGCCCCAGATCCAGCCGACCAGCGGCTTGTAGTACACGCGCACGCTCCACGCGCCGTCGCCCAGCGGATCGCCCAGCGACACGTACAGGTCGCGCGTGAAGCCGCGGTCGATGGCGGTTTCGGTCATCGGCATCTGCGTCACCAGGTAGTTGCGCCGCTCGGGGTGCAGCACCGCGACGGAGCGGTCGTCGCGCGTCAGCTGCAGCGTGCCGCGCATGGCCACGTAGTTGGGGCCGCGCACTTCGTGCACGCCGTCGAAGCGCACGCGATGGCCGGCGATCTCGGTGCTCTCGCCGGGCGCCATGCGCAGGTCGCGCTCGACCTGGAAGCCGTTGACCACGGTGACGCCGAACACGAACACCGCGACGCCGAAATGCGCCAGCAGCATGCCGTACCAGCTGCCCGGCTGTTGCTTCATCCAGGCACGCCAGCGCCGCGCCGGCTGTTCGCGCAGCTTGAGCACCAGCGCGGCGATGGCGCTGCCGGCGATCCACACGCCCAGAGCCAGGCCGAAGCCGATCATCGGCGTCCAGCGGCCGAGCACGAAGGGCGCGAGCAGCGCACTCAACAGGCTGACCGCGAAGGCCCAGCGCAGCTTGCGCGCCAGGTCGCCGACCTTTGCCGCGCGCCACTTGGCGATTGGACCGATGCCCATCAGGAACAGCGCCGGCGCCATCAGCGGCACGAACACGGCGTCGAAGTAGGGCGGGCCGACCGAGATCTTGCCCAGGCCCAGCGCGTCGAGCACCAGCGGATACAGCGTGCCCAGCAGCACCGCGGCCGCGGCCACCAGCAGCAGCACGTTGTTGGCCAGCAGCATGGCTTCGCGCGACACCAGCTCGAAGGCGCCGCCGGTGGCCACCTTGGGCGCGCGCAAGGCGAACAGCAGCAGCGAGCCGCCGACCACCAGCGCCAGGAAGCCGAGGATGAACAGCCCCCGCGCCGGATCGGTGGCGAAGGCATGCACCGAGCTGAGCACGCCCGAGCGCACGATGAAGGTGCCCAGCAGCGACAGCGAGAAGGTCAGGATCGCCAGCAGCGCGGTCCACATCTTGAAGCCGCCGCGCTTTTCGGTCACGGCCAGCGAATGCATCAGCGCCGTGCCCACCAGCCAGGGCATGAAGGAGGCGTTTTCCACCGGATCCCAGAACCACCAGCCGCCCCAACCGAGTTCGTAGTAGGCCCAGAAGCTGCCGAGCGCGATGCCCAGCGTCAGGAAGCACCAGGCGACGGTGGTCCAGGGCCGCGACCAGCGCGCCCAGGCGGCATCGAGCCGGCCCGACAGCAGCGCGGCGATGGCGAAGGCGAAGGCGACGACGAAGCCGACGTAGCCCATGTAGAGCATCGGCGGGTGGATGACCATGCCCGGATCCTGCAGCAGCGGGTTCAGGTCGCGGCCATCGGGCGCGGCCGGCAGCAGCCGCTCGAAGGGGTTCGAGGTGAACAGCGTGAACAGCAGGAAGCCGCAGCTGATCAACCCCATCACGCCGAGCACGCGCGTCTGCGTGCGCTCGTCCAGCTGGTCCGAGAACAGCGACACGGCGCAGGTCCAGCCGGCGAGGATCAGCGACCACAGCAGGATCGAGCCTTCGTGGTTGCCCCACACGGCGGTGAACTTGTAGACCCGCGGCAGCAGGCTGTTGGAATGGTTGGCCGCCAGCGCGACCGAGAAGTCGTCGCTCATGAAGGCCCAGGTCAGGCAGCCGTAGGCGACGAGCATGAACAGGAACTGCGCGCGTGCCGAAGGCTTGGCCAGCGCCATCCACGCGCCGTTGCCGTTGCTCGCGCCGACCAGCGGCAGCACGCTCTGGCTCAGGGCCATGGTCAGCGCCAGGATCAGCGCGAAATGGCCGATTTCGGGAATCATTGCGGCGCCACCTTCATCTGCTTGGGCAACTGGCCGTGACGCGCTTTTTCCAGCGCCTCGGCGGCTTCGGGCGGCATGTAGTTCTCGTCGTGCTTGGCCAGCACCTGCTCGGCGTGGAACACGCCGTCGGCGCCGAGCCTGCCCTGCGCGACCACGCCCTTGCCCTCCTTGAACAGGTCCGGCAGCATGCCGGTGTAGGACACCGGCACGCGCTGCGCCATGTCGGTGATGACGAAGTTCATGGTCAGGCTCTGGCCTTCGCGCTTCAGGCTGCCTTCCTCGACCAGCCCGCCGATGCGGAAGTTGCGGTCGCGCGGCGCCTCGTGGGCCGCGACCTGTGTCGGGCTGAAGAAGAACACCAGGTTGCTCTGGAAGGCGTTGAGCACCAGCATCGTGGCCACGCCCAAGGTGGCGACACCGGCGACGATGGCCAGGCCGCGCCGCGTTCTAGGCTTCATGCAAGGGCCTCTTCTCGGTCGAATCGTGATAGGCGTCGGCATCGTCCAGCGGCAGCTCGCGCAGCGCGCGCCGGCGCAACCTCAGGCCGGTGCATTCGATGGCCACCGCCAGCGCGCACATCGCGAACGAGCCCCACACGTACAGGCTGTAGCCGCCCATGTGCAGGAAGTCGCCGACGCTGTTCCAGTTGGAGTTCACGCCATCCCCAATGCTTGGCGCGCCCAGCGCGTGTGGCGCTCGCGCTCCAGCATGATCGTGCGCACGCGCACCAGCGCCGCGCCGATGCAGTACAGCCAGAAGGCCAGCGTCATGACCAGCATGCCGGCGAGCATCGTCGCGGCCATGCTCGGCGCCTTGGTCAGGCTGACCGACGCGCCCTGGTGCAGCGTGTTCCACCACTGCACCGAGAAATAGATGATCGGCACGTTGACCACGCCCACCAGCGCCAGCAGCGCCGCGGCACGGTCGGCGCGGCGCTCGTCGTCGATCGCGGCGTGCAGGGACATGAAGCCTATGTACAGAAAAAGCAGGATCAGTTCCGAAGTCAGCCGTGCGTCCCACACCCACCAGGTGCCCCAGGTCGGCTTGCCCCAGAGCGCGCCGGTCCACAGCGCCAGGAAGGTCATCCACGCGCCGGTGGGCGCCAGCGCCACGGCCAGCATCGACGCCAGCCGGGTGTTGAACATCAGCCCGATCGCCGCCCAGAAGGCCATTGCCAGGTAGCAGATCATCGACATCCACGCCGCCGGCACGTGCAGGAAGATGATGCGGTAGGCCTCGCCCTGCTGGTGGTCGGTGGGGGCGAGCACCAGCCCGATAGTCAGGCCGAGCACGCCGAGAAGGGCCGCCAGTCCAAAAAGCCAGGGGATAAGGCGCCCGGCCAGCGGGTAGAAGCTCTGCGGCGCAGCGTAGCGGGTCCAGTTCATCAACCCTCCATTTTGCCTCGGTGCTACTCGAGCGCGATGCGTAGGGCTGCTGCCGCCGCCAGCGGCGCCAGGAACAGGGCCACCAGCAGCATCGCGCCGAGCAGCGAGAAGTGCGCGGCGGCGCTCAGGCCGGCCTGCGTCGCCTCGACCGCGCCGGCACCGAAGATCAGCACCGGTGCGCAAAGCGGCAGCACCAGCAGCGACAGCAGCACGCCGGCACCGCGCAGGCCGACGGTCAGCGCCGCGCCGATGGCGCCGATCAGGCTGAGCAGCGGCGTGCCCAGCAGCAGCGACAGCGCGAGCACGCCGGCCGCCTCGCCGCCCAGGTCGAACTGCAGCGCCAGCAGCGGGCTGATCAGCACCAGCAGCAGCCCCGAGGCCAGCCAGTGCGCGGCGGTCTTGGCCAGCACCAGCAGCGCCAGCGGCGTCGGCGACAGCAGCATTTGCTCGAGCGTGCCGTCGGCATGGTCGTCGGCGAAGAGGCGCCCGAGCGCCAGCATCGAGGCCAGCAGCGCCGCCACCCAGACGATGCCCGGGCCCATGCGGCGCAGCAGCTCGAACTGCGGCCCCACGCCCAGCGGAAACAGGCTGACGACGATGACGAAGAACACCAGCGCGCTGCCGGTGTCGGCGCGGCGGCGCAGCGCGATGCGCAGGTCGCGCTGGAACATCGCACGCAGCGCGGCGGCGATGCCCGAAGAGCGCGGCGGCTGCGTCACAAGGCCAGCGCCTGCTGCGCCAGCTGCCCGCTCAAGCCCACCGGCTGGTGGCTCGTGAGCACGACCATGCCGCCGCCTTGCAGCTGCGCCTCGATCAGGCCGAGCAGCCAGGCGGTGGCGGCGGTGTCCAGCGCATTGAAGGGCTCGTCCAGCACCCACAGCCGCGCGGCGCCGAGCGGCAGCCGCGCCAGTGCGGCGCGCTTGCGCTGGCCTTGCGACAGGATGCGCGCCGGCACGTGCTCGCGCCCGCGCAGCCCGGCATCGGCCAGCGCCTGGCGGGCTGCAGCCGGCGCCGGCGCCAGGCCGGCCAGCCGCGCCGCGGCCTGCAGGTTCTCCAGCGCCGACAGCTCGTCCTTCAGCGCCGCCGCATGGCCCAGGTAGATCAGCTGCTGGTGGAAGGCCTCGCGCTCCTGGTGCACGCTGCGGCCCTGCCACAGCACCTGACCTTCGGCCGGTGCGAGCAGCCCGCACAGCATGCGCAGCAGGCTGGTCTTGCCGGCGCCGTTGGCGCCGGCCACGCGCAGCAGTTGCCCCGGCTGCAGCGCCAGATTCAGGCCGCTGAACAGGCGGCGGCGACCGCGCACGCAAGCCAGCCCGCGCAGCTCCAGCGCCGCGGTCATCGGCCGGCGCCCGCGGCATCCGGCACCGCCGGCTGCGCCCGCACCGGCCGCGCGGAAGCGGGCAAGGAGAAACGGGCGGCGGCGTGCATCGGGTCAGGCTCGAGAGGGGCTGCCATTGTCGGCGCAGCGCCGGGCGGCTCCGCCGGCAGCGCTTGATGCGCATCAAGGCGCCGCCGGGGCCGCAGCCCCTGACGGCGCGCCGGAATCGGCTGGCGCGCGCCGTCCGGTTCATACTGCAGGCCATGAAAGCCATGATCGCCATGGTGCTCGCGCTGGCGCTGGCCGGCTGCGCCACCTACAAGCCGCAGGACATCCGCGCCGGCCAGACCGAGGCCGAACTGCAGCAGCTGATGGGCAAGCCCACCGGCCGCTATGCGGGGCCGAACGGCCAGACGCGGCTCGAATTCGCCAGCGGCCCCTACGGACGCACCACCTGGCTGGTCGACGTCGATGCCTCCGGCAAGGTCATCGACTGGGGCCAGGTGCTGCACGAAGGCCGCTTCGCCTGGGTGCAACTGAACTACGAGGGCCGGGACAAGGACTGGCTGCTGTACACGCTGGGTCGGCCCGGCGAAGTGCGCGGCGGCGGCTGGCAGGGCGGCCAGGTCTGGTCGTGGCGCTACCCGACCAACGAATGCTTTTGGTACCAGGTGTCGATCCTCGACAACGGCATGCTGCGCGACGGCGGCGCCTATGGCATCGATCCGCGCTGCGATCCGGGCAGCGTGGGCGGCGGCTGGCGCTGATGGCCGGGCTGCGCCTGCACGGCATCGTCAACTGCGACACGGTCAGGCGCGCGCGCAGCTGGCTGGGCGAACGCGGCGTGGACCACGACTTCCACGACTTCAGACGAGCCGGTGTGCCGCTGCCCGAGCTGGACCGCTGGCTCGACGCCGTCGGCTGGCAACGGCTGCTGAACCGCCGGGGCACGACCTGGCGCCGGCTCGACGCGGCGCAGCGCGACGCCGTGCACGACGCCGTCGGCGCCCGCGCGCTGCTGCTCGCGCAGCCCAGCCTGATCAAGCGGCCGGTGGCGCAGTGGCCCGACGGCAGCGTCAGCGTCGGCTTCGACGCCGACGACTGGGCGCGGCAGCTTGCCAAGGGCCTGGCCAGGTAGTCGGTAGTCAGGCGTCGAGTTCGAAGAAGGCGCGCGCCAGCACCTGGCCGTTGATGCGCAGCTCGAGTTCGTGGCGCCCGGCCCAGCAGCGCCGCGTGCTCAGCGCGCGCAGCGAATGGCGCTTGTGCAGCGTGCATTGTTCGTGCGGCGCGAGCTGCAGCAACCAGCCCTTGAACACCTTCGGCGTGCGCGCGCCGCTGGCCTCGAGGTGGTGCACCGCGTAGTCGATCAGCAGCGTCTGCGCACGCGCCGCGGTCGAACGCAACTGCAGCGTCAGCTGCAGGCTGTCGCCGACGGCCAGCCGTTCGGGGGCCAGCGACAACTCGGCCTCGCCGCGCAGCGGCCGGCCCAGGCCCCAGGCCGCCAGCACTTCGGGGTGCCCCTGCTCGAGCAGGGTGCGGCAGGCGTGGCGCAGCAGCGCGCGACGCTGCGGCGTCGCACCCGGCAGATGCTCGCGCAGCCACTGCACGAGCAGCTGCGGATGGTCCTTGGCGATATCGTTCAGGTGGTTACCGTGAAAGCTCGCCGCGGCGCGCGCACGGCTGAGCCTCCCGCGGTGCAT
>DAIMFR010000031.1:0-59056 GCA_036724445.1 Rubrivivax sp. | reverse complement strand
CGCCAGAGCTTTCATGCTCGGGGGCGAGCCGGCCGGATCATGAATGGTTAGGTGGGCCGTGACAGCAGGATCGGCCTTTGGCAGTTGCAAGTTCAGACGCATCGCCGCGCCGTGCTTCTCCACTGTAAGCGTGGGGCCGGAGGCGGATGCGCGGAGGACAATCTGAGACTTCGAATAGGTGCCGGTCTGGTCGACAAGCGCAGGGCCGCCGAACGGCGCGAGCTCAGCGCGTCGAGCATCAAGTCGCAGGTAGAGGTCATAGACATAAAGGTCGACATGATGGCCATTCCGTTGCGTCTGGGCGAGAAGGAAGGCTGAATCTTCCTCGAAGCGCAGCATGCGCCGTTCGCAGTACTCGATGAGGCGCGGCTCTGCGACGAGACGGCTGCGGAAGCCTGGAACTGGTTTCGTGTCGACTCCCTGCACACCAGCCGCGACTACGGTCTCGAGCGAGCCGATGACGTCCTTGGGATCGATTTGGGCGAGCACGCGCCGGACTACGTCGCGCCGCGCCTCACGATCAGGCACGCGCGTGTCTGCACGCAGGAGGCGCTTCCAACTCGCGTCACGGTCCTTGTCGTCGAGGAGGCTCCAGTTTCGTCCGCGCGGGAGCAGGTAGTCGCCCGTCGCGAGAAGGGATCGCTCCCACAGCGAATTCGGGAACCTTGCAGGCCAAGCCTTTGCGCCTTCGGGAAACACGGCGCAGGCGCGGTCATACCACTCAGCGAAGGACTGCCGTAGCTTGTTGTCCTCATCGTCGCTCCAATCGCAGCGTTCGGTCTGCGCCGCGCGATCGAAAAGTCCTGAGAATCGCAGCAGGAACTCGATGTCACCGCGGAAGAAGGGGTGCGTCTCAGCCTTCTCGATAAGCGGACGCCAGTCGGAACTGCGGAGGATCAAACGAGCCTTGAGCCGCTCCTCCCGCTGTTGTTGCTGGTTGAAGCCGCCGCTTTCGTCGAGAGCGCCATCGGCGACCCGTGAAAGGAAATCGGGTCCGCAACTCTGCGAAAGCTGCCCGAGCCCACGTAGCGCCGCGACAAGGCGTTCATTGCGATCGATGTCCGAGTTGTTGGCAAGATTCCTGACTACGCGGATCCAGTCATTGAACCAAGCGCGAACCGGATCGCTCCCGAGGTCCTTCGAGAACCGGAGAAGAAATGAGCACCACGCGTAGAACATCACCCAGTCGATGAGCGTGAGGCCGTCTTCTTGATTCGCGCCTCGCGCCAGGAGGGCCCGCCGGAAGACGCCCTCCTCGTCCATGTAGCTCGTCCTACCGAGGAAGTTCGGCGCTTCCTTGCACTTGGCGAGCGTCTCCAGGATGGTGACCACATGCTCGATAAATGCCCGGTCGAGGCAGCCGAGTTCCGCGTAGAAAGGCAGGCCGGGCTCCGGGGTCGCGAGTAGTAGATCGATCTGCCTTGGCAGGCTCGCGTCGTCGCGGCGGTTCACACAGCGGACGATCGCAAGTGCTCGGATCAGGTGCATGAATCGAGGGTCGATGTCCGTCGCGGCCCCTCGGTGCTTCCAGAGAAAGTCCGTCCACTCGATATCGAACCGCCGGCTGACGTAGTCGCGCCAGGTCATCCCGGGCTCATACGGGCATGGCTCGCCGCCGAACGCCTCACCGACGAAGCGTTCAACCTCTGCCTTCAGGACCTCAAACGGCGTCAGCGCCTTGCCGCGCGCGTTCATCTTTACGTAGAGGTCGTCCGAGAGATTGAAGTTCTCGAGCAGTAGCAGCCGGAAGCTGATGGCAGGCGACTCTGTCGAAACGAGTCGCCGCCAACCCCCACTGGACGCAGCGAAGCGCCCATGGATGGCGTCGAGCATCGTGAGGCAGCCGCGCACCGTGGGATCGCGTCGCCAGCTCCTCACAAACCATACAGAGTCCGTGACCCAGGCCGAGAGCGCGGTCGACTTGGCGCCGATGGTGTCCAAGGGCGCCGGCTGGCGGACAAGCGCATCGAAAAACTCGCGCGCCGCGGGTCTTGTACGGTACGTGAAGCACGAACCGCCACTAGGCAGCGTGATCCACGACCGGAATTCATCGAACCTGCCGTCGAGGCTGGCAAGGTACCAATGTAAGAGAAAGAGCGTGGTCAGCCTCTGCTGCCCATCCAGCGGCTCCAGCGTTCGGTCGGCGTCCTTCCACCGACCGTAGACGAAGTCGAGATCGAGCGTTCCGGTTTCCATCGCTTCTGCACTAAGCGATTGACCCAGCGCGTCGAGGAAGCGCCGGCGGACCTCCCGGCTGTGTTCATCCTCGCGTCCCTGCGCGTAGTCCCGCTGAATGACCGGAACCTCGACGCGGTGACCATCACCGAAGAGCTCGCGGAAGCTCGAACTGCCCGTCTTCATACCCCACCTGCCTTCCGCACGAGCAGCGCGAAGAAGCGCCGGAGCGTCTCCTCGATCGCCTCGCCGTACGAGTCCTGATCGGCTCCATCCCACAGCATGAGCTGCGCGGCGTTCGGCGAGTAGTACTTCAGGAAGACGTTTCGGGTAGCGGGCGGGACAAACTGCCCCAGTTTGTCGAGCTCGATGATCCGCGTTCGCTTTACAGGAAAGATAGCGTTCTTGTAGGAGCGATTGGTACCCATGTCGAGAAGCGCCAGATTGGATAGCGCGTTATCGTCCACGCGCGCTTCGCCCTCGCCGCTGAGCGCGCGCACCCTGCCGAACACGTCCATGAACGCCTGCTCCTCAGGTGAGGATGCGGCAAGAAGCAGGTCAATCTGCTGCCGAAGATCCCTCGACTCTTCGAGATCGCGCGCCTCCGCAACGGGACTTGCGACAAATTCGCCAGCGTGCGCCAGCCAGCGCTTTCGGTCAGCGGCTGCCCCGGGGACATATTCTGCGACTGACCGAACGTGCTCTATGTCCCAATAGTTGGTCTTGTAGCCGTCGAACTGGAATCGCTGCGTCGAGGCTCTCTGCTCTAGCAGGCCCGCGATGTTGAAGAGCAGCAGTGCGGAGCGGACCGCAACTGAGCCATACGCGAGGTCTTCGATGCGCTCCGAGATGCGCTGCGCGAGTTCATCTTCCGCGAAGCCGTCCGCCGGTGGCTCGGCGGCTCGGGGGCCTGCAAAGCGCTTCCACGCCAGCCGCCTGAGGTGCCGATCGAACGCCGTACCAGTAGAGTTGCTCCGCGCATCTAAGAGGTCGATCAGGACCTTGGCTTCCGCTTGCCGTGGCCGCGCGTCCGCGAACTTGTCAGCCGCAGACGTGGCGACGAGGAAGCCTATGAGGTGGTAGAGGGTCCGATCCTCATACCAGTCCTCCAGTGTCTGCGTCAGCTTCTTGAACTCCTGCCAGACTTGCCAAGCGTCTGCGTTCTCTTCGTCCAGGAGCGCCTGGAACTCGAGGTAAGTCGCCAGGGGGTCGTCACCCAACGCATCGAGGGAACGGGCGCGCTTCATTCGAATGAAGACGTCGAACAGGTACTCGATGCGAGCTGGAGGGGCTGAACTGCCGCTTTGGAGAAAGTACCAGTATCCGTTGTCTTGCAGGCGCCGCTCGATGAGATCCCAGTCCTGCGGTATTTGCTGCGCGTCACGAGCATCAAGCCTCTCGCGATCGGAGCGCAGAAACTGGGCCCGAATCAATTCGGCGCTGGTGAGCGGGATTCGGCCGACATTGAGTCGTACGAACGCCTGCACTGGATCCTGGTTCTCATCGAGTTCGCACCAGATGACACGCACGTTCGGCGCAGTCCCATCAGGACCAGTTAGACAGTCCAGTAGCCTCAACCGCAGAGCACCGTCCCGCTCGCGGAACCATCGCTCGATGGCTACGTAAGCCCCATACATGTAGTGGTAGTCGATGTACTGGATTGCGCCTTCTGGTGTCGGCTCCTTAAGAAACGCCGCGCTTCCGTCACGCGTCTGGTAGGAGATCTCGTAACAGCCTCGGTTGAGCAATGCCGCGACCTCGCGCAGCGCACGCAGTATCAAGAAGATCGTTGTCAGCCTCTGTTGCCCATCGACGAGTTCCCATTCGTTCTCGGAGCGACGACGGACCACGACGGGCTGCAGACAGTAAAAGGAGTTGGGACTGCCCTGTCGCGAGGACAATTGAAACGCTGCCAGATCGTCGAGCAGCGCTTCAACTTGACGCGCGGTCCAACGAAAGCCCCGCTGGTACGACGGGACGAAGAATCGCTCGCTCAGGAGCTCGAAGATTGAGCGGAGTCGAAGCGTTGGCGCAGCTGTCATATAGATTCACACCGGTTTCGTTCGCTTCAGGAGACGCGCTGCAGTTCCAGACGAAGGTACTACGCCTTGAGCGAACCGCGGCATCCGATAGCCCTCGACGAACTCGGGGCAGCCAATTCTCGGGCCCGAACAGAGCGGTGAACCGGACAGCGGCCATTGCCCTGAGACAAAGTACGTCGCAGGCGGCAAACCGCCTCGAAGCGTTTCGACGAAAAGACCCTCCTCGCGCCCCGGCGCCATCATCTATATCGGCGCCGTCGTCGTCGCCACCTTCATCGTCGGCGGCAGCAGCGTCGGCGTGTGCGACTTCCCCGCCACCCAAGCGTCGATCATGTCCGCCCACTCCTGCAGCATGTGACGCCGCTGCTCTGCGTACTCCGCCTTGTTGTAGACGCCGCGCGATGAGCGCCCGTCTTCGTGGGCCAGGCACTTCTCGATCCAGTCGCTGTTGAAGCCGAGTTCGTTCAGGATGGTCGAGCCGGTGCGGCGCAGGTCGTGCACCGTGAACGGTTCCAGCGGCAGCTTCGCCTCCTTGGCTCGCTCTACGACGATCTGGGTGACCCGGTTCAGGGTCGCCTTCGACATGCAGCGGTCCGCGTCGTAGCGTGAGGGCAGCAGGAACTTGGAGCCGCTCGCACACGTGCGCAGTGCCACCATGATGTCGAGCGCCTGCTGCGACAGGTAGACGTTGTGGGGCTTGCCGGCCTTCATGCGGCTCTTCGGAATCGTCCATACGGCGTTCTCGAAGTCGACCTCGTCCCAGGTGGCCTCGATCAGCTCGCTCTTGCGCACGAGCGTCAGCAGGATCAGGCGCAGCGCCAGGCGGATGGTCGGCAGGGTCGCGGTGGCGTCCAGCACCCGGTGCATGACGCGGATCTCGGACGGCGACAGCGCGCGGTCCTTGGCCACGAAGGTGGCGATCGACGAAGGGCCGACTTCGTCCGCCGGATTCGGCGCCTTGTCGCCATGCAGCGCCGCGAAACCGAACACCTGCTTGACGATGTCGCGCACGTGCACGGCGGTCGCCGGTGCGCCGCGCGCCTTGACCTTGGCGCACAGGTTGCGCAGGTCCTCCGGGCCGATCTCGGCCATCAGCCGGTTGCGGAACACCGGCATGATGTCGCGGTCGATGATGCTCTTGCGCATCGACTTGGTGCTCTCGGCCATCCTGGCTTCTTCCAGCCAGCGCTTCGTGAACTCCTCGAAGGTCTTGGCCTCGGCTGTCCTGAGCTTCTCTCGCTGCTTCTCCTGGGAGGGAGACCGGCCTTCTGCGATCGCCTTGCGCGCTTCCACGCAGCGCTCGCGCGCCATCAGAAGCGAGATCCCGTCCTTCGATCCGTAGCGGCCGATCGTGAGGGTCTCCCGCCGGCCGTTGAGCCGGTAGTCGAGACGAAAAGTGATCGTGCCCCTGGGGGAGACGGTCACGTACATCCCGTCCCGGTCGGCGATCTTGTAGGTGGTGGCCTGGGGCTTGATGCCCCTGAGCGTGCCATCGGACAGCATCGGTGGTCCCTCCTCTCGGAGGAATTTTACCGTCACGCCAATTTGGCCGCTACAACTTCGCTAACTGGTTGTTCCGTATTGTTTTTCTGCCAAGATTTTTACCGTCAATAGCCTCAAAGCGATGACGGTAAAAGATTCGGAGGGTGTCCGTGCCAGATTTTTACCGTCAGATTTACCGTCAAACTGAAGGGCATCCCCCCGATAGATGGCGATAGATCTCGGCAGACGTTCTCTATACGGAACAACAACTTAGCAGCGATTTCCAATAGACATCGATAGCCCCAGAAAGACGCTGAATCACTCCCACTCGATCGTCGCCGGCGGCTTGCTGGAAACGTCGTAGGTTACGCGGTTGATGCCGCGCACCTCGTTGATGATTCGGCTCGACACCTTCTTCAGCAGGCCGTAGGGCAGCTCGGCCCAATCGGCGGTCATGAAGTCGCTGGTCTGCACCGCGCGCAGCGCCACCACGTGCTCGTAGGTGCGGCCGTCGCCCATCACGCCGACGCTCTTCACCGGCAGGAACACCGCGAAGGCCTGGCTGGTCTTGTCGTACCAGCCCGCATTGCGCAGTTCGTCGATGAAGATCGCGTCGGCGCGGCGCAGCAGCTCGGCGTATTCGCGCTTCACCTCGCCCAGGATGCGCACGCCCAGCCCCGGCCCGGGAAACGGATGGCGGTAGACCATCTCCTGCGGCAGGCCGAGCGCGATGCCCAGCTCGCGCACCTCGTCCTTGAACAGGTCGCGCAACGGCTCCAGCAGCTTCAGCCCCAAGGTTTCGGGCAGGCCGCCGACGTTGTGGTGGCTCTTGATCGTCGTCGCCTTCTTGGTCTTCGCGCCGCCGCTCTCGATCACGTCCGGGTAGATCGTGCCCTGCGCCAGCCACCTGACGCCGCTCGCGGCGTCAGCCTGAAGTGCGGCGCCTGCGATCTTCTTGGCCTCGGCCTGGAACACCTCGACGAATTCGCGGCCGATGATCTTGCGCTTGCGCTCCGGGTCGGCCACGCCCGAAAGAGCGCCCAGGAACTGCTCGCTGGCGTCAACGTGCACCACCTTCGCGTGCAGCCGTCCGGCGAACATTTCCATCACCGCCTTGCCTTCGTCGAGCCGCAGCAGGCCGTGGTCGACGAAGACGCAGGTGAGCTGCTCGCCGATCGCGCGGTGGATCAGCGCCGCGGCCACGCTGGAATCGACGCCGCCGGACAGCCCCAGGATCACCTGTTCCCGGCCCACCTGCGCGCGGATCGCGGCCACCGCCTCCTCGACGTGGTCGCGCATCACCCAGTCGGGCCGCGCGGCGCAGATGCCGAGCACGAAGCGCTCGAGGATCGCCCGCCCCTGCTTCGTGTGCGTGACCTCGGGGTGGAACTGCAGCGCGTAGTAGCCGCGCGCCTCGTCGGCCATCGCGGCGATCGGGCAGCTGTCGGTGCTGGCCATCAGCCTGAAGCCCGGCGGCATGCCGGTGACCTTGTCGCCGTGGCTCATCCACACGTCGAGCAGGCCGTGGCCTTCGGCGTTGGCGGCATCCTGGATGCCGTCCAGCAGCCGCGTGTGGCCGCGCGCGCGCACCTGCGCGAAGCCGAACTCGCGCTGGTCGCTCCACTCGACCTTGCCGCCCAGCTGCGCGGCCATGGTCTGCATGCCGTAGCAGATGCCCAGCACCGGCACGCCCAGCTCCCACACCGCCTGCGGCGCGCGCAACTCGTGGTCCTCGTAGGTGCTGGCGTGGCTGCCGCTGAGGATGATGCCCTTGGGGGCGAACTCGCGGATGAAGGCGCCGCCGGCGTCGTTCGGGTGGATCTCGCAGTAGACATGCGCCTCGCGCACGCGGCGCGCGATCAGCTGCGTGACCTGCGAGCCGAAGTCGAGGATCAGGATCTTGTCGTGCATGACGGTTGCCGCGGCGGGGGCGGCGCTACTCGGTGCGGTAGTTCGGCGCTTCCTTGGTGATCTGCACGTCGTGCACGTGGCTCTCGCGCATGCCGGCCGAGCTGATCTCGACGAACTCGGCGCGCTCGTGCATGTCGGCGATCGACGCGCAGCCGCAGTAGTGCATGGCCGCGCGCAGCCCGCCGGCCATCTGGAAGGCGATGGCCACCAGCGAGCCCTTGTACGGCACCTGGCCTTCGATGCCCTCGGGCACCAGCTTGGCCGAGCCGACGCTGCCGTCGTCGGCGCCTTCCTGGAAGTAGCGGTCGGCCGAGCCCTGGGCCATCGCGCCCAGCGAGCCCATGCCGCGGTAGCTCTTGTAGCTGCGGCCCTGGTACAGCACCACCTCGCCCGGAGCCTCCTCGGTGCCGGCGAAGGCGCTGCCCATCATCGCGCTGTGCGCGCCGGCGGCGATGGCCTTGGCCAGGTCGCCCGAATAGCGGATGCCGCCATCGGCGATCAACGGCACGCCGCTGCCCTGGATCGCCTTGGCCACCGATTCGATGGCCATGATCTGCGGCACGCCGACGCCGGTGACGATGCGCGTGGTGCAGATCGAGCCCGGCCCGATGCCGACCTTGACCGCATCGGCGCCCGCCTCCACCAGCGCCAGCGCAGCCGCGCCGGTGGCGATGTTGCCGCCGATCACGTCCACCTGCGGGAAGTTGCGCTTGACCCAGCGCACGCGCTCGATCACGCCTTCGCTGTGGCCGTGCGCGGTGTCGACGACGATCGCATCGACGCCGGCCTTGACCAGCAGCTCGACGCGTTCCTCGGTGCCCTCGCCGACGCCGACGGCCGCGCCGGCGCGCAGCTTGCCGAGCGCATCGCGCGCGGCGTTCGGGAAGTTGGTCTGCTTGTTGATGTCCTTGACCGTCATCAGCCCGCACAGCTCGAAAGCCGCGTTGACGACCAGCACGCGCTCGAGCTTGTGCTTGTGCATCAGCGCCTTGCCGTCATCGATCGTCGCGTGCTCGCCGACCGTCACCAGGCGTTCGCGCGGCGTCATGATCTCGCTGACCGGCGCGTCCATGCGCGTCTCGAAACGCAGGTCGCGGCCGGTGACGATGCCCACCACCGCCTTGCCGCGCAGCACCGGGAAGCCGGAGATGCCGTGCTGCTTCGACAGTTCCATCACCTGGCGCACCGTGACCTCGGGCGTGATCGTGATCGGGTCGCGCAGCACGCCGGATTCGTAGCGCTTGACGCGCGCCACCTCGGCGGCCTGCATCTGCGGCGGCATGTTCTTGTGCACGATGCCGATGCCGCCCTCCTGCGCCATGGCGATCGCCAGCCGCGCTTCGGTCACGGTGTCCATCGCGGCGGACACCAGCGGCAGGTTCAGCGGGATGTTGCGCGACAGGCGGGTGGCCAGGCTGGTGTCGCGCGGCAACACCTTCGAATATGCGGGCACCAGCAACACATCGTCGAAGGTGAGCGCTTTGCCGAGCAGGCGCATGGGAATCAGCTCCGGGAGGTTAGGGACAAACCATTGCTGGTCCATCCCCCCGAGAGCCGGACTCGCGGCTTTCGCTGCATCCGGCTCGAGCACGACAAGTGCGGGTTCAGGGAGCGATGGATTGTATCCGTCTGCCTTGGAGAAGCCGCACCGAAGCCTCGGCCAGGGGCCGGCGCCGCAACGCTCAGGCCAATGGCATGCAATCGGCAGGCCGCAGAACGCCGGGCGTCGTCAGACGAACTCCTCGGTATCGATCTCGGCCTGCGTGGCCGGGTTGTAGCGCGCGCCGGCCACCGTCTCGCGGTTGATCAATGCGTCCAGCCGCTGCAGCACGCCGGCGCCCAGCGTCACGCCGGCTGCGCCCAGGTTTTCCTGCAGATGCGCGATCTGCGTCGTACCCGGCAGCGCGACCACGTGATCGCCGCGCGACAGCACCCAGGCGATGGCCAGCTGCGCCATGCTGCAGCCGGCATCGCGGGCGAGCTCCGCAAAGCCGCCCAGCAGCTTCAGGTTGCGCGCGTAGTTGTCCGGATGGAAGCGCGGCATGCCGCGGCGGATGTCCTTGGCGTCCAGCGTGGCCACGTCGCGCAGCGTGCCGGTGAGAAAGGCGCGCGCGGTCGGGCTGAAAGCCACCAGCGCCGCGCCGATGTCCAGGCAGGCTTGCCGCACGCCGATCTCGACGTTGCGGCTCCACAGCGAATACTCGGACTGCACGGCCGCGATCGGATGCACCGCATGCGCGCGTCTCAGGGTCTGCGCCGACACCTCCGACAGGCCCAGCGCCCTGACCTTGCCTTCGCGCACCAGATCGGCCATCGCGCCGACCGACTCCTCGATAGGCACCGCCTTGTCCCAGCGATGCAGGTAGTACAGATCGATGACCTCGGCCTGCAGCCGCCGCAGGCTGTCCTCGCAGTTGCGGCGGATGGTCTCGGGACGGCCGTCGATGACGCGCCTGATGCCGCCATCGGCGCCGGCCACGCCGGCCATGCCGCCCTTGCTGGCCAGCACGAAGCGGTCGCGGCGGTTCATCACCGCGCGGCCGAGCAGCGTCTCGTTGGCGCCGAAGCCATACAGCGCCGCGGTGTCGAGCATGGTCACGCCCAGGTCCAGCGCACGCTGCAGCAGCGCCTCGGCGGCTTCGGGCGGCGGCGGTGCGCCGTAGGCATGGCTCAGGTTCATGCAGCCCAGGCTCACGGCCGAGACCGTGAACGGGCCGATGCGGCGCGCTTCCATGTGCTCGGGCCTCAGGCCGCCAACTGCCGCTCGAGCTGGTGCAGCGTGCGGTAGCACGGCAGCACCTGCGCGATGCTGGCGTTGGGCTCGCGCCCCTCGCGGATGGCAGCGAAGAACTCGCGGTCCTGCAGCTCGATGCCGTTCATCGACACCGCCACCTTGGACACGTCGATCTTCTCGTCCTTGCCGTTGAACAGATCGTCGTAGCGCGCGATGTAGGTCGCCGTGTCGCCGATGTAGCGGAAGAAGGTGCCCAGCGGCCCGTCGTTGTTGAAGCTCAACGACAAGGTGCAGATCGCGCCGTTGGCCGCCTTCAGCTGAATGCTCATGTCCATGGCGATGCCGAGGCTCGGGTGGATCGGCCCCTGGATCGCGTTGGCCTGGACGATGGGCGAGCCAGCCTGGTACGCGAACAGATCCACGGTGTGCGCCGCGTGATGCCACAGCAGATGGTCGGTCCAGCTGCGCGCCTGGCCCAGCGCGTTCATGTTCGTGCGGCGGAAGAAATAGGTCTGCACATCCATTTGCTGGATGTTGAATTGCCCCGCCGCGATCTTGTCGTGCACGTACTGGTGGCTGGGGTTGAAGCGCCGCGTGTGGCCGCACATCGCCACCAGGCCAGTCTTGTGCTGCAGCGCGGCCACGGCTTCGCCGTCGGCCAGCTTGTCGCACAGCGGGATCTCCACCTGCACGTGCTTGCCGGCCTGCAGGCAGGCCATCGACTGCTCGGCATGCATCTGCGTCGGCGTGCACAGAATCACCGCGTCCACGTCCTTCAGCGCCAGACTGTCGGCCAGGTCGGTGCTGACGTGCTGGATGCCGTACTTGTCGGCGACCTCTTTGGTCTTGGCCAGCTCACGGCCGACCAGCGACACGACTTCGACGCCGTCGATCAGCTTGATGCCGTCCAGATGCTTGATGCCGAAGGCGCCGGCACCGGCGAGCGCGACCTTGATGCTCATGACATGTACCCCCTACGTTGCTGCGCAACGGTCCCCCCGAGGGGGAGCGAGCGCCTCCGGAGCGGCCGAGCGGCGCTCACGGGTTCTCCAGGATCAGATGGCCGACCGCCGTGTTCGACGCCGGCACGTGGAAGAAGCGATGCGCGACCTTCGGCGCCTTGCCGCCAGCGACGTCGGCCATCGCGCCGCGAGCAATCAGCCACATCACCAGCTCGATGCCCTCGGAGCCGGCCTCGCGCACGTAGTCGATGTGCGGCATCTGCGACAGGCCGGCCGGATCGGCGATCAGCCGGTCGAGGAACTTGTTGTCCCACTCGGCATTGATCAGCCCGGCACGCGGGCCCTGCAGCTGATGGCTCATGCCGCCGGTGCCCCAGATCTGCACCTTCAAGGGCTCGT
Organism: Rubrivivax sp.; assembly: GCA_036724445.1. Taxonomy (GTDB): domain Bacteria; phylum Pseudomonadota; class Gammaproteobacteria; order Burkholderiales; family Burkholderiaceae_C; genus Rubrivivax. The sequence continues at coordinate 47,351 of DAIMFR010000031.1, read as the reverse complement.
CGTAACTCTCGATCGCGCGGCGGATCGCCTGGCCGAGCATGAAGCAGCGCCGGCCCGACGGCACCGGGTACTGCACCACGTTGACGGCGAAGGGGATCACCTTGCAGGGCCATGCGGCCGGCGTACCGAACATCAGGTTCATCGGCACCGTCAGGCCGTGGTCCACCTTCAACTCGTTGACGATGGTCAGGTCGAAGTCCTGCTGGATCACCGACTGCGCGATGTGCGAGGCCAGCTGCGGATGGCCGATGACCTTGGGCACCGGGCGCTTGCCGTAGCCTTCGTCGGCGGGCTCGAACTCGGCCGCGGTGCCGATGGCGAAGGTCGGGATGATGCCCAGGTCGAAGTTGGTCGCGTGGTCGTTGTAGACCAGGAACACCACGTCCGGGGTGTTCTGCTTCATCCACTGCTTGGTCGGCTCGAAGCCTTTGAACATCGGCACCCAGTAAGGCTCCTGCGTCTTGCCCAGGTCGATGGCGGCGCCGATGGCCGGCACGTGCGAGCTGTAGACCGACGCGGTGACGCGCGCATGGCCGGCCGCCTTGCCGGGGCTGGCTCGCTGCGCGCCCTGCACCTTGTCCGCCAGCTCCTTCTGTGCCGCCTCTTCCCATTGCTTCCAGGCCGCGGACTGCGCCATCGCGCCCTGCGCGTCGCCGTGCTCGCCGACGACGCGGTTGCCCTCCGGACTGCGGCCGCCCTCGAGCATCATGTCCCGGTACTGCGCTTCGGTCAGGCCGGTCATGCTGCCGGCCATCTGCTGGAACGACAGGCCGTCGGTGGCGCCGAGCTTGGACAGGAAGTAGATGTTGCCGCCGGTGCGCATCATCCAGTTCAGGTCGCGCGCGCGCACCGCCGCCTTCTGCTCATCGCTCATCTGCCACTCGGCCAGGTAGGCGTCTTCGTCGGCCTTGAAGCGCGCGCGGTTCTCGGCCTTCATCAGGCTCATGCAGAACTGGTTCAGCCAGTAGCCCTTGCGCGACTGGTCGGCGTCGAAGATGGTCGTGCCGGGGACGTCGAGATAGGGTTTGTCGAGTGCCATGATGTGCTCCTTCGGATCGTTTCGCTCAAGCCTCTTCGGGCTCTTCGGGCCAGTACAAGCGCATCGGGTTGTCCACCAGCAGCTTGCGCTGCAGTTCGGGCGTGGTGGCGATGTGCGGGATGAAGTCGACCAACAGGCCGTCATCGGGCATGTGGTCCTTCAGGTTCGGGTGCGGCCAGTCGGTGCCCCACAGCACGCGGTCGGGGAAGGTTTCGACGATGCGCCGGGCGAAGGGCACCACATCGCGATAGGCCGCGCGTTCGCCGTCCAGCGCCTTCGGGCCGGCAAGGCTCAGCCGCTCCGGGCAGCTGACCTTGCTCCAGACCTTGGGATAGTCGCGCATGAACTTGACGAAGAGCTCGAACTGCGGCCCGTCCACCGGCAGGCCGACGTCGGGCCGGCCCATGTGGTCGACGACCACCGTGGTCGGCAGCGCAGTGAAGAAGTCCCACAGCTCGGGCAGGTCCACCGCCTCGAAGTAGATGACCACGTGCCAGCCGAGCGGGGCGATGCGCGCGGCGATCTCCATCAACTCGTCCTTGGGCGTGAAGTCAACCAGCCTTTTCACGAAGTTGAAGCGCACGCCGCGCACGCCGGCGGCATGCATGTCCTTCAGCTCCTGGTGGCTGACGCTGCGCCGCACCGTGGCCACGCCGCGCGCCCGGCCGCCGCTGGCAACGCAGGCATCGAGCATCGCGCGGTTGTCGGCGCCGTGGCAGGTGGCCTGCACGATGACGTTGCGCGCGAAGCCCAGGTGGTCGCGCAGCGCGTACAGCTGTTGCTTGCCCGCATCGCAAGGCGTGTACTTGCGCTCGGGCGCGTACGGGAACTGCGCCCCGGGGCCGAACACATGGCAGTGCGCATCGACGCTGCCGGGCGGCAACTCGAAGCGCGGCCGGCTGGGGCCTTCGTACCAGTCGAGCCAGCCGCGGGTCTTGTCGAACGGGCCGGTGGTGGGTTTGCTCATCTCGTCCTTCTCGAAGCGCGGCGGCATGCAGCGCCAGCGGCGGCTGCCCGCGCGGCGGCGGCGCCGTCTTCAGTCGATGTAGCGCAGCCCGGCCTTCTCGAGCCCTTCGCGCATCTTGTAGTAGTCCAGCCCGAGCACGCCGCCGGCGAAGGTATCGCGCTTGGCGCCTTCGTTGGCTTCGCGCTGGCGCGCTGCCTCCAGCGTCTGCCCGGCACGCGCGGCCGGCACGCACACCACGCCATCGTCGTCGGCGACGATCACATCCCCCGGCGTGACCAGCATGCCGGCGCACACCACCGGGATGTTGACCGAACCCAGCGTGGCCTTGATCGTGCCCTTGGCGCTGATGGCCTTGCTCCACACCGGAAAACCCATCTCCTGCAGCACGCGCACGTCGCGCACGCCGCCGTCGATGATCAACGCGCGCGCGCCGCGCGCCTTGAAGCTGGAGGCCAGCAGGTCGCCGAAGTAGCCGTCGCTGCATTCGGCGGTGACCGCGGCGACGACGATGTCGCCGGGGCGGATCTGCTCGGCGGCGACGTGCATCATCCAGTTGTCGCCGGGCTGCAGCAGCACCGTGACCGCTGTGCCCGACACTGGCGCGCCGCGGTAGATCGGCCGCATGTAGGGTTTGAGCAGGCCCACGCGGCCCATCGCCTCGTGCACGGTCGCGCTGCCGAAACCGGCCAGCGCATCGGCGGCAGCGGCATCGGCGCGATGAATGTTCCTGTAGACGACTCCGAGTTCGTACACGATTTACTTCCCCTTGGCTTTGAGCTGCGCATCCAGCCGCGTGAACACACGGCGCGCGTTGCCTTCGTAGATCTTGTGGCGGTCGCCGCCGGCGACGATGGTGCTGGCCTCGATGTAGCGCTTGGTGTCGTCGTAGTAGTGGCCGGTCTCGGGGTCGATGCCGCGCACCGCACCGATCATCTCGCTGGCGAACAGGATGTTGTCCACCGGGATTACCTTGGTCAGCAGGTCGATGCCCGGCTGGTGGTAGACGCAGGTGTCGAAGAAGACGTTGTGCAGCAGGTGGTCTTTCAGCAGCGGCTTCTTCAGCTCCTGCGCCAGGCCGCGATAGCGGCCCCAGTGGTACGGCGCCGCGCCGCCGCCGTGCGGGATGATGAGCTTCAGCGACGGGAAGTCCTTGAACAGCTCGCCCTGGATCAGCTGCATGACCGCCGTGGTGTCGGCGTTGATGTAGTGCGCGCCGGTGGTGTGGAAGCAGGCGTTGCAGCTGGTGCTGACATGCACCATCGCCGGCACGTCGTACTCGACCATCTTCTCGTAGATCGGGTACCAGTGGCGCTCGGTCAGCGGCGGACTGTTCCAGTGCCCGCCCGAGGGGTCGGGGTTCAGGTTGATGCCGACGTTGCCGTACTGCTCGACGCACTTGACCAGCTCGGGGATGCAGCTGGCCGGATCGACGCCCGGGCTCTGCGGCAGCATCGCCGCCGGGACGAAGTGCGCGGGGAAGAGCTGCGACACGCGAAAGCACAGCTCGTTGCAGATCGCCGACCAGGTGCTGGACACCTGGAAGTCGCCGATGTGGTGCGCCATGAAGCTGGCGCGCGGGCTGAAGATCGTCAGGTCCGAGCCGCGTTCCTTCATCAGGCGCAGCTGGTTGTTCTCGATCGACTCGCGCAATTCGTCGTCGCTGATCTTCAGCTCGCTCGCCTTCGGCATCGAGGACGGATCCTCGATGCCGGCGATCTGCCGGTTGCGCCACTGCTCCAGCGCCTTCGGCGCGGTCGTGTAGTGGCCGTGGCAGTCGATGATCATGTCGCCCTCCTTCCCAGTCGCTGCGTCACTGCGTCACTTCGGCGCGTACTTGGTGATCAGCGCGCGGGCGCCGTCGAGCATTTCCTTGCCGTTGCGGCCCTTGCCGTTCATGTCGGACACCCAGGAGTCGGTGAGCGGCTGGCCGGTCTTGCGCCACTTCTCGATCTCGGCCTTCGGGATCACGTTGATGGTGTTCTTCCCGACCAGCTTCTTGCCCTCGATGTCGGCGTCGCGGAAGGCCTTGCCGGCGATGCCGGACAGCGCCTGGCCGCTGTTGTTGTCGATGACCTTCTTCAGGTCGGCCGGCAGCGAGTCGTACTTGGCCTTGTTCATCGCGAAGATGAACACCGAGGTGTAGAACGCCGGCTCGGCCGGGTCGGTCTCGGAGTGGAACTTGACCAGCTCCTGGATCTTCACCGCCGGCACCACCTCATAGGGCACGACGGCGCCGTCGATCACGCCCTTGGACAGCGCGTCGCCGACCTGCGGCACCGGCATGCTCACCGGCGTGGCGCCGAGCAGCGCGAGCATCCGGTTGGTCTGGCGCGTCGGCGCACGCACCTTCAGGCCCTTCAGGTCGGCCGCGGTCTTCACCGGCTTGTTGACCATGTGGAACACCCCGGGGCCGTGCACGTGGAAGGCCAGCGGATGCACGTCCTTGAAGTCGTTGGCGGCGAACTGCTGCACGTAGTCCCACACCGCCTTGCTGGTGCCTTCGGGGTCGCGCATCATGAACGGCAGCTCGAACACCTCCACCGACGGGAAGCGCCCCGCGGTGTAGCCGGGCAGCGTCCAGACGATGTCGGCCACGCCGTCGCGCGCCTGCTCGTACAGCTGCGGCGGCGTGCCGCCGAGCTGCATCGACGGGTAGATCTGGCACTTCATGCGGTTGTTCGATTCCTTGGCGATGCGCTCGCACCACGGCGCGATGAACAGCGTCTGCGCGAACGAGGTCGGCGGCAGGAAGTGCGCGAGCTTCAGCGTCACCTCCTGGGCATGGACCTGGGTCATGCAGGCGGCGCCGAGGGCGGCAAGGGCGAGTCGCAGTCGGGTCTTCATGGCGATGTCTCCTTCGATTGATCAGGTGAGCAGATAAACGAGCCACAGCGAGATCGACGGGAAGACGATCAACAGGCCCAGGCGGGTGAAGTCGGTGATCAGGAAGGGCACCACGCCCTTGTAGGTTTCGGTCATCGGCACGTCCTTGGCCAGCCCGTTCATGATGTACACGTTCAGGCCCACCGGCGGGAAGATCATGCCGATCTCGCACACCGTGAGGATCAGGATGCCGAACCACAGCGCCTTGTCGGACGGCGGCAGGCCGAAAAAGTCCATGCTCATGATCACCGGGAACAGCGTCGGCACGGTGAGCAGGATCATCGACATCTCGTCCATCACGCAGCCCAGGGCCACGTAGAAGATCATGATGCCGGCCATCACCACCAGCGGCGCGATCTGCAGGTGGCCGACCATGTCGGCCAGCTGCGACGGCAGCTGCGACAACGCCAGCGAGGCGTTGATCATGTCCGCGCCGATGAAGATCAGGAAGATCATGCCGCTAGTCTGCGCGGTGGTGCGCACCGATTCGACCAGCTTGTGCCGGGTCATCTCGCCGCGCAGCAGCGTGATGCCGAAGGTCAGCACGTTGCCGATGGCGGCGCCCTCGGTGGCGGTGAACAGCCCGCCGTAGATGCCGCCGAAGACCACCAGGAAGATCAGCGCGATCGGCCATACGCGCAGCGCCGCGGCCGTGACTTCGCCGGCCGGTGCCGCGCGCGCCGGCGGGGCGCTTTCGGGATGGATGCGCACGATCACCGCGATCGCCAGCAGGTAGCCGATGGCCGCCAGCAGCGCCGGGATGTAGGCGGCGAGGAACATCTTGGTGATGTTCTGCTCGGTCAGGATCGCGTAGACCATCAGCGTCACCGACGGCGGCAGCAGCACGCCCATGGTGCCGCCGGTGGCCAGCGCCGCCGTGGCCAGCCGGCCCGAATAGTTGATGCGGCGCATCTCCGGATAGGCCACCTGCGCGACCGTCGCGGTGGTGGCCACGGTGGAGCCGGAGATCGAACCGAAGGCCGCGCAGGCGAGCACGCCGGCCATCGCCATGCCGCCCCGGAAGCGGCCGAGCAGCGCGTTGGCGAAGTCGAACATCGCCTTGGACAAGCCGCCGTGCACCGCGAACGCGCCCATCAGCATGAACAGGGGGATCACCGACAGGTCGTACACCGAGACGCGGCCGTAGACCGCACCCTTCAGGTGCGACAACAGCGGCCCCCAGCCGGACAGCACCAGGTAGCCGAGGGCACCGGCGACGAACATCGCGATGGCGATGGGCACGCGAATGGCCATCAGCACCAGCATGCCGGCGAACATCGCCAGCCCGATCGACATGGTGCTCATACGAGGGCTCCCCGCGCCGGTAGGCTGCGCCATTGCGTGACCGTCTGGTGCAGGCCGATGAGCACCGACAGCGCCAGGCCCGGCACCATCAGCAGGTACGGAATCCACAGCGGCAGGTTCATCAGCATCGAGCTTTCGCCGGCGGCCTTGATGTCGATGCCTCCGACCGCGACGCGCCAGCACACCAGCGCCAGCACCAGCGTGTACAGCAGCGTGCCGAGGGTGTCCATCAAGTGCTGCGTGCGCGCCGAAGCGCCGGTGGTGAAGAAGTCAACGATGATGTTCGCGTGCCGGAACTGCGTATACGGCAGGAAGGACGCGACCACCACCGCGCAGCCGAGTTGCACCAGCTCGACGTCGCCGAGGATCGGGTGCGAGAAGAACGCACGTCCGACGACGCTGACCACCGTCATCGCGGCCATCGCGACCAGGATCACGCCGCCGATGGTGGCGCTGATGTCGCACAGCAGGTGCAGCAGCCGCTCGACGGCGCTCTCCGGGGGTTTGTCGCGGGTCATCGTGTCTCCTGTGGTTGGTTTGTCGCGGCGGCCGGCATCGGTCTCAGAGCCTGTGAAGTATTCCGGCGCGTCCGAGCGGGTGTCCGAAACGGTGTCGATCAAGGCGCAAAGCGCAGTCGCAGCGCGTGCTGCGGCGAGCATTTGCAACGCCGAGCGGCGCCGTTTCGGGCGCACGAGCGGGTGTGGCGGAATGCTTCACAGGCTCTCAGGCCGGCTCCATGCCGTGCTTGCGCTTCAGCGCGGCGGTGTCGGGCGAACGCAGGAAGCGCAGCAGCGCGGCGGCGGCCTCGCGCTGCGTGCCGGCGCTGCACAGGCCGCCGGAAAAGATGCTGACGATCGGCGCCTGCTCCGGCATCGTACCGACGACCTCGATACCCGGCAGGTGCATCAGCTCGCTCAGCTGCTGGAAACCGAGATCGACCTCGCCGCGCGCCACCAGCGTGCCCACCGGCACGCCCGGCGGCGCCTGCAGCACGCGCTCGCGCAGCGTCTCGGCCAGGCCCCAGCGCTCGAACAGCGCCAGCAGCGCGACGCCGCTCGGACCGGTGGAATAACCGATGCGCCGCGCCGCCAGCACCGCGCGGCGCAGCGCGGCTTCCGAGCCGATGTCCGGATGCGGCGCGCCGGCGCGCACCGCCACCGCCACCGCCGAACGCACGAGGTCGGCCCGGCTGCCGGCGACGACATGGCCCGCAGACTCGAGCTTGTCGATGGCGTCGGCCGCCAGCACGACCACGTCGAAGCCTTCGCCGGCCGCGACGCGCTTGGCCGCATCGACGCCGCCGACCGACTCGAAGCGCACGCCGGCGCCGCTGTGCTGCCGGTAGGCCTCGGCCAGCTCGGCGAGCAGCGCGCGTGTGGCCATCGAGGAGATGCCGGACAGTGGCGGGGTGGGCATGGGAGCTGCGGCGGGCAGGAGTTCGGCGGATTATCGGCAGACGCTGCTGATGCGACAACCGCAACCCGACACTAGCAGCTATCGCGGAACGGCATGGCTCAATGGCCCTCGGCGAGCAGTTCGTCGAGCGTCATGCGGCCGAAGGCCGCGCGCTGCCTGAAGGCCGCGGTGCGCGCGTCGCGCGCCAGCAGCAGGCGGTCGATCAGCGGCTCGGGGCAGATGGCGGCGTCATCGCACAACAGCACGTGGCGCTTGGCGGCTTCGTCGTCGAGCCGTCCGACCCAGCCCAGCTGCAGCAGCAGCTCCATCAGCGGCTCCACCTGCAGCGGGTCGGCGCGCTGGCTGGCGGCCAGCTGCGCGATCGTCAGGCCGTGCGGCGCCGCGCGGCGCGCGCGCCGCAACTCGCGCAGCAGCTCCAGCGCCAGCGCAAAGCGCTGCCCGGGCAGGTCGGCGTGGCGCACCAGATGCATCTGCAGGCTCGGCGCATAGGCGGCGACCACCGCGCCGAAGAGCAGCGTCAGCCACGACAGGTAGATCCACAGCAGCAGGATCGGCAGCGTGGCGAAGGCGCCGTAGATCACCGAAAAGCCCGGCATCGCCGCCACGTACCAGGCGAGCAGGCGCTTGGCCAGCTCGAGCCCGACGGCGACGAACAGGCCGCCGGCCAGCGCGTGGCGCCAGCGCACGTCGGTGTTCGGCACATAGCGGAACAGCGCCGCCACGCCGCACCACAGCAGCACGAACTCCAGCGTCTGCAGCGCCAGCGTCAGCCCGCCGGGCAGCGCGTCGACGATGCCGCGCGACACCGTCAGCGCGTACGAGCTCACGCTCAGGCTGATGCCCAGCAGCAGCGGGCCGAGCGTGATCGCGGCCCAGTACATCAGCACGCGCTGCGCGATCGGCCGCGGCTTGCGTACGCGCCAGATGCCGTTGAGCGTGCGGTCGATGGTCAGCATCAACGCCAGAGCGCTGATCAGCAGGAATACCAGCCCCGCGCCGCCGAGCCGGTTGGCCTGGGCGGCGAACTGGTTCAGCGTGCCCAGCACCGGCTTGGCGATGCCGTCGGGCACCAGGCTCTGCAGGAAGTACTGCTGCAGCGCGCCCTGGAACCTGGCGAACACCGGAAAGGCCGAGAACAGCGCCAGCATCACCGTCACCAGAGGCACCAGCGCGATCAGCGTGGTGAAGGTCAGGCTGCTGGCGCTGATGCCCAGCCGGTCTTCGCGGAAACGATGGCGCAGCGTGCGTGCGGTCTCGAACCAGGGCCAGCTGCGCAGCGTCTGCAACAGGTTCGCGAACTGCTCGGTGGCGCCGCGCCACAGGCCGTTGGCTGAACTCATGCTGGCTATGATGCCAGCATGCCGCGCAGCTCCGCGCCCACCTCCCCTGCCGCGCCCGTGCCGCTCGGCATGGACGGCATCGTGCGCTGGTCGCGCCGCGCGGCGCTGACCAGCCTGCTGGGCATGGTCGCGCTCGGCATCGCCTGGGAGCTGTGGCTGGCGCCCACCGGCTCGGGCACCTGGGCCCTGAAGGTGCTGCCGCTGCTGGCCGCCCTGCCCGGCGTGTGGCGCGCGCGCATGTACACCTACCGCTGGCTGGGCCTGCTGGTGTGGCTGTACTTCGCCGAAGCCATCGTGCGCGCGACCACCGAGCACGGGCTGTCGGCGCGGCTGGCGCTGGCGCAACTGCTGCTGAGCCTGCTGCTGTTCGCCGCCTGCGCAGTGCATGTGCGCTGGCGCCTGGCACGGGCCGCGCGGGCGGCGGCGGCCGCATGAACGACGCCCTGCTGCGCGCGCTGCGCGACGCCGTCGGCAGCGGCCACGTGCTCAGCGGCGGCGACCTGTCGGCCTGGGAACTGGACTGGCGCAAGCGCTTCCGCGGCCGCGCGCTGGCGGTAGTGCGGCCGGCCGACACGGCGCAGGTGGCGGCGGTGGTGCGCGCCTGCGCCGCGCACGGTGCGAGCCTCGTGCCGCAGGGCGGCAACACCGGGCTGGTCGGCGGCGGGGTGCCCGATGCCAGCGGCACGCAGCTGCTGCTGAGCCTGACGCGGCTGAACCGCGTACGCGGTCTCGACGCCGCCAACCTGACGCTGACGGTCGAAGCCGGCTGCGTGCTGCAGGCGGTGCAGCAGGCGGCGGCCGATGCCGGCCTGCTGTTCCCCTTGAGCCTGGCCGCCGAAGGCAGCTGCACCATCGGCGGCAACCTGGCCACCAACGCCGGCGGCACGCAGGTGCTGCGCTTCGGCAACGCGCGCGAGCTGTGCCTGGGGCTGGAAGTGGTCACCGCCGAGGGCCAGGTGTGGGACGGACTGTCCGGGCTGCGCAAGGACAACACCGGCTACGACCTGCGCGACCTGTTCATCGGCAGCGAAGGCACGCTCGGCATCATCACCGCGGCGACGCTGAAGCTGCAGCCGCGCCCGGCGGCCGTGGGCACCGCGCTGGCTGCGGCGGCCTCGCTGCCGCAATGCGTGGCGCTGCTCGGCCTGGCGCAGGCGCGGCTGGGCGCGGCGCTGACCGGCTTCGAAGTCATGAACCGCCATGCGCTGGCGCTGGTGGCCAGGCACTTCCCCGCGCTGGCGCAGCCGCTGCCCGATGCGCCGTGGACCGTGCTGCTGGAGCAGTCGGACAACGAAGGCGAGGCGCAGGCGCGCACGCGCTTCGAGGCGCTGCTCGAAGCCGCGCTGGAAGCCGGCGTCATCGGCGACGCGGTGGTGGCGGAGAGCCTGGCGCAGTCGCAGGCGCTGTGGCACCTGCGCGAATCGATCCCGCTGGCGCAGGCGCAGGAAGGGCCGAATGTCAAGCACGACATCTCGCTGCCGGTATCGGCGATTCCCGGCTTCGTCGCGCGCACCGATGCCGCGCTGGCCGCGGCCTTTCCGGGCATGCGGCTGGTGAACTTCGGCCACCTCGGCGACGGCAACCTGCACTACAACGTGCAGGCGCCCGAAGGCATCGCCGCGCAGGCCTTCATGGACGGGCACGAGCACGCGGTCAACACGCTGGTCTACGACGCGGTGTGTGCCGCGGGCGGCTCGATCTCGGCCGAGCACGGCGTCGGCGCGCTCAAGCGCGACGAGCTGGCGCAGCGCAAGTCGCCGGTGGCGCTGCAGCTGATGCGCGCCGTCAAGCAGGCGCTCGATCCGCACGGGCGGCTGAACCCGGGGCGGGTGCTGTAGCGGCTCTCAGCCCGCTCAGCCCGCTCAGCCCGCAGCGGCGCCTTCGGCGGTCAGTGCGCGCCGCCGCCGAGCCACCGCCTTATTGCACCGGCCCCTTCAACGCGGCCGGAATCGGCAGCGACATGATCTCGATGCCCTCCTCGACCAGCGCGCGGCGCTCGGCTTCGCTGGCCTGGCCGCGGATGCCGCGCGCCTCGGTCTCGCCGTAATGGATGCGCCGCGCTTCCTCGGGGAAACGTTCGCCGACGTCGTCGGTCTGGCTCAGCAGCCGGCGCACGGCGTCGACCCATTGCGTCTGCAGCGGCGGCGCGGCGTCGGTGGGCCGCACGGACGGCACCGCGGGCGACGGCTCGCGCGGGTTGGACAGATTCAGCCGCGGCGCGCTCGGCATGCGGCCGATGATGCGGTCGGCGCACAGCGGGCACTCGATCATGCCGGCGCCGTTCTGCGCCATGAACTCGTCGTCCGACGCGAACCAGCCCTCGAAGCCGTGGCCGTTGGCGCAGCGCAGGTTCAGCACTTTCATAGCCGCATTATCCGGCGGCGCCGCCTGCCGCGCCGCCTTCCGTGCCGAACCAGCGCAGCGGCCAATGCCCGGCGCGCCAGTTCTGCAGCCACATCAGGCCGACCATCGTCTTCATGTCGCTCAGTTCGCCGGCGGCGGCGCAGTGGTCCAGATCAGCCTCGCTCATCAGGCACACCTCGATGAACTCGCCGGCATCCAGGCGCCGCTCGCCTGCGCTCAAGCCGCGCGCGAACCAGACCTCGATGCCTTCGGTGGAATACGCGCAGGCGTTGTGCCACACGCCGGCTCGCGCCCATTCGCGCGCGCGGTAGCCGGTCTCTTCGATCAGCTCGCGCTGCGCGCAGGCGAGCACGGCTTCACCGGCGTCGATCTTGCCGGCCGGGAACTCGAGCAGCACGCGCCCCACCGCATAGCGGTACTGGCGTTCCATCACCAGCCGGCCGTCGTCGAGCAGCGGCACGACCATCACCGCGCCCGGATGCACGACGTATTCGCGCGTGGCCCGGCCGCCGTCGGGCAGGCGCACGTCGTCGCGGCGCACCTCGAGGAAACTGCCGTGGACCAGCACCTGCCCGCCGATGCGCTGTTCGCGCAGATGGTCGTCGCCGACGGCCTGCGGCGCGCCGGCCGGAACCGGCTTCAAGTGCTCAGCGCCTTGACGATCGCGTCGCGGCAAAGATTCATCAGGCCGCCGGGCAGCAGCCCGAACAGCAGCACCGCCGCGCCGTTGACCGCCAGCAGCGCACTGACGCCGCGGCTGCGCAGCAGGCTGTCGCTGCGCAGCGGCGCGTCGAAGTACATGACCTTGACGACGCGCAGGTAGTAGTAGGCGCCGATCAGCGACATCAACACCGCGAACACCGCCAGAGCGATGTACAGCGGCACGTTGGTCGCGATCAACGCCTGCAGCACCGCCAGCTTGGCCGCGAAGCCCACCAGCGGCGGCACGCCGGCCAGCGAGAACATGAAGAGGAACATCATGCCCGCCACCCAGGGGCTGCGCTGCGCCAGGCCGGCCAGGTCGGCGATCTCCTCGCTCTCGAAGCCATGCGACGACAGGTACAGGATCAGGCCGAAGGTGCCGAGCGTGGTCAGCACGTAGGCCACGATGTAGAACATCGCCGAGCTGTACGCGTTCGGTGCCGAGATCGCGCTGTCGCCGACGACGCCCACGCTCAGGCCGAGCAGCACGAAGCCCATCTGCGAGATGGTCGAATACGCGAGCATGCGCTTGAGGTTGGTCTGCGCCAGCGCGACCAGGTTGCCGACCAGCAGCGAAGCCACGGCCATGACGATCAGCATCTGCTGCCAGTCGAAGGCCAGCCCGTACAGGCCCTCGACCAGCAGGCGGATGATGATCGCGAAGCCGGCCAGCTGCGGCGCGCTGGCGATCATCAGCGTGGCCGAGGTCGGTGCGCCGTGATAGACGTCCGGCAGCCACATGTGGAAGGGCACCGCGCCCAGCTTGAAGCCCAGGCCGGCGACGATGAAGACCACGCCGAAGGTCAGGACCTCCTTGTTGATGCGGCCGGTGCCGATGGCCTTGAAGACCTCGCCCAGGTCCAGCGAGCCGGTGGCGCCGTACATCATCGACAAGCCGTAGAGCAGGAAGCCGCCGGCCAGTGCGCTGAGCACGAAGTACTTCATCGCCGCCTCGGACGACACGCCGTGCTCGCGGCGCAGCGCGGTCAGCGCGTACAGCGCCAGGTTCATCAGCTCCAGGCCGAGGTAGATGACGAGGAAGTTGTTCGCCTGCATCATCACCGAGATGCCGAGGTAGACGAACAGCGACAGCGTGAAGAACTCGCCGTGCAGCATCTCGCGCGCCGCCAGGTAGGGCTGCGAATAGGCGATCGTGACCATCATCGCCACCGCGGCGAAGAAGGCCAGCAGATGCCCCATCGGGTCGGCGACGATCATGCCCTGCATGCCGTAGGTGGTCAGCCCGGCGTCGAAGTAGTTCAGGTGCATCAGGCCGACGGCGGCGAGCGTGAGCTGCGTGAGCCACAGCGTCAGCCGCCGCCGCGGGCTGCGCACCCAAAGGTCGGCCAGCGTGACGACGCAGGCCATCGCCAGCAGCAGGATCTCCGGATAGACGGCCGGCCAGTTCATCGGATTCATGGCTACTCAGTTCAGCTTGGACACGGCCGCGTGCTCGAGCAATTTGCTCACCGAGACCTGCATCACGTCGGTGAAGGGCTTCGGGTAGATGCCCATCCACAGCACGGCCGCCGCCATCAGCGTCAGCATCAGGAATTCGCGCGCGTTGATGTCGCGCATCGCCCGGACCTGCTCGTTGGCGATCGGGCCGAAATACACGCGCTTGACCAGCCACAGCGTGTAGGCCGCGCCGGTGATCAGTCCGGTGGCCGCGAGCAGCCCGATCCAGAAGTTGGCCTTGACCGCACCGAGAATCACCATCCACTCGCCGACGAAGCCCGAGGTGCCCGGCAGCCCGCAGTTGGCCATGGCGAACAGCACGACGAGCACGGTGAACTTGGGCATGCGGTGCACGACGCCGCCGTAGGCCGCGATCTCGCGCGAGTGGACCCGGTCGTAGAGCACGCCGATGCACAAGAACATCGCGCCGGAGACGAAGCCGTGCGAGATCATCTGCACGATGCCGCCGGCCACGCCGATGTCGCTGAAGATGAAGAAGCCGAGCGTGACGAAGCCCATGTGCGCGACCGACGAGTACGCGATCAGCTTCTTCATGTCGCCCTGCACCAGCGCGACCAGGCCGATGTAGATGATCGCCACCAGGCTCAGACCGATGACGAACAGGGCCCATTCGCGGCTGGCATCGGGCACGATCGGCATCGAGAAGCGCAGGAAGCCGTAGGCGCCGAGCTTGAGCATGATCGCCGCCAGCACCACCGAGCCGCCGGTCGGCGCTTCGACGTGGGCGTCGGGCAGCCAGGTGTGCACCGGCCACATCGGCACCTTGACCGCGAAGGCCGCGAAGAAGGCGAAGAACAGCAGCACCTGCGCGTTCGCCGACAGCGGCAGCTCGTGCCAGGCGAGGATGTCGAAGCTGCCGCCCGACTGCACGTACAGGTAGATCAGCGCCACCAGCATCAGCAGCGAGCCGAGGAAGGTGTAGAGGAAGAACTTGAAGGCCGCGTACACGCGGTTGGGCCCGCCCCAGACGCCGATGATGATGTACATCGGAATCAGCGTCGCCTCGAAGAAGACGTAGAACAGCAGGCCGTCGAGCGCGCTGAACACGCCGATCATCATGCCCGACAGGATCAGGAAGGCGGCCATGTACTGGTTGACCCGCCGCGTGACCGCTTCCCAGCCGGCGATGACGACGATGACGGTGATGAACGCCGTGAGCAGCACGAACCACACCGAGATGCCGTCGACGCCGAGGCGGTAGCGCACGTTGAAGCGCGTGATCCAGGGCAGGTTCTCCTGGAACTGCATCGCGGCGGTGCCGGAGTCGAAGCCGGTGATCAGCGGCAAGGTGACCAGGAAGCCGGCGATCGCGGCGATCAGCGCCAGCCAGCGCACGGCGGCAACCTGCCGCTCGCCACTCATCGCCAGCAGCAGCACGCCGCTGACGATCGGCAGCCAGATGGCCAGACTCAGAAGACCCATTTTTTGTTCTCCGTGGCGGCCGTGGTCGTCAGCGGGCCAGCAGGCCCGACAGGTAGGGCCACAGCTGCCAGCTCAGCAGCGCGAACACGCCGAGCGCCATCACCATCGCATACCAGCTGAGCAGGCCCGTCTGCAGCACGCGCAGCGCGGCCCCCGCGCCGCCCATCGTTCGCGCCGAGCCGTTGATCAGACCGTCGATCAGGCCCTGGTCGCCGCCCTTCCACAGCCCCCGGCCAAGGGCGAGCGCCGCCGCCGCGAGCACCTTCTCGTTGAACCAGTCGAAGTAGTACTTGTTGTCCAGCACGCGGTAGACGAAGGCAAAGCGCGTGCGGATCGCGGCCGGCAGCTCGGGCTTGAGGATGTACAGCACGTACGCCGTCAGCACGCCGGCGGCCATCAGCCAGAACGTCAGCGTACTCGCCGCATGCATGGCCATGCCCCAGGCGCCGCGGAACTCGCGCGCCATCTCGGCCATGGCCGGGTGGGCCGCCAGCACGACGATCGAATCGGCGAAGAAGCCGCCGTACAGCATCGGCTGGATCATCAGGTAGCCGATGCCCACCGACGCGATGGCCAGCAGCACCAGCGGCACGGTCACCACCGCCGGAGATTCATGCGGCTCGTGCACATGCAGGTGTCCGTGCGCGTCGGCATGGTCGTGCTCGCCCGGAAAGGGCTTGTGGCGGAAGCGCTCCGGCCCGTGGAACACCAGGAAGTACATGCGGAAGCTGTACAGCGCGGTGACGAACACGCTGGCCATCACCGCGAAGTAGGCGAAGCCCGAGCCCGGCAGGTGGCTGAAGTGCACCGCCTCGATGATGCTGTCCTTGGAATAGAAGCCGGCGAAGAACGGCACCGCGATCAGCGCCATCGAGCCGAGCAGCGAGGTGATCCAGGTGATGGGCATGTACTTGCGCAGGCCGCCCATGTTGCGGATGTCCTGGTCGTGGTGCATGCCGATGATCACGCTGCCCGCGGCCAGGAACAGCAGCGCCTTGAAGAAGGCGTGCGTCATCAGGTGGAACACCGCCACCGAATAGGCCGAGGCGCCGAGCGCCACCGTCATGTAGCCCAGCTGCGACAGCGTCGAATAGGCGACGACGCGCTTGATGTCGTTCTGCACCACGCCCAGGAAACCCATGAACAGCGCGGTGATCGCGCCGATCACCAGCACCAGGTTCAGCGCCGTGTCCGACAGCTCGAACAGCGGCGACATGCGCGCCACCATGAAGATGCCGGCCGTGACCATGGTCGCGGCGTGGATCAGCGCCGAGATCGGCGTCGGACCTTCCATCGAGTCGGGCAGCCACACGTGCAGCGGCACCTGCGCGCTCTTGCCCATCGCGCCGACGAACAGGCAGATGCAGATCACGGTGATCAGCATCCAGTCTCCGCCCCAGGTCGGGTACGGGAACACGACCCGGGCCAGATCGGGCGCGCGCGCGAAGGCCTCGGCGTAGTTCAGCGTGCCGGCATAGGCAAAGATCAGGCCGATGCCGAGGATGAAGCCGAAGTCGCCGACGCGGTTGACGATGAAGGCCTTCATGTTGGCGAAGATCGCCGACGGCTTGGCGTAGTAGTAGCCGATCAGCAGGTACGACACCAGGCCCACCGCTTCCCAGCCGAAGAACAGCTGCAGGAAGTTGTTGCTCATCACCAGCATGAGCATCGAGAACGTGAACAGCGAGATGTAGCTGAAGAAGCGCTGGTAGCCGCCCGGCGAGGTGTCGTCGTCGGCCATGTAGCCGACGGTGTAGATGTGCACCATCAGCGAGACGAAGGTGACGACGCTCATCATCATCGCCGACAGGCCGTCGATGAGGAAGCCGACCTCCATCTTCAGGCCGCCGACGGCCATCCATTCGTAGACCGTCGCATTGAAGCGCGCGCCGTGGTTGGCGACGTCGTTCAGCACCAGCGCCGAGCCGATGAAGGAGACGGTGACGCCGATGATCGTCACCCAGTGCGCGCCGGCGCGGCCGATCTTCGAGCCGGCGAGGCCGGCGACCAGCGATCCGGCCAGCGGCGCCAGCGCGATCAGCAGCAGCAGGTTCGGGTTCAAGGTGGCCGGCATGCTCAGAGCCTGTGAAGTATTCCGGCGCGCCCGAGCGGGCGTCCGAAGCGGTGTCGATCTGGGCGCAAAGCGCAGCCACAGCCCGGGCTATGGCGAGCATTTGCAACGACGAGCGGCGCCTGCGCACTCTGGGGCGCACGAGCGGGTGTGGCGGAATGCTTCACAGGCTCTCAACCCTTCAGCGCGTCGAGCTCGTCGACCTGGATCGTCGAGCGGTTGCGGAACAGCACCACCAGGATCGCCAGGCCGATGGCCGATTCGGCCGCCGCGACGGTGAGGATGAAGAACACGAACACCTGCCCGGCCATGTCGCCGAGGAAGTGCGAGAAGGCGATGAAGTTCATGTTCACCGCCAGCAGCATCAGCTCGATGGCCATCAGCAGCACGATCAGGTTGCGGCGGTTCAGGAAGATGCCGATCACCGACAGCGCGAACAGCAGGCCGCCCAGCGACAGGTAGTGGCCGAGCGTGATGGGGCCGAGGCTCATTGGCAGGCCCTCCGCACGGCGTGCTCCGGGATGAACGCTCGGGAGCGGCCCGGCGCGTTCATGCTTGCCCCTTCTCGCCGTCGGCCGCCGCCGAAGGCACCTCGACCGTGGCGCGCATCGGCACCAGGCGCAGCCGGTCGGCCTTCTTGACCTTAACCTGCGCGCTCGGCTCCTGGCGGCGGTTGTCCTTGCGCCGGCGCAGCGTCAGCGCGATGGCCGAGATGATGGCCACCAGCAGCAGCACCGCCGCCACCTGCAGCGGGTACAGGTAGTTGGTGTAGATCTCGATGCCGAGCATCTTGCTGTTGCCCAGCTCCAGCGCCCGCGGGTCGGGCGGCGGCGCCTCGGTCAGGCGGAAGCCGCCCATCAGCACCAGCGCCATCTCCAGCGCGATCAGCGCGCCGATGAAGCCGGCCAGCGGGAAATACTTCCAGAAGCCTTGCCGTACCGCGTCGGCATCGACGTCGAGCATCATGACGACGAACAGGAACAGCACCATCACCGCGCCCACGTAGACCAGTACCAGCGCGATGGCCAGGAATTCGGCATGCAGCAGCATCCAGATGCACGACGCGGTGGCGAAGGACAGCATCAGGAACAGCACCGCATGCACGCTGCTGCGCGCAGTGATGACACGGAAGGCCGCGAACAGCAGCACGAACGAGAACAGATAGAACAGCGCGCTCGACATGATCTTGGGTGCGCCCGAAGGACCGCTGCAGCTCAGCGGTACTTGGCGTCGGCCTCCTTCGCGGCAGCGATTTGCTTTTCGTAGCGGTCGCCGACGGCGAGCAGCATGTCCTTGGTGAAGTACAGGTCGCCGCGCTTCTCGCCGTGGTATTCGAGGATGTGCGTCTCGACGATCGAGTCCACCGGGCAGCTCTCTTCGCAGAAGCCGCAGAAGATGCATTTGGTCAGGTCGATGTCGTAGCGCGTGGTGCGGCGCGAGCCGTCGTCGCGTACGTCGGACTCGATGGTGATGGCCAACGCCGGGCACACCGCCTCGCACAGCTTGCAGGCGATGCAGCGCTCCTCGCCGTTGTCGTAGCGGCGCAGCGCGTGCAGGCCGCGGAAGCGCGGGCTGAGCGGCGTCTTCTCTTCGGGGAACTGCACCGTGATCTTGCGCGCCAGGAAGTACTTGCCCGTGATGCGCAGGCCCTTGAACAGCTCCGTCAGCATGAAGCTGGACATCAGATCCTTGAACGAGGCGACCGCCGACATGTTTCTCCTCCTCGTCACCAGATGCTGAAGGGCGACTTGATCCACAGCCCCACCACCACCAGCCACACCAGCGTGACCGGGATGAAGATCTTCCAGCCCAGGCGCATGATCTGGTCGTAGCGGTAGCGCGGGAAGGTGGAGCGCACCCACAGGAACATGGTCACGACGACGAAGGTCTTGGCGATCAGCCAGCCCCAGCCCGGCAGCCAGTTGAAGGGCGCGATGTCTACGGGCGGCAGCCAGCCGCCGAGGAACATCAGCACCGCCAGCATCGACACCAGGATCATGTTCGCGTACTCGGCCAGGAAGAACATCGCGAAGGACATGCCCGAGTACTCGATCATGTGCCCGGCGACGATTTCCGATTCGCCCTCGACCACGTCGAAGGGGTGGCGGTTGGTCTCCGCCAGGCCGGAGATGAAGTAGACGACGAAGATCGGCAGCAGCGGCAGCCAGTTCCACGACAGGAAGCTCAGCCCCATGTCGGCGAAGCGGCCCTTGCTTTGCCCCATGACGATGTCGGTCATGTTCAGGCTGGCCGAGACCATCAGCACCACCACCATCGCGAAGCCCATGGCGATCTCGTAGGACACCATCTGCGCCGACGCGCGCAGCGCGCCGAGGAAGGCGTACTTCGAGTTGCTGGCCCAGCCGGCGATGATCACGCCGTAGACCTCGAGCGAGGTGATGGCCAGCAGGAACAGCAGCCCGGCGTTGATGTTGGCCAGCGCCACCTCGGGGCCGAAGGGGATCACCACCCACGCGGCCAGCGCCGGCATGATGGTCATCACCGGACCGAGAAAGAACAGCGGCTTGTTGGCCGCGGTCGGGCGGATGACCTCCTTGAAGATCAGCTTGACGGCATCGGCGATCGGCGTCAGCAGGCCATAGGGGCCGACCCGGTTGGGGCCCGGGCGCAGTTGCGTGAAGCCGATGCCCTTGCGCTCCCACAGCGTCAGGTAGGCCACCGCGCCCATCAGCGGCGCGAGCAGCGCGACGATCTTGATCAGGCTCCAGGTGACGGCCCACCACGTGGGACCCATCAGCGACACGCCGTATTGATTGACGGTTTCGAGCATGCCGCTTCCTCAGACCCGCGCGACGGTGACGTGGCCGAACATCGCACCCAGCGCCGCCGTGTCGGCATGGCCGGCCGGCACGCGCAGCACGCCCGGCGCGAGGCTCGGATCTTCGGCCGCGGCGATGATCAGCAGGCGTTCGCCCTGCGGCCCTTGCGCGCTCAGCCGCACCGGCTCGCCGGGCTGCAGGCGCAGCTCGGCCCACAGCGCGCTCGGCAGGCTGGCGCGCGGCGCACGCGCATCGGCCGTGCGCTGCAGCGATTCGGCGCGGCGCACCAGTGCGTCGGCCGCGTAGATCGGCACGTCGGCGATGCGCTCGAAACCGGGCGGCGCGACGGGCAGCGATGCGGGCAGCGGCTGAGCGCGGTTGTCGAGCCGGCTCGCCAGGCTGGACGGATCGCCCAGCGCCTCGGTGCGCACCTGCTCGGCGTTGTCCTGCTCGAAACCGGGCAGACCGAGCAGGTTGCCCAGCACGCGCAATACCTTCCACGCCGGGCGCGTCTCGCCCAGCGGCGGGACCACGCCGGTGAAGCTCTGCACACGGCCTTCGGCATTGACGAAGGCGCCGGCGGTTTCGGTGAAGGGCGCGATCGGCAGCAGCACGTCGGCGTTTTCGACGGCGGCGTCCTTGAAGGCCGTCAACGCCACCACCAGGCCGCTGCGCTGCAGCGCCGTGCGCGCCGCCGCCGCATCGGCGGCATCGAGTTCGGGTTCGACGTTCAGCAGCAGCAGCGCGGGCATGCCCTGCGACAGCATCTGCCCGGCGTGCAGGCCGCCGGCGCCGGGCAGCGCGCCGACCAGTTGCGCGCCCACGCTGTTGGCGGCCTCGCCCAGGTAGCCGATGCTCGCGCCGGTGTGCTCGGCGATCCACTGCGCCAGCGCCAGCAGTTGCGAGGCCTGCGGATGCGCCGCGGCGGCATTGCCGAGCAGCAGCGCCTTGCGTTCGGCGCCGAGCAGCGACGCGGCGACGGCCTGCGCGGCTTCGGTGGCCTCGCCGCGCAGCGGCGCGTCAATGCCCTTGCGCGCGGCGACCGCGGCCGCCACGTCAGCCAGCGCTTGCGCCCAGGCCGACGGCGCGGCGATCAGGCTGGTGCCCAGCGTCATCGCCCAGTCGTCGTGCAGCGCATGCAGCCGGTGCACCTGGCCGCCCTTGCGCGCCGCCTGGCGCAGGCGCTGCGCCAGCAACGGATGATCCTTGCGCAGGAACGAGCCTATGACGAAGGCCGACTGCAACGTGGACAGCGACGCGATCGAGGTGCCGAGCCAGCGCGCCGAGCCCGACGGCGCAGCGTTGCCGAAATCGGCATGGCGCAGGCGGTGGTCGATGTTCTCGCTGCCCAGGCCGCGCACCAGCTTGGCCAGCAGGTGCAGCTCCTCGACGCTGCTGTGCGGCGTGGCCAGCGCGCCGATGGCTTGCGCGCCGAACTCGGCCTGGATGCGCTTCAGGCCGTCGGCGACGTAGCTCAAGCCGGTGCTCCAATCCACCGTCTGCCACTGCCCGCCCTGTTTGATCATCGGCGCGGTCAAGCGCGACGCGCTGTTCAGCGCCTCGTACGAGAAGCGGTCGCGGTCGGCGATCCAGCACTCGTTGACGTCCTCGTTCTCCAGCGGCAGCACGCGCATGACGCGGCTGCCCTTGGTCTGCACGATCAGGTTGGCGCCGGTGGAATCGTGCGGACTGATGCTCTTGCGCCGCGCCAGCTCCCAGTTGCGCGCGCTGTAGCGGAAGGGCTTGCTGGTCAGCGCACCGACCGGGCAGATGTCGATCATGTTGCCCGACAGCTCGGAATCGATGGTGCGGCCGTTGACGGTGGTGATCTCCGAATGCTCGCCTCGATGGATCATGCCGAGCTCCATCACCCCGCCGATCTCCTGGCCGAAGCGCACGCAGCGCGTGCAGTGGATGCAGCGCGTCATCTCCTCCATCGAGATCAGCGGCCCGACGTTCTTGTGGAAGACGACGCGCTTCTCCTCGGTGTAGCGCGAGGCCGACTTGCCGTAGCCCACCGCCAGGTCCTGCAGCTGGCATTCGCCGCCCTGGTCGCAGATCGGACAGTCCAGCGGATGGTTGATGAGCAGGAACTCCATCACCGATTTCTGCGCCGCCAGCGCCTTGGCGCTCTTGGTGTGCACCACCATGCCCTGCGTCACCGGCGTGGCGCAGGCCGGCATCGGCTTGGGCGCCTTCTCGACCTCGACCAGGCACATGCGGCAGTTGGCCGCGATGCTGAGCTTTTTGTGGTAGCAGAAGTGCGGGACGTACACGCCGGCTGCATCGGCCGCATGCATCACCATGCTGCCGGGCGCGACGCTGACGGTCTTGCCGTCGAGCTGCAGTTCGATCATGGGGTGGCCATCGCCGCTGTCGTGCCGACGACGCAGCGCTTGTGTTCGACGTGGTGCACGAACTCGTCGCGGAAGTGCTTGATCATGCCGCGCACCGGCATCGCCGCGGCATCGCCGAGCGCGCAGATGGTGCGGCCCATGATGTTGTCGGCCACCGAGTCGAGCAGCTCGATGTCCTCCATGCGGCCCTTGCCGTGCTCGATGCGGTCGACCAGGCGCCACAGCCAGCCGGTGCCTTCGCGGCACGGCGTGCACTGGCCGCAGGATTCATGCTGGTAGAAGTAGCTCAGGCGCAGCAGGCTCCTGACCATGCAGCGGCTGTCGTTCATCACGATCACCGCGCCGGAACCCAGCATCGAGCCGGCCTTGGCGATGGAGTCGTAGTCCATCGTGCAGTCCAGCATGATCGGCGCCGGCAGCACCGGTGCCGACGAGCCGCCGGGGATCACCGCCTTCAGCGCCCCGCCCTTGACGCCGCCGGCGAGTTCGAGCAGCTTGGAGAACGGCGTGCCCAGCGGGATCTCGAAGTTGCCGGGCCGGTTGACGTCGCCGACCACCGAGAAGATCTTCGTGCCGCCGTTGTTCGGCTTGCCGATCGCCAGATAGGCTTCGCCGCCGTTGCGGATGATCCACGGCACCGCGGCGAAGGTCTCGGTGTTGTTGATCGTCGTCGGCCTGCCGTAGACGCCGAAGCTGGCCGGGAACGGCGGCTTGAAGCGCGGCTGGCCCTTCTTGCCTTCCAGCGATTCGAGCAGCGCGGTCTCCTCGCCGCAGATGTAGGCGCCGAAGCCGTGAAACGCGTGCAGCTGGAAGCTGAAGCCGCTGCCGAGGATGTGCTCGCCCAGGCAGCCGGCGGCGCGCGCTTCGTCCAGCGCCTGCTCGAAGCGCTGGTAGATCTCGAAGATCTCGCCGTGGATGTAGTTGTAGGCCGTGCTCACGCCCATCGCGTAGGCGGCGATGGCCATGCCCTCGATGACGATGTGCGGGTTGTAGGCGAGGATGTCGCGGTCCTTGCAGGTGCCGGGCTCGCCTTCGTCGGAGTTGCAGACCAGGTACTTCGGGCCGTTGTAGTTCTTCGGCATGAAGCTCCACTTCAGCCCGGTCGGAAAGCCTGCGCCGCCGCGGCCGCGCAGGCCCGAGGCCTTGACCTCGGCCACCACCTGGTCGGGCGTCATGCCGGGGCCGCCGTCGGCGCCCAGGATCTTGCGCAGCGCCTGGTAGCCGCCGCGTGCTTCGTAGTCGCGCAGGCGCCAGTTGCTGCCGTCGAGGCCGTCGTAGATCTGCGCGCCGAGGTGGCGGCCGTGGAAGCAGGTCTCGCGGCCGGTGGCCTGGAATTTCGACAGGTCGATCATGTCATTGCCGCCCGGCCGCCCGAAGGCAATGACGCGCCCCTCGGGGGCCGCGAACGTAGTGAGCTTGGGGCATCATTTTCATGCCTTCTTCAGCATGTCGAGCAACTCGTCCATGCGCTCGGGGCTCATGAAGCTGAGCATCTGGCGGTCGTTGACCAGCATCACCGGCGCGTCAGCGCAGGCGCCCAGGCATTCGCTGGGCTGCACGGTAAACATGCCGTCCTCGGTGCTGCCGTAGGGCTCGACGCCCAGACGCCGGCACACATGGTCCAGTGCGCTCTGCCCGCCGCGCAACTGGCATGGCAGGTTGGTGCAGACGTTGAGCTTGAACTTGCCCACCGGCTGCTGGTTGTACATGTTGTAGAAGGTCGTGACCTCGTGCACCGCGATCGGCGGCATGCCCAGGTACGCGGCGATCGCGCTCTCGGCCTCGGCCGAGACATGGCCCTGCTCGTGCTGCACGATCGCCAGGCAGGCCATCACCGCCGACTGCTTCTGCTCCGGCGGGTACTTGGCCGTCTCGCGCGCAAAAAGCGCCAGCGTGTCTTCGCTGAAGTTCATCTGTCGACTTCTCCGAACACGATGTCCATCGTGCCGATGATCGCCACGGCGTCGGAGATCATGTGGCCGCGCGCCATCTCGTCCATCGCCGCCAGGTGCGCGAAGCCCGGCGGGCGAATCTTCAGGCGCCAGGGCTTGTTGGCACCGTCGCTGATCAGGTAGATGCCGAACTCGCCCTTCGGATGCTCGACCGCCGCATAGGCTTCGCCTTCCGGCACGTGCATGCCTTCGGTGAAGAGCTTGAAGTGGTGAATCAACTCCTCCATGTTCGTCTTCATGTCGACGCGCGACGGCGGCGCCACCTTGTAGTTGGCTACGATCACCGGGCCGGGGTTGGCGCGCAGCCAGTCCACGCACTGCTTGATGATGCGGTTGCTCTGGCGCATCTCCTCGACGCGCACCACGTAGCGGTCGTAGGTGTCGCCGTGGGTGCCCACCGGGATGTCGAAATCCATGCGGTCGTAGACGTCGTAGGGCTGCTTCTTGCGCAGATCCCATTCGACGCCCGAGCCGCGCAGCATCGGTCCGGTGAAGCCGAGGTTCAGCGCACGTTCGGGCGTGACGACGCCGATGCCCACGGTGCGCTGCTTCCAGATCCGGTTGTCGGTGAGCAGCGTCTCGTACTCGTCGACATAGCCGGGGAAGCGCTGCGTGAAGGCGTCGATGAAGTCCAGCAGGCTGCCTTGCCGGTCTTCGTTCAGGCGGTCGATCGCCTTCTGGTTCTTGATGCGCGACACCTTGTACTGCGGCATCGTGTCCGGCAGGTCGCGATAGACGCCGCCGGGGCGGAAGTAAGCGGCGTGCATGCGTGCGCCCGACACCGCCTCGTACATGTCGAACAGGTCCTCGCGCTCGCGGAAGCAGTAGATGAGCATGTTCATCGCACCGCAGTCCAGGCCGTGCGCACCCAGCCACATCAGGTGGTTCAGCAGCCGCGTGATCTCGGCGAACATCACGCGGATGTACTGCGCGCGCAGCGGCACTTCGATGCCGAGCAGCTTCTCGATGGCCAGGCAGTAGGCGTGCTCGTTGCACATCATCGACACGTAATCCAGCCGGTCCATGTACGGCAGCGACTGGATAAAGGTCTTGCTCTCGGCCAGCTTCTCGGTCGCGCGGTGCAGCAGGCCGACGTGCGGGTCGGCGCGCTGGATGACCTCGCCGTCCAGTTCCAGCACCAGGCGCAATACGCCGTGCGCGGCCGGATGCTGCGGGCCGAAGTTCAGCGTGTAGTTCTTGATCTCAGCCATGGATCGCAGCGCGATGCGCCCTCCAAGCAAACGCCGTGGAACCGGCCGTGCCGGGCCACTGGCGTTGCCCCCTCGAGGGGGCGCGCGAAGCGCGTAGGGGGTGGGTCATTGAAGGCCGCCGTAGTTGTCTTCGCGCACGACGCGCGGCGTGATCTCGCGCGGCTCGATCGTCACCGGCTGGTAGATGACGCGACGCGACTGCGCGTCATAGCGCATCTCCACGTGGCCGCTGACCGGGAAGTCCTTGCGCATCGGGTGGCCTATGAAGCCGTAGTCGGTGAGGATGCGGCGCAGGTCCAGGTGGCCTTCGAAGATGATGCCGTACAGGTCGAAGGCTTCGCGCTCGAACCAGTTGGCCGAAGACCAGATGTCGGTGACCGACGCCACCACCGGCATGTCGTCATCGGGCGCGAAGACCTTCAGACGCACGCGCCAGTTGTGCTTCAGCGACAGCAGATGCAGCACGGCCGCATAGCGCGCGCCGTCCCAGGGCTGGTTCCTGTAGCCGGAGTAGTCCACGCCGCACAGGTCGATCAGCTGTTCGAAGTGCAGCGACGCGTCTTCGTGCAGCATGCGCGCCGCTTCCAGGTAGCGCCCGGCGCTCACGGTGACGGTGATCTCGCCCCGCTCGCGCTTCAGCGACTGGATCGCATCGCCGAGTTGCGCTTGCAGCGCGGCTTGCAGGTTGTCGAGCTTCTGGGTCATTGCAGCGTCGTGCGGCGGCCGCGGACGCGGCCCTGGTTCCTGTTCTTGGCGTCAGCGCGCGATGGTGTGTTCCCGCCGGATCTTGTTCTGCAACTGCAGGATGCCGTACAGCAGCGCCTCGGCCGTGGGCGGACAGCCCGGCACGTAGACATCCACCGGCACGATGCGGTCGCAGCCGCGCACCACCGAATAGCTGTAGTGATAGTAGCCGCCGCCGTTCGCGCACGAGCCCATGCTCAGCACCCAGCGCGGCTCGGCCATCTGGTCGTAGACCTTGCGCAGCGCCGGGCCCATCTTGTTGCACAGCGTGCCGGCGACGATCATCAGGTCGCTCTGCCGCGGGCTCGGCCTGAACAGCATGCCGAAGCGGTCGATGTCGTAGCGCGCCGCGCCGGCGTGCATCATCTCCACCGCGCAGCAGGCCAAGCCGAAGGTCATCGGCCACAGCGAGCCGGTCTTCGACCAATTGATCAGCTTGTCCACCGAGGTGGTGACGAAGCCTTCCTTGAGTACGCCTTCGATGCCCATACGCTTTGACTCACTCCCAGTCGAGCGCGCCCTTCTTCCATTCGTAGACGAAGCCCACGACCAGGATGGTCAGGAAGAGCATCATGGCCCAGAAACCTGACGGCCCGATTTCATGCAAGGCCACGGCCCACGGGAAGAGAAAGGCGATCTCGAGATCGAACAGGATGAAGAGGATGGCCACCAGGTAGTAGCGCACGTCGAACTTCATGCGCGCGTCCTCGAAGGCCTCGAAGCCGCATTCGTAGGGGGAATTCTTCGCCGCATCGGGCCGGTTCGGGCCGAGCGCGTAGCCCAGGAGCTGCGGGGCGATACCGACTGCAGCGCCTACCAGTATGAACAGGATGACGGGCAGGTACGGTTGCAGATCCATGTTGTTCGTCCGCCAGGGGACTTTTGTGGTGCCGACGGCGAGACTCGAACTCGCACAGCTTTCGCCACTACCCCCTCAAGATAGCGTGTCTACCAATTTCACCACGTCGGCGCGCGGCTTTCGTATCACTCGGGTGACGTGAGGAATGACACCCATCAAGCCGGCGGAATTCTAGCGGCAAACCACGCGCTTTCCTGACGCGAAGCTTCTAGGCACCGCGCGCGAGCCGTGCCGCGCGCGGGGCCTCGTCCGCCGCACGCCAAGCCGCTACTTCGCGGCGCTGGCCGGTTCGGACGCGGGCGCTGCGATGGGCGCCGGGATGGCCGCGGGCACGCCCGCCGGCACTGACGCCGCAGGCGCTGCAGGCGCCGCAGCGGGAATCACCGCGGCCGGCGCCGGCGCGCTGGCCGCCGGCGAGGCGCGGTCGAGCACGCTGCCCGCGCCGAGCGTCGACTCGCCGCGCCCGGCGTTCGAGCTGAAGGCCAGCGCCAGCGTGCAGGCGAAGAACACGGCGGCGCACGCCGCCGTGGAGCGCGACAGGAAGTTGGCGCTGCCGCTGGCACCGAACAGGCTGCCCGAGGCGCCGCTGCCGAAGGACGCACCCATGTCCGCGCCCTTGCCGTGCTGGATCAGCACCAGGCCGATCATCGTAAACGCGGTCAGCAGCTGCAGCGCGTGTAAGACAGTGGTCCAGATCTGCATTTGTCGTCGTCGTGTTTTCGAATGGAATGCTTCACAGGCTCTCAGTGCGCCGCGCGGCAGATGGCGACGAAGTCGCTCGCCTTCAGCGCCGCGCCGCCGACCAGCGCACCGTCGATGTCGTCCTGCGCGAACAGCGCGGCCGCGTTGTCCGGCTTGACGCTGCCGCCGTAAAGGATCGTCATGCGGCCGGCGCGCGGCGTCGCCGCCTGCAGTTGTGCGCGCAGCAGCTGGTGCACTTCCTGCGCCTGCTGCGGCGTGGCGCTCAGGCCGGTGCCGATGGCCCATACCGGCTCGTAGGCGACGACCATCTCCGACGCGCAGTGCGCCAGCGTGTGGATCACCGCCGACAGCTGGCGCTTGACCACGGAAGCGGTCTCGCCGGCCTCGCGCTGCGCCAGCGTCTCGCCGACGCAGACGATCGGCGTCACGCCCGAGCCCAGCGCGGCCATCGCCTTGTCGGCCACCAACTGGTCGGATTCACCGTGCAGCGCGCGGCGTTCCGAATGGCCGACGATGACGTAGCGGCAGCCGAACTCGGCCAGCATCGGCGCCGACACCTCGCCGGTGTAGGCGCCCTGCTTGTGCGCCGAACAGTCCTGCGCGCCCCAGCGCAACTCGCTGCCGGCCAGCGTGACCGCGGTTTCGGACAGATAGGGAAACGGCACGCATACCGCGACGTCGGCCATGAAGGGCCGCGCGGCGGCGATGCCCGCCAGCAGCTCGGCATTCGCCGGATGGCTGCCGTGCATCTTCCAGTTGCCGACCACCAGCTTGCGGCGTGTGCTCATGCCTGCCTCCAGTCGAGAACAATCTTGCCGACGTGCACGCTCGACTCCATCAGCGCATGCGCCTGTGCGGCCTGCGCCGCCGGAAACACGGCATGGATCACCGGCTTGACCTTGCCCGCTTCGATCAGCGGCCAGACGCGCTCGCGCAGTTCACGTGCGATCACCGTCTTGTAGGCCACGGTGCGCGGACGCAGCGTGCTGCCGATGATCGCCAGCCGCTTGCGCAGCACCGCCGCGATGTCCAGCGTCGCCTTGGTGCCGCCCTGCACCGCGATGAGGGCGATGCGGCCGTCGTCGGCCATGCACTCCACTTCGCGCGGCAGGTAGTCGCCGCCGACCATGTCGAGCACGACATCGACGCCACGCCCGGCCGTGATGCGCTTGACCTCGGCGGCGAAGTCCTGCGTCTTGTAGTTGATCGCATGGTCGGCGCCCATCGCGACGCAGGCGGCGCACTTGTCGCCGCTGCCCGCGGTGACGATGACCGTCACGCCGAAAGCCTTGGCCAGGTGGATGGCGGTGACGCCGATGCCGCTGGAGCCGCCCTGCACCAGCAGCGTCTCGCCGCGCGCCAGCCGCGCGTTCTGGAACAGGTTCTGCCACACGGTGAAGAAGGTCTCGGGCAGGGCCGCGGCCTCGATGTCGCTCAAACCCTGCGGCACCGGCAGGCACTGCCCGGCCGGGGCCACGCACAGCTGGGCGTAGCCGCCGCCGGCCACCAGCGCACAGACGCGGTCGCCGATCTTCAACCCGGCCGCCGCCAGATCCTCGGCCGCACCGGCGGCCACCGTGCCGGCGACTTCCAAGCCCGGCAGGTCGGACACGCCCGGCGGCATCGGGTACAGCCCCTTGCGCTGCAGCACGTCCGGGCGGTTGATGCCCGAGGCGC
The DNA here is from genome assembly GCA_036724445.1 of Rubrivivax sp. Taxonomy (GTDB): domain Bacteria; phylum Pseudomonadota; class Gammaproteobacteria; order Burkholderiales; family Burkholderiaceae_C; genus Rubrivivax. The sequence continues at coordinate 18,081 of DAIMFR010000031.1, read as the reverse complement.
TGACGGCGATCAGCAGTTCGCCGGCCTGCGGTGCCGGGTCGGGACGCTGCGTGGGTACCAGCACCTCGGGTCCACCCGGCTGCTTGATCTCAATGGCTTGCATGCTCGCTCCTCTCGGCAGGACAGCGCACCAGGCTTTCAGTCGCGCGGCGGCTCGCCGGCCTCCACCGAGGCGGGGGCAGCGGCCGGCGCAGCCTCGCTGCCGTTGTCGCGCGGCGGGCGCTCGCGGCGTTCGCCACGCTCTCCCCGCTCTCCCCTCTCGCCGCGGTCGTCGCGATCGCGCCGCGGCCGGTCGCCGTAGTCGCGGCGCGGACGCTCGCGCTCGCGCTCTTCTTCCATGCCCTCGGGCCGCTCCAGCAGCGCCTTCATCGACAGCTTGATGCGGCCCTTGTCGTCGGTCTCCAGCACCTTGACCTTGACCACCTGGCCTTCCTTCAGGAAGTCCTCGACCTTCTCGACGCGCTGGTGCGCGATCTGGCTGATGTGCAGCAGCCCGTCCTTGCCGGGCAGGATGTTGATCAGCGCGCCGAAGTCCAGGATCTTGGTCACCGGGCCTTCGTAGACCTTGCCGACTTCGGCCTCGGCGGTGATCTCCTCGATGCGCTTGCGCGCAAACGCGGCCTTGTCGGCGTCGGTCGAGGCGATGGTGATCGTGCCGTCTTCGCCGATGTCGATGGTGCAGCCGGTCTCCTCGGTCAGCGCGCGGATCGTCGCGCCGCCCTTGCCGATGACGTCGCGGATCTTCTCCGGGTTGATCTTCATCGTGTACAGGCGCGGCGCGAACTGGCTGACTTCGGTCTTCGCCTCGCCCATGGCTTCGGTCATCTTGCCCAGGATGTGCAGGCGCGCTTCCTTGGCCTGCGCCAGCGCCACCTGCATGATCTCCTTGGTGATGCCCTGGATCTTGATGTCCATCTGCAGCGCGGTGATGCCGCTCGTGCTGCCGGCCACCTTGAAGTCCATGTCGCCGAGGTGGTCCTCGTCGCCGAGGATGTCGGTCAGCACTGCGAAGCGGTTGCCGTCCTTGATCAGGCCCATGGCGATGCCGGCCACGTGCGCCTTCATCGGCACACCGGCGTCCATCAGCGCCAGGCAGCCGCCGCACACCGAGGCCATCGACGACGAGCCGTTGGATTCGGTGATCTCGCTGACCACGCGGATCGTGTACGGGAAGTCGTCCTTCTTCGGCAGCGCGGCGATCAGCGCGCGCTTGGCCAGCCGGCCGTGGCCGATTTCCCGACGCTTGGGCGAACCGAAACGGCCTGCTTCGCCGGTGGCGAAAGGCGGCATGTTGTAGTGCAGCATGAAGCTGTCGCTGAACTCGCCGGCCAGCGCGTCGATGCGCTGCGCGTCGCGTTCGGTACCCAGCGTGGCCACCACCAGCGCCTGCGTCTCGCCGCGGGTGAACAGGGCAGAGCCGTGGGTGCGCGGCAGCACGCCGTTGCGGATCTCGATCGGGCGCACGGTGCGCGTGTCGCGGCCGTCGATGCGCGGCTCGCCGGCCAGGATCTGGCTGCGCACGATGCGCGCCTCGATGTCGAACAGCATCGCCTCGACCTTGACCGGGTCGAACTCGACGCCTTCAGCCTTCAGCGCGGCCTGCACCGATGCATAGGCCTCGCGGCAGGCCTGCGTGCGCGCCTGCTTGCTGCGGATCTGGTAGGCCGCGCGCAGCGGGCCTTCGGCCAGCGCGTTCAGCTTGGCGATGAAGGTCTCGTCCTTGGCCGGCGCCTTCCAGTCCCATTCGGGCTTGCCCGCGTCGCGCACCAGTTCGTTGATGGCGTTGATGGCGATCTTGCCCTGCTCGTGGCCGAAGACCACCGCGCCGAGCATGATCTCTTCGCTGAGCATGTCGGCTTCGGATTCGACCATCAGCACCGCGGCTTCGGTGCCGGCGACCACCAGGTCGAGCTTGGAATCGGCCAGCTGCGCCTTGCCCGGGTTGAGCACGTATTCGCCGTTGACGTAGCCGACGCGCGCCGCGCCTACGGGTCCGTCGAAGGGAATGCCGCTGACGGCCAGCGCCGCGCTGGTGCCGATCATCGCGGCGATGTCGGCCTGCACCTCGGGGTTCAGGCTGAGCACGTGCACGATCACCTGCACTTCGTTGTAGAAGCCTTCGGGGAACAGCGGGCGGATCGGCCGGTCGATCAGCCGGCAGGTCAGGATCTCCAGCTCGCTGGGCCGGCCTTCGCGCTTGAAGAAGCTGCCCGGGATCTTTCCGGCGGCATAGGTCTTCTCGGTGTAGTCCACCGTCAGCGGAAAGAAATCCTGGCCCGGCTTCGCGTTCTTGGCCGCCACCACCGTGGCCAGCACCACGGTGTCGTCGATGTTGACGACGACGGCGCCGCCGGACTGGCGCGCGATCTCGCCGGTTTCCAGCGTGACGCTGTGCGGGCCCCATTGGAAGGTCTTGCTGACCTTGTTGAACATGCTCATCTGTAGCTCTCCATTGCGGATGCGGCACGCTTCGGGTGGTGCCATTGACCTGGAGCGGCGTTCTCTCGGCGGCATGCCATTCCACCGGCGCCGGCACGGCGGCGCCGGTGGAATGACAAGCGATGGCCCTTCAAGTGCCTTGGCTCCGCGAAGCCCGCGCGGCTGGAGGCGCGCGGGCGTTCGGCTGCGCCTTACTTGCGCAGGCCGAGCTTGGCGATCAGCGCGGTGTAGCGCTCGGCGTCCTTGTCCTTCAGGTACGCCAGCAGGCGCTTGCGCTGGTTGACCATCTTCAGCAGGCCGCGGCGGCCGTGGTGGTCCTTCAAGTGCAGCTTGAAGTGCGGCGTCAGCTGGTTGATGCGCGCGGTGAGCAGTGCCACCTGCACCTCGGGCGAACCGGTGTCGGCTGCGCCGCGTGCATGGGCCTGGATGATTTCAGCGACTTCAGCGCCGGCGATGGTCATTTGGATTTCCTGGTGAGTGGAAACCGAAGCCAGGGCTTGTCGCCAAACAACGGCGGCGCTGCAACGGTTTCCGGTTCGACTTGCGAATACGGGTGAAACCGACCCGTACCGTGCGGCTTCTTCACCGCCGCCCTGGTGCGGGCCGCAAGCGGCAAAGACCGCGCATTATAGGCCAAGCGCCGCCGCGAGCCGCCGCACTCCGGCGTCGAGCCGTTGCGGATCGCGCGACGCGAAGCACCAGCGCAGCCAGCCCTCGCCTTCGCCGCCGAAAGCCGCGCCGGGAGCCAGGCCCAGGCCATGAGCCGCGACCAGATGCTTGGCAAAGGCCAGCGAATCGTCCTGGCCGGCGACGCGGAAGAAGGCATACATGCCGCCCGGCGGGCTGGCGACTTCCACACCCGGCAACGCAGCCAACCCGGCGATCAGCCGGTCGCGGCAGCCGCGCAGCCGCTGCACCAGCGCCGGCACGAAGCTCGGCGCGATGTCCAGCGCCGCCAGCGCACCGCGCTGCACGAACACCGGCGCGCACGAGGTGTTGAATTCGATCAGCTTGCCGATGGCGTCCACATGGCCGCGCGGCAGCACCATCCAGCCCAGCCGCCAGCCGGTCATCAGGAAGCTCTTGGAAAAGCTGTGCACCACCACCAGCCGGTCGTCGCCGGCGGCGATGTCCAGGAACGACGGCGCCGCGCTTGCGTCGCCGGCGAAGTACAGCCGCTCGTAGACCTCGTCGGCGACGATCCAGGTGCCGGTGGCGCGGCAGTGCGTCAGGATTGCCCGTTGTTCTTCGCGCGTCAGCGTCCAGCCGGTGGGGTTGTTCGGCGCGTTCAGCAGCAGCACGCGCGTGGCGGGGGTGACGGCCTCGCGCAGCGCATCAAGGTCCAGCGTCCACCGCCCCTGGTGCGGCTCGAGGGCGATGCGCCGCAGCGATGCGCCCATGATCTGCGCCTGCGCCGTCAGATTGGGCCACAGCGGCACCACCGCCGCGACCTCGTCGCCGGCGCCGGCCAGCAGCTGCATCGCCAGCATCAAGGCATTGACGCCCGACGAGGTGACGGCGATGCGCTCGGCGTCCACCGGTCCGTGCAACGCCGACACGTAAGCCGCCAGGCCGCTGCGCAGCTCCGGCAAGCCGAGGTTGTGCGCATAGAAGGTCTCGCCGTCGTGCAGCGACTTCGCCGCCGCGGCGCGCACGGCCTCGGGCGTGACCTCGTCGCTTTCGCCGAACCAAAAGGCCAGCACGTCGTCGCGGCCGAACGCGGAGTTGGCAACTTCGCGGATCTTCGAAGCAGGCAGTCGGGCTATGGCGTCGCGCATCGGCGTCAGGCTTTGTCGATTGACCGGCCCTTGACTTGCAGCAAGGTGGTCGGGTCTTGAAATAGAGGGCCGCGCGGTCATCTACGCAGCATGGGAGGCGGCGTGGTGATTGCCGGCTCCCGCATCGCAACATTGTAGGAGTCGAGCATGTTCCTTGTACCGATGACCCGTAATACTTCCGAACTGGCCCGCAGCTTCGACCGCCTGTTCGACGACAGCTTCGAGCGCTTCTTTGCCCCGGCGGCGCAGAGCGGTGCCGACTCGCCGCGCAGCCCCGCGCTGGATGTGTCGGAGTCCGAAAGCGCCTACACCGTCAAGCTCGATCTTCCGGGCGTGGCGAAGGAGGACGTGAAGGTGTCGATCGACGGACGCCGCGTCAGCGTCGAAGCGCAGACGCGCAAGGACGAAGAAAAGAAGGAAGGCGACCGCGTCGTCTATCGCGAGCGCTCGGTTTCCAGCTTCGCGCGCAGCTTCACGCTGGCCGCCGAAGTCGATCAGGCCGCGTCCAACGCCAAGCTGGACAACGGCGTGTTGACGCTGACGCTGGCCAAGCGCGGCTCGCCGGCAGTGTCGCGCATCAGCGTGGACTGAGGTTCCGGGGCACGGAAATCGGCGGCCCGTGCCGGGGCCGCCGTGTCGTGGCCTACGCCTGCTGCAGATCCCAGCGCGGGCGCACGTCGAAGCTGCCGTCGCGCTCGCCCGCGGCCAGACCTTGCTGCAGCCGCATCGCCGCGGCGAGCGCGATCATCGCGCCGTTGTCGGTGCACAGCGCCGGCTCCGGATAGTGCACGCGCGCGCCGAGGCGGCTGCACTCGGCGTCGAGCCGCCGGCGCAGGCAGGCATTGGCGCCGACGCCGCCGGCCACCACCAGCCGCGACAGGCCGCTGCTGCGCAGCGCGCGCAGCGCCTTCGCGCACAGCACCTCGACGATTGCCGCCTGCACGCTGGCCGCCATGTCGGCGCGCTGCGCCCCGCTGGGCGGCGCGCCGAGTTGCGCCAGCCGCACCGCCACCGCCGTCTTCAGGCCGGCGAACGAGAAGTCCAGGTTCGGCTTGTGCAGCAGCGGCCGCGGCAATGCGAAGGCATCTGCACGGCCTTGCCCGGCCAGCCGCGCCAGCGCCGGCCCTCCCGGATAGCCCAGGCCGAGCAGCTTGGCGCTCTTGTCGAAGGCTTCGCCGGCGGCGTCGTCGACCGTCTCGCCGAGCATCGTGTAGCGCCCGACGCCGTCCACGCGCATCAGTTGCGTATGGCCGCCCGACACCAGCAGTGCGACGAAAGGGAAGCGCGGCGGGTCGGCCGACAGGAACGGCGACAGCAGATGGCCTTCCAGGTGATGCACGCCCAGGCTGGGCCGACCCAGCGCCGCAGCCAGGGACACGGCCACGCCGGCGCCGACCAGCAGCGCGCCGGCCAGCCCCGGCCCGCGCGTATAGGCCACCAGATCGATGTCCTGCAGGCTGCAGCCGGCTTCGGCCAGCACCTGGCGCGTCAACGGCAGCACGCGGCGGATGTGGTCGCGCGACGCCAGCTCGGGCACCACGCCGCCATAGGCCTGGTGCATGTCGACCTGGCTGTGCAGCGCCTGCGCACGCAGCGTCGGCAACTGCTCGCCCTGCACGTGCACCAGCGCGACGCCGGTCTCGTCGCAGGAGCTTTCGATGCCGAGCACGTTCATCGGCGTCGTCAGTGGTTTTCGCGTGCGTGGTTGATCGTGTACTTGGGCAGCTCGATGCTCACGTCCTGCTGCGACAAGATCGCCTGGCACGACAGCCGCGAAGTCGGCGTCAGCCCCCAGGCGCGGTCGAGCAGGTCCTCTTCCGATTCGTCCATCTCGCCCAGCGAATCGAAGCCCTCGTGCACGATCACGTGGCAGGTGGTGCAGGCGCAGCTCATCTCGCAGGCGTGTTCGATGGCGATGCCGTTTTCGAGCAATGCCTCGCATACCGAGGTGCCCGGCGCGGCCTCGATCTCGTCGCCCAGCGGGCACAGCTCGGCGTGCGGCAGGATGCGGATGCGCGGCATGTCGCTGGCCCTTCAGACGTCTTCGATGCTGCGCCCAGCCAGCGCCTGGCGAATGCCGCGGTTCATGCGCGCGGCGGCGAATTCCTCGGTGCCCTTGGCCAGAGCCTCGACCGCGGCATCGATGGCGGCGTGATCGTCGCTGCCCACCCGCTGGCGCAGCACGGCCATCAGTGCTTCGACGGCCTGGCGTTCGTCGTCGGACAGCAGCTCGCCATCGGCGTGCAGCGCCGACTGCGTGGCCAGCAGCAGGCGTTCGGCCTCGACGCGCGCTTCGCGCAGCGCGCGCAGGAGCATGTCGTCCTGCGCATGCGCGAAGCCGTCGCGCAGCATCTGCGCCACCTGCTCGTCGGCCAGCCCGTAGCTGGGCTTGACGACCACGCTGGCCAGCACGCCGCTGACCGTCTCGAGCGCCGACACGCTCAGCAGCCCGTCGGCGTCGACCTGGAAGGTCACGCGGATGCGCGCCGCGCCAGCGGCCATCGGCGGGATGCCGCGCAGCTCGAAGCGCGCCAGCGAGCGGCAGTCGGCGACCAGCTCGCGCTCGCCCTGCAGCACATGGATGGCCATCGCCGTCTGGCCGTCCTGGTAGGTGGTGAACTCCTGCGCCTTGGCCACCGGAATGGTGGTGTTGCGCTCGATGATGCGTTCGACCAGCCCGCCCATCGTCTCCAGCCCCAACGACAGCGGAATCACGTCGAGCAGCAGCATCTGGTCGCGCGGCGCATTGCCGGCCAGCGCATGCGCCTGCACCGCGGCGCCGAGCGCCACTACCTCGTCGGGATTGACGTCGGTGAGCACGCGCGCGTGGCCGCCCGCGCCGAAGAACTCGCCGACCGCGCGCCGCACCGCCGGCATGCGCGTGGCGCCGCCGACCATGACCACGCCGAGCACCGCGTCGCGCTGCACCTTCGCATCGCGCAGCACGCGGCGCAATGCGGCCAGCGTGCGCTCGATCAGCGGGCGCGCCAGCACGTCGAACTGCTCGCGCGTGATCTCCACGCGCAGGTCGCCCTGCTCCAGCGGGCAATGCAGCGTAGCCTGCGCATGCTCGCTCAGGCTCTCGCGCGCGCGCCGCGCCGCCAGCTGCAGGTGGGCCTTGTCCTGCGCGGTCTCGGCGCTGTGTGCACTGCGGCCGGCCTGCTGCAGCGCCCAGGCCGCCAGCAGGTGGTCGAAGTCGTCGCCGCCGAGCGCGGCATCGCCCCCGGTGGCCGCCACCTCGAACACGCCCTTGGTCAGCCGCAGCAGCGAGACGTCGAAGGTGCCGCCGCCGAGGTCGTAGACCGCGTACAGGCCCTCGCTGCCGTGGTCCAGCCCGTAGGCCACCGCCGCCGCCGTCGGCTCGTTGATCAGCCGCAGCACGTTCAGGCCGGCCAACTGCGCCGCGTCCTTCGTGGCCTGGCGCTGCGCATCGTCGAAATAGGCCGGCACGGTGATGACGGCGCCGAAGACCTCGTCGTCGAAGCTGTCCTCGGCGCGCTGGCGCAGCGTGGCCAGGATCTCGGCCGACACCTCGACCGCCGACTTCGCGCCCTGGCGCGTGCGCACCGCGACCATACCCGGCTGATCGACGAAGTCGTAAGGCAGTTGCTGCGCGCCCTTCAGGTCGTCCAGACGACGGCCCATCATGCGCTTGGCCGACGCCACGGTATTGGCGGCGTCCTCGGCCTGGTGGCTGCGCGCGTCGAAGCCGACCTGGCGGCGCTGGCCGTCCAGGTAGCGCACCAGCGACGGCAGCAGCACGCGCCCTTGCGCGTCGGGCAGGCATTCCGGCACGCCGTGGCGCACCGCCGCGACCAGCGAATTGGTCGTGCCCAGATCGATGCCGACGGCAACGCGGCGCTGGTGCGGGTCGCTCGCCTGGCCGGGTTCGGAAATCTGCAGCAGCGCCATGTCAGCCGGCCTCAGGCTTCGAGCTCGTCGAGCCGCTCTTCGATGCTGCGGCGCAGGCGCGCGACGAACATCAGCCCACGCACCCGCGCCGCCGCCGCCGCGGCGTCGCCGCCCTCGTCGAGCAGTTGCTGCAGCTGGCCGAGCAGCGCCTGTTCGTGCCTTTGCACGTCCTGGGCCAGCACGCGCGCCGCCGCGCCGTCGGCGGCTTCGTCCAGCGCCTCGCGCCAGGCCATCTGTTGCTGCAGGAACTCGCGCGGCATCGCGGTGTTGCTCTCGGCCTCGATCGGGCTGCCGCGCCGCGCGCACAGGTAGGCGGCGCGCTTCAACGGATCCTTCAGCCGCTGGTAGGCCTCGTTCACGCGCACCGACCACTGCATCGCGACGCGCTGCGCCGCGGCACCCTGCGCGGCGAAGCGGTCCGGGTGCACTGCAGCCTGCAGTTCGCGCCGGCGCTGCTCGAGCAGCGTCGGGTCGAGTTCGAAGCGCTCGGGCAGCCCGAGCAGCGTGAAATCGTCGTCATCGAGCTTCATCGCGACAGCTGTTCGGGGCGCTGCGCAGCGCGACGCCGCGCGCGTCGCTGCCGCGTCACACGCGGAAGGATTCGCCGCAGCCGCAACGGTCCTTCTCGCGCGGGTTGTGGAACTTGAAGCCCTCGTTCAGGCCCTCGCGCACGAAGTCCAGCTCGGTGCCGTCGAGGTACGGATAACTTTTCGGATCGACCAGCACCTTCACGCCATGGCCTTCGAACACCATGTCTTCGGGCGCCACCTCGTCGGCGTACTCGAGCTTGTAGGCCAGGCCCGAGCAGCCGGTGGTCTTGACGCCCAGGCGCACGCCCACGCCCTTGCCGCGCTTGGCGATGTAGCGCGTGACGTGGCGCGCCGCGGCTTCGGTCAGCGTCACCGGCATGTTCAATGCGCCTGCGCGGCTTGTTCGGCCTGGCCGTGCTTGGTCTTGTAGTCCTGCACCGCCGCCTTGATCGCGTCCTCGGCCAGGATCGAGCAGTGGATCTTCACCGGCGGCAGCGCCAGCTCCTGCGCGATCTGCGTGTTCTTGATGTCCAGCGCCTGATCGAGCGACTTGCCCTTGACCCATTCGGTGACCAGCGAACTCGAGGCGATCGCCGAGCCGCAGCCGTAGGTCTTGAAGCGCGCATCCTCGATCAGCCCGGTGGCCGGGTTGACGCGGATCTGCAGCTTCATCACGTCGCCGCAGGCCGGCGCGCCGACCATGCCGGTGCCCACCGCCTCGTCGCCCTTGTCGAAGGAGCCGACGTTGCGCGGGTTTTCATAGTGATCGACGACCTTGTCGCTGTATGCCATGTTCGTTCTCCCGATTCAATGCGCCGCCCACTGGATGGCGCTCAAGTCGACACCGTCCTTGTACATCTCCCACAGCGGCGACAGCTCGCGCAGCTTGCTCACCTGCTGCTGCAGCGTGCTGACCGCGTAGTCGATCTCGGCCTCGGTGGTGAAGCGGCCGATGGTCATGCGCAAGGACGAATGCGCCAGCTCGTCGGAGCGGCCCAGCGCGCGCAGCACGTAGCTCGGCTCCAGGCTGGCCGAGGTGCAGGCCGAGCCCGAGGACACAGCCAGGCCCTTGACGCCCATGATCAGCGACTCGCCCTCCACGTAGTTGAAGGACATGTTCAGGTTGTGCGGCACGCGCCGCTCGAGGTCGCCGTTGACGAAGACCTGCTCGATGTCCGACAGCCCGCGCAGCAGCCGCTGGTGCAGCATGCGGATGCGCTCGCGCTCGGCGCCCATCTCCGCCTGCGCGATGGCGTAGGCCTCGCCCATGCCGACGATCTGGTGCGTGGGCAAGGTGCCCGAGCGCATGCCGCGCTCGTGGCCGCCGCCGTGCATCTGCGCCTCGATGCGCACGCGCGGCTTGCGCCGCACGTACAGCGCGCCGATGCCCTTGGGGCCGTAGGTCTTGTGCGACGCCAGGCTCATCAGGTCGACGGGCAACGCGCCCAGGTCGATGTCCACCTTGCCGGTGGCCTGCGCCGCATCGACGTGGAAGATGATGCCGCGCTCGCGGCACATCTTGCCGATGGCGACGATGTCCTGGATCACGCCGATCTCGTTGTTGACCAGCATCACCGAGACCAGGATCGTGTCCTTGCGCAGCGCCTGCTCGAGCCGCTCCAGGTCGATCAGGCCGTCAGGCTGCACTTCCAGGTAGCTGGCCTCGAAGCCTTGACGCTCCAGCTCGCGCACCGTGTCGAGCACCGCCTTGTGCTCGGTCTTGACGGTGACGATGTGCTTGCCGCGCGAGCTGTAGAAATTGGCCGCCCCCTTCAGCGCCAGATTGATCGATTCGGTGGCGCCGCTGGTCCAGACGATTTCGCGCGGGTCGGCACCGACCAGTGCCGCCACCTGGCCGCGCGCACGCTCCACCGCCTCTTCGGCCTCCCAGCCCCAGGCATGGCTGCGCGAGGCCGGGTTGCCGAAGTGCTCGCGCAGCCACGGCACCATCGCATCGACCACGCGCGCGTCGCAAGGCGTGGTCGCGCCGTAGTCCATGTAGATCGGGAAGTGCGGAGTCATGGTCGCTTCATCGTCAAAAAGTCGGCATTTGCCGCCGGCCGCTACTTGCTCATCGCGCTGCCGAGCGCGAACACCGAGTTCGGCGCGGTGATCTTGATCGGCCGCACCACCGGCTGCGACGAGATCGCGCGCTTGACCGGCGCGTCCTGGATCGACACGCCCTTGGCGATCTGGTCTTCGACCAGCTTCTTCAGCGAGATCGAATCCAGGTACTCGATCATCTTCGCGTTCAGACTGGCCCACAGGTCGTGCGTCATGCAGCGGCCGGTGTCGTCGCCCATGCAGTTTTCCTTGCCGGCGCAGCCGGTGGCGTCGATCGGCTCGTCCACGGCGACGATGATGTCGGCCACGGTGATCTCGTCGGCGGAGCGGCCCAGCGAGTAACCGCCGCCGGGGCCGCGGGTGCTTTCGACCAGTTCATGCCGGCGCAGCTTGCCGAACAACTGCTCGAGGTACGACAACGAGATCTGCTGGCGCTGGCTGATCGCCGCCAGCGCTACCGGTCCGTTGTGCGAGCGCAAGCCCAGATCGATCATCGCAGTGACGGCAAAACGGCCCTTGGTGGTCAGTCGCATCGAAATCTCCCTCAGCCTTGCGGCAAAAAGCAGCAATTGCGGGCCGACTCGGCTCGATAGTCACACTCGAGGGTTAACCCTCGAATGATTCCTACTAATGCGCTCAAGTATACCCGAACCCGACTGTTTTGGTCGAGTTTAGGCCGATGAGTTCCCCCATTCGCGGCCGGCTCAGCCGGCGGCCGGCTGGTCGTGGCCCGCGGCGCCGAAAACCTGCTCGCGCAGCAGCGCCAGCTGGTCGCGCACCCGGGCGGCCTTCTCGAACTCCAGGTTGCGTGCGTGCTCGAGCATCTGCTTCTCGAGCGCCTTGATGCGTTTGCCCAGGTCCTTTTCGCTCAGCGCCTCGACCTCGGCCGCGGCCTGGGCGTTCTTCAGGTCGTCGCGCGCCGTCTTGTCCGAGACCACGCCGTCGATCATCTCGCGCACCTGCTTGGCCACGCTGCGCGGCGTGATGCCCTGCTCCTCGTTGTGCGCGGTCTGCTTCGCGCGGCGCCGGTTGGTCTCGTCCAGCGCGCGCCGCATCGAGTCGGTGATCTTGTCGGCATAGAGGATCGCGCGGCCGTTCAGGTGCCGTGCCGCGCGGCCGATGGTCTGGATCAGCGAGCGCTCGGAGCGCAGGAAGCCCTCCTTGTCGGCGTCCAGGATCGCCACCAGGCTGACCTCCGGAATGTCCAGTCCCTCGCGCAGCAGGTTGATGCCCACCAGCACGTCGAACACGCCCAGCCGCAGGTCGCGGATGATCTCCACGCGCTCGACCGTGTCGACGTCCGAATGCAGGTAGCGTACCTTGACGCCGTTGTCGGCCAGGTAGTCGGTCAGCTGTTCGGCCATGCGCTTGGTCAGCGTGGTGATCAGTACGCGTTCGCCGCGCCGCACGCAGTCGCGGATTTCCTGCAGCACGTCGTCGACCTGCGTCGCCGCCGGCCGCACGACGACCTCCGGGTCGACCAGGCCAGTGGGCCGCACCAGTTGTTCGACCACCTGGCCGGCGTGCGTCTTTTCGTAGTCGGCCGGCGTGGCCGAGACGAACACCGCCTGGCGCATCTTGCGCTCGAACTCCTCGAACTTCAGCGGCCGGTTGTCCAGCGCGCTCGGCAGGCGAAAGCCGTACTGCACCAGGACAGTCTTACGCGCACGGTCGCCGTTGAACATGCCGCCGAACTGGCCGATCAGTACATGGCTCTCGTCGAGGAACATCACGGTATCCGACGGCAGGTAATCGACCAGCGTCGGCGGCGGCTCGCCCGGCGCGGCGCCCGACAGGTGCCGCGTGTAGTTCTCGATGCCCTTGCAGTGGCCCACCTCCTGCAGCATTTCCAGGTCGAAGCGCGTGCGCTGCTCCAGGCGCTGCGCCTCGACCAGCTTGCCGTCCTTGACCAGTTCGTCGAGCCGCTCGCGCAGCTCGGCCTTGATGGTGTCGATGGCGGCCAGCACGCGGTCGCGCGGCGTCACGTAGTGGCTGCTCGGGTAGACGGTGAAGCGCGGAATCTTCTGCCGGATGCGGCCGCTCAGCGGGTCCAGCAGTTGCAGCGACTCGACCTCGTCGTCGAAGAGCTCGATGCGGATCGCCAGTTCCGAATGCTCGGCCGGAAAGACGTCGATGGTGTCGCCGCGCACGCGAAAAGTCCCGCGCGAGAAGTCGGTCTCGTTGCGCTGGTACTGCATGCGGATCAGCTGCGCGATCACGTCGCGCTGGCCCGTCTTGTCGCCGACGCGCAGCGTCATCACCATGCGGTGGTAGTCCTGCGGGTTGCCGATGCCGTAGATCGCGCTGACGCTGGCGACGATGACCACGTCGCGCCGCTCCAGCAGGCTCTTGGTGGCCGACAGCCGCATCTGCTCGATGTGTTCGTTGATCGAGCTGTCCTTCTCGATGAACAGGTCGCGCTGCGGCACGTAGGCCTCGGGCTGGTAGTAGTCGTAGTAGCTGACGAAGTACTCGACCGCGTTCTTCGGGAAGAACTCGCGGAACTCGCTGTACAGCTGCGCCGCCAGCGTCTTGTTCGGCGCGAAGACGATCGCCGGCCGGCCGAGCCGGGCGATGACGTTGGCCATCGTGAAGGTCTTGCCCGAGCCGGTGACGCCGAGCAGCGTCTGGAAGGCCAGGCCGTCGTTCACGCCCTCGACCAGCTGGGCGATGGCCTCGGGCTGGTCGCCAGCCGGCGCATAGGGCTGGAACAGCGCAAAGGGCGAGCCGGCGAAGCTGACGAATTCGCCCTGCTGCTGCGCCGCCTCTTGCGCCGCACGCGCCACCTCGATCAGATCGGCCATGTCAGGTTCCCGCCCACTGCTGCCCGTAGAATCGCCGGGCCAAACGTCAAAGGTTAGCGCGAAGCGGCGGGCGCCGCTCGACCGGCCCCCGGGTGGCGAGTCCCACCCTTTGCAGGCTGCTTCCGATGTCGCTGTTCTCTTCCGTCGAACTCGCCCCGCGCGACCCGATCCTCGGCATGACCGAGGCCTTCAACGCCGATCCGAACCCGGCCAAGGTCAACCTCGGTGTCGGCGTCTATTTCGACGAGCACGGCAAACTGCCGATCCTGCAGTGCGTGCTGGCCGCCGAGAAGCAGATGGCCGAAGCGCCGAAGCCCAAGGGCTACCTGCCGATCGACGGCATCGCCGCCTACGACCGCGCGGTGCAGCATTTGGTGTTCGGCGACGACAGCGCGGCGCTGCGCGAGGGCCGCGTGGCCACCGTGCAGACGCTGGGCGGTACCGGCGGGCTCAAGGTCGGCGCCGACTTCCTGCAGCGGCTGAACCCCGGCGCGAAGGTGCTGATCAGCGACCCGAGCTGGGAGAACCACCGTGCGCTGTTCACGCAGGCCGGCTTCACGGTCGACACCTACGCCTACTACGACGCCGCCACGCACGGCGTGCGCTTCGATGCGATGCTCGCCGCGCTCGACGCCGCGGCGCCGGGCACGGTGGTGGTGCTGCATGCCTGCTGTCACAACCCCACCGGCTGCGACCTCGAGCCGGCGCAATGGGCGCGTGTGGTGCAGACCGTCAAGGCGCGCGGGCTGGTCGCCTTTCTCGACATGGCCTACCAAGGCTTCGGCGACGGCATCGCCGAGGACGGTGCGGTGGTGCGCCAATTTCTCGCCGCCGGCATCGACTTCCTCGTCGCCACCTCGTTCTCGAAGAGTTTTTCGCTGTACGGCGAGCGCGTCGGCGCCTTGAGCATGGTCTGCGCCGACCGCGACGAGGCTGCGCGCGTGCTGTCGCGCTTGAAGGTGCTGATCCGCGGCAACTATTCGAACCCGCCCACGTACGGCGCGCAGGCGGTGGCCATGGTGCTGACCACGCCGGCGCTGCGCGCCCAGTGGGAAGCCGAACTGGCCGGCATGCGCACGCGCATCAAGCAAATGCGCCAGACGCTGGTGCAACGCCTCGCCGAGGCCGGCGTGAAGCAGGACATGAGCTTCATCCTGCGGCAAAAAGGCATGTTCAGCTATTCCGGGCTCAGCGCCGCGCAGATGCAGCGGCTGCGTGGCGAATTCGGCGTCTACGGCATCGATTCCGGCCGCATCTGCGTGGCGGCGCTCAACGAACGCAACCTCGGCCCGGTGGCGGCGGCGATCGCCAAGGTGCTTTGAGCAGCGACTCTACATCGGCCTGTGGCACGGGCGCGGCTTTGGGAACATAATTGCTGCACCGCACCAATCTGCGGTGTGCCGAATAACCCCGTTCAACAAGGCCCGATCCGATGCTCTACCAGTGGTATGAAACGCAACGCGCGTTGATGGCGCCGTTCTCTGAGTTCGCCAGTGCGTCGGCCAAGCTGTACAACCACCCGCTGTCGCCGTTCACGCACATGCCGCTGTCGCAGCGCATGTCGGCCGGGCTGGACCTGATGCACCGGCTGGCCAAGGACTACGAGAAGCCGCAGTTCGGCATCAACACGGCCATGGTCGGCAAGGTCGAGGTGGCAGTGCAGCAGCGCGTGGCGCTGCACAAGCCCTTCTGCCGGCTGCTGCGCTTCAAGCGCTTCACAGACAACCCGGTGGCGCTGGAGACGATGAAGTCGCAGCCGACGGTGCTGGTGGTGGCGCCGTTGTCCGGCCACCATTCGACGCTGCTGCGCGACACCGTGCGCAGCCTGCTGCAGGACCACAAGGTGTTCATCACCGACTGGACCGATGCGCGCATGGTGCCGGCCGAGGCAGGGCCGTTCCACCTGGACGACTACGTGGCCTACGTGCAGGAGTTCATCCGCCACATCGGCCCGCATGCGCACGTCATCTCGGTGTGCCAGCCGACGGTGCCGGTGCTGGTTGCCGTGTCGCTGATGGCCAGCCGCGGCGAGGCGACGCCGCTGACGCTGACGATGATGGGCGGCCCGATCGACGCGCGCCGCAGCCCGACCGCAGTCAACAACCTGGCCATCAACAAGACTCACCGCTGGTTCGAGAACAGCGTCATCTACCGCGTGCCGCAGAACTACCCGGGCGCCGGGCGCTTGGTCTACCCCGGCTTCCTGCAGTACTCCGGCTTCGTGGCCATGAACCCCGACCGCCACCTGCACTCGCACTACGACTACTTCCTCGACCTGGTGCGCGGCGACGAGGGAAGCGCCGAATCGCATCGCGAGTTCTACGACGAGTACAACGCCGTGCTCGACATGCCGGCCGAGTACTACCTGGACACCATCAAGAAGGTGTTCCAGGAGTTCGCGCTGGTCAACGGCAGCTGGTCGGTCGATGGAGAACCGGTGCGCCCGCAGGACATCAGCCGTTCCGCGCTGCTGACCATCGAAGGCGAGCTCGACGACATCTCCGGCGCCGGGCAGACCCGCGCCGCGCACGAGCTGTGCAGCGGCATTCCCGAGCAGCACCGCTTCCACTACGACGTCGAAGGCGCCGGGCACTACGGCATCTTCTCGGGCCGGCGCTGGCGCGAGATGGTCTATCCGCGCGTGCGCTCGTTCATCGCCGGCTACGACCGGCCGGGCGCCGCACAGGCAAAGCCCGCGCACGCGCCGCGCCGCAAGGGCTGAGGCACGATGCCGCGGTGAAATCCACCGCCGCCGCCGCCGCCGCCGCGGATGCGCTCGCCGCGCGCATCGAGGCACTGCTGCCGCAGACGCAGTGCACGCGCTGCGGCTATGCCGACTGCCGCGCCTATGCCGAAGCCGTCGCCGGCGGGCAGGCCGACATCAACCGCTGCCCGCCCGGCGGCGCGCAGGGCATCGCACGGCTGGCGGCGCTGACCGGCCGGCCGCCGCAGCCGCTGGACGCGCAGCACGGCAGCGAAGGCCCGCGCCGGCTCGCGGTCATCGACGAAGCCTGGTGCATCGGCTGCACGCTGTGCCTGAAGGCGTGTCCGGTGGACTGCATCGCCGGCGCATCGAAGCAGATGCACACGGTGATCGATGCGCAATGCACCGGCTGCGAGCTGTGCGTGCCGGTGTGCCCGGTGGATTGCATCGCCATGGTCGCGGTCAGCGGCGCGCGCACCGGCTGGGACGCGTGGAGCGCGCCGCAGGCCGAGGAGGCTCGCGCGCGCTATGCCTTCCACCGCCTGCGCACCGAACGCGAGCAGCGCGAGAATGACGAACGGCTGGCCGCCCGCGCGCAGGCCAAGCTGGCGGACCTGGCAGGGCAGTCGCACATTGCCGACGCCGACGCACTGCAGCGCAAGCGCGCCGTGGTCGAAGCCGCGCTGGCGCGTGCGCGTGCCGCGCGTCCCCCTTCCTCATCCTCTTGAGGCCGCCCGCCAAACGCAGCGCTGCACGATGACCGACGACCAGGTCGAGAGCTTCTTTGCCACGCTCGCCGCCGCGAACCCGCTGCCGGTGTCGGAGCTGGAGTTCAGCAGCGTGTTCGAGCTGCTGGCGGCGGTGCTGCTGTCCGCGCAGGCCACCGACGCCAGCGTCAACAAGGCGACGCAGCGGCTGTTTACCGTGGCCGGCACGCCGCAGCGCATGCTTGCGCTGGGCGTCGAAGGTCTCGAGCCCTACATCCGCACCATCGGCCTGTATCGCACCAAGGCGCGCAACCTGATCGCCACCTGCCGGCTGCTGATCGAGCGCCACGGCGGCGAAGTGCCGCGCGACCGCGACGCGCTGCAGGCGCTGCCCGGCGTCGGCCGCAAGACCGCCAACGTGGTGCTGAACGTGGCCTTCGGCGAGACCACCTTCGCCGTGGACACGCACGTATTCCGCGTCGCCAACCGCACCGGGCTGGCGCCGGGCCGCACGCCGCCGGAGGTGGAAGCCGGCCTCGAGCGGCGCGTGCCCGGGCGCTATCGCCGGCACGCGCACCATTGGCTGATCCTGCACGGCCGCTACGTCTGCCTGGCGCGCCGCCCGCTGTGCGAGCGCTGCAGCGTCGCCCGCTGCTGCGACTACGCACACGCCGCCGGCGTGGTGAATTGACGCGCCGCGGCCCTTGCGCCGTCCTTGCGCCGCCCCGGCACCCGGCCGCGCGCAAGCCGCGACCTACAATGATCGGCTGCACCGTGCTCCATCATGTCGACGCTCGAAGACCTTGCCGAACGAGTCGAAAGGCTGTTGCTGCGGCATGAGGAGCTGAAGCGCACCAACGAACTGCTGGAACAGCAGGTGGCGGCGCTGGCCAGCGAGCGCGACAGCCTGCGCTCGCGGCTCAGCGCGGCGCGCGCGCGCATCGACGTGCTGCTCGAGCGGCTGCCCGCAGGCAACGGCAATGCCGGAGCCGGCGCATGAAGCAGCGCGAAGTCACGATCCTCGGGCAGAGCTACATCCTCGGCTGCCCGGACGGCGGCGAGGCGCTGCTCAGCGCGGCGGTGGCCAGCGTCGACCGCGAGATGAGCGCGATCCGCGACGCCGGCAAGGTCAAGGCGCGCGAG
>DAIMFR010000030.1:55702-59059 GCA_036724445.1 Rubrivivax sp. | reverse complement strand
GCGGCGTCGTGCATTCCTTCAGCGTCGTGCATCGCGCACCAGGCCCTGCCTTCAAACAGGATACGCCTTATGCCGTGTTGCTGGTGGAACTGGCTGAAGGGCCGCGGATGATCAGCTCCCTGGTCGGCGGCGATCCCAAGGCCGTGGAATTCGACATGGCTGTGGAGTTGGTCTGCGAATCCATCAACGACCAGGTCGTACTGCCACGTTTCAGGCCGACTGGCGCCTGACCACAGAAAAAAGCGGCGGGAGTTTCCTCCCGCCGCGCAAAGGGTGCCCCCGCTGAGGGGCAACCTAGGAGACATCAAAAGACGTGGCGGATGCCCATGGCGAGGCCATTGCTCTTGTCATTCCTGACAATCACATTGCCGGAGCCGGAGAAGTTTTGATTGCCCCACAGGGGTGCAAGCCCGTGATCCTTGTTGTCGACGTTGCCGAACATGACGTAGAGGGCGCTGCGCTTGGAGAGCAGGTAGTCCGCATTCAGGACCAGCAGCTTGCTGGACGTGGAGACACCGACCTTCTCCTTCACCGTCCAGTACTGCGCCGCCACGGTCAACAAGTCGGTGGCCTTGAAACTGGCGCCGACGGTCCAAAGGTTGGAGTTGACGAAGCCCACCACGGCGTCGCTGTTGTCGACCTTGTTGGCCCCGGCGTGGAGCTTGAATCCGCCGAAGTCGTACGAACCGGAGATCATGGTCCAGGTGACACTCTTGTTGGCCAGGTCCTCGTCCTTTTGCAGGCTCAGAGACACCGCGATAGGTCCCTGCAAGAAGCGTACGTTGCCGCCCATGCTCTTGCCCAAGCCGCCTTCACCCGCGGCTACGTGCACGGCGAAGTCGATGGGCCCCAGCCGCGGACTGTCGTAGCGGATCTGGTTGCTGTTCCAGAAGTCGTTGCTGATGCCTTGAGACAGCAGTGTCAGGCCCATTCCGGTGTTGATCCCGGAAGGGGTGGCACTGAGCGTGGCGGCCTGCTTGATGACGGCAGCCGTGTAGTTGCGCCCCAGTGTGATCTCGCCGAACGATCCCTTGATCCCGACAAAGGAATTGCGGCGCCAGAAGGCTGTACCGGTTGCCGCTGCGCATCCTGCGGCAGCGTTGCACGAGCCGGAACTCGCGCCACCAGAGGCCGTGCCGTTCTTTGGGTCAATGGGCGACTCGAGGTTGAAGAAGGCGGAGAGACCACCACCGAGATCTTCCGTGCCTCTCAGGCCGAATCGCGATGAACTCCCCGTGTCGGAGTTGAGCTTGACCATGCGGTCGTCCGCTGCATTGGTTCGACTGAACACGGCAGGCGCGACGTCCAGTAGGCCGTACAGCGTGACCGTAGATTGCGCATGTGCAACTGCGGCAGCCGATATGCCGAGCGTGCCAACGAGAAGATGTCGAAAGTTCCCTGTGTGTCTCCTTGGTGGGATAAAGATCCCGCAGTGCGGGCGTTTGGGGAACCGACTGCGCTGGCTGGCTCACGGGTGGCAACTGGCCCGCGAGGCCGCTGCCATCTCTTGCGACTAACTAACGTTAGACAAAAAATGCCAATCTGTCTCCACCGTGGATACCCGACGCTGTTTGCCCTAACTGAGCGCGACAACAATCCGCACACAAGGGTGCAGATTGCGGGTTTTTACGGACACTGGGTCTTCGCCGCATTCGCTGCGGCCTGGGTCGGCGGCTACTCGCGCTTGATGCCGGCCGCCACGACAGCGGCGGCATAGCGCTTGGTCTCAAGCTCGAGGAAGGTGGCGAACTCTTCCGCGGAGCCGCCGACAGGTTCAACCCCTTGAGCGATCAGTCGCTGGCGCATCGCACTGTCCCGAAGAGCGAAGGTCACGGCGGCGCTGAGTTTGTCGACCACCGACTTCGGCGTCCCGGCGCGACTGACGAGCCCAAGCCAGGAATTGCCGTTGAACCCAGTCAAGCCGGATTCGTGAAGCGTCGGGATGTCCGGCGCCGAGGCGGAACGCTGCAAGCCGGTGGCCGCCATCACCCTCAACTTTCCTGCTTTGACATGCGGCATGGCCGACAGCAGGTCGACGAACATCATCGAGATGTGACCGGCCAGCACGTCGTTCATTGCCGCGGCGCTGCCCTTGTAGGGCACATGCACGATGTCGATGCCAGCGGCGACGCGGAGCATCTCTCCCGAAAGGTGGTTCGATTGGCCGATGCCCGCCGAGCCGAAGGTCAGGCTGCCCGGTTTGCGCTTGGCCAGCGTTATCAACTCCTGCAGGTTGTTGGCCTGCACCGCAGGGTTGACGACGAGCAGGTTGGTCAGATTGACGGTGTGAGCGACCGGCGCCAGGTCGCGGCCGGTGTCATACGGCATCTTCGCGTAGACGCTCGGGTTGATGGCGTGGCTGGTGGCCACCACGGCGAGCGTGTAGCCGTCGGCTGCCGCCTTGGCGACCACGTCGGTCCCCAGTATGCTGCCGGCGCCAGGGACGTTCTGATAAACGACCGTCTGACCCAGCGGCTCCAGGCTCCGGCCCACGATGCGCCCGATCGTGTCGAGGATGCCGCCTGCGACCGACGGAATGACGAGGGTGATCGATCTTGCCGGATAACTCTCTTGGGCCTTCAGCGGGCCGGTGGCGAACATCGGCAGCGTGAGGATCATGCGTCGGGTCAAGTTCATATCTAGTTCACCATTCGCTATAGAAAATAAGCATCTGTATGGCGAAAAAGTCTAGACGCATCTGTTCCGTCATGTCAACATCGCTCGCTTGTCTTCAGCATTGATGAACTTGCGCATGGACCGTATCGAAACGCCAGAGAAAGTTGTTGGCGCGCTGGCCAGTGGGCTTGCGGTCGTGCGTTATCTGTCGATCGCGGCCACCCCGGTGGGGGTCAGTCGCATTTCTCGCGATCTCGGTCTGAACTCGAGCACCTGCTTCAATCTGCTGAAGACCTTGGTTCACGAAAGGCTCGTGACCTTCGACGAAACGACCAAAACCTACCGGGTCGGCTTGGGGCTGGTGGAGCTGGCCAAGGGCGCGCTTGAGACAGCGTCTTACGCACGTCTTGTTCATCCCCACCTGGAGTCGATTGCCGCAAGCCACGGCGTGACGGCCACGCTCTGGCATCGAGCCTCAGAGGAGCGGGTGGTGCTTGTGGATCGTGCCGACAACGATGCAACGATGCGCGTGCACATGAACATCGGGCAGCGATTGCCGATGTTCATTTCGGCGCTCGGCCGCAGCATGGCGGCCCACTCGGGCCTGACCCGGGCCGAGTTGCGGCGCCGCGTCGAGGCGCTGCGCTGGGACGATCCACCGGGCTTCGATGCCTACATGCGCAGCGTGGATGAAGCGGCCCGCAAGGGTTACGCGGTCGACGCGGGCTGCTACGTCAAGGG
>DAIMFR010000030.1:0-55602 GCA_036724445.1 Rubrivivax sp. | reverse complement strand
GAGCTGGCGCCGCTGGTGACAAGGGCCGAAGAAGAAGAGTCCTTCCCGCGCGAAGTGTTCCGCCGCTGGGGTGAACTCGGCCTGCTCGGCGTGCGCTATCCCGAGGCAGTCGGCGGCAGCGGCATGGACAAGATCAGCGACTGCATCGTCCGTGAGGAGCTGAGCTTCTGCAGCCAGGCCTTCGCATCGAGCTGGTCGGCGCATTCGCACCTGGGCATCTGGCCGATCTGGCGTGCCGGCACGCCCGAACAGCGCGCGCGCTGTTTCGTGCCGGCGCTGGCGGGGCGGAAAATCGCCGCCTTCGCCTTGAGCGAACCCGACGGCGGCTCCAACGTGCGCGCCTTGCGCACCAAGGCCACGCGCGTGGACGGGGGCTGGCGCATCGACGGCAGCAAGCTCTACATCACGAACGCGCCCATCGCCGACTTCATGCTGGTGGCGGCGCGCACGCGGGCCGAGCTCACGCCCGAGGCGATCAGCCTGTTCATCGTCGAGCTGCCCAACGCCGGCGTGGCCATGTCCAAGCTGCGCAAGGAGGGCATCCGCGGCTCCGAGACCGCACTGATCCACTTCGACAACGTGCTCGTGCCCGACGAGGCGCTGCTCGGTGCCCGCGAAGGCACCTACCCGGTGATCCTCGACTCCTTGAGCGAGAACCGCGTCGGTGTGGCCGCCAACGCCCTGGGCATGGCGCGCGCGGCCTACGAGGCGGCGCTGGTCTACGCCCGCGACCGCGTGGTCGCCGGCAAACGCGTCGGCGACTACCAGGCCGTGGGCCACCGCCTGGCCGACATGGCCGCGCAGATCGAGGCCGCGCGCTGGTTGGTGTACTACGGCGCCTGGCGGGTCGACCAAGGCACGCTGGACGCGGCCACCGCCGCCAAGGTCAAGCTGGTGGCCAGCGAGGCGGCGGTCTCGGTCAGCGAGGCCGCCATCCGCATTCACGGCGGCGCCGGGATCATGCGCGAGTACCCGGTCGGCCGCATCCACCGCGACGCCCTCGTCTACGTCATCGGCGAGGGCACCAGCGACATTCAGCGCAACATCATTGCGCGTGACCTGGGATTCAAGACATGAGCGATTCCGTATTGCGTGAGCGCCACGGCGCCACACTCGTCATCCGGCTGAACAAGCCCGAACTGCGCAACGCCTTCGACCTGGAAATGCGCCAGGGCATTGCAGAGGCGGTGTACGAGGCCCGCGACACCGCCGAGGTGCGCGCCGTCGTCATCACCGGCAGCGGCAAGGCCTTTTGCGCCGGGGGCGACCTGAAGTCGCTGTCCTCCGAGAAGCGCCCGGTGTTCGCCGACCGCGACCGCATCCGCCGCCTGCATGTCTGGTTCCGCGAGCTGGTCAACCTCGAAAAGCCGGTGATCGCGGCGGTGCACGGCCCCGCCTTCGGCGCCGGCTTCATCCTGTCGCTGGCCTGCGACTTCGTGCTGGCCACGCCCAGCGCGCGCTTCTGCGCGGTGTTCACCCGCGTCGGGCTGGTGCCCGACCTCGGCGCGTTCTACCTGCTGCCCCGTGTGGTCGGCCTGATGCGCGCCAAGGAACTGGTGTTCTCGGCGCGCGAGGTCGATGCCGAAGAAGCGCGCTCGCTCGGCATCGTCTACGAAGTCGTGCCCGAAGACCAGTTGCTCGACGAGGCGCTGGCGATGGCGACGCGCTTCCACGGCGCGGCGACGCAGGCCATCGGCATCTCCAAGAACATCCTCAACCGCTCGTTCAACCTCGACCAGGACACGCTGTCCGAACTCGAGGCTGCGGCGCAGGCCATGGTGATGAAGACTGACTACCACCAGGACGCGGTGGCGCGCTTCCTGAACAAGCAGCCGCGGGCCTTCGAGTGGCCGGCCAAGCGCAAGCCCGGCAGCGGCGCCTGAGCATGGCGGCCGCGAACGACAGCGAACGCCTGTTCGCGCTGTACCGCACGATGCTGCTGGTGCGCCAGGCAGAGACGGCACTGACGAAACTGTTTGCCGACGGCGAGGTGCCGGGCTTCATCCACCTGAGCATCGGCCAGGAGGCCATCGCCGCCGGCGTGGCATCGGCACTGGCACCCGGCGACACGCTGGCCACCACGCACCGCGGCCACGGCCATGTGCTGGCGCGCGGGCTGGCGCTGGACGGCTTCTTCAAGGAGATCATGGGCCGTGCCGGCGGCATCTGCCAGGGCCGTGGCGGCTCGATGCACGTGGCCGATACCAGCCTGGGCATCCTGGGTGCCAATGGCATCGTCGGTGCCGGCATCCCGATCGCGCTGGGCAGCGCCATCGCGCAGTCGGTGCTGGGCAGCGGCGGGCTGGCCGTCAGCTTCTTCGGCGACGGCGCGATGGCCGAAGGCGTGCTGTACGAGACGCTGAACATGGCCGCGCTGTGGAAGTCGCCGCTGCTGCTGGTGTGCGAGAACAACGGCTGGTCCGAGTTCTCGCCCACCTCGCGCCAGTTCGCGGCCCGGCTGGATGCGTTGGCTGCGGCCTTCGGCATCGTTCACGAAGGCGTGGACGGCAACGATGTGCTCGCGGTTGCCGACGCGGCCGCTCGCGCGGTGGCTGCGATCCGCGGAGGCCACGGCCCGCGCGTGCTCGAGTGCAAGACGCACCGCGTGCGCGGCCACTTCGAAGGCGACCCGCAGAAGTACCGCAGCGCCGACGAGATGCAGGCGGGCGTCAAGACCGATCCGCTGGCGCGCACGCACGCGGCCTTGATCGCCGCGGGCGTCGCCGCCCAGGCGCTGGATGCGGCGGCCGCCGAGGTGGCACAGCGCATCGAAGCGGCGATCGCAGGTGCGCGCGCCGATGGCCTGCCGGCTTTCGAACCCGCCTTTGCCGGCGTCTACACGGAGACGACCTCTTGAGCGCCGGCCCGACCGAGATGAAGTACATGGCCAGCGTCGCGCAGGCGCTGCGCGACAGCATGGCCGCCGACCCGCGCGTGATCGTGATGGGCGAGGACATCGGTGCGCCCGGCGGCTCGTTCAAGGCCACGCGCGGCCTGCTCGACGAGTTCGGGCCGAAGCGCGTGCTCGACACCCCGATCTCCGAGGCGAGCATCGTCTCCGCCGCAGTGGGCGCGGCGCTGTCGGGCCTGCGCCCGGTGGTCGAGATCATGTTCATGGACTTCATCACGCTGGCGATGGACGCCCTGGTGAACCAGGCTGCCAAGGCGCGCTTCATGTTCGGTGGCCAGTGCAGCGTGCCGATGGTGCTGCGCACGCCGCACGGCGGCGGTTTGAGCGCCGGTCCGCAGCATTCGCAATGCCTGGAGGCATGGCTGGCGCACGTGCCGGGCCTCAAGGTGGTGTGTGCGGCCACGCCGGCCGATGCCTACGGCCTGCTGCGCGCCGCCATCGAAGACCCGGACCCGGTGATCTTCATCGAACACAAAGGCCTGTACGGCAGCAAGGGCCCGGTCGACGTGTCGGTGCGCGACGTGATCGGCAAGGCCAGCACCGTTCGCGCCGGCCGCGACGTGACGCTGGTGACCTACGGCGCGACCGTGCACACCTCGCTGGCGGCGGCGCAGGAACTGGCCGGCGAGGGCGTCGAGGTCGAGGTGATCGACCTGCGCAGCCTGCAGCCCTGGGACCGGGCCACCGTGCTGGCGTCGCTGGCGCGCACCCACCGCGCGGTGATCGTGCACGAGGCGGTGCAGGCCTTCGGCATCGGCGCCGAAATCGCGGCGACCATCGCCGACGAGGGCTTCGACGAACTCGATGCGCCGGTGGTGCGGGTCGGCGCCCCCTTCATGCCGGTGCCCTTCGCCAAGTCGCTGGAGCAGGGCTACAACATCGGTACCGCGGCCATCGTCAAGGCCGTGCGCCGCACCCTCGAATGAACATGGAGACACGCATGGCCAACGACAGCATCCTGAGCGAAAAGCGCGGCCCGGTGGGCCTGTTGACGATCAACCGGCCGAAGACTCTGAACGCCATCGACGTGCCCACCATGCATGCGCTCGACGCCGCGCTCGCGGCCTTCGAGGCCGACGATGCGGTGCGTGCCATCGTCGTTACCGGCGCCGGTGAACGCGCCTTTGTGGCCGGTGGCGACATCGCCGATCTCGACAGCCGGCGCGGGCTGCCGCACTACGAACAGTTCGCCGAAGTCATCCATCGCCTGTTCACGCGCTTCGACAACTGCGACAAGCCGACGCTGGGCGCCATCAACGGCTGGGCGCTGGGCGGCGGCACCGAGTTGCTGCTGGCGCTGGACATTCGCCTGGTGGCCGAGGAAGCCAAGCTCGGCCTGCCCGAGATCACG
Source organism: Rubrivivax sp. (assembly GCA_036724445.1). Lineage (GTDB taxonomy): Bacteria > Pseudomonadota > Gammaproteobacteria > Burkholderiales > Burkholderiaceae_C > Rubrivivax. Next base: position 51,340 of record DAIMFR010000030.1, on the reverse strand, counting down.
CTCGGGCTGTTTCCCGGCGCGGGCGGCACGCAGCGCTTGATTCGCCAGATCCCGCTGTGCCGCGCCAAGGAGCTGATGTTCACTGGCGACCAGATCAGCGCCGCCGAGGCGGTGGCGCTCGGGCTGTGCAACCGCACCGTGCCGCGTGCGAAGCTGCTGGACGAGACGCTGGCGCTGGCGACGCGCATCGCCGAGAAGTCGCCGCTGGTGCTGAAGCTGCTCAAGCGCACCTTGCGCCAGGGCCTGGAGATGCCGCTGCCCGCCGCGCTGGCGCACGAGCAGGCGATGATCGGCCTGGTGCTCGACAGCAACGATGCGCACGAGGGCTGCCGCGCGTTCCTCGAGAAGCGCAAGGCCGAGTTCAAAGGGACCTGAGGGCGTGCGCAGAGACTGGCTCATGCCCAAGCTGGGCCTGACGATGACCGAGGGCGCGCTGGTTGAATGGACGCTCGCGCCCGGCGCGCGCTTTTCGGCCGGCGATTGTGTGTTCGTGGTCGAGAACGACAAGGCGGCGACCGAGGTCGCAGCCGAAAGCGACGGAGTGATGGGCGCGCCGCTGGTCGCGGTGGGCCAGACCGTGCCCGTGGGTGCGGTGGTCGGGCATTGGGACGACGGCGTGCCGTCGATCACATCAGCCGCCGTGGCCGACGTGGCCGAAGCGACCCCCACCACCGCACGCCGGCCCGTCACACCGTTCGCTCGCCGTCTGGCGCGCGAACATCAGATTGCGCTCGCCGACGTGACGGGCTCGGGGCCGCGCGGTCGCGTGCGGGCGCGCGATGTCGAGGCCGTGATGAAGGCGCGGACATCCGCTCCTGCACCGGCGCCTGCGCCCGTGGCGCTGCCGGCGCCTGCCACCGCATCCGCGAAGGTGACGAACCGTGCGCCGGCCGCAGCCCCCTCACCGCCGCCTGCGCCAGCGACCCTCGGGACGGCTGCCGGCCGCCTGCAGCCGTTCACCGCGGCGCAGCAGGCGACGGCCGCGCGGCTGACCGCCGCCAAACAGGACATCCCGCACTTCTACCTGGCGCGTGAGGCCGAGGTGTCGAGCCTGCTCGAGCTCTGCGCCAAGCTGAAAGACCCTGAGACCGAGCCCCGGCTGACGCTCAACCATTTCTTCGTCGCGGCCCTGGGCCGGGCGTTGCGCGCACTGCCCGAACTGAATCGCATCTGGACGCCGCAGGGCGCGCTGGTGCTTGACCGCAGCGACGTCGGCGTGGCCGTGCACACGGAGCACGGCCTGCGCGTGCCCATCGTGCGCGATGCTGGGCGTCTGAGCCTGGTCAACCTGGCGCGCCAGGCCAACACCCTGGCAGAACGTGCGCGCGCGGGGCGGCTCGGCGCCGATGACATGGCCGGCGGCGCCATCACGGTGTCGAATGCCGGCATGCACGGTCTGACCGCGATGACCTCGATCATCGTGCCCGGCCAGTCGATGATCCTCGGCGTGGGCAGCGTGCGCGAGCTGTTCCGTCCCGACGCGCGCGGCCAGCCGGCGCTGCGGCGCGAAATTTCGCTGGTGCTGTCGCTCGACCACCGGGTGCTCGACGGGGTCGGTGGCGCCGCGCTGCTGAATCAGATCGTCGATGGGCTGGCCCATCCGACGCGCTTGTTGTTCGACTAGCTTTGGCACTGGAGCCCACGATGGATTTTCGACTCTCGGATGAACAGCGGCAGATGATCGAGGCGGCGCGCAAGGTCGGCGACCACTTCGGCCTCGAGTACTGGCGCAAGCAGGACGCCGCCAAGGCGTTCCCCAAGGAGTTCTGGCGCGCCGTCTGCGACGCCGGCCTGTGTGGCGCCGCGCTGCCCACCGAGGTCGGCGGGACTGGCTTAGGCATGTTCGAGCTGGCGCTGGTGGTGGAGACGCTGGCATCCTGCGGCGGCGGCGCGACGGTCGGGCAGCTCTTCATGATCAACCCGATCTTCGGCGGTGTCGCGCTGTCGCGCTTCGGCACGGCGGCGATGAAGGCCGAGCTGCTGCCGAAGATCGTCTCGGGCGAGATCAACTGCTGCATGGCGCTGACCGAGCCTGACGCCGGCACCAACACGCTGGAGCTGCGAACCTATGCCGAGGCCGACGGCGACGGCTGGCGGCTGAACGGCCGAAAGATCTGGATCACCGGCGTGCCCGACGCGGCGAAGATGCTGGTGGTGGCGCGCACCAAGAAGCTCGCCGAGTGCAAATCGCGCAGCGACGGCCTGTCGATGTTCATGGTCGACGTCGAGCGCAAGGGCCTGACGCACACCGCGATCGACAAGGTCGGCACGCGCACGCTGGCGTCGAGCAGCGTCTTCTTCGACGACGTGCGCATCGCACCGGGCGAGCTCGTCGGCACCTTGCATCGCGGCTGGCACGAACTGCTCGATGTGCTCAACACCGAGCGCATCGTCACCACCGCAGCGCTGGCCGGCACCGGCGAACTGGCGATCAAGCTGGCGGTGAAGTACGGCAACGAGCGCAAGGTCTTCGGCGACAAGCCGGTCTCGAGCTACCAGGGGCTGCAGTTCCCGCTGGCGCAATGCCATGTCGAGGTCGAGGCGGCGCGCCTGCTCAACCACAAGGCGGCGGTCAACTGCGACATGGGCCTGCCCTACGGCAGCGAGGCCAATGCCGCCAAGCTGCTGGCCGCGCAGGCCGTGGCCCGCGCCACCGAACGTGCGATGCAGACCATGGGCGGCATGGGCTACGCCACCGAGTTCCACGTCGAGCGGCTGTGGCGCGATGCGCGGCTGTTCCGCTTCGCGCCGGTGTCCGAAGAGATGATCCTCAACTACGTCGCCAACCACGACCTGGGCATGCCGCGTTCCTACTGACCGAGGAGGCCGCGATGGTCAACCTGGGTGCCGCCATCCTGCGCTGGGCGCGCGCCGAGCCCGCGCGACCGGCCCTGCTGTACCGCGACCAGCGTCAGGGCTACGGCGAGCTTGCGGCACGTCTTGCCGCCACGGCAGGCAGCCTGCGTACGCGCGGCATCGGCGAAGGCGACATCGTCGCGCTGCTGATGAAGAACAGCGCCGCCTTCATCGAGCTGGCGCTGGCTGTGAGCCACCTGGGCGCGGTGCTGCTGCCCATCAACTACCGGTTGGGCGCCGACGAGGTGGACTACATCGTCGGCCACGCGGGGGTGAAGCTGCTGCTGGTGGACGAGGAACTGCGCCCGCTGGCGGGCGGCTTCGGCAACGTGGTGGTGGTCGACGAAGCGGCGCAATCCGACAGCCGCCGCCTCGGGCCCGTGGCCGAGCCGGTGTGGGCGCCGCAGGTGCGGCGGCCCGAGGATCTGTTCCGGCTGATGTACACCTCGGGCACCACCGACCGCCCCAAGGGCGTGATCCATTCCTACGCCAACTACCACTGGAAGTGCCTGGACCACATCGCGGTGCTGGGCCTGCATGGCGGCGAAAGGCTGCTCGTGGTCGGGCCGCTGTACCACGTCGGCGCGTTCGACCTGCCGGGCCTGGCGGTGCTGCAGATGGGCGGCATGCTCGCGGTGCAGCGCGAGTTCGAGCCCGAGGAGACCTTGGCGCTGATCGCGCGCGAGCGCCTCACTGCCGGCTGGATGGCGCCGGTGATGCTGAACCGCCTGCTCGCGCTGCCGGATCGCGAGCGCTTCGACGTGAGCAGCTTCCGCTGGCAGATCGGCGGTGGCGAGCGCACGCCCGAAGAACGCATCCGCGAGTTCGGCTCGCTCTTCACGAGTGGCCGCTACATCGACGGCTACGGCCTGACCGAGAGCTGCTCCGGCGACACGCTGATGGAGGCGGGGCGCGAGATCGAGAAGATCGGCTCGACCGGGCGCGCGCTGCCGCACGTCGAGATCCGCATCTGCGACGACGATGGCGGTGCACTGCCCTGCGGCGAGGCCGGCGAAATCTGCCTGCGCGGCCCCAAGGTCACCGGCGGCTACTGGCGCGACCCGGAGAAGACCGCGGCCAGCTTCCACCCGGGCCACTGGTTTCGCACCGGCGACATCGGTTACCTCGATGCCGAGGGCTTTCTTTTTCTCACCGACCGCAAGAAGGACATGATCATCAGCGGCGGCGAGAACATTGCCAGCAGCGAGGTCGAACGCGTGCTGTACCAGCTGCCGCAGGTGCTGGAAGCCGCGGCGGTGGGCCTGCCCGACGAACGCTGGGGCGAGCGCGTGGTCGCGGTGGTGGTCCTGCGGCCCGGCACTAGCCTCACGCTCGACGAGCTCCAGACCTTCTGCCGCGGCAAGCTCGGCGGCTTCAAGCTGCCGAAGGAACTGGTGCTGCGTGACTCGCTGCCGCGTCTACCATCGGGAAAGGTGCTTAAGCGCGTGCTGCGTGCAGAACTCACATCGACAGGGAGCGCGACATGGAGTTGGATTTCTCAGATCAGGTTGCCGTAGTGACGGGCGGCGCCAGCGGCATCGGCGAGGCCTGCGCAGCTTTGCTCGCAGGCACCGGTGCGCGGGTAATCGTGGCCGATCGCAACGAAGCTGCGGCGCAGGCAGTGGCCGAGGCGATCGGCGGCATCGCGCTGGTGCTCGACGTCGGCGAAGAACAATCGGTCGAGGCGCTGGTCGCTGCCGTGCAGGCGCGCTGCGGCGTGCCGAACGTGCTGGTCAACAGTGCCGGCGTACTGCAACGCACGCTGCCGCCCGAGGAACTGAGCTTGCGCGAATGGGACTTCGTCGCCCGCATCGACCTGCGCGGCACCTACCTGTGCTGCGCGCGCTTCGGCGCCGCGATGGCGCAGCGCGGCAGCGGCGCGATCGTCAACATCGCGTCGGTGGCCGGCATGGGGTCGGGGCCCCTGCACTCGTACGGCCCGGCCAAGGCCGGCGTCATCAACCTGACCGAATGCCTGGCGGCGGAGTGGGGCCCCAAGGGCGTACGCGTCAACGCCGTGTCGCCCGGCTTCACGCACACGCCGGCGCTCGAGAAGGGCATCACGACGCGCACGCTGGAGACCGGCGCGATGACCACGCACGCGGCGCTCGGCCGTTTGATCGAGCCGCGCGAGATCGCGAACGCGGTGGCCTTCTTGGCATCGGACCGGGCGTCGGCGATCACCGGCATCAACCTGCCCGTCGACGCCGGGTACCTCGTGGCGACGCCGTGGGCGAGCTACGGCGGCCTGCGCCGCTGATTGTCGTTCGACACAGCATGTCGCTCATTGACGAACTGTCTAACGTTCGTTAGCCTTCGCGAGCCGAAAAGGCGAATTCTTAAAGCCCTCACAGGAGCAGTCCATGCGCATCGGCAGTGTCGAATTCGAGCAGCAAGGCCGTGTCGCGATCGTCACCTTGGACGAGCCGACCAAGCTCAACGCCATTTCCATGGGCATCCGCGAAGGCGTAATTGAAAGCCTGGCAAGAATCCAGGCCGACGACGAGATCCGCGTGGGCATCCTCACCGGGCGAGGCGACAAGGCCTTCTGTGCCGGCGCGGACATCAGCACCTTCCCGGCCACGCCCGAGCAGGCGCGCAGCTTCATTGCCGACGTGCTGCCGGTGCTGGAGGCACCCGAACGCTGCCGCAAGCCGCTGATCGCGGCTGTCAACGGAGTGGCGTTCGGCGGCGGCTTCGAGCTCGCGATTGCCTGCGACTTCATCCTCGCCTCGGAGCGGGCCCGCTTCGGCGTGCCCGAGATTCAGCTCGGCTTGCTGCCGGGCTTTGCGCTGCTGCGGCTGCACGACGTCGTCGGCCGCCCCAAGGCCAAGGAACTGAGCATGCTGGGCGACCCGATCGACGCCGCCGAGGCCGTGCGCTTGGGCATCGCCTTGCGCACCGTCGCACACGACAAGCTGCTCGACGAGGCGATGGCCTTTGCCGACAAGCTCGCCGGCAAACCGCACATGGCGGTGCAGATGGCGAAGTCCTTCTTCAACCGCGGGCTGGGCGGCGACGACATGCGCTACGCGGTCGATGCCTTCCCCTTCCTCTTCCAGACCGACGACGTGAAGGAGGGCGTGGCGGCCTTCCGCGCCAAGCGCAAGCCCGAGTTCAAGTGATGGCCCGTCCGATCCTGCACAACGCCTTCTGCGATTCGCTGGGCATCGAGTACCCGATCTTCCTCGCCGGCATGGGGGTAGGCGGGCGCGCCACGCCGCCGAAGCTGGTGGCGGCGGTGTCGCAGGCGGGGGGCTGTGGCGTGCTGGGCTGCTCGGGCTTGTCACCCGAAGAAACGCGGCGTCGCATCCGCGAGGTGCGTTCGCTCACCGACCGTCCGTTCGGCGTCGACCTGCTGCTGCCGGCGCGCATTGCCGACGCACCCGACACCCGATCGGGCGTGCGAGACGAGATCCGGCGCCGCTACCCGGAGCATGCCGCCTTCGTGCAGACGCTGCTCCAGCGCTACCAGCTGCCTGCGGTGCAGCCCGCCGACGAAACGGTGGTCAACATCGAGTACGCAAAGTCGGTACTCGACGTCGTGTTCGACGAACGCGTGCCGATCTTCGCCGCAGGGTTGGGCGATCCCGATTTCCTGCTGCCGCGCGCGCGCGCCCAGGGCATGAAGCTGATCGGCCTGTCGGGCTCGGTGCGCAATGCGGTGCGCCAGCGCAAGTCGGGCGTCGACGCGATCGTCGCGCAGGGCACCGAGGCCGGCGGCCATACCGGAACCGTGGCCTCGTTGCCGCTGATCCCGCAAGTGGTGGACGCAGTGAACCCGACGCCGGTGATCGCTGCCGGCGGCATCGCCGATGGCCGCGGGATCGTCGCCGCACTGGTGCTGGGCGCGCAGGCCGCCTGGCTGGGCACCGCCTTCCTTGTGGCCGACGAGTGCGAACTGTTTGACACCTGCAAGGACCAGATCGTGGCCGCGGACTCCGAGGCCTTCCGTGTCAGCAAGGTCTGGACCGGCAAGACGGTGCGTGCCTTCCACGGTGAAATCTCTCAGGCCTGGGCAGAGTCCGGACTGCCGACTTTGGAGACGCCGTACCAGCGCATCCTGATGGAGGACTTCCTGGCCGCGGCGCTGGCTGCCGGCCGTCACGACCTTTTCTACAACATCGCCGGTCAGGCGGGCGGCCTGCTCAAGGCGCGGCGCCCGGCGCGCGACATCATGACCGACCTGGTCGACGGTGCCATCCAGGAGATCCGGCGGCTGCAGCGCGACGTGCGCATCAGTCTGGCCTAGCACGAGACCAAGCATGGGAACCAAAGCCATCATCAGCGGCGTGCACGACACGCAGGTCGGTGCGCTGCCCGACAGCACCTGCATGTCGCTGCACGCCGAAGCCGCACTGGGCGCGCTGGCCGACGCAGGGCTGGCGGTGTCGGACATCGACGGCCTGCTGACCGCGTACTCGTTCGCATCGCCGCAACTGATGCTGGGCGGAGTGCTGGGCGAGTACATCGGGCTGCGCCCCAAGGTCAACGCCTCGATCGCCATGGGCGGCATGACCGGTGGTCTGCTGGTGCGTCATGCCGAGTCGCTGGTGCGTTCGGGGCGCTGCCGCCATGTGCTGTGCGTCACCGGCGACAACCGCCTGACCGGCATGGGCGACAAGGTACAAGCCGCGCTGGCCGACGTCGGTCACCCGCAGTACGAGCAGCCCTACGGGATGAGCGTGCCAGCCGCCTTCGCGATGGCCGCCCAGGTCTACTTCCACGAAGGCTGGCTCAACGGCGACCACCTCGCGGCCGTGGCGGTGAACCAGCGCGCCAACGCCGCGCTGCACCCGCAGTCGCACATGAAGAAGCCGATCACGATGGACGACGTGCGCAAGTCCAAGGTGATCGCCTCGCCATTGCGCATGCTCGATTGCTGCCTCGTGTCCGACGGCGGCGCCGCGGTGGTGGTGAGCGCCGGCGAGACCGCGCGCGACGGCCGCCGGCGGGCGGTGGAGTTGCTGGGCATCGGCGAAGGCCACACGCACGAGCACATCTTCGCGGCGCCGTCGCTGGTCGATTTTGGCTGCAAGGAGTCGGCCGCCGACGCGCTGGCCCAGGCCGGGCTCGAGCACCGGGACGTCGACTGCGCACACATCTACGACTGCTTCACCAGCACCTTGCTCATCACGCTGGAGTCGATGGGCTTCTACGGCCGCGGTGAGGCCGGCCCGGCGGCGCTGGCCGGCGAGTTCGCGATCGGTGGACGCTTTCCCGTCAACACCAACGGCGGCCTGCTGTCGTACGGCTCGTCGGGTGCGGCCGGCGGCATGTTCCATGTCGTCGAGGCGGTGCGCCAGTTGCGCGGGGAATGCGGCCCGCGCCAGGTCGAGAACGCCGAAGTGGCGCTGGCCCACACGCTGGGCGGCATCTTTTCCGGCCATTGCTCGATCATCATGGGGAGGGCCTGACCATGGCTGAAGTGCAAACCAAGCCGATGCCGGTGCCGGACAGCATCAGCCGGCCCTATTGGGAGGGTGCGAACCAGAGCGAGTTCCGCTTCCAGCGCTGCCGCGCCTGCGGCAAGCCGCAGTTCTACTCGCGGTTCGCCTGCGTGCATTGCCACAGCGCCGACCTGCAATGGCAGGTGGCCGAAGGCCTCGGGCGCGTGGCCAGCTTCTCGGTGATCCACCGCGCGCCGATCGCGGCGTTCATGGCCGACACGCCCTATGTGCTGGCGCTGGTGGACCTGGACGAGGGCTTGCGCTTCATGTGCAACGTGCTGAACTGCGACCCGGCAACGGTGAAGGTCGGCATGCGCGTGCGTGTGTGCTACGAGACCCGCCCCGGCAGCGAACAGAAGGTTCCGCAAGTGGAGCCCGCAACATCATGAGTGACCCTGCCATCTTCAACTACGACCACTACGAGCCGGGCAAGAACTACGGCACGCGCGATTTCAGCGTCGACGAGGCGACCATCGCCAAGTGGCGCAGCGTGTACCCAAACGACGACGACCCCGGCGTGATGCCTGGCGGCATGCTGGCGATGATCGTCATCGACGCCGTGCTGACGCTGAACTCGCCGCGTCCGCCCGGCGGCGTGCATGGCGGGCAGACTTTCGACATCCTGCGCATGCCGCGCATCGGCGAGACCTTGCGCACCGAAGTGTGGTGCCTGGACAAGCAAGTCAAGAAAGACCGCAAGTGGGTGCGCGTGCGCACCGAGACGCGCGCCGTGGGCTCGGGCGAGCTGCTGTTCAGCGGCATCATGACCACGCTGGTCGCGCAGTAAGGGGCCACCATGGACAAGCAGCTGAAGGCATCGACCAAGCACGTCGACTTCGACACCATCATGGCCTACGCGGCGGTGACGAACGACTACAACCCGATTCACGTCGACAAGGAGTTCGCCGCCAGGAGCCCGATGGGCGGGATCATCGCGCACGGCACGATGTCGGTGGCGCTGATCTGGCAGGCGCTGAAGAACACGCTGGGCGTCGACGCGCTGAACCGCGTGCACCTGGAGATCCGCTTCGTGCAGCCGGTGCGCATCGACGACGACGTGACCGGCGGCGGCGAACTGCGCGAGGGCAGCCAGCCGCCGGTTTACGACGTCTGGGTGCGCAACGGCAAGGGCCTGGACGTCATCAAGGGCGCGGCCACCATCAAGCCTGCCAAGGCAAACCCATGAGCCTGAAGGGAAAGGCCTACATCGCGGGGGCCTACGAGCACCCGATCCGTCGCGCCGACGACAAGTCGGTGGCGCAACTGCATGCCGAGGTCGCGCGCGGTGCACTCGCCGACGCCGGCCTGACGATGCGTGATGTCGACGGCTACTTCTGCGCCGGCGACGCGCCCGGCCTGGGTGCGTTGAGCATGGTCGACTACATGGGCATGACGCTCCGGCACGTCGACACCACCGAGACCGGTGGCTCCTCGTACGTGGTGCACGTCGCGCATGCCGCGGCGGCCATCGCCGCCGGCCGCTGCAACGTGGCACTGATCACGCTGGCCGGGCGGCCCAAGGCCGAGGGCATGGCCACCGGTACCGCGCCGCGCAACTACGGCCCTGCGCCCGACGTGTCGTTCGAGCTGCCCTACGCGCCGACCACCGTCAACATGTATGCCATGGCCGCCATGCGCCACATGCACGAGCACGGCACCACCAGCGAACAGCTGGCCTGGATCCGCGTGGCCGCGTCGCACCACGCCCAGCACAACCCGCACGCGATGGTGCGCGACGTGGTGACGGTGCAGGACGTGGTCGGCTCGCCGATGATCGCCGACCCGCTGCACCGGCTCGACTGCTGCGTCATCAGCGACGGCGGCGGCGCGCTCGTCGTGGTCCGGCCGGAGATCGCACGTCAGCTCGAGCGTCCGCTGGTCAAGGTCATTGGCACGGGCGAGTTCATGCGCGCGCAGATCGGCGGCAAGGTGGACCTGCTGACGACCGGCGCGGCCTGGACCGGCGCGGCGGCATTCGCCGAGGCCGGCGTGAAGCCCGCCGACATCCAGTACGCGTCGATCTACGACAGCTTCACGATCACCGTGCTGCTGACGCTGGAGGACCTGGGCTTCTGCAAGAAGGGCGAGGGCGGCCGGTTCGTGTCCGACGGCAACCTGATCTCCGGCGCCGGCAAGCTGCCCTTCAACACCGACGGCGGCGGCCTGTGCAACAACCACCCGGGAAATCGCGGCGGCATGACCAAGGTCATTGAAGCGGTGCGCCAGTTGCGCGGCGAGGCGCATCCGTTGGTGCAGGTGCCCGGCTGCCGGCTCGCGCTGGCGCACGGCACCGGAGGCTCGCTCGGCACGCGCCACGGCAGCGGCACACTGATCATGGAGCGGGAGTGAACATGCTGGTCAAGGAACGCAAGCTGGTCGCTCCCACGGTCTACCCGGAGACGAGGACGTTCTGGGACGCCGCCCGCGAAGGCCGCCTGCTGGTCAAGCAGTGCGACGACTGCGGCGAGCACCACCACTATCCGCGCGCGGCCTGCCCGTTTTGCGGCAGCGAGCGCACGCAGTGGCGGCAGGCGAGCGGGCAGGGCACGATCTACAGCTTCAGCGTCATGCGGCGCGCCGAGGTGCCGTACATCATCGCCTACGTGACACTCGCCGAAGGCCCGACGATGATGAGCAACATCGTCGACGCCGATGCCGACGCGGTGCGCATCGGGCAGCCGGTGACGCTGAAGTTCAGCCCGAGCGAGGATGGGCCACCTTTGCCGGTATTCACACCGGCCTGAGCCGGCGCAGCCGCGTTCAGGACGGATCAGCCGCGGCGCGCTGCCGCAGTGCCCCGTGCATGAATTGCGCGACGCGTTCGATGGCCCGCTGGCCTTCGTCGAGCATGCGCGCGTACCAGTGCCAGACATGAACCATGCGCGGCCAGACTTCGAGTGTGGTGTGCACGCCGGCTTCGCTGGCGGCGATGGCCAGTTGCCGCGCGTCGTCGACCAAGGCCTCGCCGCCGGCCACTTGTACGAGCAGCGGAGGCAGGCCGCGCAGATCGGCGAACAGCGGCGACACCCGCGGGTCGCGCAGGCTGCGCCGGCCCATGGTCGCATGGGCCATGGCACGCAGCACGGCGTGGTCGATCAGCGGGTCGTGGCTGGGCCGTTGCGGATCGCACGCGGGCAGGCTGCAACTGAGGTCGGTCCAGGGCGAGATGCATACGCCGGCGGCCGGCAGCGGCAGGCCGGCGTCGCGCAGCGCAACCAGGGTCGTCAGCACCAGCCCGCCGCCGGCCGAGTCGCCGGCCAGGACGATGCAGCCGGGCTTGGCCCGCTGCGACTCGATCAGCCAGCGGTAGGCGGCGACGGCGTCGTCCAGAGCGGCAGGGAAAGGGTGCTCGGGTGCCAACCGGTAGTCGAGCGTGAACGTACGGGCGCCGGCGGCCAGGGCGATGTCGGCCGCAAGGTGGCGGTGCGAGCGCGGCGAGCCAATGACGTAGCCGCCGCCATGCAGATACAGCACCACGGCATCGCTGGCGCCAGCAGGCAGCAGCCATTCACCGCGCACAGGGCCGGTGTCGAGCACTTGCAGCGTGACCTCGCCAGTCAAAGGGAAGACGACCTGGGCGCGCTCGTACTGAGCGCGCAATTGGGCGAGGGTGAGCGTGGTCTGCGGTGGCAGCCGCCGCAGCCGCTCGAGCAACTTCTCGATCGTGCGTTCGGCCATTGCGCCGCTGCCGGCAGGATCAGGCCAGCCAGCGCTTGCGGCGCCGGTAGTGCTTGATCTCCTTGAAATCGCGCCCCTCGGCGCCGCCGAGGTAGGCCTCGCGGATGTCCGGGTTGTTCTTCATGACCTCGGCCTTCTCGTGCATGACGACGCGGCCGTTCTCGATCAGGTAGCCGTGCGACACGACGTCCAGCGCCGCGATGGCGTTCTGCTCGACCAGCAGGATCGACATGCCCTCATCGCGGTTGATGCGCCGGATGATCTCGAAGATCTCGGCGACGATTACCGGCGCGAGGCCCAGGCTCGGCTCGTCGAGCATGAGCAGCTTGGGCTGCGTCATCAGCGCGCGTGCAATGGCCAGCATTTGCTGTTCGCCGCCGGACAGGTAGCCCGACTTGGCGGTGCGGCGCTGGTGCAGGCGGGGGAAGTAGGAATACACCCGGTCGCGGTTGCGCTCCATGTCGGCCTTGCCGCCATGCACGGCAGAAGCCGCAATGAGGTTCTCGTCGGGTGTCAGGTGCTCGAAGACACGACGGCCTTCGAGCACCTGGGCGATGCCCAACTTGACCCGGTCCTGCGGCGCCAGCTTGGCGATGTCCTCGCCCATGAACTTCACGTCGCCCCGCGTGATCTCGCCACGCTCGGACTTGAGCAGCCCGCTCACCGCCTTCAGCGTGGTGCTCTTGCCGGCGCCGTTGGCGCCCAACAGGGCGACCATGCCGCCCTGCGGCACCTCGATGGAAACGCCCTTGATAGCCAGGAAGACGTGGTCGTAGATGACCTCGATGTTGTTGAGGATGAGGGCGTTCACGGTCAGTTCTTTCCAGATTTGGCGAACTCGGCAGAGTGTTGTTTCACCGTGCTCCAGACCAGATCCGTGTAGTCGGCGAACCAGTCGGTTTGGGGAACCCACTTGCTGCCGTCCCACATGTCGATGCGGGTCTTGCCGCCGCCGCCGTGGTCCTTGGCATTGAGCGTCAGCGGTGCCATCAGGCCGTTGGCGTCATAACTACTCACGCTCTCCATGCCTTTGCGAATCCTCTCGGCAGTGAGCGGCGCGGGCTGATCCTTGGTGGCCAGTCGCACCCCTTCGAACAGCGTCGAGTACATCGCCAGTCCGAGGTAGTAGTACGAGTCAGAGAGGAACTTGCGGTCGCCGCTGCCCTTGCCCTTGTCGTACAGTTCGCGCGCGATGTCGCGCAACAAGGGATGGTCAGTCCCGCCGCCGATGACCACCGAAGAGCGCTTCAGGCCCTTGGCCGCCTCGGGCCCGATGTTGTTGATGTCAACCTCGTTGATCCAGTTCACGGTGATGAACTTCTCCAGCGGTATGCCGTTGCGCTTGAGTTCCTTGACGGCGACGACGTTCATCGGTCCGATGCCCCAGTGAACGATCCAGTCCGGCTGGAAGCGGCGCAACTGGCTGATCGCCGAACTCATGTCATTGCCGGGCAGCGGGTAGGGAAACATCGACAGTGCGAAGCCTTCGCGCCTTTGCAGTTCCTGCAGGACGGGGATCGGCTCCTGCCCGAGAGGGTAGTCGATGTAGAGATAGGCAATCTTTGTTTTCTTGAAGTCGGCACCGGCCTGGCGCTTGATGTAACTCACCATGTTTGCCGCTTGGCCCCAGTAGGTGGGGCCCAAGGGGAACACCGGCTTGAAGACTTCGCCATCGACGGCATCGGCGCGGCCATGGAAGGCCTGGATCATCAGGTTGCCGTCCTGCATGACGCGGGGCAGAACGGCACGCGCAACCGGGGTGGACATGAAGTCGAAGACCATCACGCCTTCACGCTTCAGGCGCTCATAACATTCGATGCCGCGTTGCGGTTCGTTGCCATGGTCCTGAACCGTGATCTCGATCTTGTTGCCGCCCAGACCGCCCTTGCTATTGATCAAGGCGGCGTAGTCGCGTGCCGCCTGCGCCACCTGAGGCGTGATGAAGCCGTAGGACTTCGTCAGGTCGTAGCAGAGGCCGAAGCGAAGCGGCTCCGACGCCATCGCCGCTTGACACGCCACCGACATGACAAGGACGGACAGGGCCGCGCGAGAGATGAGAGGCATGAATCTGCTCCTTGGGTTTCAAGCCGCGAACCTACTTTGCTGCCTTGGCGTAATCGGCCGAATTGGCCTTGACGAGCGTGTTGACCAGGCCCGTGTAATCGGCGAACCAGTCAGTCTGCGCCACCCACTTGCTGCCATCCCACATGTCGATGCGGGTCTTGCCGCCACCGCCGTGGTCCTTGGGCGTGACGGTGATCGGGGCCATGAAGCCCTTGGCATCGAAGTTCTTGATGCCATACATGCCCTGCCGGATCTTCTCCGGCGTCAACGGCCAGCCCTGTGTCTTGATGGCGATGCGCACGCCTTCGAAGACGGACGAGTACACGGCCAGACCCGTGTTGTAGTAGGAGTCGGCGACGAGTTTGCGGTCGCCATTGCCCTTGCCCTTGTCATAGAGCTCGCGCAGGATGTCTTTTACCAACGGATGCTCGGCGCCGCCGACGACGACCGTCGAGCGTTTGAGTCCCTTTGCGGCGGCGGCACCAAAGTTGTTGATGTCGACCTCGTTGATCCAGTTCACCGTCACCATTTTCTCGATCGGGATGCCGTTGCGCTGCATCTCGCGGAAGGTGATGGGATTCAGCGGCGAGAAGGACCACAGGACCACCCAGTCGGGCTGGAAGCGCCGCATCTGCGTGAACGCCGCGCTCTGGTCATTGCCCGGCACAGGGATTGGAAAGGGCTGGTACTCGAAGCTCTCGAGCCGCTTCAGAGCCTCAAACACCGGCGTTGGCTCGCGGCCGAAGGGCGTGTCGAGGTACATGAAGGCTACCTTCTTGCCCTTGAGGCTGCCCCCACTCTGCTTCTTGAAGTAGCTGATGATGTTTGCCGCCTGGCCCCAATAGGTGGGAGCCAAGGGAAACACCTGCTTGAAGACTTCACCGTCGATGGCGTCACCCCGGCCCACCAGGGGCTGCACCAGGATGTTGCCGTCCTGCATGATGCGCGGCAGTACGGCGCGGGAAACCGGCGACGAGAAGGTGTCGAAAATCATCGTGCCTTCACGCTTCAGGCGCTCGTAGCAGTCGATGCCCCGTTGCGGTTCGTTGCCATGGTCCTGAACCGCGACTTCGATCGGGTGACCTTCGAGGCCACCGCGAGTGTTGAGCAGGTCGGCGTAGTCCTTGACCGCCTGCGCCACTTGTGGCACGGCAGCGACATAAATCTTCGTCAGGTCGTAGCACAAACCGAACTTGACCGGTTCGGCGGCCAGCGTAGCCTGGGTTGAGACCAGCAAGGCGGCTGCCGTCAGTACTCTCTTCAGACTGGATCGCATATGGGTTGCTCCTGTTCGGTTTGTGCTCCCCACCGGCCGCTGGCCAGTGGGGAGGGGAGGGCGGTCACTGCCCCGTGGATTTGGCGAATTCCGCCGAGTGCTGCTTCACCGTGCTCCAGACCAGATCGTTGTAGTCGGCGATCCAGTCCCCCTGCGGGATCCACTTCGAGCCGTCCCACAATTCGATCCGTGTCTTACCGCCGCCGCCATGGTCCTTGGCGGTGACCGTGAGAGCCGGCAACAGGCCGCTGGCGTCAAAGCCGCGCACGCTTTCCAGCCCCTTGCGCATTTTCTCCGCAGTCATCGGGCCCTTGTCTGCTTTCAGCGCCAGGCGGGCGGCCTCGAAGATGGGCGCGTAGATGGCCAGCCCGGTGGAGTAGTAGATGTCGGAGAGGAACTTGCGATCGCCGTTGCCCTTGCCCTTGTCGTACAGCTCGCGAATGATGTCCTTCATGATGGGGTTGTCGACACCGCTGGCGACCGTGGTCGACCGGCGAATGCCCTTGGCGACGTCGTGACCGATGTTGTTCAGGTCTGTTTCGTTGAACCAGTTCACGGTGACCATCTTGTCCAACGATATGCCGTTGCGCTTGGCCTCCTTTGACGCGACCACGTGCATGGCCGAGAACGCCCAGTGCACGATCAGGTCCGGCTGGAAACGGCGCATCTGCGACCAGGCAGACGACTGGTCGCTTCCCGGCAGCGGATACGGGAACATCTGTAGTTCGAAGCCTTCACGTTTCTGCAGTTCCTGCAGCACCGGAATCGGCTCTTGCCCGAACGGGTAGTCGATGTACAGGAACGCGATCTTCTTGCCCTTGAGGTTGCCGCCGGACTGTTTCTTGAAGTGGCTGACAATGTTGGCGGCCTGGCCCCAATAGGTCGGGCCGAGCGGGAAGATCCACTTGAACACTTCGCCGTCCACCGCGTCGCCACGGCCCACGAGTGCCTGGATCATGACCTTGCCGTCTTTCATCGCGCGTGGCAGCACGGCTCGCGAGACCGGTGTGGACAGCAGATCGACGGTCAGCGCTTGGTCCTTCACCTTCTCGTAGCACTCGATGCCGCGCTGCGGCTCGTTGCCATGGTCCTGGACGATGAGCTCGATCGGGTTGCCCTCGATGCCACCCTTCAGGTTGAGCAACGCGGCATAGTCACGCGCTGCCTGCGCGACTTGCGGCGAGATGAAGGTGTAGGCCTTGGTCAGGTCATAGCACAGCGCGAAGCGAAGAGTTTCGGCGTGCGCGGGTGCGGCTGCTAGCAGCACGGCGGCCGCGCCGAGCATCAGCTTGAGTTTCCGGTACATGGTTGTCTGCTCCTGTGGGGGGTGGGTCCAGGGTTGAGAGCCGCTATTTGCGGGCGTAGCCGAACGGCCAGAAAATGAAATAGTTGCGCAGGTTCGTGTAGATCTTGGCCAGACCCAATGGTTCGAACAGAAGAAACCCGATGATCAGAATCCCGTACAGGAAGCTCGGGATGTGGGCCAGCAGCTCGATGCCAATCTTCAGGTCCATCATCTGGGCGCCTGCGAATATCAGATTCGCCACGATGCCGGGCAGCAGCAAGATGAACGCGACGCCGAAGTAGCAGCCGATCACGCTGCCCAGGCCGCCCACGATCACCATGGCCAGGACCTGGATCGACACGTTCACGGCGAACTGTTCCGGCGTGACGGCGTGGTAGAAGGTAAAGATGAGGATGGCGCCGCTGATGCCGCCGATGAAGGAGGACATCGCAAACGCCACCAGCTTGTAGTAGAAGCTGTTGACGCCGATGACCGCGGCAGCGAAGTCCTTCTCGCGCACCGCCACCAAGGCCCTTCCAAGGCCGGTGCGGCGCAGGTTGAGCATGAAGATGGTGACGATCACGCACCAGACCAGCGCGACGTAGTACAGGCCGGCGTCGGACGTGACCTCGATGCCCAAAAGCCGTAGCGGTGGTGCTTGGATCGTGGCCTGCGTGCCGCCGCTGACGGCCGGCACCTTGTTGATCACCCAGTCCATCACGAACTGCAGGGCCAGCGTGCTGAGCGCCAGGTACAGGCCGCGAACGCGCAGCGCCGTGATCGCGAAGGCGCAGCCGATGAGCGTGGCGACCGAGCCCGCGAGCACGATGGCGATCTCGAACGGAATGCCGTTGCGCGTGGCATGGACTGCGGTGTACGCGCCGATGCCCATGATGGCGGCGTAGCCGAAATGGAACTGCCCGGCCCAGCCGAGGATGAGATTGAGTCCCAGCGCCGCAGCCGTCCAGATCAGCCACGGCAATACGTAGCTCTTCATGTACAGCGAACTCAGCAGCATCGGCGCCGCCAGGGCCAGTGCCAGCAGAACGGCGAGTTGCCAGCGATCGAAGGGGATGGGGAACAGTTGCCGGTCACCACGATAGGTGGTGTGGTGGATGCCTGCCTGACGGTAGAACATGGATTCAGATCCTCTGGATGTCTTCGCGGCCGAACAGGCCATGCGGGCGGATCAGGATGGTCAGCACCAGCGTCGCGGCGACCACGAGTTCGCGGCTGCCGCCGCCGACCAGACGGTCGAGGTAGCCTGAGGCCACGCCCTGGAACATGCCCAGCAGCAGGCCGGCGACGATGGCGCCGCCGATGCTGTCCAGGCCACCGAGCACGGCCACGGCGATGCCCATCAGCAGCAGTTGCGAAAGCGACTGGTCCACCCCCTGGATGGATCCCCACAACGCACCGGCCAGGGTTGCCACAGCCGCCGACATCGCCCAGGACAGCGCGACGCCGCGTTCGACTGAGATGCCGACCGACCATGACGCCGTGTAGTCGTCGGAAATCGCCCGCAGCACGATGCCCATGCGGGTGCGGAAGAACAACACGAAGAAGCCGAACAGCAGCAGCGCTACGACGCCGCCGGCCACGTAGCTGCGGTTGATCAGCACGTCGCCCAGGAAGAGCGGGTCCGAGGAGATCGGCAAGGGCAGCACCCGGTTGGTACCGCCCCAGACGACGAGCGCTGCTGCCCGCACGAAAATATCGAGCGCCAGCGTCATCATCAGGATCATCACCAGCGGCCGGCCTGCAAGCCGGCGCAGCGCCACGCGCTCGATGCCCATGCCGATCAGGAACATCAGCACCATCGCGACCGGCAAGGCCACCCACATCGGCGCCTTCAACGCCTCGAAGACGGCCAGCGCGACGAAGGCGCCAAGCATGGCCAGCGCCCCCTGGGCCAGGTTGGGCACCGAAGACGACTTGTAGATGAGCACGATGCCCAGTGCGACCAGCGAGTACATCAGGCCCGACAGGGCGCCGTTGATGGCCAGTTCGAGGAACAGCGACAAGTCCATGGTCAGATATTCCTCAGCACCAGGTTGCGTTCGATCACGCCGGTGTCACCGGTGTCGTAGGTGATCTGCGCCTTCATGACGATCGATTCGTCACCGGCATAGAGCGCCTGGATGACGGATGCGTAGCGCTCTTCGATGACGCTTCGGCGCAGCTTGCGGGTGCGCGTGATCTCGCCGTCGTCGGGGTCGAACTCCTTGTGAAGGTCGACGAAGCGCCGGATGCGCAGCCCCTCGGGCAGAGCCTCGTTCAGACGCCGGATCGCGCTGGCGACCAGCTCGCACACCTCGGCCTTCTGCGACAGGTCGGCGTACGAAATGTAGGGAATGCCGCGCACCTCGGCCCAGTGACCGACGGCGTCACCATCGATGCACACCATCGCGCAGAGGAAGTCGCGCCCGGTCCCGAGCACGGCCACGTCCTTGATGTAGGGGCTGAACTTGAGCCGGTTCTCGATGTAGTTCGGGATGTAGCGCTCACCCTTGGCGGTGTGCACGACTTCGGCCACCCGGCCAAGCACGACCAGGTGGCCGTCGGGTTCAATGTAGCCTGCGTCGCCGCTGTGCAGCCAGCCGTCGATGAGAGTCTTGCGCGTCGCTTCCTCGTTCTGGAAGTAGCCGCTGAAGACGCTCTCCGAGCGCAGCAGGATCTCGCCGTCGTCGGCGATCTTCGCCTCCACGCCGGGCAGCGGCCGGCCGACCGTGTGCAGGCGCACTTCGTCGGCGGCCTGCACGGCGTTGAACGCACTGCTCTCGGTCTGCCCGTAGAGCTGGCGCAGGTTGATGCCCAGCGCTCGATAGAACAGGAAGGTGTCCTCGCCCATCGCCTCGCCGCCGGTCAGTGCCACGCGCATCCGGCTCAGCCCGAACTGGTCCTTCAGGGGTCCGAACACCAGCATCTCGCCCAGACGGCATTGCAGGCGCTGCATCGCGGTCGGGGTCTTGCCATCGAGCTTCAGCCGCTCGACGGCGACGCCGACATCGATGAAGTGGTCGAAGACGCGCTTCTTCAGCGCCGTGGAGTCTTCCATGCGGACCCGGATCGAGGTCAGCATGTTGTCCCAGCTGCGCGGCGCGGCGAGGTAGAGCGTGGGCGCGATCTCGCGCAGGTTGCGCAGCACGGTTTCCGAGCGTTCCGGAATGTTGATGATGAAGCGCAGCGCGATGCCTGCGGCCATGGTGACGGCGAAGTCGCCGATCCAGGCCATCGGCAGGTAGGCCAGGATGTGCTCGCCCCAGCCGAAGACCTTGCCTTGGTAGGCGTTGCGCACTCCAGCGAGCACGTTGCGCTGCTGCAGCACCACGCCCTTGGGCTTGCCGGTGGTGCCCGACGAGTGCACGAACACCGCCGGGCCCTCGGGTACCGCCCGATTGACAAGATCGTCGCGCAGATTCGGTTCGTTGCGCAGGCGGGCGGCGCCGGCCTCGCGCAGCTGCTCCCACGAGGCTAGGCCATCGACCTTGTAGTGGTTGAGACCGCGCGGGTCGTCGTAAACGATGTGCCGCAGCGATGGCGCGTTCTCGCGCAGTTCCAGCAGCTTGTCGACCTGCTCCTGGTCCTCGGCCAGCGCAAAGCGCGCTTGCGCCTCGCCGGCGAAATGGAGAACCTCCTCGGGCGTGGCGTCAGGGTAGACCGGCATCGCATAGCCCTTGAGCGCGCCGGCGGCCAGCATGCCCAGGTACAGGCGAACCCGGTTGTCGCCGAGCACCAGCATCGAGTCCCCGGCGGTGAACCCCAACTGCTCGAGACCGGCCGCGATGGAAAGCACCTCGTCGAGCACTTGCTGCCAGGTGAATTCCTGCCAGATGCCGAGCGCCTTCTCGCGCATGGCGATCTGGCGCCCATGGCTGCCGGCGTTGATGGCCAGCAGCCGGGTCAGGGTGGTCTGCGGGTTCAGGTCCCACTGCCGCGCCATCGCCGCAGCGTGGGCAAGGTCTTCACGCTGCATGCTGCTGCGCCTTTCCGAGGTAGGCTTCGATGACGCGCGGGTTGGCGACCACGTCGCGCGGCAGACCGGTGCCGATGACCTCGCCGTAGTTCAGGGCCATGATGCGGTCGCAGATGCCGATCACGACATCCATGTGGTGTTCGATCAGCAGCACCGTGATGCCGCGCTCGTCGCGCGCGTCGAGGATGAAACGCGCCATGTACTCCTTCTCCTCCTGGTTCATGCCTGCCATCGGTTCGTCCAGGATCAGGAACTCCGGCTCGGCGACCAGCGCGCGGGCCAGTTCCACCCGCTTCTTCAGGCCGATGGGCAATGTTTCCACCGGCTCGTCGCGCACGCCCTGAAGCTGTAGGAACTCGATCGTCTCCTCGCACAGCCGGCGGTGCGCGATTTCCTCGGGCTGGCTCAGCCACCAATACAGCGCCGTCTTGACGACGCCGGGGTTCAGGTGCACATGGCGGCCGAGCAGGATGTTCTCGAGCGCCGACATGCCGTTGAACAGCGCCAAGTTCTGGAAGGTACGGGCGACATGCTGCCGCGCCACCTTGTGCGGCTTCATGCCCGTGATCTCCGTGCCGTTCAGCAGGATGCGGCCCTTCTGCGGCGGGTAGAACCCGGTCACGGCATTGACCAGTGTTGTCTTGCCGCTGCCGTTGGGGCCGACCAAGCCGAAAATCTCGCCGCGGTCGATGCGCAAGTCCACGCCGGTCACGGCCACCAGGCCACCGAAGCGGCGTTCGATGCCCTGGCACTCAAGGACCGGTACAGCCTCGTTGGCAGACTTCAAGTTGCTGTCCCCTGCAGATTGGTTACCTGCCTAATGTTAGGCGCGTCTATGTACTTTGTCGGCACTGAAAGTCTCCGGGCCCCCGAGTCGGAGCCATTCTTCTGCGATCCTGCCTGCGATCTACCGAACTCGACCCGCGGGAGGCTGTGATCACCCCGCCAAACGCCGGCTCGCAAGTTGCTGCAGGCCGTTGTTCTAACAAGCGTTCGGCATAGCGTCAATGGACACTTACCCTCTGGCGCGCGAGCCTAGGCCACCTAGAGTGCGCTGGGATCCGCGCATTCCCTGATTGGCCACGCATCTGGAGACGGACGCATGTGCAACCCTTTGGGCGCCCGCGGCGGATCGGGGAGACTCTTCATGTCGCTCGCACAAGCCCTTGGCCGATTTGTTGCCGACCTCGACCTGACGAAGGTTCCGCCACCCGTGGTCGAGAAGGCCCGCACCTGCCTGCTCAACGGCTACGGCATCGCGCTGGGTGGGCACGCGACGCCCTTCGCCCCGGTGGCGCGGCGGTCGGCGCTGGCGCTCGACGGCGAGCGCAGCGGCGGCGCCACCTTGCTCGGCGACGGGCGCAAGACCTCGGTCGACGGCGCCGCGCTGGCCAACTCGGCGCTGTTCCACGGCCGTGCCCAGGAAGATACCTGCGGTGCCGGGCACTTCGGCACCATCATGATCCCGCTGCTGACGGCGCTGGTCGAGGCACGCGGCCTGCCGGTGGCGCGCATGCTGCCGGCGCTGATCGCCGGCTACGAGGTCGGCGGCCTGCTCGAATCGGCGTACGGGCCGAAGACGACGCCCGCCGGGCTGCGCGCGTCGCCGCTCTACGGCACGCTGGCCGCGGCAGCGGCCACGTCGCATCTGCTGGGCCTGGACGCCGAACGCAGCGCCGCAGCGCTGGCGAACGCGGCCTCGTTCACCGGCGGCATGCTGCAGTCCTTCGCCGACGGCACCGACGAATGGCGCTACCAGGTCGGCGTGGCCGCACGCAACGGGCTGGTCGCAACCGAACTCGCGCGCGCCGGTTCGCGCTCGGCGCCGGGCGCTTTCGAGGGTCGCTCGGGCTTCGTCAAGGCATACGCGCGCAGCGATTGCGATGTGCCCGCCCTGCTGGCACGGCTGGGGACGGAATGGTCGGTGCAGCGGGTCACCTTCAAGCCCTTCCCGGTGTGCGCCTTCAACCAGACGCCGGTGACCGGCGCGCTGATCCTGCGCGACAGGCTCGAGGAGCGGGCCCTGAAGCAGGTGCGCGTGCGCATGAATCCCTTCGAGACCGGCTACGCCGGCATGGATGCCAAGGGCCCGTTCGACTCGATCTCGGGCACGCTGATGAGCATCCCGTTCTGCATCGCGCTGACGCTGCTGCGCGGCACGCCGAGCATGGCTGCGATGACGACCTACGACGACGCCGAGGTCAACGCGCTCACCGAGCGCATCGAGCTGGTGACCGACGCCACGGTGCCGGTGCTGTCCTGCGTGATCGAGGCCGAGACCGCCGACGGCGCGCGGCTGGTGCAGGACCAGCGCATGACCGTGGCCGATTTCGCCTACGACTGGGACACCGACTCGAAGCTGGTGCGGCGCATCGGCGCCGAGACCGGCGTGCCGGCGGCGGCCTACGACCGCGTGGAGGCGTTCTGCCGCGCGCCCGAGCGGGCCGGCATCGCCGCGGTGCTGGAGGCCTTCGCGATGCTGCCGAAGCCGCCGGCCGGCTGAAGCAGCTCAGGGCAGCGTCGCTGCCGCCTCCTGCGCGTACAGGCGCAGCAGAGCGTCGCGTCGTGCCGGGCCGCCGGCGAACTCGATGTCGCGCACGCGGTGCGGGTCGATCTGCGTGCGCAGCCGCTGCAGCAGCGCGGCATCCGGACGGGGCGTGTACGGCACGCCGCCCACCGCCACGGCGGCCGGCGTGCGCTCGCGCAATTGCTCGTGCGTCACGCCGGGGTGGCGGCTGAGGGCGCGCGCGCCGGCCGACGTGAACTCGAACACCGCGAGGTCGGTGACCATCACCACATGGCCCACGCCCGGCGCGTGCGCGGCCAGCGGGTCGGCGACGACGAAGTCGACCGCATCGACGAAGCAGCGGCTGTCCTGCTGCGGCAGGTAGACGAGGAAGGGTTGTGCGATCTCGGCCAGTTCGGCCAGCCCCGCCAGGCCGGCGAAGCGGCGCAGACGCCCCTGTTTGTCGGCGACGCGCAGGCTGTTGATGCGCCCTTGGACGTCGATCTGCAGCGGGCGCACGAACTGGCGCACACGCCCCGACAGGCGCGGCATCATTTGGCCGATCCATTCGGGCGCCTCATAGCGCCGCAGCGCGCCGATCTGGGCGGCGCGTTCGCTACGGCTCAGGAAAGCGGGGCGCTGGGCGCGCGTGAGCGTCAGCGCCGCCGGGTCTTCGAGCGCGGGGCCGTGGCCATGCGTGCGCGCCTGCGCCAGCAGCGCGGCGACCTGGTTCAGCGCAGAAGCCAGGCCGAGTTGGATGACCTCGGCGCGCAGCAGCCAGTCGCTCATCGTGCAGACCATCATCTCGGCCACGTCGGCCGGCGCGGCGGGTGCGTCGCTGCGGGTCTCGTTGTCGTTCATCGCGCCCTTCCTTCGAGCCGGGCACGGGCCCAGCCGGTGACGGCGTCGCGCTCGAGCGACGTGTAGTCCAGCAGTGTCGGCCAATCGGCCTCGTAGCCGGGCAGGCAGCCGCCGGGCCGGGCGCCGCCGGGCGCGTGCACGACCCTGCTGACCAGGGCTTCGGTGAGGTCGGCTTCGACGCCACCGGCCGTGATGTCGTCGACCAGCTCTTCGCAGGTCACGACGGTGCGCTGCGCTGCCAGCGCCAGCAGCCGGTCGGCCGCCCGGTGGCCACCGAACACCGCGTTGCCTTGGCGGTCGGCGCGCCAGGCATGCACGTAGGCGACCGTGATCGGCAGGGGCGGGATCGCGAGTTGCTCCTCGTCGGTGTAGGGGCAGCGCACGCGGCGCAAGTCGGGCCGCACCTGCGCCAGCGCCACGCCATGGCGCGCCGGCAGCGGCAGGAAGGACGCGCCCTCGACCGCCGCGTTCAAGCCCAGCATCAGCGAGGTCTCGGTCTCCTCGATCACGTCGCAACCGGCCTTCAGCCCCGGCCCCATGCCCAGCGCCTCCATGCCGAGGTAGAAGCCGCGCACGCGCTGCGCCACGCCGGCGGCGACCAGCAGATCGGTCTCCACGCCGCCGGTCAGCACCAGCAGTTCGTCGAAGCGCAGACCGTGTGCGGCCCAGTGCATCGCGACGGCCAGCGGCCGGCGGCTGAAGCTCCAGCCGCCGAGCGCGACGCGCGCCGCGCCGCGCGCGAGTTCGGCGGCGTCGGCCAGACTCGCCAGCTTTCCGTTCGACAGCGCCATCTACAGTCCCATGCCGCGCGCGATGATGTCGCGCTGAACTTCCATCGCGCCGCCGCCGATCTCGAACAGCTTGGCGTCCTGGAAATGCATCGGCAGACCCGAGTCGACGGTGTAGCCGTAGCCGCCCAGCAGGTGCAGGCCGGTGTAGGCGCAGTGCATGTAGCACTCGGCGCCGGCCACCTTGGCGAACGAGGCCTCGTTGTGGCAGGCGCCGGTCTTCTCGAGCACGCTGGCGCCGCGGTAGACCAACAGCCGCGCGGCGTCGGTGCGCAACTGCATGTCGACGATCTTGTGGCGCACCGACTGCAGCTTGGACAGCGGCTTGCCGAACTGCACGCGCTGCTTCAGGTAGGCCACCACCTCGTCGATGATGGCCTGCGAGGCGCCGACGCCGATGGCGCCGTGGTACAGGCGCTCGTTGTCCAGCCCGCCGAGCACACATTGCCAGCCCTTGTTCTCTTCCCCGATCAGCGCGTCGGGCGGCAGCACCAGGTCGCGGAAGTGGGCCGAGAAGGTCGGCACCGGCCCCAGGCCCATGGTCTCGATGCGGGTCAGCTCGATCGCCGGGTGGCTGCCCGGGTTCGGGATCAGGAAGGTCGAGATGCCCTCCTGCTTGACGGCATGCGGGTCGGTGCGTGCGGCCAGGATCAGGAAGCCCGCCGACTTGGCCTGCGAGCAATACAGCTTCTCGCCGCTGATGACCCAGTGGCCGTCGCTGCGCTTGACCGCCGTGGTGCGCAGCGACGCCGCGTCGCTGCCGGAGCCGGGCTCGGTAAGGCCCAGCGCCATGAAGACCTCGCCGGCCATCACCCTGGGCAGCACCATGTCCTTCTGCGCCTGGGTGCCGAACTTGGCCACCAGCGGCGCCAGGATCACCGCGGCGCGACCCCAGGCGGTGGTGATGGCCGCCGACGCGCGCGCGAACTGCTCGACGAAGGCCAGCATGCCCATCGGGTCGGGCTTCTCGAGTCCGCTGTAGGCCTCGGGCAGCAGGAAGCCGTAGTAGCCCAGCCTGCCGAGCTTCCTGAACAGCTCCTGCGGCGGCTCGACCTTGTCGCGCGCCCATTGCAGCACCTGCTGGCGCGGCATCTCCTTCTCGACGAAACGGCGCGTCGTCTCGGCGATCGCGCGTTGTTCTTCACTCAGTTCGAAATCCATGGGGTCGTGCTCCGGTCAGTTCGTGGTTCGTGGTTCTGGTTCAGCCGCGTCCGGGGGCGGGCCTCGGTCGCAAGGCTCAGGGCATCACGCCGTCCTGTCGTCGAGCACGCGCAGCGTCTTGTAGCCGACGCGCGGCAGGTCGTCGTGGAACGACACTCGGGTGGGCAGCTTCAACTCGGCGTCGAGGTGGGCCTGCAGCCGCTGCGCCACGCCGGTCGTGGCGTCGGCGGCCAGCGTGGCGGGGCGCAGCAGGCGAACTTCCAGCACCTGCGGCTCGACCGCCCGGCGCACCAGGGCGAACTCGAGGTTGCGGCCTTCCTCGCTGCGCGACAGCGCGGTCTCGACCTGGAACGGATAGACGGCGCCGCCGCGCACCGGCACGCGGTTGGCCAGCCGGTCGAGCAGCGTGAAGCGGCGCGACGTGCGGCCGCAGCTGCACACGCCCGGGTGCACACGCACCATGTCCTCGGTCCGCCAGCGCACGTGTGGCGTGGCGCGGCGGTAGAAGTCGGTGATGACCATCTCGCCGACGTCACCCTCGTGCACCGGCGCGCCGGTGGCCGGGTCGATGACCTCCACCAGCGTCATGTCCTCGCCGTGCCAGTGCTCGCCGTCGTGGGCCGGGCACTCGGTGCTGAAGAGGTTGAAGTCCGAGCCTTGTCCCGACAGCGTCGTGACCTCGATGCCCAGCGTCTGGCGGAACTGCGCGCGCGCCTCGGGGCCGAGCGCCGCGCCCATCAGGATCGCGCGCCGGTAGGGCAGCGCCCCGCCTTCGGGCGTGGCCGCGGCGTGCTGGGCCATGGCGCGCAGCGTGGCCACGCCGGCCTGCAGGAAAGTGGGCTTGAGCGAGCGCGCGACCTCGACATAACGCGGCACCTGCGCTGGCTCGTGGTTGTCGCGGATGATCCACTGCGCGCCGGCGCGCTGCGCGCCGAGGCGGAAGATGTCGGCCGCCGGCGTGAACGGCGTGACCAGCATCTGCAGCACATCGCCCGGCCGCAGCCCGCTGCACCAGAACAGGCGCGCCGCCAGCTCGACGTTGTGGTCCAGGTCGTGGGCGTCGAAGGCCTGGTAGGTCTGGCGCCCGCTGGTACCGGCCGACGGGCCCGACAGCACGATGTCCTCGCGCGGCACGCACAGGTGGGGCAGGGCGCTGCCGACGCGGTCCATCGCGGCGCGCAGCTCGTCCTTGGTGCTCAGCGGCACGAGTGCGGCAAAGTCGGCCAGGCTGCGCACCGCAGCCCGGTCGACGTGCGCGAGGCGCTCGCGCTGCATCGGCGAGCGTTCCTTGACCCAGGCCAGCAGCGCCTGCACGCCATTGAGCTGCAGCGCCTGCCGGACTTCCGGCGCCATGCCTTCGGCCGCGGCGTCCCACATGGCACGCGCGTCGCTCATCGCGCTGCGTCGCCGCTGACGAGGCGGAACACCGGCAGCGGCACCTCGCGTTCGGGAAATGCCACCTGCACCCGCTTGTCGACCGCCATGTCCTCGGGCTTGCCTTCGATCTCGGTGAACAGGAACCAGTCCTCGTCGAGCCGCACCAGGCCGATGGTGTAGGGCGAGCGCGCACGCCACACCGCCGAGGGCGGCCGATGCACGACCGAGTAGCTGTAGATGCTGCCCGCGCCCTTGGACTCTTCCCACGCCGGCGTGGCACCGGCCTCGCACATCGGGCAGATCGAGCGCGGCGGGAAGATCGCGCCGCGGCAGGCCGGGCAGCGCTGGAACAGCAGCCGGCCTTCCTTGACGGCGCCCCAGTAGGGCAGCGCGTCCTGCGTGACGCGCGGGGTCGGGAACGATTCGGTGTAGTCGGCGAATTCGCCTTGTTCCAACATGATCTGCGTGCTCCTATTGCGCCTCGGTGCCGAGGATGAGGGCGCTGTGGCAGGCCAGCATGCCGCCGGCCGAATACGCCATCGCGCGCTTCGGTGAGTTGCCGGCCTTCAGGCCGAGCGGGTCGCCGCGCAACTGGCGCACGGTCTCGACCAGCGAGTCGGCAGCCACCGAGATGCCGGGCTGGCCGAAGCCCATCCAGCCGCCGTTGGTGTCGACCGGAAAGTCGCCGCCCGGGCGCATGCGCCCGCTGCGCACCAGGTCCATGGCGCGGCCCTTGGGCGCGAAGCCCAGGTCTTCGAGCTGCACGAGCACGGTGTGCGAGAAGTTGCCGGCGAGGGCACCGAGCTGCATGTCGGCGGGCGTCATGTCGGCCATCGCGTAGGCCTCGCGCGCGGCGTGCGCGGCGCCGGTGGTGGTGATCGCCGGCAGCGGCCCGAGCGGGATGCGGCTCTTGCGCAGGTTGATGCGCTCGCACAGGTACTCGTGCGTGGTGCAGGTGCCGAAGCCGTGGATGTAGATCGGGCGCTTGGCCTGCCTGGCACGTTCGACGCTGGTGACGACGAAGGCGCCGGCGGTGCCGCCCGGCCCCCAGGTGGCGCACATCCAGCGCCGCAGCGGCGACGAGATGTAGGGCGAGCGCATCACGTCGTCGACGGTGATCAGGCCGTGCCTGCGCTTGGCCGCTTTCGGGTGATGGATCGCCCATTCCTGGCGCTGCACCGCGACCTCGGCGAAGTCTTCCTCGGTGACGCCGAACTCGTGCATGTAGCGGCAGGCGAGCTGCGCGTAGATGGTCGGAATCGTCGGGCCGTAGGGAAACTCGAACTGCGGGCAGGCGTCGGTGGCCGCGCCCACCGCGGTGGCGTCGATGAACAGCTCGACCGCATCCGACTGCACGCACAGCACGTAGTCGGCCACGCCCGAGGCGATGGCCAGTGCGGCCTGTCCAATCATGGCGTTGACGCCGGCACCGTGGAAGGTGATCTCGGTCGTCATGCGCACCGGCATCTGCATGTGCGAGGCGAAGATGTTGTTCCACTGCGGCCGCCGGTCGGCCCAGGGCGAGCGGCCGGTGAGCAGGATGTCGATGTCGTCCTTGCGGATGCCGGCGTCCTTGAACGCGGCCCAGCTCGCCTCGGTGGCGAGCTGCAGCGGGTCCTTGACGTCCTGCTTGTCGGCGTAGGAGTCACCCATGCCGATGATGGCGGCGACGCGGCCGAGGGAGCGGTCGGGGGTTTTCACGAGTTCGGTCCTTTCAGTCGCACGGCAAGCCGAGTTGCTTGGCGATCACACGCAGCTGGATCTCGTAGGAGCCCACGGTCACCGGCGCGACCAGCGCGTCGAGCGCCATGCGCATCACCGGCAGTTCCTCGGTGATGCCCCAGCCGCCGCCGATGTGCAGCGCGTTCTGCGTCACGCGGTACACGGCCTGGGTGACGAACAGCTTCGCGGACGAGACGTCAAGGATGATGTCCTTGATGGCCGCGCCGCTGTCCCAGCGCTGCGCCGCGTGGTAGGTGTACAGGCGCGAGGCTTCGACGTCGACATGGCCCTGCGCCAGCATGAAGGCGATGCTCTGGTTGGCGCCGATCGGCTTGCCGAACTGCTGGCGCACCTTGGCGTAGTCCAGCGCCCAGGCCAGCGCCGTCTGCATGTGGCCGAGCCAGCGCGCGGCCACCATCACGCGCTCGCGGTTGAAGCCGGCCATGATCGCGCCGAAGCCGGCGGTCAGGCGGCGCGACTCGGGCACGCGGGCGTTGTTGAACAACACGCGGTAGGTCGGCAGCGGCCGGTTGGCGTAGGTCTTGATTTGCGAGGTTTCGACGCCCGGCGTGTTGCGGTCGACGGCGAAGAAGTGCATGCCGCGCCGGCCCTGGGTGGGGTCGGTGCGCGCCAGCACCAGCATGGTGTCGCAGTCGCCGCCCAGCGTGATGAAGGACTTGATGCCGTCGAGCACCCACTCGTCACCCTGGCGCGTGGCGGTGGTCTTGAGGTTCTGCACGTCGCTGCCGGCTTCGGGCTCGGTGACGGCCAGCGCGAGCAGGCAGTCGCCGGCGATGTTGGCGCGCACCAGGTCGTGGTGAATCGCGTGGCCGTGCTCGGCCAGCAGCGAGCCGGCCACGCCCTGGATCAGCGCCATGATGGCCAGGTTGGGGTTGGCCTTGGCCTGCTCTTCGATCGAGATCGCTTCTTCGGTGACACCGAGGTCGGCGCCGCCCATCGACTCGGGCGCGTGCAGGCCGATCAGCCCGGCCTTGGCGGCGGCGACGAAGAACTCGCGCGGGAAGCGCGCCTCGCGGTCGGCCTGCTGCCAGCGCGGCTTGATCTCGCGCTCGGCGAACTTGCGGCACATGTCGCGGAAAGCTTCGCGGTCGACGCTGTTGGGAGGGACGCGGCGTTCGGTTTGGCTCATGGGAATCGATGCGGTGATGAAGGTGTGTGGGGTCGGCGATCAGGCCTTGGCCGGGGCGCGCGAGATCAGCACGCCGGCGGTTCCGCGCTGCGCCAGCGCGCCGTCGCTGCCGAGCACACGGATCTCGAGCCTGACCGCGCCGGCGCTGCTGCCCTTGGCCGAGCTGAGGTCGATCACGAAGCACTCGACCTGGACCTTGTCGCCAACGAACACGGGGCCGTAGAACCGCCATTCGCCGACGTCGAGCATGACCTGCAAGGCGCTGCCGAAGACGCCGTTCAATTCGGCCAGCACCTTGGCGATGACGAGCGGCCCGTGCGCGATCAGGCGCCCGTAGCGCGTGGTCTTGGCGTACTCGGGGTCGACATGGATGGGGTGGCGCGCGTCCAGCAGGTCGGCGTAGCCGGCCACCAGCTCGGCGCTGCAGTCGAAGCCTGGCAGAGGCAGGCGCATGCCCGGGCGGATGTCGCCGAGCCAGAGGGGTTTGGAAGCTTGCATGGGTCGAGTCTCTTCGCGGCGCGTTGCTACCGGGTCATTCCGGCTGGATGTTGAATTCCTTGATCAGCCGCACATAGTTCTGCGACTGTTCGCGCGTGAACTCGGCCAGCCCTTGCGGCGTCGACGGCACGGCGTCGATGCCCATCGCGAGCAGGCGGCTGCGGATGTCGGGCCGCTGCAGGATGGTTGTGATCTCGCGATTCAGCCGTTCGACGGCGTCGCTGGGCATGCCGGCCGGGCCGTACAGCGCCCACCAGGCCGGCATGTCGGCAAAGCCCTTGAGGCCGGTTTCGGCAATGGTCGGCACATCGGGGAACAGCGCCGTGCGCTGCGTTGCGGTGGCCAGCAGCGCCCGCACCTTGCCCGCCTTGACCTGCCCGTTGGCCGTCACCAGGTCGGTGAACATCAGGTGCACGCGGCCTGCCAGCAACTCCAGCAAGGCCGGTGGCGTGGACTTGTAGGGCACATGCACCATGTCCACGCCGATCGACTTCTGCAGCATGCCGCCGTACAGCACGCCACCGAGGTTGCCGCTGGCGTAGTTGAGCTTGCCCGGGTTGGCGCGCGCATGCGCAACCACATCGTCCAGCGTCTTCCACGGCTGGTCTGCCGCCACCACCAGCACGTAGGACGTGCCGGCCAGCCGGGTGATGGGCGTGAAGTCGCGCAATGGGTCGTAGCTGACGCTGCGCAGGATGCCGGCCGGGTTGGCGACGATGGAGTTGGTGGCGGCGACCACGGTGTAGCCGTCGGGCGCCGACTTGGCCACGTGCTCGACGGCCAGGACCGTCATCGCGCCGGGCTTGTTATCGACGACCACGCTCTGGCCGAGTGCGGCGCCCAGCGGCTCGGCGACGATGCGCAGGAAGGTGTCGGTCGCCGACCCGGGGCCGAACGGCACGACAAGGCGAACCGGCTTGTTCGGATACTGCGCATGGGCGGCCAGCGGGGCCAGGCCCAACAGCAGGGCGAGGGTCAAGCCGCGCGACAGGTTGCGCGCGGCGCTTGCGAAGCGAGGGGTCATGCTTGTCACCGTTCGCCCTGGCGGGCCTTGGTAGGTCGGGTTGATGGTGCGGCCGCCACCGATGAGACGGTGTTCTCGAGTGGCTTGTGGGTCGCGTGGACCGGGCTCGCTGCATGCCCGCCCAGGGTCCACGAGACCTGGCGCGCTGCCTCGACCACCAGTGCGGCGAGCAACTCGCGTCGCGGCTCGAGCCGGTCGATCGGGACGCCGATGCCGATGGCATGGCGCACGCGGCCGTCGCGCTCGATGACCGGTGCGGCCACGGCGCCGGCGCCTACTGTGTGCTCACCCTGTGTCACCACGACTCCGCTGCGGCGTACCTCGTCGACGATGCGTCGCAGGCGTGCCCGATCGGTGACGGTGCGCGACGTGCGCCGCGGCATGTCGTTCTCGGCCAGGTAGCGACGGATGAACGACGGCTCCTGAAACGCCAGCAGCGCACGGCCCATGCCGGTGCAGTACAGCGGCCAGCGCGAGCCGACACGCGGCGAATAGCGGATGTCCTGCTGGCTGTTGATGACGTCGATGTACAGCGCTTCGGCACTGCGTTCGTCGAGCGTGGCGAGCATCACGGTCTCACCGGTCCGGGCCATCAGTTCGGCCGCCACCGGGCGCGCCGCAGCCAGCACGCCCGCATCGGCGGCGATGATCGCGCCCAGCCGCATCGCCGCCGGGCCCAGCGCGTAGCGGGCATCACGCAGGCTCACGTAACCGGCGCCGACCATCACCCGCAGGTGGTTCAGCAGGCTGGTTTTCGGGATCTGCAGCGCTTCGGTCATCGCTGCCAGCGACATCCCGTGCGTCGCGGCGGCCAGCAACTCGACGATCTGCATCACGCGCAATGGCGACTTGGGGCCGCTGTAGTCGTCGCTGGCGGAACCGTTCACGGAGTCGGAGGGCCGTTTCACTATTGGTATGATAGTCCAATATTGGATCGAGCCCGGAGGACGGCCGTGGCCAACCCCTCGTGTGAAGCGAACTGGCCGAGGCCAAGGAACGCCTGGATCGCCTGCTCGGTTGATATCTCATCGTTGGAGGAGGACGGACCATGAGCCAGGGACCGCTGAGCGGCATGAAGGTGGTGGAGTTCGCCGGCATCGGGCCGGGCCCGATGTGCGGTATGTTGCTGGCCGACCTGGGTGCCGAGGTGCTGCGTGTGGACCGGCTTGCGCCCAGCGGCCTGGGCATCGAGCGGGCACCGAAGTTCGATCTGCTGAACCGCGGCAAGCGCTCGATCGCGGTCGATCTGAAGGCCGCCGAAGGGGTGGCGTTCGCGCGCCGGCTCGTCGCCTGCAGCGATGCACTGATCGAGGGCTTTCGGCCGCAGACGATGGAGCGGCTCGGCCTGGGCCCCGAGCCTTGTCTGGCGCAACAACCCAAGCTGGTCTACGGGCGCGTCACCGGCTTCGGACAGACCGGGCCGCTGGCGCTGGCCGCTGGGCACGACCTGAACTACATCGCCTTGTCGGGTGCGCTGCATGCGATCGGCCGCGCCGGTGCGCCGCCGACACCGCCGCTGAACCTGGTCGGCGACTTCGGCGGTGGCGGTCTGCTGCTCGCGTTCGGCATGCTCGCGGCGCTGTGGAACACGCAGCGTGGCGGTGACGGGCAGATCGTCGATGCCGCGATGGTCGATGGCGCGGCGATGCTGATGACCTCGCTCTACGGCATGCTCGGCAGCGGCATGCACACCGGGCCGCGCGGCACCAACCTGCTCGACTCGGGCGCGCCGCACTACGAGGTGTTCCGCTGCGCCGACGGCGGGTATGTCTCGGTCGCGCCGATCGAGATGAAGTTCCGCAAGGTTCTGCTCGAGCGCATGGGGCTGGCCGCCGACGCCTTCGACTTCGACGACCCCGCGCGCTGGGCCGATAGCAAGACCCGGCTGGCCGCGATCTTCGAGACCCGCACGCGGGCGCAGTGGTGCGATCTGCTCGAAGGCAGCGACGCCTGCTTCGCGCCGGTGCTTGCGCCACTCGAGGCGCCGAAGCATCCGCACAACCAGGCGCGCTCGACCTTCGTCGACATCGGTGGTGTGGTGCAGCCGGCGCCAGCGCCGCGTTTCAGCGCCACCCCGGCGGCGCTGCCGCGTGCGCCGCACAGCGCCGACGATGGGGCGCTCGAACAGGTGCAGCGTTGGGGGATACCGGCGTCGGAACTGGGCGCACTGGTGCAGCGCGGCTTGGTTCGCGCGGGCGGTGCGCGCGCGGGGTGAGCGTCAGGGCACGGCCTGGGCGATCGCCGCACCGCTGCTCAGCATGCGATCGATGTCGGCCGGCGTGTAGCCGGCCTCGGCCAGCAGCTCTCGCGTGTTCTCGCCCAGCAGCGGCGCATGGCGGCGGATGGCCGGCGGCGTGCCCGACCAGGTGCCGGGGATGTTCATCGTGCGGATGCGCCCTTCGCTCGGGTGCTCGATCCACTCGAAGAAGCCGACGTCGGCCAGGTGCGGGTCGTCCATCAGCGTGGCCGGCGTGTGCATGGGCGTCACCGGGATGTCGGCCTTGGCCAGCGCGTCCATCCACTCGGCGGTGGTGCGCTGGGCCATCTGCTCGGTGACGAAGGCGTACAGCGCGTCGACGTTGCGTGTGCGGTCGGCCATGCGCAGGAAGCGCGGGTCGCGCAGCATTTCCTCGCGTCCCAGCATCTGGCAGAAGTTCTTCCAGTGCTTGTCGATGTAGATCAGGACGCAGATGTAGCCGTCCTTGGTCTTGCAGGGGCGGCGGTCCTTGGCGAGCAGGCGCACATAGCCGGCGTCGGCCAGCGGCGGGTCGAAGGTCTGGCCATACATGTGGTCGGACAGCACGAACTGCGCCATGGTCTCGAACATCGGCACTTCGATGGCCTGGCCGCGGCCGGTGCGCTCGCGCGCGAAGAGCGCGGCGGTGACGGCGTAGACGGCGGTCAGGCCGGTGGTGCGGTCGCAGATGTTAGTCGGCAGGTAGCGCGGCTCGCCCGTCACGCGGCCGACCAGCGAGGGCAGGGCCACCGCGCCCTGGATCAGGTCGTCGAGTGCCGGCTTGCCGGCATAGCGCCCGCTTTCGCCGAAACCGTAGGCGCCGCAGTAGATGATGCGCGGGTTGACTGCGGCGACCTCGTCGTAGTTCAGGCCCAGCCGGCCCATCGAGTCGGGGCGGATGTTGAACAGCAGCACGTCGGCATCGGCAATCAGGCGCTTGAGCGCCGCCAGACCGTCGGGGTTGCGCAGGTCGAGCGCGATGCTGCGCTTGTTGCGGTTGAGGGCCAGGTACATCGGGCCCATGCCCTTGCTGCGGCTGGGACCGATGTTGCGCACGGTGTCGCCCTCGGGCGACTCCACCTTGACGACGTCGGCGCCCAGGTCGGCCAGGATCTGCGACGCGAACGGTCCCATCACCACGGTGGTGAGGTCGATGATCCTGACGCCGGCCAGCGGGCCGGGGCCGCTCGCGGTCTTGTCGGTTGTGGAGCTCATGTGTGGGATGAGGGGGGCTTGAAGTAGTCGGGCATGCCGGCGGGCCAGAAGTCGCCCCAGAGCACCATGCCGCCGTCGATGTTGACGGTCTCGCCGGTGATGTACTTGCCCGAGGATGCCGTGAGGTAGACCACCGCCTCGGCGATGTCCTGCACGTCACCGGCCCTGAGCATGGGGTTGGTGCGGAACAGGCCGCCGACGTTTTCTTCCTTGTAGTTGTTGAAGCCGTTGCTCTCGATCGCGCCGGCGCCGATGCAGTTGACGCGAATGCCATGTTCGGCCCATTCGACGGCCAGCGTCTTCGACAGCGCGATCACGCCGGCACGCGAGGCTGCCGTGTGCGCCATGCCGGGCAGGCCGCGGTCCACGGCAGCGGCGATGGTGACGATGCTGCCGTCGCGCTTGCCCTGCCGGACCCAGCGCTTCGCCGTGCCCTGCATCATGTACCAGGTGCCGTTCAGGTTGGTGTCGATGACGGCGTTCCAGCCCTTGTCGGAGAAGTCCATCGCGTGCGCGGCGAACTGCCCGCCGGCATTGTTCACCAGCACGTCGATGCCGCCGAAGCGTTCCCAGACGGCGTCGAGCAGGCCTTCGACCTGCGCCGGATCGCGGATCGTCATCGGGTGCACGAAGACCTCGCGGCCTGACAGGGCGCGCAGCTTCTCGGCGCAGTCTTCCAGCGCGTCGAGCTTGCGGCCGCAGATCGCCAGCGTGGCGCCCAGGCGTGCAAACAGGAAGGCGATCGCCTTGCCGATGCCGCTGCCGGCGCCCGATACCAGAACCACCTTGCCGGCGAACAGGTTATCGCGGTAGACCGTGGGCAGCTCGGCGAGTGCCGCGTCGCCGGGACCGAACCTGGGTTGCTTGTCCGCCGCGGTCATTGCGACTGCCCCTGGGTGAAGTAGGCCGGTTTGGGGATCGTCCACAGCTCGCCCCACAGCACGCCGCCGCCATCGACGTTGAGCAGCTCGCCGGTGATGAACTTGCCGCTGGGCCCGGTGAGGTAGATCACCGCGTGCGCGATGTCCTGCACGTCGCCCTGGCGCAGCATCGGGTTGCCGCGCGGGAAGTTCTCGCGCGCTTCGGCCGAGTACTGCTTGAAGCCGGTGCTTTCGATCACGCCCGGGGCGACGCAGTTGACGCGGATGTTGTGCGCTGCCCATTCGACCGCGACCGTCTTCGACAGGTAGGTCACGGCGGCGCGCGCGGCGCAGGAGTGGGCCACGCCGGGGAAGCCGCGCTGGAAGGTCAGCACGATGTTGACGATGTTGCCCGGCGTGCCGGTGTCGCGCCAGCGCTTCGCGGCGGCATGCATCATGTACCAGGTCCCGTTCAGGTTGTTGTCGATCACCGCCTTCCAGCCGTTGGGGCTGATGTCGAGCGCGGCCTTCGGGAACTGGCCTCCGGCGTTGTTGACCTGCACGTCCAGGCGCCCGAAGTGCGCGTAGGTGGCATCCAGCAGCTTTTCGACATCGTCGGGCTGGCGAATGTTGGCCTGCTGCACCAGCACGTCGGGGCTGCCCAGCTTGCGCAGCCACGGTTCGCAGGCGTCGAGCTTGGCGCGGTCGCGGCCGCAGATGACGAGCTTGGCGCCCAGCCGCGCGTACAGGAAGGCGATGGCCTTGCCGATGCCGCTGCCGGCGCCGGAGACCATCACGACCTGGCCGTCGAACAGGCCGGCCTCGAAGACGCGCGGCGCCTCCGCCAGCGCGGCATCGTTCCAGCCGAATTGCGGTTCACTCATGGGGTTCACATTCCAGCGTAGTTGGGCCCGCCGCCGCCCTCGGGCGTCACCCAGACGATGTTCTGCGACGGATCCTTGATGTCGCAGGTCTTGCAGTGCACGCAGTTCTGGGCATTGATCTGCAGGCGCTCGTTCTGGTCGTCGTCGCGGACGAACTCATAGACTCCGGCCGGGCAATAGCGGCTCTCGGGGCCGGCATACTTGGCCAGGTTCAGCGCCACCGGCACCGAGGGGTTCTTCAGCGTCAGGTGCGCCGGCTGGTTCTCTTCGTGGTTGGTGTTGCTGACGAACACCGACGACAGGCGGTCGAAGCTGAGCTTGCCGTCCGGCTTCGGATAGGCGATGGGCTGGGCCCTGTCGGCCGGCAGCAGGCATTCGTGGTCGCGCCTGCTTCCGTGCAGCGTCCACGGCGGGCTGGCGATGCCCAGCTTGGGCAGCAGCCACTGCTCGATGCCGGTCATCAGGTTGCCGACCCACTTGCCCTTCTTGAACCAGAGCTTGAAGTTGCGCGTCTGCTGCAGTTCCTCGTTCAGCCAGCTCTGCTCGAAGGCCTGCGGGTAGGCCAGCAGTTCGTCGCGCTGGCGCCCGGCGGCCAGCGCCGGCGCCAGTGCCTCGGCGCACAGCATGCCGCTCTTGATGGCGGCGTGGCTGCCCTTGATGCGCGCGGCGTTGAGGTAGCCGGCGTCGCAGCCGACCAGGGCGCCGCCCGGGAACACCGTCTTGGGCAGGGCCTGCGGAGTGCCGTTGTTGATGGCGCGTGCGCCATAGCCGATGCGCTTGCCGCCTTCGATGTGGGCGCGGATGGCAGGGTGCGTCTTCCAGCGCTGCATCTCCTCGAACGGGCTCATGAAGGGGTTGCTGTAATCGAGCCCGATCACGAAGCCCAGCGTCACCTTGTTGTCGGCCAGGTGGTACAGGAAGCCGCCGCCGAAGGTCTGGTCGCGCATCGGCCAGCCCGCGGTGTGCACCACCAGGCCGGGCTTGGCGCGCGCCGGGTCGACCTCCCACAGTTCCTTGATGCCGATGGCGAAGCTCTGCGGGTCCTTGCCCGCGTCGAGCTGGTAGCGGGCGATGAGCTGCTTGCCCAGGTGGCCACGCGCGCCCTCGGCGAAGACGGTGTACTTGCCGACCAGTTCCATGCCGAGCTGGAAGGCGTCTCCGGGTTCGCCGTCCTTGCCCACGCCCATGTTGCCTGTCGCCACGCCGCGCACGGCACCCTGGTCGTCGTACAGCACTTCGGCGGCGGCAAAGCCGGGGAAGATCTCCACGCCCAGGGCTTCGGCCTGCTGCGCCAGCCAGCGCACCACGTTGCCCAGCGACACGACATAGCAGCCGTCGTTGTGCAGGTTGCGCGGCACCAGCCAGTCGGGCGTGCGCACGCTGCCGGTTTCGGACAGGAACAGCACATCGTCGCCGGTCACGGGCTGCTCGAGCGGCGCGCCCTGCGCCCTCCAGTCGGGCAGCAGTTCGGTGATGGCGCGCGGGTCCATCACTGCGCCCGACAGGATGTGGGCGCCCGGCTCCGATCCTTTCTCGATCACGACCACCGACAGTTCGGCGTTCAGTTGCCTGAGCCGGATCGCCGTGGCCAGGCCGGCCGGACCGGCGCCGACCACGACCACGTCGTACTCCATCGCTTCGCGCGGGCCGAAGCGTTCGATCAGTTCTTTGGTGTTCACTTTCGCAAGGGCGCTCTGGGCGCGCTCGATTCGGAGTCAGGGCTTGGGCGTCGGAATCGGGGGGGCGCGGTCCGGTGCCATCCCGCGCTTGTAGACCATCAGCGTGCGCTGAAAGGTGCACACCACCACCGCATCCTGGTTGAAGCCTTCGGTCGCCACGGTGACCACGCCCAGGTTGGGGCGCGACTTCGATTCACGCTTGTCGAGCACGGTGGAGCGCGAGTAGATGGTGTCGCCCTCGAACACTGGGTGAGGCAGGCGCACCGTGTCCCATCCGAGGTTGGCGAATACGTTATAGGACACGTCGATGACCGACTGCCCGGTGACCAGCGCCAGCGTCAGGCAGGAATTGACCAGGGGCCGCGCAAACTCGGTCTGCGCGGCGTAGTGCGCATCGAAATGCACCGCAGCCACGTTCTGGGTCAGCAGCGTGAACCAGATGTTGTCCTGCTGCGTGAGCGTGCGGCCAAGCGGGTGGCGGTACTCGTCGCCGACGATGAAGTCTTCGAAGAAGCGGCCTTCCCATCCCGGTTTGACGCTCATGCTGCGTCACTCATGGACGAAGGTGCCGTCGAAGACGATCGCCGTGATCTGCTTGACGAAGTCCTGGAACGAGCCCTTTTGCGGGTTGTACCACTCGACCGTCCAGTTCAGCGCGCCGATCACGAAGAGGCGGACCATCGCCGTGCTGGTGTCGGACCGCAGTTCGCCCCGTTTCAGCGCGTCCTCCAGCAGGCCGTCCCAATAGTCCGCGTAGTCGCGACGGATCTTGCGGTGGCGGTTCTTCGCCGTAGTGGGAATCTGACCGTAGATCCGGATGTTGGCCGACGTGAAGTCGCCGTGGTGCAGCAAGCCCCAGAGGTGGCCCTCGATCGCCGCCGCCACGCGCTGTCGGGCGGTCGCCCCTGCCGGCAGCGCGTCGACGCGCTGCTGCACGGCATCGATGACCACCTGGATGCCCTTGTCCAGCACCTCGCCGAGAATCTGGTCCTTGGATTCGAAGTGGTAGTAGATGCTGCCGGCCTTGATGCCGGAGGCGTCGGCCACCTCCCGCAAAGTCGTTGCGGCGTAGCCGTGGTGGCGGAACAAGCGTGCCGCCTCCAGCAGGATGCGGTCACGCGTCGCGCTGTCTACCTCGACTGGAGCAGGAGTTTCGCGGGACTTGGTTGCCATATTGGTGGTCAGTTAGGTTGAGCGATCAAAAATGGTACCAGTGACGGCGCCTATTGCCCTGAAGCCGTGATCTCCTAACTAACGTATGTTCGATGCTATGATAGATCGGACTTGCCGGTGCAGGCAAGCGATACGTTGTCGAGGCGCTTCGTCGGTGTGCGGGCGATGCGTCCCGAGTGCTTCCATCCAGCCACAGGAGTCCGGAACATGCTGCTCAACGAAGACCAGATCGCCCTGCGCGACGTCGCTCGCCGCTTCTCGCGCGAAAAGCTCAAACCCCATTACCAGGCGCGTGAGGCCGAAAAGGGTTTCGACCGCGCGCTGATGAAGGAGATCGGCGCGCTGGGCTTGATCGGTGTGGATCTTCCGGAAGAGTACGGCGGCTTGGGCCAGAGCGGTGTCACCTCGGGCCTGATCACCGAGGAAATCGCCTACGGCGACTTCAACATCAGCTACCTGCAATTGCTGGGGTCGCTGATGGGCGCCATCGTGCACCGCAACGCCAACCCCGAGCTGGCGCGCTACTGGAACAGCCGCCTGGTGGCGGGCGACGCCATCATCGGCCTGGGCTTGACCGAGCCGCGCGGCGGCTCCGATGCGGCCAACCTGCAGGTGAAGGCGCGCCGCGACGGCAATCACTACATCCTGTCGGGCGAGAAGACGTCCATCAGTTTCTCCGACCAGTGCGACGCCATCGTCCTGTTCGCCCGCACCGGCAAGCCCGACGCCGGCGCACGCGGCATCTCGGCCTTTCTCGTGCCGATGGATTCGCCGGGCATCCAGCGCACGCGCTTCAACGACGTGGGCAGCAAGATCATCGGGCGCGGCTCGGTGTTCTTCGACGACGTGCGCATCCCGGCCGAGAACCTGATGGGCCAGGAAGGCAAGGGTTTCACCGAGGTGATGCAGGGCTTCGACTTCAGCCGCATCCTGATCGCGCTGCAGTGCGTGGCCGCGGCGCAGGCCTCGATCGACGAGACCTGGGAATACATGAAGGAGCGCCAGGCGATGGGTGCGCCCATCGTCCAGTACCAGGGGGTGTCCTTCCCCATCGTCGAGTTCGAGACGCTGCTGGCCGCCTGCCGCCAGCTCTGCTACCACGGCCTGGCGCTGCGCGACGCTGGTCAGCCGCACACGGCGGAAGCCGCGATGGTCAAGTGGATGGGCCCGAAGACCAGCTTCGATGCCATCCACCAGTGCATCCTGACCTTCGGCCACTACGGCTGGTCCAAGGACCTGCCGCACCAGCAGCGCCTGCGCGACGTGATGGGCCTGGAGATCGGCGACGGCACGGCGCAGGTGATGAAGCTCATCGTCGCGCGCGAGCGCGCCGGCCGCGTGGCTGTGCAGTACGCGGCAGAGAACAAGAAATGAGCGCGGCCTCGCCACTCGTCGTCGGCCGCGAAGGCGCCGTCGGCATCATCGAACTGGCGCGGCCCGACAAGTTCAACTGCCTCTCGCTGGCCGTGCATGCGGGCATCGAGGCGGCAATGAACGACTTCGAGAAGCCCGGCTCGGGCGTGCGTGCCGTGCTCATCCGCGCCCAGGGCAAGCACTTCTGCACCGGCGCCGACCTCGACGAGGTCAAGGGTCTGCGCAGCGATCCGGCCAAGATCGACCACTTCATCCGCTACGGCCACGCGGTGCTGCAGCGCCTGGAAGCCAGCCCGCTGCCGGTGGTGGCGGCCTGCCAGGGCCTGGCGCTGGCAGGCGGCAGCGAGCTGATGATGGCCTGCGACGTGATCTTCGCGTCGACCGACTTCCGCATCGGCGACCAGCATGCGCAGTACGGTCTGGTGCCCGGCTGGGGCGGGTCGCAGCGCCTGCCGCGCATCGTCGGGCTGCGCCGCGGCCTCGACCTGTTCTTCAGCGCACGCTGGATCGATGCGCCCACCGCGCTGCAGTGGGGCCTGGTGAACTACGTGGTCGAGCCCGACAAGCTGGGCGAGGCCGCGCTGGCCTACTGCACCCAGCTCAGCACGCGCAGCCGCGGCGGGCTGGCGATCATGAAGCGCCTGGCGCGCCAGGGCATGGACCAGCCGCTGGGCGGCGGCCTGAAGCTCGAGCAGGATGTGATGGCCACCGAGCTGATGAACGACGACGTGAGCGAAGGCCTGGCGGCGTTCGCGGCGCGCCGCCCGCCCGTGTTCAAGTGAACAAGTGAAGAAATAGGCTCCCGGATGACGATCCTTACCTCGCGCGCGTCCACCGCCGACCCCGAGTTCCAGCTCAACCGCAGCGCCTACGAGGCGCTGATCGCCAGGCTGCACGAGCGGCGCCGCAAGGCGCTGGCCGGCGGGCCGCCCAAGGCGCGCGAGAAGCACCTGGCGCGCAACAAGATCCTGCCCCGCGACCGCGTCGAGGTGCTGCTCGATCCGGGCTCGCCCTTCCTCGAACTCGGCATGCTCGCCGGCGAGGGCCAGTACGACGGCGTGCCGCCGGGTGCCAGCATCATCACCGGCATCGGGCTGGTGCAGGGCCGGCCCTGCATGATCATCGCCAACGACGCCACGGTGAAGGGCGGCACCTACTACGGCATGACGTGCAAGAAGCACGTGCGCGCGCAGCAGATCGCCTGGGCGCACCGGCTGCCGTGCATCACGCTGGTCGACAGCGGCGGCGCCTTCCTGCCCGACATGGCCAACATCTTCCCCGACGTCGGCCAGTTCGGCAGCATCTTCAACAACCAGGTGCGCATGTCGGCCGAGGGCATCCACCAGATCGCCGTCGTGCTGGGGCCCTGCACCGCGGGTGGCGCCTACATCCCGGCGCTGTGCGACGAGATCGTGATCGTCAAGGAACAGGGCTTCATGTACCTGGGCGGCCCCG
This sequence comes from Rubrivivax sp., assembly GCA_036724445.1. GTDB lineage: Bacteria > Pseudomonadota > Gammaproteobacteria > Burkholderiales > Burkholderiaceae_C > Rubrivivax. The sequence goes on along the minus strand of DAIMFR010000030.1, from coordinate 8,792 downwards.
AGCTGACCTTTGCCGCCACCGGCGAGACGGTCGATGCCGAGTCGCTGGGCGGTGCGCAGATGCACTGCAGCCTGAGCGGCGTCACCGACCACATCGCCCACGACGACCGCCACGCGCTGGCGCTGACGCGCGAGATCGTGCGTGAACTCGGCGAGCCGCCCAAGCCGCGCTGGACCAAGCAGCCCAGCCTGCCACCGCGTTTCGATCCGCGCGAGATCCACGCCCTGATCAGCCGCGACCCCAAGATCCCCACCGACACGCGCGAGATCCTGGCGCGTTTCGTCGACGACAGCCGCTTCCAGGAATTCAAGCCGCTGTACGGCGACACGCTGCTGACCGGCTTTGCCCGCATCCACGGCCACGAGATCGGCATCCTCGCCAACCAGGGCGTGCTGTTCCCTGAAAGCGCGATGAAGGCGGCGCACTTCATCGACCTGTGCTGCCAGCGCGACATCCCGCTGCTGTTCATGGCCGACGTCACCGGCTTCATGGTCGGGCGCGCCGCCGAGCAGTCGGGCATCGCCAAGGCGGGCGCGAAGATGATCACCGCGATGGCCTCGGCCAACGTGCCCAAGTACACCATCATCATCGGCGCGTCCTACGGCGCCGGCTACCTGGCGATGTGCGGCCGGCCGTTCAACCCGACGGCGATGTTCGCGTGGCCGAACGCGCGTGCCGCAATCATGGGCCCCGACCAGGCGGCCACCGTGATGGCCCTGGTGCGCCGGCAGATCAACAAGACCGAAGGCCGCGAGTGGACGCCCGAGGAAGAAGAAGCCTTCAAGGCGCCGGTGCGCAAGGTCTATGAAGACTTCCAGCCCGCCGACAACTTCTCGTCCAACCTGTGGGCCGACGGCATCATCGACCCGGTGGAGACACGCGACGTGATGGGCCTGATGCTCGACCTCGCGTCGCGCACGGCGCCCAAGCCCACACCGTTCGGCATCTTCCGCTTCTGACATGCAACGCATCCACAAGGTCCTGATCGCCAACCGCGGCGACCAGCCGACGCCAGTCGGCGCAGCGGCGAAGCCAGATTGCCTGGCACGCGCAGCGTGCGCAGGCGATCTTGCCGCGGGAAACCCATGAACATCAAGAAGGTCCTGATCGCCAACCGCGGCGAGATCGCCTGCCGCATCGCGCGCACCTGCCGGCGCCTCGGTCTGAAGGTCGCCACCGTGCATTCCAGCGTCGACCGGCATGCGCGCCATGTGCGCGAGATCGGCGAGTCGGTCGAACTCGGTGGCGCGGCACCGTCCGACAGCTACCTGCGCATCGACGCCATCGTTGCGGCAGCGCTGCGCGTCGGCGCCGACGCCGTGCACCCCGGCTTCGGCTTCGTCTCCGAGAACCCGGATTTCGTGCGCGCGCTCGACGCCGTTGGGCTGATCTTCATCGGCCCGACCGCCGAAACCATGGAACGGCTGGGCGGCAAGGCGCAGGCCAAGCGCGAGGCCGCGCGGCTGGGCGTGCCGGTGATCGCGGGCAGCGAAGGCGGCATGAACGACGCTGGCGCGGTGGTGAACGCCGTGCGCGGCATGCCGCTGCCGGTGCTGCTGAAGGCCGTGGCCGGCGGCGGTGGCCGCGGCATGGCGGTGGTCGAGAGCCTCGACGGCCTGGACGCCCGCGTGGAAAGCGCGATGCGCGAGGCCGAGAAGGCCTTTGGCAATGGCGAGCTGATCGTCGAGCGCTATCTGCCGCGCGTGCGCCACATCGAGGTTCAGGTCGCGGGCGACGGGCAGGGCCACGCGATCCACCTGTTCGAGCGCGAGTGCACGCTGCAGCGCCGTCACCAGAAGGTGATCGAGGAGGCGCCGAGCGCGGGCCTGCCGCCAGCCTTGCGCGAGCGTCTGCTGGCAGATGCGGTGAAGCTCGCCGCCGGCGTAAACTACTGCGGCCTGGGCACGGTCGAGTTCGTCGTGGCGGGGGACGAGCACCACTTCCTCGAGGTCAACCCGCGCCTGCAGGTCGAACACCCGTTGACCGAGGAGGTGACGGGGCTCGACCTGGTCGAGTTGCAACTGCGCATCGCCGACACCGGCCGGCTGCCGCTGACACAGGCCGACGTGCGCTGCGAAGGCCACGCCTTCGAAGCACGGCTGTGCGCCGAAGATGCCGAAGCCGGCTTCCTGCCGACCACCGGGCGTCTGGACCGCGTCGATTTCTCGCGCGCGGCGGTGCGCATCGAGTCGGGCGTGGAGAGCGGCGACGAGATCTCGCCGTACTACGACTCGATGATCGCCAAGTTGGTGTCGCGCGGCCCGAACCGCGAGGCCGCGCGCCGCGCACTGGCTGCCGGTCTGCGCGACAGCACGGTGATCGGCCTGACCACCAACCTGCAGTTCCTGCACGAACTGCTGCACTGGCCGCAGACCATCGCGGCGACCTTCCACACGCGCCTGATCGACGAGTCTTTCGCCACCGACGCTGCGGCTGCCCGTGCGGCGCCTGTCGTGCCGCCCGAGCATGTGGCCGCGGCCGCGCTGCACTGGATTGCCGCGCAGCGCGCCACTACCCCCGAACTCGGCTGCTGGAGCCAGGCGCAGGGCTTCACCGGCTGGCGCCTGGCCAACGGAGGCCCCGCGCCGGCGCCGTTGCCGAACCTGGTGCTGAAGAGCGGCACGGACGAATGGCCGGTGCGCTTCGGCGCGCCGCAGGCCGACGGCAGCATCGAGCTGGTGCTCGGCGATGCGCCCGAGCGCGCGTCGCTGGCCGTGCTGCCCAGTGGCCACCGGCTGCTGCACTTCGGCGGCCGCACGCTCGAGCTCGCGCTCGTCGGCACTGCGCACAGCATCGAGCTGTCGAGCCCGCTCGGGCGCAGCGTGTTCGACTGCACGCCCTACCTCGGCGGTGCGCTCGCCGACGCCACTGCGGGCGGCCAGCTCGGCGCACCGATGATGGGCAAGGTGGTGGCCCTCAAGGCCGCGGTGGGCGATGCGGTGAAGATCGGCCAGACGGTGGTCGTGCTCGAGTCGATGAAGATGGAGCTGCACGTCACCGCCCCGTTCGACGGCAGCGTAGCCGCTGTGCGCTGCAAGGTCGGCGACATGGTCGAGCGCCACCAGGTGTTGGCCGAGGTGGCGCCGGTCGCGCCGGTCGCACCGGTCGAATAATCTGCACAAGCAAGGAGCAACCGATGACGTCATTCCCGAAGCAGGTCGAGTTCCACGAAGAGGGCCCGCGCGAGGGCTTCCAGATGGAGAAGGCCACCTACCCGCTGGCCGACCGCCTGGCGCTCATCGACGCGCTGGCCGCTGCCGGCCTGAAGCAGGTGCAGTGCGCCTCGTTCGTGAGCCCGCGCGCAGTGCCGCAGATGGCCGATTCGCCCGAGCTGTTCGCGCAGCTGAAGAAGCGGCAAGGCACGCGTTACACCGCGCTCTGGCTCAACGACAACGGCTTCGAGCGCGCGCGCGCCTGCGAACAGGTCGACCTCGACGGCAAGATCGTGTTCTACGTCACCGAGCCCTTCTCGCAGCGCAACAACAACTGCAGCGTCGCCGAGAACCGCGCGCGCCAGCTCGGTTGGATCGACCGCTATATCGCGCTGGGCATCCCGCTCGAGCAGGCCTATGTGGTCACGTCCTTCGGCTGCAACCTCGGCGGCCCGGTGCCGGTGTCCGCCATCACCGACATCGTGCGCTGGCTGGCCGACGTCTGCGCCGATCGCCGCATCCCGTTCCCGGCCTTCTACCTGGCCGACACCATGGGCTGGGCCAACCCGGAAGAGATCAAGCGCCGCGTCGGCGCGGTGCGCGAGATCGTGCCCCAGGCGCGCATCGGCCTGCACCTGCACGATACGCGCGGCCTCGGCGGGGCCAACGTCTATGCGGCGCTGCAGATGGGCGTGGAGTTGTTCGACAGCTCGGTGTCCGGCCTGGGCGGCTGCCCCTTCGCCGAGCACAAGACCGGCTCTGCAGCCGGCAACGTCTGCACCGAGGACATGGCGTTCATGTGTGAGGAAATGGGCATCGCCACCGGCATCGACCTGGAGAAGCTGGTCGAGGCCTCGCGACTGGCCGAGCGCATCATCGGCCGGCCGCTGAACGGCCACCTCATGCACAGCGGCACGCTGGCCGCGATGCGCCGGTGACCTTGCACTCGCACGCGCCGCCGACCACTCGATGACGGCGGCCGGCCCTGAAGACGCGCCAGGCTTGCAGACCGGCCGCGACGAAGACTGGGTGGGTCCGCTGCTGGCGATGCTGGCGGTGCAGACGGCCGTGTCCTTCCTGTCGCGCATTGCGCCCACACTGGCGCCCACACTGGCACCGCGCATCGGCTGGCCGGTCGAGAGCGTGGGTTACCTGTCGTCGACGGTCACCGGTGCCTCGGTCTTCGCGCTGCTGCTGGGCATGCCGCTGCTGCGGCGCTATGGCTCGATGCGCAACCTTCAGGTCGGTCTGGCGCTGGGCGTGCTCGGCGCCTTGCTGAGTGCGGTACCGGAGTCCCTTGCGCTGGTGATCGGCACCCTCCTGATCGGCGTGTCGATCGGGCCGCCGTCGTCGGCCGGCATGGACGTGCTGCAGCGCTTCGCGCCGCTGCGGCATCGCAACCTGCTGTTCTCGGTCAAGCAGGCCGGCGTGCCGCTGGGCGGCGTGCTCGCCGGGCTGCTGCTGCCTTGGGCTTCGCAAGCGTTGGGCATCGGCGTGGCCGTGACCATCGCCGCCGCGATCGGGGCGCTGACGCTGTTCGCGGTGCAGCCCTTGCGGGCCCGCGTCGACGCCGCGCGCGAAAGCACGCTGCTGCTGAACTGGCGGATGTTCCTGTCGCCGAACAACCTGCGCCAGCCGATCGCGGTGCTGGTGGCGATGCCGGCCTTGCGCCGCATGGGCCTGGCCGGCGGCTGCCTGGGCGCGGGGCAGAGCGTGTGGTTCGCGTTCCTCGTCACCTACCTCGTGGTCGAGCTGCACTGGACGCTGACGGCCGCCGGCGCGCTGTTCGCGCTGATGCAGCTGGTCAGCGCGCTCGGCCGGCCGCTGGCCGGCTTCATCTCGGATCGGCTGGGCGACGGCCTGCGCGTGCTGCGCTGGGCGGTGATCGGGTCGGGTCTGACCACGCTGGCGCTGGCGTTCTGCACACCGGCGTGGCCGACCTGGAGCGTGGTCGCGCTGGCAGTGCTGGCCGGCCTGACCGTGGCCAGCTGGAACGGCGTGCAGTTTGCCGAAGTCGCGCGCCTGGCGCCGCCCGAAACGCGGAACGAGACCATGACCGGCGCCACGCTGCTGCTGCTGCTGGCCTATGTCGTGGGGCCGGCGATCTTCAGCCTGGTGGTCGCCGCCGGTGCGAGTTTCGGTGCCGCTTTCGGCGTCACCGCGCTGGTCACGTTTTCGGCCTTGTGGCCATTGTCTCGCGTCAAGGACCAGGGCCGGACGCGCACCTGATGCGCGTTCGCGACGGCGCGGGCTAGCGCGCGACGTTGAGCGGCCTGCGCGTGGTCGATCATGCGCCGATGCAGCAGCCGGCTCCCGCGCCAACCAATAGGCTAACTAACGTATGTTTGATGGCAGAATACGAGGGGGCGAAAGCGCTGCGCCGCACGCCTGCGCATCGGCGGCCCCGTGGGTCGGAGGTCAAATGAAGAGTTCCTGGCGTCTGCAACCGGCTGCACCGGCGGTTTCGAAAGGACACCGCCCATGGCAGTGATGACCAGCCGCGTCGATTGGCGCTCGGTTGCCGGCGTGGCCGCTGCGGCGCGCGGCCGACAGCAGCTCGAGCTGCTGGGCGAGCGCCTCGCGCTGGCCGCCACGGGCGGACGCGACGCGCACATCCAGCGCCACCGCGGCCGCGGCAAGCTGCTGGTGCGCGAGCGCATCGACTTTGTGCTCGACGACGCCAGCGCCTTCCTCGAGCTCTCCCCTCTCGCCGCGTGGGGCCAGTACGGCAACGAGGTGCCGGCGGCGGGCATCGTCACCGGCATCGGCATCGTCGCCGGCCAGCCGTGCATGTTCATCGCCAACGACGCCACCGTGAAGGGCGGCTCGTTCTTCCACGAGACGGTGAAGAAGCACCGCCGCGCGCAGGAGATTGCGTGGCGGCTGCGCCTGCCCTGCCTGTATCTGGTGGACTGCGGCGGTGCCTTCCTGCCCGAGCAGGACCGCGTGTTCCCCGACCGCGACCACTTCGGCAACAACTTCTTCCAGCAATGCCGCATGTCGCAGGACGGCGTGCCGCAGATCTCGGCCGTGTTCGGCGGCTGCACCGCGGGCGGGGCCTACATCCCGGCGCTGTCTGACGAGGTGGTGATGGTGCGCGGCAATGCCCGCATCCACCTGGGCGGCCCGTCGATCGTGAAGATCGCGATCAACGAGACGGTGGACGGCGAGACGCTCGGCGGCGCCGAGATGCACACCCGCGTCTCCGGCGTCAATGACCACCTGGCCGAGAACGAGGCGCAGGCGCTGGCGCGGCTGCGCGAGATCGTCGCCAGCCTGCCGCCGGCGCCGCTGCCGGCGCCGGCGCTGACGCCACGCCCGCCGCTGTACGACCCGGTCGAGCTCGACGCCATCGTGCCGGTTGACCCCAAGCAGCCCTACGACGCGCGCGAGATCATCGCCCGCCTGGTCGACGGCAGCGAGCTGCACGAGTTCAAGCCCGAGTGGGGCTCGACGCTGGTGACCGGCTTCGGCGCCATCCACGGCCAGCCGGTGGGCATCCTCGCCAACAACGGTGCCCTGCTGGCCGAAGCGGCGCTGAAGGGCACGCACTTCATCGAGCTGGCCAACCAGCGTGGCGTGCCGCTGCTGTTCCTGCAGAACATCGCCGGCTTCATGGTCGGCACCGAGGCCGAGCGCGGTGGCATCTCCAAGCACAGCGCCAACATGGTCTACGCGGTGTCGTGCGCGCGCGTGCCCAAGCTCACCCTCATCGTCGGCGGCTCCTACGGCGCCGGCAACTACGGCATGTGCGGGCGCGGCTTCGAGCCCGAGTTCCTGTTCGCCTGGCCGAGCGCCTCGGTGGCGACCATGAGCGCCGACATCGCCAGCAACGTGATGCTCGAGCTGGCACGCTCCAACCTGCGCGGCCCGGCCGACGAGGCGCGCATGGCCGAGACCGAGCGCGCCGTGCGCGAGCAGTACGCCCGCCAGTCCGACCCTTACTACGCCACCTCGCGCCTGTGGGACGACGGCCTGATCGCGCCCTCGGCCTCACGCAATGTGCTGGCGCTGGCGCTGGCGCTGGCCACCCGGCGCGTACTGCCCAGGACCGCCACCCCCGTCTACCGCATGTGAGAGCCGAAATCATGAAGACCCCCGCCTTCGAAACCCTGCTGCTCGACATCGACACCCGCGGCGTGGCCCGGCTCACGCTGAACCGGCCCGACACCCACAACGCGCTCAACGCCACGCTGATTGCCGAGCTGCGCGCTGCCGCCGCTTGGCTGGCCCAGGCCACCGGGGTGCGCGCCGTGGTGCTGACTGGCGCCGGCAAGACCTTCTGCGCCGGCGGCGACCTAGGCTGGATGCAGCAGAACATGAAGAAGACGCGCACCGAGCGCGTCGCCGACAGCGCCGAACTGGCGACCATGTTCCTCGCGCTCAACGAGCTGCCGATGCCGCTGATCGGGCGCATCAACGGCCCGGCCTACGGCGGCGGCGTGGGCATGGTCTCGGTCTGTGATGTCTCGATCGCGGTCGACAGCGGCGTGTACTGCCTGACCGAAGTGCGCCTGGGCCTGCTGCCGGCCAACATCGCGCCCTACGTCGTGGCACGCATGGGCGAGGCCAACGCACGCCGCACCTTCCTGACCGCCAGGCGCATGAAGGCGGCAGAGGCGCAGCGACTCGGTCTGGTGTCCGAGGTCGTGCCCGACGACCAGCTCGACGCGGCGGTCGAGCGCGAACTCGCCGACCTGCTGCAATGCGCCCCCGGCGCGGTGGCCGCGACCAAGAAGCTGATCGCCTACGTCGACCAGCACGACCTGTCCACCAGCATGATCTACACCGCCGACAAGCTGGCCGATGCCTGGGAGACCGAAGAAGGGCGCGAGGGCATCACGGCCTTCTTCGCCAAGCGGCCGCCCGCCTGGCGCGCCAGCTGAGCAGGTGTGAACCCACGGCCGCCATGTTCGACACCCTTCTGATCGCCAACCGCGGCGAGATCGCCTGCCGCATCGCCCGCACCGCGCGGCGCATGGGGCTGCGCACCGTGGCCGTGTATTCGGATGCCGACCGCGAGGCGCTGCACGTCGCCAGCTGCGACACCGCCGTGCGCATCGGCCCGCCCGAGGCCGCGCGCAGCTACCTCGACGCGTCGGCCATCGTCGCCGCGGCACGCGCCACCGGCGCGCAGGCGGTGCACCCGGGCTACGGCTTCCTGTCCGAGAGCCTGGCGTTGATCGAGGCCTGCGAGGCCGCCGGCATCGCCTTCGTCGGCCCGTCGCGCGAGGCGATCCGGCGCATGGGCTCGAAGATCGAATCCAAGCGCATCGCGGTCGAGCACGGCGTGCCGGTCGTGCCCGGCTACCACGGCGATGACCAAGCGCCCGCGGTGCTGGCCGAAGCTGCCGCGCGCATCGGCTTCCCGGTGCTGATCAAGGCTTCGGCCGGCGGCGGCGGCAAGGGCATGCGGGTGGTGCGCGCCGCGGGCGAATTCGCCGCCGCGCTGGACACCGTGCGGCGCGAGGCCAAGGCCTCGTTCGGCGACGACCGCGTGCTGCTCGAACGCTACCTGGCCGAACCCCGCCACCTCGAGGTGCAGTTGCTCGGCGACAAGCACGGCCATCTGGTGCACCTGTTCGAGCGCGAGTGCTCGATCCAGCGCAACCACCAGAAGGTGATCGAGGAGGCGCCGGC
>DAIMFR010000029.1:0-59437 GCA_036724445.1 Rubrivivax sp. | reverse complement strand
CACCGCCGACGAGATCGGCGGCGCCGATCTGCACACGCAGATATCGGGCACGGTGGACTACCCCGCCGACAGTGAGGCCCACGCGATCGAGATCTGCCGCGAGATCGTGGCCCAGCTCAAGCCGGCCACGCGCAGCTACCTGCCCGAGCACGAGCCCGAGGCGCCCTACTACGACCCGGGTGAGATGCACGGCATCGTCAGCCCCGACCACAAGGTGCAGTTCGACCACCGCGAACTGATCGCGCGCATGGTCGACGGCAGCCGCTTCCACGAATACCAGCCGGCCTACGGCACCACCCTGGTCTGCGGTTACGCCTACCTCTGGGGCTACCGCATCGGCATCCTGGCCAACAACGGCGTGCTCTTTTCCGACAGCTCGAAGAAGGCGGCGCACTTCATCGCGCTGTGCAACCAGAACCGCACGCCGCTGGTGTTCCTGCAGAACACCACGGGCTACATGATCGGCCGCAACTACGAGATGGAAGGCATCACCAAGGACGGCGCCAAGATGCTGATGGCGCAGGCCGGCAGCGAGGTGCCCAAGTTCACCGTGATCACCAGCGCCGCGTTCGGCGCGGGGTACTACGGCATGTGCGGCCGCGCCTGGGACCCGCGCTTCATCTGGGCCTGGCCCAACATCCACATGGGCGTGATGGGCCCCGAGCAGGCCGCCAACACCCTGGCCGACGTCAAGATCGCCCAGTTGCGGCGCAACGGCCACCCGCCCGACGACGCCGCCATGAAGGCGCTACGCGACCGCGTCTTCGAGAAGGCCGAGCGCGAATCCAACGCCTACTTCGCCACCTCACGCCTGTGGGACGACGGCTTGCTGGCGCCAACCGACACACGCAACGCGCTGGGCATGGCGCTGTCGGCAGCGTCGCACGCGCCGATCGGCGAACCGCACTACGGCATCTTCCGGCTGTAGTGCGATCCGGCGGTTCAGGCGGCTTGCGGTTCCCGGTCAAGCCTGAACATCGAGAGACCCTGGTTGCCAGCAGCGATTTCGCTGGAGGCCACCAGGATCGATCTGGATGACTCTCGGATCGACCCGCAACTTGCTGGGAGGGCCGGCGCCTACCGCCGTCAGTAGATGCCCATGGCCAGGCCCGCCCCAAAGGCAGCCCCCAAGTCCGCGCAACGCTCCAGATCTGGCGGATCGATGCGTTTGTCGCGCAGGATGTCGTCCGGCGTCTGGGCGTGGGTGCAGACGATCAACGCGTCGGCGATGAGCCGCAGCCGCCAGCCGGTGCAGATGCGTTCGATCTGGCGCACGGCGTTGCTGCCGTCGCTGCCGGCGCAGACCAGGCAGGCGTAGGGCCGGCCATTGATGCGGTCGAGCGCGGCGTAGTAGCTGCGGTCGAAGAAGTCCTTCAGCAGGCCGGACATGGCGGCCAGGTTTTCGGGCGTGGCGAAGATCATGCCGTCGGCGGCCAGCACGTCGTCGGGCCCGGCCTGCGCCGCATGCAGCAGGCGCACGTTGATCGCCGGCTCGCGGCCGGCACCGTCTGCAGCGGCGCGCGCCATCTGCAGCGTGCCGCCGGTGTGCGTGTGGTAGACGATGAGGAGCGTCTTGCGCGCCGGCGTCACCTGGGCGGCCCCTGCGGGCGCGGTCAACGTGCCGGGCTGTCCGGGCACGCTTGCATGCCGTGAAAGCTGACGAAGTCGGCGAGCGGCGCGCGCTCGGTGATGAAGGCGTTCTCTGGCGCCTGCAGGTCCTCGTGCCCGAGTGCGATGCCGCACAGAAGCATCTCGTTGTCGCCCATCGGCAGGTGCTGGCGCGTCACCTTGTGGAACCAGGCGAAAGCGGCCTGGGCGCAGGTGTGCAGGCCCTGGGCGCGCGCCGCCACCATCACGTTCTGGATGAACATGCCCACGTCCATGAAGCTGCCGGTGTTCAGCCGCCTGTCCAGCGTGACGAGAAGCCCGACCGGGGCGTCGAAGAAGCTGTAGTTGCGCAGCATCTGCCGTTCGCGTGCGGCCTGGTCATCGCGCGCGATGCCCATCGTGGCGTAGAGGCCAAAGCCACAGCGGCGGCGGCGATCGAGGTAGGGTTCGAACCAGCTCGTCGGGTAGTAGGCGTACTCGGGCTGGTAGCGGTCGGGGTCTTCCTGGGCGGCCTTGACGATGTCGGCACACAGGCCGTCGCGCGCCTCGCCCGCCAGCACGTACACGCGCCAGGGCTGCACGTTGTTGCCGCTGGGGGCCCGTGCCGCCACTTCCAGGATGTGGCTCACCACCGCGGCAGGCACCGGCGTGGGCAGGAAACGCCGCACCGACTTGCGGCTGCGGATGGCTTCGTCGACATGCATGGGCGCGGTCTCTCCGGTGGGGCTGTGGGCGTCGGCCGGCCATGCCGGTCGGGCTGCCAGCACTGGACGACGCCCGAGGCTTGGGCTAATCTCGACATATGAATTCTACCAAACGGCCGTTCGCTTGGGTGCCCACGCCCGAGATCGTGGCGAACTCCAATCTCACTGCCTTCATCCGCAAGACCGGCGAGGCCGACCTGGCGGCGCTGTCCCGGCGCGCCGACGCCGACCCGGCCTGGCTGATGCAGCAGGTTTTCGAGTTCTGCGACTTCCGCTTCTACACGCCGCCGCAGCAGATGCTCGACACCTCGCGCGGCATCGAATGGGCCCGCTGGTGCGTTGGCGGCACGACCAACGTCGTGCTCAACTGCATCGACCGCCATCGCGATACGCCGGCCTGGGAGCGCCCGTTTCTGGTCTGGGAGGGCGAAGACCGCCGTGCCCAGCGCAGCTTGAGCTACCGCGACTTCGACGCCGAGGTCTGCCGCCTGGCCGGCGCTTTGCAGGCCCTGGGCGTGCAGCGCGGTGACCGCGTCGGCCTGTACATGCCCAACCTGCCCGAGACTTTCATCGCCTTCTTCGCGGTGATGAAGATCGGCGCCGTCGTCATGCCGCTGTTCTCGGGCTTCGGCCCGCAACCCATCGTCTCGCGCCTGAACGACGGCGAGGCCAAGGTCGTGCTCACGGTCGACGGCACCTGGCGCCGCGGCACGCCGGGCGCGATGAAGGCGGTGCTCGACGAGGCGCTGCTGTCGGTGCCCAGCGTGCAGCATGTGCTGGTGCTGCGGCACCTGGGTGACGCCCTGCCCGCCTGCCCCATGACAGCAGGGCGCGACCACGACTGGGCCGCCGCCGTGGCGCGCCAGCCGGCCGAGTTGGCCACCGCCGAGATGGCCGCTGACGACCCCGCCGTGCTGCTGTACACCTCGGGCACCACCGGCAAGCCCAAGGGCGCGGTGTGGACCCATGTGAGCTTCCTGGGCTCGATGGTCATGCGCGACATGCACATCTGCGCCGACTTCAAGGCCAGCGACCGCTTCTTCTTCATGAGCGACATGGGCTGGATGGTCGGCGCCATGTGCGCCTGCATCCCGAGCTATTTCGGCGGCAGCCTGCTCGTCGCCGAAGGCACACCCGACTTTCCTGACACGGGCCGCTTCTGGCGCCTGCTTCAGGACCACAAGGTCACCTATCTGGGCGTGGCGCCGACGCTGATCCGCGGCCTCATGCGCTACGGCGACGCCGAGGTCGAGGGCTTCGACCTGTCGTCGCTGCGCGTCACGGTGTCCGGCGGCGAAGCCTGGACGGAAGCGCCCTGGCGCTGGTTCTTCGAGCACATCTGCAAGAACAAGCTGCCCTTCCTGAACATCGTCGGCGGCACTGAAGTCGGCGGCTGCAACTTCACCGGCACCGTGCTGCATCCGCTGCGGCCGGGTTCCTTCGGCATGGGCGGGCTGGGCGTCGGCGCCGACATCGTCGATGACGCCGGCAAGCCGGTCGCGGCCGGCCAGGTCGGTGAACTGGTGCTGCGCAACCCCAACATCGGCTTCACCAAGAGCCTGTGGCGCGACGACGAGCGCTACCTCGACAGCTACTGGCGCACCCTGCCGGGCATCTGGGTGCATGGCGACTTCGCGATGCGCGATGCCGAGGGCCTGATCTACATCCTGGGCCGCAGCGACGACACCATCAAGATCTCGGGCAAGCGCACCGGGCCGTCGGAAATCGAAACCCTGCTCACCGGCACCGGCAAGGTGTCGGAGGCCGCCGTGATCGGCGTGCCCGACGAGCTCAAGGGCTCGGCCATCGTCTGCGTCTGCGTCGCCATGCCCGGCGTGGCGGCGGACGCGGCGTTGGAAAATGAACTGTCAAGCGCGGTGGTGAAGGGCATGGGCACGTCCTACCGTCCGCGCCAGGTGATTTTGGTGAGCGACCTGCCGAAGACGCGCAACATGAAGATCATGCGCCGCGTGGTGCGTGCGGTCTACAAGGGCGAAAGTCCGGGCGACCTGTCGTCGCTGGTCAACCCGGAGGCGGTGGCCGAGTTGCAGGCCAGGCTCGGCGCCTGAACAGCCGACCTCGATGCGCCTGCTCAGGGCACGCCGAGCGCGGACAATGCTTCGACGTAGCCGGAATCGCGTGCCTCGAGGCCGCCCACGCTGGCACCCACGCGACGCAGCAGCCCGTCGCCGAGGCCATACACCAGCCCGTGCACTTCGACACGCTGGCCCCGTTCCCAGGCCCGTCGCACCGTTGTCGTGCGGCACACGTTGCTGACCTGTTCGATCACGTTGAGCTCGCACAGGCGGGAAGCCCGATGGCCAAGGTCGCCAATGTCGTCAAGTCGGTTGGCATGTTTGCGTGCCACGTCCTCCAGGTGCCGCAGCCAGTTCTCGGCCAGGCCCGTGCGGCGCTGCTCGACCACCGCCTGCACCCCACCGCAGCCGTAGTGCCCGACCACGAGCACATGCTCGACTTTCAAGACCTCGACGGCGTATTGCAGCGCGGTCAGGCAATTGAGGTCGGAGTGCACCACCAGGTTGCCGACGTTGCGGTGCACGAAGACCTCGCCCGGTCGCAGTCCCAGGATCTCGTTGGCCGGAACGCGGCTGTCGGAGCAACCAATCCACAGGTAGCGCGGCGCCTGCTGTTGGGCAAGCCGCCAGAAGTAGCTTGGATCCTCCGCCACGCAGCGGGCCGACCAGGCGCGGTTGTTATGGAACAAGGACTCGATGCTGCACATGCGGAGACCTTCGGTCGATGGCTGGAAGGATGAACCTGCGAGCCCGAAGAGGCGAGCTTTCAGGCATCATATCGAACAAACGTTTGGTTGTATCGTCAGTGCAGACCGGCGAGAGCAGCGCCGCAGCGCAGGCAGCGGACCTCCCCCGGCGCGGACTGAAGAGTACGGAGATGAGTCTTGGTCAAAACAGATCCAACCGCGAGGCCCCGGGCGCAGGCCCCCGAACGCCAGTTCGTGATCATCGGCGCCGGCATGTGCGGCCTGTACCAGTTGCACAAGCTGCTGGACATGGGCGCCGACGTCACGGTGCTGGAGCGCGGCGACGACGTCGGTGGCACCTGGTACTGGAACCGCTACCCCGGCTGCCGTTTCGATTCCGAGAGCTACACCTATGGCTACTCATTCTCGAAGGAACTGCTGGCCGAGTGGGACTGGACCGAGCACTTCTCGCCGCAGCCCGAGAACCTGCGCTATGTGAACCACGTGGTCGACAAGTTCGATCTGCGCAAGCACGTCCAGTTCGGCTGCAACCTGAAGCGCGCCGTCTGGGACGACGAGCACCACATCTGGACGCTCGAACTGGCAGAAGGCCGCACGCTGACTTGCCGCTACCTGCTCACCGCCATCGGCCTGCTGTCGGCACCGACGATGCCCCGCTTGACGGGCATGGACAGCTTCCGCGGTCCTTCTTTCCACACGTACCACTGGCCCAGGGAGCCGGTGGAACTGGCCGGCAAACGCGTGGCCGTGATCGGCACCGGGGCCACCGGCGTGCAGTTGATCGGTGCCATCGCCGACAAGGTGGGCCAACTCACCGTCTTCCAACGCCGGCCCAACTGGTGCGCACCGCTGCACAACGCCCCGATCTCTGCGGCAGAGATGGCCTCGATCCGGGCCGACTACGCCGCGATCTTCAAGAAGTGCGACAACACGCCGGGCGGCTTCATCCACGGACCAGACCGGCGCCGTGTGGCCGAGGTGCCGCGCGGGGAGCGGTTGGCCGTCTGGGAGCGGCTCTACGCCACACCCGGCTTTGCCATCTGGCTGGGCAACTTCCGCGACGTGCTGATGGACGAGGCCGCCAACGCCGAGTTCTCGGCCTTCGTGGCAGACAAGATTCGCGAGCGTGTCAAGGACCCGGTGCTGGCCGAGAAGCTGATCCCCAAAGACCACGGCTTCGGCGTGCAGCGCGTGCCGATGGAGACGCGCTACTACGAAGCCTACAACCGCAGCAACGTGCACCTGGTCAGCATCGGCGAGACGCCGATCGAGTGCATCACGCCCACCGGCATCCGCACCAGCGAGCGCGACTACGAGTTCGACCTCATCATCTACGCCACGGGCTTCGACGCCGTCACCGGCGCCTTTGACGAGATCGACTTCGTCGGCACCGATGGCCAGCGCCTGCGCGACTGCTGGCGCGACGGGCCGCTCACCTACCTGGGTCTTCAGGTGGCCGGCTTCCCGAACATGTTCATGCTGGCAGGTCCGCAGAGCGCCTCGCTGTCGACCAATTTTCCCCGGGGCATCGAGACCGTGGTGGACTGGGCGAGCGGGCTGTTCGAGCACGCCGTGCAACACGGCATCCACCGTATCGAGCCGACGCCCGAAGCACAGGCGGAGTGGACCGCGCATGTCAAGGAGATGTACCAGGGCCTGCTGCTGCGCAAGGCCAAGTCCTGGTTCACTGGCTACAACTCCAATGTCGAAGGACACGACAAGATCCGCTACATGATCTACAACGGCGGCGCGCCCCGCTACCGCCAGCGCTTGGCCGAGGTGGCGCAGCAGGGCTACGCAGGCTTTCGGCTCGGCTGATCGACCACAGCACCGGGTCCGATTCGTGCGCGGCGAAGCAGCGCCCGGCTCGAAGTTTTCACTGATTCAGTTGCATCGGGGTCGCGCGGTCGGCATGACTTGCATGCACAACGTGCGTGAATTCTCGTCGCTCAAGCGGCTGCTAGGCAGTGTGACGCTGCCGGATCGCGCCGCGCTCGCCGATCCCGGCACGGACCTGCGCAAACTGCTGGCGCCGCCAATAACTCGGTAGGTGCGCTCACCGCGACAGGTGCACGAGCGCCTGGTCGATGACGGCTACGGATCGCCGGCCAATCCGACCAGCGACGGTGCGCTGGCGCACAAGTTCGACGGCCTGCGCTGGACAACGCCGCCGACACCGGCACACTGGCCGACCTCCTCAAGCCCGCCTGAGCCGCCTGCTGCGCAGAAAGCGAGACACGATGATCAGATTCGACGCGAGCGACGGCGTGGCCGAGATCCTGCTGGACAACCCGCCCGTCAATGCCATCTCCGATGCCTTGATGGACGCGCTGATGGCAGCCCTGTGCGAGGCCGGCAGCGACCCGCGCGTGCGCGCCATCGTGCTGGGCAGCGCCGTGCCGGGCCGCTTCTGCGCCGGGCTCGACCTGCCCCGCTTCAAGGACAGTTCACCCGCCGAAGTGCATGCCAGCGTGGGCCGGCTGTACTCGCAACTGTTCGAACTGCAAGCCGGCCTGCCCAAGCCGACGATCGCGGCCATCGGCGGTGCCGTGCGCGGTGGCGGCATGTCGATCGCCATCACCTGCGACATGCTGGTTGCCGCCGACGATGCCAGCTTCGGCTACCCGGAGATGGAGGTCGGGCTGCTGCCCGCCATCCACTACACCCACCTGCCGCGCATCGTCGGCCGCTACCGCGCCTTCGATCTGCTGTTCACCGGCCGCGTCTTCGATGCCCGAGAGGCCATGGCTTTGGGGCTCGTCAGCCGCACCGCGCCCGCAGCGCAGGTGCTGAATGAAGCCCACCGACTGGCCCAGGTCTTCGCCGGCAAGTCGCCGGCTTTGATGAAACTGGGCAAGGCTGCCTTCACGCGCGCCACCGACAACGGCTACCGCCAGGGAGCGGCCAGCGCGGTCGATCTTTTGTCCACCGTCTTCGGCACCGACGACTGCCGCGAAGGGCTGGACGCATTCGCCGCCAGGCGCAGGCCGGTATGGGGCACCGAGTGACGCGGTGGCGGGCACCGCGAACGTTCGCTCTCAAGCCAGCGCTCGGTATCAGCCCATCGTCTCATTGATCAGCCGCGCCACCAACGCCGGATCTTCCATCGGCAGCATGTGGGTCTTGTCCGGCAGCAGCATGTCGCGCCCGAGTTGGAACTCCTGCGCCAGGCCCGGCCAGGTCGGCGAGCCCAGCGGGTCCCAGGGCAGGATCGCCGGGTCGCCGGGCCGCGCCCGCAGCACGAGCACGGGAATCTGCAACGCGCGGATGCTGGCGAAGATGCCCAGGTTCTGCCGCGCCAACGGGTAGATCTTGCCCTCGAAGGCGGGGTCGCAGGCGAGCTGGAAGCCGCTGCCGCCGCCATCGGCCGGGCGCAGGCCGTGCCGGCAATAGTCCAGCAGGGCCTGGCGCTGGAACACGTTGTACGGGGCACGCACGGCGAAGCGCTCGAACATGGCTTGCGCGGACGCGAAGTGGTTCTTGCGCGCGGCCGCCGGGTGCAGCGTGCCGGGCGGTGGCGGCGGCTGGTGGTAGTCGGCCGGGGCGAAGATCGTCGGGTCGATCAGCACCAGTTGCGAGAAGCGGCCGGGCTGGTAGGCGGCGGCCTGCACCAGCGCATGCGCGCCCATGCTGTGCCCGATGCCCACCGCGCCCTGCAGATCGAGCGCCACCGCCAGCGCGGCCAGGTCGTGCCCGAAGTCGGCCCAGCCATCGAAATCGACCGTCTGGCTGCGGCCGTGGCCGCGTTGCTCGATCGCAAAGACGTGGCGGCCGGGCAGGTGGTGGATGACCTGGTCCCAGACGCGGCCGTGGAAGCCGGTGGCGTGCACCATGCACAGGCTCTGCGCCAGGCCGCGCCGTTCGGGCCGCCACTCGAAGTGGGCGTGGCTGACGCCGTTGGCCAGGCTGTGGCGCAGCCGGGGCTCGGCGGCGTCGCCTGTGGTGGCGGCCGGCACGTTCAGAGCCCGGCTGCCAGGCGGCTGGCCTGGTCGATGGCGCGCTTGGCATCGAGTTCGACCGCCTCGAAGGCGCCGCCGATCAGATGGGCTTTCAGGCCGCTGGCCAGCAGCGCGTCGTAGACGCTGCGCAGCGGCAACTGCCCGGCGCAGACGATGACGCTGTCGGCCTCGAACAGCCGCGGCTCGCCGTTAACGCGCGTGTGCAGGCCGGCGTCGTCGATGCGCAAGTACTCGACGCCGCCGACCATCTGCATGCCGCGGCGGGTCAGCGTCATGCGGTGCGTCCAGCCGGTGGTGCGGCCCAGGTTCTTGCCCAGCGCGTCGGCCTTGCGCTGCAGCAGCGTCACCGAGCGCTCGGACTTCTGCACCTGCGGCAGCACGCCGGTGACGCCGCCGCGCGGGTGGTTTTCGAAGTCGATGCCCCATTCGCGGGCGAACACCGCGATGTCGAGCGCGGCCGAGGGGCCGGCCTGCGACACCAGGGCGGCGACGTCGAAGCCGATGCCGCCGGCGCCGATGATGGCCACCCGCCGGCCGACCGCCTTGCGTCCCAGGATGACGTCGATGTAGGACAGCACCTTGGGGTGCTCGATGCCGGGGATGTCGGGCCGGCGCGGCTCGATGCCGGTGGCCACCACCACTTCGTCGAAGCCCTCGGCGGCCAGCAGTGCGGCGTCGGCGGCGGTGTTCAGGCGCAGCGTGATGCCGAGCTTGTCGATCATGCGGCGGTAGTACCGCAGGGTCTCGTGGAACTCTTCCTTGCCGGGGATGCGGCGGGCCAGGTTGAACTGGCCGCCGATCTCGGCGCCGGCCTCGAACAACGTCACGCGGTGGCCGCGTTCGGCGGCCACGGTGGCGGCGGCCAGGCCGGCCGGCCCGGCACCGATCACCGCGATGCGCTTGGCCGCCGCCACTGGCCGGTAGTGCAGCTGCGTCTCGTAGCAGGCGCGCGGGTTGACCAGGCAGGTCACCTGCTGGCGGCCATCGAAGTAATGGTCCAGGCAGGCCTGGTTGCAGGCGATGCAGGTGTTGATCTCGTCCTCGCGGCCCTGCGCGGCCTTCAGCACGAACTGTGAGTCGGCCAGCATCGGCCGCGCCATCGACACCAGATCGGCGTCGCCGCGCGCCAGCACGGCTTCGGCTACGTCGGGCATGTTGATGCGGTTGCTGGTGATGACGGGCACGCTGACGGCCTTGCGCAGCCGGCCCGTGACTTGCGAGAAAGCCGCGCGCGGCACCATCGTGGCGATGGTCGGCACCGGCGCCTCGTGCCAGCAGAAATGCGTGCTGATGATGCTGACGCCCGCTTCCTGCAGGCCCTGGGCCAGCGAGACGATTTCGTCCCAGGCCAGGCCGCCGTCGAGCATGTCCATCGCCGGCACACGGAAGATCACGATGAAGCGCTCGCCCACCGCGGCGCGCACCCGGCGCACCACCTCGACCGCGAAGCGCATGCGGTTTTCCCAGGGCCCGCCCCAGTGGTCGGTGCGCAGGTTGGTCTTGCGCACCATGAAGGCACTGAGCAGGTAGCCGGCGGAGCCGATGATCTCCACGCCGTCGTAGCCGGCGGCCTGCGCCAGCGCGGCGCAGTTGGCGAAGTCGGCGAGCTGCTTCTCGATGCCGGCGTCGTCCAGCGCGTGGGGCGTGTAGCGGCCGATGTGCGACTTGACGGCCGAGGGCGCGACGCAGTCCGGCGTCGGCGCCAGCGCCCCGGTGTGCAGGATCTGCAGGCAAATCTTCACCTCGGGGTCGGCCGCATGCACGGCCTGGGTGATGAGCCGGTGCTGCTGGGCATCGGCCGCGCTGGCCAGTTGGCCGCCCGCGCCGACTTCGTCATTGGGCGGAAAGCCGCCGGTGATGATCATGCCGACGCCGCCGCGCGCGCGCTCTGCAAAGTACTCGGCCATGCGCGGGAATCCATCGGGCGCCTCTTCCAGCCCGGTGTGCATCGAGCCCATCAGGATGCGGTTCTTCAACCGCGTGAAGCCGAGGTCGAGCGGGGCGAAGACATGCGGGTAGCGCGTAGTGCCGGTCATCGGTGTGCCTGTCGGGTTTGGCTTTGCCGGTTCGGGTGCAGCGGACTCAAGCGCCGCTTGAGCCCGCGCGCTGCTCGCGCAGCCACGACGAGAGGTAGCCGCGGATGTATTGCGGCGGATGGCTCATCTCGCCACCCAGCGCGGCGGCGGCCCGCCAGGCCCAGTGCGGGTCGTGCAGCAGGCCGCGCGCGATGGCCGCCAGGTCGCGCTGGCCCTCTTCGATGGCGCGGTTGGCATGGGCCGGG
Organism: Rubrivivax sp.; assembly: GCA_036724445.1. Taxonomy (GTDB): domain Bacteria; phylum Pseudomonadota; class Gammaproteobacteria; order Burkholderiales; family Burkholderiaceae_C; genus Rubrivivax. The sequence continues at coordinate 48,142 of DAIMFR010000029.1, read as the reverse complement.
TCGAACAGCATGCCCACGCCCATCACCGGCAGGCCCGCGGCTTCGCGCACCGCAGCGGCCAGCGGCAGCTGGTAGCCCTCGCCGACGGGAACCTGCTGCTTCGGCGAGCCGCCGCCGCTGGACACGGTGATGAAATCGCAGCCGCGCGCCTTCAGCTCGCGGCCGAACTCGCCCGACTCCTCGACCGTCCAGCCGCCGTCGACCCAGTCGGTAGCCGAGATGCGCACGCCCAGCGGGCGCTCGGCGAGCCACGCGGCGCGCACGGCGTCGAACGCCTCGAGCGGGAAGCGCATGCGGTTGGCCAGGCTGCCGCCGTAGGCATCCGCGCGCTGGTTGCTCAGCGGCGACAGGAAGCTGTGCAGCAGGTAGCCGTGGGCGTTGTGGATCTCGATCAGTTCCAGGCCCAGGCGCGCGGCGCGCCGGGTGGCCTGCACGAAGGCGCCGCGCACGGTCGCCAGGCCGGCGGCATCGAGCGCGGCAGGCTGCGGCCAGCCCTCGTCGAAGGGCAGCGCCGACGGCCCCACCGTGGGCCACGTCTCTTCACCGGCCGGCAGCGGCTCGCCGCGGCGTTCCCACGGCCGGCGGGTCGAACCCTTGCGGCCCGAATGCGCCATTTGGACGCCGAGCCGGGCGTTGCCGTGACGGCGATAGAAATCGACCACGCGCACCAGCGCCGCCTCGTTCTCGTCGGGATACAGGCCCATGCAGCCGCGGCTGATGCGGCCACGCCGCTCGACGTGCGTGGCCTCGATGATCGTCAGGCCGACACCGGACACCGCGTACTGGCCGAGGTGCACCAGATGCCAATCGGTGGCGCAGCCGTCGACCGCGCTGTACTGGCACATCGGTGAGACGACGATGCGGTTGGGCAGTTCGAGTTCGCGCAGCCGCGGCGGACTGAGAAGTGCAGGGGTCATGGAGTTGCTCCTCGAGCGTCGAGTTGTGCGGCGCCCTTCCAAGCGTGGGACGCCCGAACATCCGCAGTCGCCTGCGTCGTCCTCGCCGTGCACAGACGGCCAGTCTCCTCAGGCATCGTGAACCGACTCGCCCACCCGTCGCAGCACCTGCGAACGCACGAGTTCCTGCGTCAACTGGTCAATCCAGTCGCCGAACGCCAGCGCTGGCGCAAATCGGCGGTGGATGCGCTGGAGCTGGGGGGTGCCCGCGGCCCACTGGACATAGTCGATGAACAACATCTGCCGGCATTCCAGCAGCTTGAACTTGAGCAGCACCTTGGCGGCGTGGTGGGCGTGGCGATCGGGGCGCTGGACGAAGGCGCGCAGACGGTCGCGCGCCCGCGCCAGCACCTCGGCGCCATGACGGAACACCGGGCCATGACCGGGGATGACCCAGCGCGGGCCGAGCCGCTCGATCAGGTCGAAGGTGGCGCCGACCTCGCCGAAGGCGTCGCGCTCGTCGAGTTCCGGGAACACCACGCCGAAGCCGTTTTCCCACAGGGCGTCGGCCGAGATCAGGGTGCGCGAGCCGGGCTCGAACAGGATCACCGAGTCGGGGTCGTGGCCCGGCGCGGCATGGACCTGCCATGCCCTGTCGGCAAGCTCGATTTCGGTGCCCGGCAGCACCGGGGCGTCGTACCGGAAGCGCGGGCAGCGTTGGCCGCTGGGCTCATAGCCGAGGGCCACCGGATCCCAATGCGCCACCTGCGGCGCCAATCCAGGCGGAATCAGCGTCTGCAGCGCCGGCCAGCGGCCTTGCAGCGCAGCGTTGCCACCGCAGTGGTCGCTGTGCAGATGGGAATTGACGAGGCAGTCGAGCGGGCGCCCGCATAGTGCCGCGGCCACCAGGGCCACCGTCTGCTCGGCGTGCGCGCAATAGCCGCTGTCGACCAGCGCCGTGGAGTGCGCGCCGAGGAACAGCACGCTGTTGCTGGACAACCAGCCGCGCTCGAGCACCTGCACGCCGGGCGGCAGCTCGGCCTGGCTCATCGATGCGCTCGACACTTCAGCGCAACGCGCCTCAGCGCCCCTTCCATACCGGCTTGCGTTTCTCGGCAAAGGCGCGCGGGCCTTCCTGCGCGTCCTCGCTGGCGTAGGCGGCACGGTAGATGTTGTGCGCCAGCGCCATGCCGGCATCGCAGCCGGCGCTCATCGCCGTGAGGATCGACTCCTTGCCCGCCATCACCGACAGCGGTGCGTTGTCGCGGATGCGCTCGGCCAGCGACTGGGCACGGGCGCGCACGGCGTCGGGCGTGTCTTCGAGGTAGTTGATGAAGCCGAGCTGGTGGAAGGTGTCGATCGGGTACAGGTCGCCGGTCAGCACCATCTCCATCAGCAGCGGCTGCGGCAGCATCCACAGCAGCGGAATGGCCCACGGGCTGCCGCGCCCGGCGATGCGCGTTTCGGTGATGCCGACCTGCGTGCCCTTGAGGCCCACGCGCAGGTCGGAGTTCAGGCTCAGCATCATGCCGCCGGCGATCAGGTGCCCAGTCATCGCCGCGATGATGGGCTTGGCCACGCGGCGCTGGCGGCCATGGAACGGGTCCTTCATCTTGGTCAGGATGTCGACGCCCTCCTCCTTCTTCACGCGTGCCGCTTCGCGCAGGTCCAGCCCGGCGCAGAAAGTGCCGCAATCGGCCGAGGTCAGGATGGCCACGCGCACGTTCTTGTCGGCGTCGACCTCGCCCCAGCAGTCGTGCAGGCGGTTCGCCGCCGCGGGCGACAGCGCGTTGCGGATTTCGGGGCGGTTGATCTTGACGGTGGCGATGCCGTCGCGCACCTCGTAGATCACGGTGTCTGCGTCGTTCATGGGTGTCTTTCTGTCGGGAGAGAGTGGGTTCAGGCTGCGGGTACGTGCTTGCGGCGCCAGGCCGGCGCCCGTTTCTCGAAGAAGCTCTTCAGGCCTTCGCTCGCTTCTTCGGTCTCCCAGAAGTCGGCCAGGCGGTCGACGGTGTAGATCAGGTTGTCCGCCGGGTCGTGGGCGAGGACGAACTGCACCAGCTTCTTGGTCATCTGCACCGCGCCCGGCGCGCAGGCCAGTGCCAGGTCGATCTCGGCATTCACGGCCTTGTCGAGATCCGCCGCGCTGACCACTTCGTGCACCAGACCGTAGCGTTGCGCCTCGGCGGCCGTCATGATCTTGCCGTTGAGGAACACGCGCCGCGCGTAGCTCGGCCCCAGCTTGGCCGCGACATAGGGCGAGATGGTCGCCGGCACCAGGCCCAGGCGGACCTCGCTGAGCGAGATGCGCGCGCTGTCCACCGCCACGACGACGTCGCAGATGGCGATCAGGCCGACGCCGCCGCCGTAGGCCGAGCCGTTGATGCGGCCGATGATGGGGCGGCCGAAGGTGTCGAGCCGGGCCAGGATCTGGGCCAGCGGCACGCCGCTGCGGATGCGGCTGGCACGGTCCTGGTCGCCCTGGCTCTGCTGCCAGCGGAAGTCGCCACCGGCGCAGAAGTTCTCGCCTTCGCCGCTGAGCACCACCACGCGCACGGCGGGGTCGGCCTCGATGAGGTCGAGCGCCTGGCCGATCTCGGCGAACATGGTGGGGTTCAGGGCGTTGTGCACGTCGGCGCGGGCCAGCGTCAGGCGGGCGACGCCGGCGGCATCGATGTCGAGCCGGATGGTTTCGAAAGTGGTCATTTGATCGGCAGCGTTGAAGTTGAAGGGGGTTGGCGGCGGGCGCTTCAGCCGCGCTTGACCTTCCAGGACGGCGAGCACTTGCCCAGGAAGGCGGCGATGCCTTCGCTGGCGTTCTCGGTCTCCCAGGCGTCGGCCAGCGCAGCCGCGGTGTCGTCCATGCACTCGATTGGCGGACGGCCGATGACGTCGTTGAACAGCTTCTTGGTCGAGGCGATCGAGCCGGCCGGAATCGCCAGGATCAGTGCCAGTTCTTCTTCCACCGCGCTGTCCAGTTCGTCGGGCTCGACGACGCGGTCGACAAGGCCGATGCGCTCGGCCTGCGCCGCGTCGATGAACTTCGCCGTCAGGCCATAGCGGCGCGCCCGCGCCAGCCCCAGACGGCGCGCCACATAGGGGCCGATGTTGGCCGGCAGCAGGCCGAGCTTGGCTTCGGTGAGCGAGAAACGCGCGGCGCTCGAGGCCACGGTCACGTCGCAGATGCAGGTCATGCCGAAGCCGCCGCCGGTGGCCGCACCATTGATGCGGCCGACCAGCACCTTGGGCAGGGTGTCGAACTCGTAGAACAGCTCGGCCAGCACCCTGGATTCGGCGATGCGCTCGGCGCGGTTCTGCTTGAGCACGCTCTGCATCCAGTTCAGGTCGCCGCCGGCGCAGAAGGACTTGCCCTCTCCCGTCAGCACCACCGCGCGCAGCGTGTCGTTGGCGGCGATGACGCGCAGCGCGTGGCGCAGTTCCTGCACCAGCGTCATGCTCATCGCGTTCTGGATGTCGGGGCGGGCGAGCGTCAGGCGGGCGACATGCTCGCCGTCCATCGTCAGCTTGATCGATTCGTAGTTCAACGCGGTCTCCTCGGGCAGGCCAGGGGCGTCGGTCACGCAGCGGCATCGACGAGGCCGACGAGCAGGCCGCGTTCGACCATCTGCCCGGCCACGACGCCCAGGCTGCGCAGCACGCCGTCGTGCTCGGCGCAGATCTTCATTTCCATCTTCATCGACTCCATGGTCACCACCACGTCGCCGGCGCGCAGCGTGTCGCCGACGGCAGCATGGGTCTTCAGGATGGTGCCCATCAGCGGCGTGCGCAATTCGCCCGACGTGACCTGCGCCGCAGCGGCCTGCGCCAGGTAGTCGATGGCCTCGAAGGCGAAGGCCAGGCCCTGCGCCTGCACAAACACGTTGCCGTCGCGGCGTGCGATGGCCAGCAGCTCGACCGCATCGCCGATGCTCAGCTGCCAGCCCTCGCCTTCGGCGCGCAGGCCCAGACGCACACGCTCGCCGCCCACCTGCACCAGCAGCTGGCCGTCCGGCTGTGGCGCGCCGAAGCGGACCTCGTGCACCCGCTTGCCGTCGCGCAGCAGCAGGCTCGGCACGGCCGACACCGGGTCGTCGCCGGCGTGCATCTGCCAGCCGGTGACGTCGGGTGCCGACCACGCCCCGTAGCCTGCGCCCCGGCGTGCATCGAGCAGCCACCAGGCCGCCGCCGCGGCCAGCCAGCGCAGCGGCGCTGCCACGGCGCCGGTCCGCGCGGCCAGCACTTCGTCGACGCTGCGGGTGTGGAAGCTGGCGTCGCGCGTCTGCGGCAGGGCGATCAGCTGCTGCAGGAAGCCGCCGTTGGTGGTCACGCCCAGCACCTGGGTTTCGGCCAGTGCCAGCGACAGGCGGTCGAGCGCGGCATCGCGATCGAAATCGTGCACGATCAGCTTGGCCAGCATCGAGTCGTAATACGGCGTGACCACCGAGCTGGCGCGCACGCCGGTCTCGACGCGCACGCCATGGCCCGGGAAGCGCACCGCGACGATCTCGCCGGTGGACGGCATGAAGTCTTGCTCGGCGTCTTCGGCGCACAGACGGGCCTCGACGGCATGGCCGCGCAGCCGCACGTCGGCCTGCGTCAGCGCCATGCCCTCGCCAGCGGCCACACGCAGCATCAGCTCGACGATGTCGATGCCGGTCACCTCCTCCGTCACCGGATGCTCGACCTGCAGCCGCGGATTGACCTCCAGGAACCAGTGCCGGTCGCCCGCGACCAGGAACTCCACCGTGCCGACGCCGCGGTAGCGCAGTCGCTGCGCCAGGCGCACGGCGTCGGCCAGCATCTGCTCGCGCAGCCCGGCAGGCAGCGGCGCGGCGGGGGCTTCCTCGATCAGCTTCTGGTGGCGCCGCTGCAGCGTGCATTCGCGCTCGAACAGGTGGATGACGCTGCCCTGACCGTCCCCGGCGATCTGCACCTCGACGTGCCGGCCACGCTCGACGTAGGGCTCGACGATCAGCGAGGGGTCGCCGAAGGCGCTGCGGGCCTCGCGCATCGCGGTGGCGATGGACTCGGCCAGCGCAGCGGTCTGGCGCACCACATGCATGCCCTTGCCGCCGCCGCCGGCCGCCGGCTTGAGCAGCACCGGCAGCGGCAGGGCGCGCGCCCAGGCGGCCACCACCTCGGCATCGGCACTGGCCTGCTCACCGCCTCCCAGCACCGCCACGCCGGCAGCACGCGCCTCGGCCTTGGCCGATGCCTTGTTGCCCAGCCGTTCGATGACCTCGGGCGTGGGGCCGATGAACACCAGCCCGGCCGCCTCGACGGCGCGCGCGAAATCCGGGTTCTCGGCAAGGAAGCCGTAGCCGGGGTGGATGGCCTGCGCACCGCAGCGCTGGGCCGCGGCGATGACCGCATCGATGCGCAGGTAGCTCTCGGTCGCGCTGCCACCGCCCAGGCCGATCGATTCGCCGATCACGGCCGTGTGCAGTGCATCGCGGTCGGCGCTGGAATGCACGCCGGCCGCGGCGATGCCCAGGCGCTGGCAGGTGCGGGCGATGCGGCAGGCGATCTCGCCGCGGTTGGCGATCAGGATTTTCTTGAACATCTCAGTTTTCCACGGCGGCGGACGCCACCCACGGCGCATGAATCAGGTCGGGCCAAGCGAACGCCGCGGAACCGGCTTCGCCGGGCCGCTGGCGTTGCCCCCTTGAGGGGCGCGCGAAGCGCGTAGGGGGTGTTCCACGTCAGCGTCCGCTCCAGCGCGGTGGGCGCCTTTCGTTGAAGGCCTTGACACCTTCGAGCCGGTCTTGCGACGACACCAGCACGTTGTAGGCGGCGATGTCGAGCGCGTAGCCGGTGTGGAAGTCGACCTCGCCGCCGCGCGAGGCGGCGAGCTTGGCGTAGTGCACCGCCATCGGCGCGGCCAGCACGATCTCGCGCGCCTCGGCCACCGCCACGGCCAGCGCCTGGCCGGTCTCGGCCAGCGTGGTCACCATGTCCCATTGCGCGGCCTGCTCGGCCGAGAAGCGCCGCGCTGTCAGCAGCAGCTGCTTGGCGCGTCGCGCGCCGATGGCGCGCACCAGGTTCTGGATACCGCCACCGCCAGGCATGATGCCGCGCCGCACTTCAGGCAGCGAGAACACCGCCGTTCTGGCGGCCACGATCCAGTCGCACATCAGCGCCAGCTCGCAGCCGCCCCCGTGGGCATGGCCCTCGACTGCGGCGATCACCGGGCGCGGGAAGTCCTTCACCACCAGCAGCACCTCTTCGGCCAACTGGTGCTGCTTGCGCCAGGCGGCGTCGGTCATGTCATTGCGCTGCTTCAGGTCGCCGCCGGTGCAGAAGGCGCGGTCGCCGGCGCCGGTGATGATCAGCACGCGCAGGCTGTCGTCGAAGGCCAGTTCGTGCAGCGCATTGCGCAGGTCGACGAACATCTGAGTGTTCATCGCGTTCATCACGTCGGGCCGGTTCAACACCAGGCAGCGGATGCCGTCCTCCGGTGCGGTGCCCGGCGCGGGCTGGATCAGCAGGGTTTCGTAGTCCATCGGGCTCTCAATACGAACGCGGCATGCCCAGCAGGTGCTCGGCTACCTGCGCCAGCACCAGGTTGTTCGAGATCGGCGCGGTGCGGAACAGTCGGCTCTCCTTCCATTTGCGCTCGATGTCGTATTCGCAGGCCACGCCGTAGCCGCCGAAGGTGGTCATCGCCGCCTCGGCGGCCTCCCAGGCCGCTTCGCTGGCCAGGTACTTGACCATCGTCGCCTCGCGCCCGCAGGGCAGGCCGGCGTCGAACAGCGTCGCGGCCTTGTTGCGCATCAGCTCGGCGGCCTCGATGTTCATGTGGGCGCGCGCGATCGGGAACTGCACGCCCTGGTTGGCGCCGATCGGGCGGTCGAAGACGACGCGCTCGCTGCCGTAGCGCGCGGCCTTGCCGACGAACCAGTGGCCGTCGCCGATGGCCTCGCTGGCCACCAGCAGACGCTCGGAATGCAGCGAATCCAGCAGGTAGTGGAAGCCCTTGCCTTCCTCGCCGATGCGGTCGTCGTCGGTGAGTTCGAGGTTGTCGATGAAGACCTGGAAGGTGTGGTGGTTGATCATCGTGCGGATCGGCGTGGCCTTGAGCGACGCGCCGGCCTTCTTGATGTCGATCAGGAACAGGCTCAGGCCGTCGGTCTTCTTCTTCACCGCGTCGATCGGCGTGGTGCGCGCGATCAGCAGGTACATGTGCGAGTGGCTGTAGCGCGAGGTCCAGATCTTCTGGCCGTTGACGACGTAGCCGCCCGGCACCTTGCGCGCGAAGGTCTTGATCGCCAGCGTGTTGGAGCCGGCGTCGGGCTCGGTCACGCCGAAGGCCTGCAGGCGCAGGCTGCCGTCGGCGATGCGCGGCAGCGTGCGGCGTTTCTGTGCCTCAGAGCCGTGGCGCATGATCGACGCCATCGTGTACATCTGCGCATGGCAGTGCACCGCGCTGCCGCCGTTCTGGTTGATCTCCTGCAGGATCAGGCAGGCGTCGAGCAGCGGCAGCCCGGCGCCGCCGTATTCCTCGGGGATCAGCGCGGCCAGCCAGCCGGCCTTGGCCATCGCGTCGACGAAGGCTTCCGGGTAGGCGCCGTCCTGCGCGCACTGGCGCCAGTATTCGGGGCCGAAGCCCTTGCACAGCTCCTTGACGGCGGCGCGGATCTGGCCCTGGGTCTCGGTGTAGTCGAAGTTCATGGGGATCTTGGCCTTGTCTGTGTCAATCGACGACGCGTTGCTGTCGCAGCGCCGCCAGTTCATCGGCCTGCAGGCCCAGCGCCGTCAACACCTCGTCGGTGCTCGCACCCAGCACGGGCGGCGGCTGGCCGCTGCGCCCGCGCCGGCCCTGCGAACTGAAGGGCAGGCCCATGGCCTGGTGTTGCGGTGCGCCCGGCAGCGGCAGCGCGCCCAGCATGCCCACCGCCTGCACCTGTTCGTGCGCCAGCATCTGGGCCACGTCGTGCATCTCGCTGCAGGGCGCACCGGCCGCGCGCAGCGCCGCCACGCAATCGGCGGTGCTGCGCTGCCGGGTGCGCGCTTCGAGCTCGGCGTGCAGCGCCTCGCGGTGGCCGATGCGCGCCGACATGTCGCTGAAGCGTGGGTCCTGCGCCAGCTCTGGGCAAGCCAGCGCGCTGCAGATGCGGCCGAACAGGCGGTCGTTGGCCGCGGCGATGAAGACCTTGCCGTCGGCGCTGTCGAAGAGCTCGTAGGGCGCCATCATCGCCATGGCCGAGCCCATCTTGCGCGGCAGGCGCCGGGTGGCCAGGTAGTTCGCCACCGGCACCGTCATCCACGACAGACCGGTCTCGAGCAGGCTGGCGTGCACGCGCATGCCTTCGCCCGTGGTCGCGCGGCGCAGCAGCGCGGCCAGGATCGCCATCGTGGCCCACATGCCGGTGCCCATGTCGATCAGCGACACGCCGACACGCGACGGCTCGTCACCTTCGTGGCCGCTGACGCTCATGATGCCGGTGAAGGCCTGCATCAGCGGGTCGTAGCCGGGCAGCGCGCGCATCGGGCCGACCTCGCCGAAGGCGCTGATCGCGCAGTACACGAGGCGCGGATTGGTCGGTCGCAGTTGTTCGTCGCCGAGGCCGCGCGCCTCGGCGCTGCCGGGCTTGAGCGAATGCACCAGCACGTCGGCACCGGCCGCCAGGCGCGCGACCAGCTGCTGGCCGGCCGCGCTGTCGAGGTCGATGCAGACGCTCTTCTTGTTGCGGTTCAGCGCCGCGAAGCCGGTGGAGACGCCGGCCACTTCGGGCGGTTTCCACTGGCGCGCATCGTCGCCGCTGCCGGGGCGTTCGATCTTGATGACCTCGGCGCCGAGGTCGCCGAGGGTCTGGGTGCAGAACGGGCCGGCCACGTTCTGCGTCAGATCGATGACGCGGCAGCCCTGGAGGATGTTCTCGAGCATGGCGGGCGTGCGGCCTGCGACCCTACATCCGGAACACGCCGAAATGCGTGTCGCGCTGTGGCTGGCGGCCCGCCATCTCGAACAGCAGTGCCATCGTGTCGCGCGTTTCCAGCGGGTCGATGACCATGTCGCACCACATGTTGGCGGCGTAGTTGTAGGGGCTGGCGAAGGCCTCGAACTGCTCGCGGATGGGTTGCTTGAAGCGCTCCTTCTCGTCCTCGGTCCAGCTCGTGCCCTCGCGCTCGTGGATGTTGTCGCGCACCATCGTCATGGTCGTCGCCGCCTGCTCCGGGCCCATCAATGCGGCGCGGCCGGTGGGCCACATCATCATCACGTGCGGCTTGAAGGGCCGGCCGCACATCGCCAGGTAGGCGGCGGCATACGAGCCGCCGGTGATCAGCGTGTAGCGCGGCACGTTGGCCGAGGCCATCGCGGTCATGAACTTGGCGCCGTGCTTGGCGATGCCTTCGCGCTCGACCGCCTGGCCGACCATGAAGCCCGACACGTCGGCGATGAACAGCAGCGGGATGTCGCGCTGGCAGGCCAGCTCGATGAAGTGCGCACCCTTCAGTGCGCTCTCGGAGAAGATGACGCCGTTGTTGGCCAGGATGGCGACCTGGAAGCCCTTGATGCGGGCGAAGCCGCAGATCATCGAGCTGCCGTACAGCGGCTTGAATTCCTGCAGGTCGCTGTCGTCGACCAGCCGCGCCAGCACCTCGCGGTTGTCGGTGGGGTGGCGGTTGTCGGCGCTGACGATGCCGTAGATCTCGCGCGCGTCGAAGCGCGGCGGCTTCGCTGCGGCCACGTCCCAGCGCTGCTTGGGGCCGGTGCCCAGGTTGGCGACGATGCCGCGCACAATGGCGATGGCATGGCTGTCGCTCTCGGCCAGGTGGTCGGTGACGCCGCTGACGCGGCTGTGCATGTCGCCGCCGCCGAGCGTTTCGACATCGACCACTTCCTTGGTCGCCGCATACACCAGCTGCGGCCCGCCCAGGAACATCGCTCCCTGGTTGCGCACGATCACCGCCTCGTCGCACAGCGCCGGCAGGTAGGCGCCGCCGGCCGTGGACGGGCCGTGCACGGTGGCGATCTGCGTGATGCCCTCGCCCGACATGCGGATCTGGTTGTAGAAGATCGAGCCGAACTGACCGTCGTCTGGGAAAATGTGCGCCTGCTCGGGCAGGTTGGCGCCGCCCGACTGGACCATGGTGATGCACGGCAGCCGGTGCTGCCAGGCGAACATCTGGGCCCGCACGTGCTTCTTCGAGGTGATGCCGTAGTAGGTGCCGCCCTTCACCGTGGCGTCGTGGATCATCAGCATGCACGGCCGGCCGCTGACCAGGCCCACGCCGGTGATGATGCTGCCGCCGGGGGGCACGCCTTCGTACAGGCCCTCGCCGGCGAGCTGGCCGAACTCCAGGAAGGGCGAGCCCGGGTCGAGCACCGCGGCCAGCCGTTCGCGCGGCAGCAGCTGGCCGCGTTCCTTGTGCAGGCGGCGCGCCTTCTCCGGGCCACCGACCACGGCCCGCGCGCGGCGCGCGTGCAGGTCGGCGATGCGCGCCAGGTAGGCGTCGCGATTGCGCGCGAAGTCTTCGCTGCCGGGCGACACGGTGGAAGTCATCAGGGTCATGCAGGGGCTTTCACGAGAAGTGCGGGCCGGCTGCGGCGATGCATGGCATTGCCATCACGCACATGCATCACACATTGCGCAAAGAGGCGAAGCGCTGCAGGTGATGGTCGATGCCACCGAAGGCATGCTGAAACAGCGTCAGGCGGCGGAAGTAGTGGCCGATGTCCAGCTCCTCGGTCATGCCCACGCCGCCGTGCAGTTGCACGCCCTGCTGCGCCACGTAGCGCGCGCGCTCGCCGATCGCCACCTTGGCCGCAGACACCGCCCGCGCGCGTTCAGCGGGCACGGGGTTGTCGCCCTGCAGCGCCGCCAGCAGCAGCAGCGAGCGGCTGGCTTCGATGGCCGCGAACATGTCCACCAGCCGGTGCTGGAGAACCTGGAAGCTGGCCAAGGGGGCGTCGAACTGCCGCCTTGTGGCGAGGTACTCGCCGGTTTTGGACAGCACGGCCGTCATCGCCCCCAGCGCGTCGGCGCAGGCGGCGACGGTGGCCAGGTCGACGGCGCGTTCCAGCGCGGCCAGGCCAGCGGCCGGGTCACCCAGCGCTGCTTCCCCGCCGATCGCCACGCCGTCGAGCTGCAACTCCCCGGCGCGGGCGCCGTCGTAGCGCGGGTAGGCGTCGACACGCACGCCCGGCGCGCCACCCGGCACCACGAACAGGCCGATGCCGTCACGCTGACCAGGCGCGCCCGCGGTGCGCGCCGCGACCACGAAGGCGTCGACCCATGGCGCCGCCGGCACACCGGTCTTTCGGCCCGACAACACCCAGTGGCCGGCCTCCAGGCGCGCAGTGGTCGTCACCCAGGCCAGGTCGGCGCCAGCGTCGGCCTCGGTGTGGGCCAGGGTGTAGATCTTCCCCCCGCTGACCAACGGCGGCAGCAGGGCCGCGCATTGGGTTGGGTTGCCGGCAGCGGCGATGGCCTGCCCGGCCAGCACGGTGCTGGCGAGATAGGGTTCGACGACCAGTGCCGCGCCCATGGCTTCGGCCACCTGCACGACGTCGGGCATACCGCCGAAGCCACCACGGGCTTCGGGCAGTCCCAGGCCGAGCCAGCCGAACTCGGCAAAGCGGCACCAGTGCGCGGCGCTCATGCCGGTCTCGCTCGCGATCAGCTGGCGGCGCGCGTCGAAGGTGTATTCGGCGCGCAGGTACTTGTGCGCGGCATCGCGCAACATCTTCTGTTCCGGGGTGGGCGTCAGGTCCATCGCAAGATGTCGTCGTGTCGGTGTCAGGCAGCGGCCTTGCCCAGCAGGGACTTGGCCAGCACGGTCTTCTGGACCTCGTCGCTGCCACCGTAGATGGTGGCCGCCCGCAGGAAGGCGTAGCGTTCCATCGCATGCGCGTGGTCGGTATTGCCCAGCGCACCCAGCGCATGCCAGGGCCAGGCCAGTTCGGCACCGAACTCCACGCTCAATTCCGACAGCGTCTGCTGCACCGCCGTGCCCATGAGCTTCAGCAGCGACGATTCCGGCCCCGGCGCCTTTCCGGCCGCGGTGGACGAGAGCACGCGCAAGTTGGTGTATTCCAGCGCCATCAGGTCGATCTCGGTGCGCGCCAGCTTGACGCGCACCGCCGGGTCGTCGAGCAGCGGCCTTCCGCCGGCGCGCCGCCGGGCCGCTGCGGCGTACAGGTTGGCCAGCGCGGCCTTGCTGTCGGCCACGCCGGCGATGCTGGTGCGCTCGTGCGTCAGCAGGTACTTGGCGATCTCCCAGCCCTGGCCTTCGCGGCCCACGAGGTTGGACTTGGGCACGCGCAGGTCGGTGAAGAAGACCTGGTTCAGGTGGTGCTCGCCGTCGATCGAGACGATGGGCCGCACCTCGATCCCGGGGCGGTCCATCTCGATCAGCAGGAACGAGATGCCCTCCTGCTTCTTGCCGGTGTGGGCCGTGCGCACCAGGCAGAACATCATGTTCGCCCAGTGCGCGTAGGTGGTCCAGATCTTCGAGCCGTTGATGACGTAGTCGTCGCCGTCGGCCACCGCGCTGGTCTTCAGGCTGGCCAGGTCGGAGCCCGCACCGGGCTCGGAATAGCCCTGGCACCACCAGTCCTCGCAGCGCCGGATGCGCGGCAGGTAGCGCGCCTTCTGCGCTTCGGTGCCGAAGGCCATCAGCACCGGCCCGAGCATGATGACGCCCATCGACAGGCCCACAGGCGCATTGGCCGCGGCGCGCTCCAGGTCGAACAGGTAGCGCTGCGTCGGCGTCCAGCCGGGGCCGCCATGCGCCTTGGGCCAGCCGACGACCAGGTAGCCCTGGTCGTCGAGCCGGCGCTGCCATTGGACGATGTCGTCCTTGTTCAGCATCTGGCCGGTCACCACCTTGCGGCGCAGCCGCTCGGGTGTGTTCGCGGCGAACCAGGCGCGCACCTCTTGCTGGAAGGCACGTTCGCTGTCGCTGAAGGAAAGGTCCATGGCCGGCTCCGCTGGCAACCGTCAGATGGAAATGCCGCCGCCGCAGATCAGCGTCTGGCCGCTGATGTAGTTCGACTCGGGCGTGCACAGCAGGTACACCGAGCCGGCAGCCTCTTCGGGCGTGCCACCGCGGCCGAGCGGAATGCTGCGCTCCATCATCGCCAGCAGGTCCGGGTTGACGCCAACCTTGATCTTGCGGCCCTCGACATCGATCGACGCATCGCCGCCGGCCGTCGCTTCGGTCAGGCGCGTCTTGATCATGCCGAATGCGACCGCGTTGACGTTGACCTTGTAGCGCCCCCATTCCTTGGACAGCGCCTTGGTCAGGCCGATGATGCCGGCCTTGCCGGCCGAGTAGTTGGCCTGGCCGGCGTTGCCGCCGGTGCCGGCGATCGACGAGATGTTGACGACCTTGCGGAACACTTCCTTGCCGGCCTCGGCCTCGACCTTGGACTGGTGGCGGAAGTGGTCGGCGGCAGCGCGCAGGATCTTGAACGGTGCCGTCAGGTGCACGTCGAGGATCGAGTGCCACTGCTCGTCGGTCATCTTCTGGATCACGTTGTCCCAGGTGTAGCCGGCGTTGTTGATGATGATGTCCAGCCCGCCGAAACCGTCGATCGCGCTCTTGACGAACTTCTCGGCAAAGCCGTCGGCGGTGACGCTGCCGGCGCAGGCCAGCGCCTGGCCGCCGGCGGCCTTGATGTCGGCGACGGTCTGTTCAGCCGGCGCGGGATCCAGGTCGTTGACCACGACCTTGGCACCTTCGCTGGCCAGCTTCATGGCGATGGCGCGGCCGATGCCGCGGCCGGATCCGGAGACGATGGCGACCTTGCCTTCGAGCTTTTTCATGGGTGTGTCCTCGTTGTCGGTTGGAAATGAAACGTCAGTCCAGTGCCACCAGCGCTTCGCCGGCAAGCGTCACTTCACCACTGGCCTTGGCGGCGGTGAGCTCGATGCGCGCACAGGGGCGCCCCGCGTGGGTCAGCTTCTCCACCACCTTGCCGCTGCACTGCACGCGGTCGCCGAGTTGCGTGATGGCGGCAAAGCGCACCCCATAGCGCAGGATGCGCCGCTGCGGCACCCATTGCGCGAGCGCGCGCGCCAGGTAGGCCATCGACAACATGCCGTGCGCGAAGACGTCCTTCATGCCCGCCTTGTGCGCGAAGTCGATGTCGATGTGGATCGGGTTGTGGTCGCCCGAAGCGCCGGCGAACAGGGCCAGCGTGGTGCGGCTGATGGGTGGCAGTTGCAGCACCGGCATGGCGTCGCCCACGGCGAGCTTCTGAGCATCGAATGTCATGGCATCCCCTTTCAGCCGTGGCGCACGACGATCACCGCGTGCAGATCGGCCACATGCTCGCCGAGCTGGTTGGTGACCTTCGTGTCGTTGACGACGAATTCGAGCGCGCCGCCCTTCTTGTCGTAGATGTCGCTGACCTTCGACTGGAAGCGCAGCGTGTCGCCTGCGCACACCGGCGCGTGGTAGTCGAAGCGCTGCTCGCCGTGCAGCACCTTGCCGAGGTCGATTTCGAGCGTCTCGATCAGCTTCATCGTTTCGCCGGAGTCTCCCGGCGCGCCGAAGATGAAGGTCGGCGGTGCGACGATGCCGCGGTAACCGGCCGCCTTGGCCGCGACCTCGTCGGTGTGGATCGGGTCGGTGAGGCCGATCACCTTGGCGAAGAAGGCGATGCGGCCCTTCTCCACGTCCCACAGGATGGGGGGCGGCGCGTAGCCGATGTGCTTCTTGTCGATCATGGGTTGGGTCCTCGGCGTTGCGCTTCAGGCGGCCTTGTAGAGGGTCACGACGCAGGCGCCACCGAGTCCCAGGTTGTGCTGCAGCGCCACCCGCGCGCCCTTCACCTGGCGCTGGTCGGCGGTGCCGCGCAACTGGTGCGTCAGCTCGTAGCATTGCGCCAGGCCGGTGGCGCCGAGCGGATGGCCCTTGGACAGCAGCCCGCCCGACGGGTTGGTGACGACCTTGCCGCCATAGGTGTTGTCGCCGTCGCGCACGAACTTCTCGGCGCCGCCTTCCGGGCACAGGCCCAGGCCCTCGTAGGTGATCAGTTCGTTCTGCGCGAAGCAGTCGTGCAGTTCGACCACGTCGACGTCGCCAGGGCCGATACCGGCCGCTTCATAGACCTGGCGGCCCGCATCGCGCGCCATGTCGTAGCCAACGACGCGCATCATGTCCTTCGCGTCGAAGGTGCTGTGGAAGTCGGTGGTCATGGCCTGGGCCGCGATGCTGACCTGGGCGTTCAGGCCGTGCTTCTTGGCGAAGGCCTCCGAGCAGATCACGGCGGCGGCGGCGCCGCAGGTGGGCGGGCAGGCCATCAGGCGCGTCATCACACCGTCCCAGAGCATGGGCGAAGCCATGACGTCCTCGGTGCTGACCTCCTTGCGGAACAGCGCCAGCGGGTTGTTGACCGCGTGCCGGCTGGCCTTGGCGCGGATCGCCGCGAAGGTCTCGAGCCGGGTCCCGTACTTGTCCATGTGAGCCTTGCCGGCGCCGCCGAAGTAGCGCAGTGCGAGCGGGATCTCGGGGTGGCCGACGAGCGCGTCGGTGGCCTGGTCGAACTCCTCGAAAGGCGTGGGGCGGTCGGTGAAGGCCGCCTTGATGGCGCCCGGCTGCATCTGCTCGAAGCCCAGCGCCAGGACGCAATCGACGGCACCCGACTGCACCGCCTGACGCGCCAGGAACAGCGCCGACGAGCCGGTGGAGCAGTTGTTGTTGACGTTGACGATCGGAATGCCGGTCATGCCTACCGGGTACAGCGCGCGCTGGCCGCAGGTGGAGTCGCCGTAGACATAGCCGACGTAGGCCTGCTGGATGGTCGCGTAGTCGACCCCCGCATCGGCCAGCGCCAGCCGGGCCGCCTGGGCACCCATGACGTTGTAGGGTTCGCTGGCACCGGGCTTGGCGAACGGGACCATGCCGACACCGGCGACAATGACTTTCTGGTTCATGGCGCTGACTCCTTGTATTGAAACGTTTCGGACTCGGACACTGGGAGGCCGTGGGCCTCAGCCGCCCTTGTCCGCACTGGCATACTCGGTCTTGAGATCCCGCTTGAGGATCTTGTTGGCCGCACTGATCGGCAGCGACTTGCGGAAGTGGATCCGTTTGGGCGCCTTGAAGCCGGGCAGGCGGCCACGACAGAACTCGATCAGCTCAGCCTCGGTCACCTCGGTTCCCGGCCTGGCGATGACGGCGGCCGTCACGGCCTCGCCCCAGCGCTCGTCGGGCAGCCCGAACACGGCGCACTGCATCACGCCCGGGTGGGCACCCAGCACGCTCTCGACCTCCTGGCAATAGACGTTCTCGCCGCCGGTCTTGATCATGTCCTTCTTGCGGTCGGCGAAGAAGTAGTTGCCGGCCGCGTCGCGGAACAGGATGTCGCCGGTATGGAACCAGCCGTCGCGGAACACGCGGCGGTTGACCTCGTCGTTCTTGTAGTAGCCCTTCATGATGACCGGGCCGCGCACGATCTGCTCGCCCGATTCGCCATCGGCCACGTCATTGCCGTCATCGTCGACCAGACGCACGTCGGCGGCCACCGAGGCGAGGCGGCCGACCCAGCGGCCGTCCTGGTTAGGCATCTGCTCCCAACCATCCACCCAGCCACCTGTCAGCAAGGAGGCGGTCGATTCGCTGGAACCTTGCACCGAGAAGAAGCGCGACGACGGCGCCGCCTGCTTCCAGCCATCGATCATCGACTTGGGGATCGTCGAGGCCCAGGTGCCCAGCTTGGTCACGCAGCGGAGATCCGAGGTGCCGAAGTTGGGGCACGACAGCATCGCCACATACAGCGTCGGAGGCAACACCGTGACGCTGAGCCGGTGACGCGCGACGAGGTCGATCATCTGCACCGGTTGCGGCACCTGCGTCATCACCATCGTGACCTGGTTGGCCAGGGCATAGGTGGAGAACAGATAGCCGGCGACGTGAATGAGCGGCAGGCTCATCAGCAGGCTGTCGTCCTGGGCCAGTCCGAAGTTCAAGGCCCATGCCAGATGGGAGGCGTAGAAGTTGGCATGCGAGGTCAGAACACCCTTAGGCGCCGACTCGGTACCGCTGGTGAAGAACATCGTGGCGACGTCGTCGCTGTCGATGAGGACCTGAGGTTCGTCGGCGGGCCCCGAGGCGAGGTCGGCAAACGCCAGCCAGCCGGCAGGCGCCGCCTTGCCGGACACGCTGATCTGAACAAACTGCTCGACACAAGCCATCTTGCCCAGCACCGCGTCAACGTTGCCGAGCAGAGCATCCTCGACGAAGAACCACCTGGCCTCGGCGAACTCGATGAGCTGCTGCACGTCCGCCGGCTGCAGCATGAAATTCACCGGCACCAACCAGGCGCCGATCTTGTGCAGCGCATAGCCAAGCGCCAGGAAGGGCACGTTGTTGCGCGACAGCGCGGCCACGCGGTCACCCTTCTTGATGCCACGGCGCAGCAGGTTGTTCGCAACGGTATTGACCAGCGCGTTCAGTTGCGCGTAGCTGTGGGTCTGCGCGGCGCCGTCGGTGGTGTAGAAGATGACCGCGGGCTTGTCTCCGGCGGCGTTCGCCGCACGGCGAAGGCTGTCGCCCACATTCTGGCGGCGCAGCAGGTTCATCTCGAGTTCGGGGTTCATGGCTTCCTCGTTCTGTTGTCGGTGGATGGCGCGCCGACGGCTACAGCCACAGGCGCTCGATCTCGTGGCGCTGGATCTTGCCGGTGCTGCTGCGCGGAAAGGCCGCCAGATCCACGACGCGGAATTCCTTGGGAATCTTGTAGCTGGCCAGTTGCTCGCGACAGCGCGCCTCGAGCGCTTCGGTGTCGGCGGCGGTGCCAGGCTTGAAGGCGACGAAGGCCACCGGCACCTCGCCCCAGCGTTCATTGCGCTGGCGCACCACGGCGGCGTCGGCCACCGCAGCCTCGGCCAGCAGCACACGTTCGATCTCGGCCGGGTAGATGTTCTCGCCGCCCGACTTGATGAGGTACTTGGCGCGGTCGACGAAGTCCAGCGTGCCGTCGGCGCGGCGCACGAACAGGTCGCCCATGTGGAACCAGCCGCCGCGGAAGTCCTGCGCGTTCGCCTCGGGCGCATTCCAGTAGCCCGAGAACAGCGTCGGCCCGCGCAGAGCCGCCTCGCCCGGCGTGCCCACCGGCACGTCGCAGTCGTCGGCATCGACCAGCCGCAGGCTGCAGAACGCCGACTCCCGCTTGGCCAGGCTGGTGGGCGCCACCCCGGGTGCAAGCAGCGCCCCCGAGGCCGGCGCCAAGCCGGTCTCGGTGGCGCCGAAGCTGTTGATGTAGGGCGATTTCAGCAGGCCGGTGAGATCGGCGATCTGCTGCCGCGGCACCAAGTCCGCCATGGCACCCACCACGCGCACGCCGCGCGGCCGGGTGGCGTTGCGGCGCAGCCCGTCGATCAGCACATCGATCATGCCCGGCATGGCCACCAGCCAGCCGATGGGCTCGGCGGCGATGGTCACGCACAAGCGGTCGACGTCCAGCCCATCCTGCACCACGACCTTACCGCCGATCATCAGCGTGGCCAGGCTGAAGTCGGTGGCTGCCATGTGGAACAGCGGCGACCAGGCGACATAGCTGTGCTCGGGCCCGATGCCGTACTCCGCCGCGAAGCACATCGCGCGCGCCACCATGGCGCGCTGGCTGATCACCGCGCCCTTGGGCAGGCCGGTGGTCCCGCTGGTGTAGAGGATGACGAGGCCTTGCTCGGGATCGACGTCGATCCGGGGATCGTCCTCCAGCACGCCGGCCAGGAAGGTGTCGAACTGCGTTTCGATCAGGACGACCTGCGGCACGCCGTGCGCGATACGTGCCAGCGTCGGCGCGTGCCGCGCGGAGACGAAGACCATGCTCGGCGCGACCAGGCGCAGGCAGTGCGTGAGCTCGGCATCGGCCAGGCGCCAATTCAGGCAGGCCACGACAACACCGATCTTCGCTGCGGCGAGCTGCAACTGGAGGTACTCGCGACAGTTCTCGGACAACACCGCAACCCGATCTCCCACGCGCAGGCCGCGAACGAGCAGCGCCTGCGCCAGACGGCTTGCAGCTCGGTCGAGCTCACGGTAGCTCATCACCCCGCGCGCATCCTCCAAGGCCACGGCATGCGCTCGCGTGCCAGCCTGCTTTCGCAGCAGGTCCGCCACCGTCAAGGCATACGCGGGAGTCTGGGGTTTCGCCATCTCGGGCATGTGTGGGGTTCTGTTACGCGGCCGCCGATGCCAGCGTGCAACGCGTGCCGCCATCCTACCTAACGCTTGACAGATTCACAACAGCAATTTAATCTGCGTCGCGGCTGCCGCTGTTCTGCAGCTCGACCTTCCACGACGGCGGGAAGCAACCAGCCGCAAACCACGGCACCACCGACATGACCATCCCGAGATCCTCACAGTTCGCCCTGCATGCCGACGATCAGGCCGTACTCGACGCTGCCGACAAGTTCGCGCGCAAGGTGCTGGCGCCGTTGTCAGGCCGCATGGACAACGATGAATGGTGGCCGCCCGAGGCCTTTGCACAGATCGGCGCGGCCGGTTTCATGGGCGCGACGGTGCCGACCGAGTACGGCGGCGCCGGCATGGACCTGTTCTCGTCCGGACTGGTGTGCCAGGCCTTTGCGCGCTGGAACCCGGCCTTGGCCCTGTCGTGGGCGGCGCACGACAACCTGTGCGTCAACAACATCTTCCGCAACGCCAGCGAGGTTCAGCGACGCCGTTACCTGCCCGGCCTGTGCAACGGCAGCCAGATCGGCGCCCTGGGCCTGACCGAGCCCGGCGCCGGCTCCGACGCCCTGGCCGGCATGCGCACCACGGCACGCAGGGACGGCGATCACTACGTGCTCAACGGCACCAAGATCTACATCACCAACGGTCCGGTGGCCGACGTGTTGCTGGTCTACGCCAAGACCGCACCCGAGCGCGGCGCCAAGGGCATATCGGCGTTCATCGTCGAGAAGGGCTTCCCCGGTTTCCGCGTCGCGCAGAAGCTCATCAAGATGGGCTTTCGCGGCAGCCAGACGGGCGAACTGGTGTTCGAGGACTGCCGCGTGCCGATCGCGAACCTGGTGGGCCCGGAGAACGACGGCGTGAAGATCGTGATGAGCGGTCTGGACCTCGAACGCGCACTGGTCGCTTCGCTGTGCGTGGGCATTGCCGAGCGCGCGCTCGACCTGAGCGTGGCCTACGCCGGCACGCGCCAGCAGTTCGGCAAACCGATCGGCAGCTTCCAGATGGTGCAGGCGCTGCTGGCCGAGATGTACACCGACACCGAGGCCATGAAATCGCTGGTCTGGCGCACGCTGGCCGATGTGAACGACCTCGAGATCGGCGGCGGCGGCCGAGGCCAGGCGCACAAGCTCACCGCCGCGTCCATCCTGTTCGCCGGCGAGGCCTGCAATCGCGTGCTCAACAAGGCCGTCCAGGTGCATGGCGGCAGCGGCTACATCTGGGAGTCCGAGATCAACCGCCTGTTTCGCTGCATCAAGATCCTCGAGATCGGCGCCGGCACATCGGAAGTGCGCAAGCTGATCATCGCCGAGGAACTGTTGCGCTCATGACCGCACCACTGTCCGGCGATGCCTCGGTGCCCGCACTCCAGGAAACGCCCAGGAACGAGTTCTCCACCCTGCAGCTCCAGCGCCGCGGCGCGGCGGCGTGGATCACGCTGAACCGGCCTGACGCGATGAACGCGCTGTCGGGCGCGATGTGCGATGAGCTCTCGCCGCTGCTGGCCCGGCTCGGGCGCGATCCCGAGGTGCGCGTGCTGGTGCTCACCGGTGCCGGACGCGCGTTCTGCGCCGGCGCCGACCTCAAGGGCGTGCTCGGCGACAGCGCGGATGCGCCCGGCGCCGACGACCCGCTGAACGCCTTCCTCGATCGCGTGTCCGACACGATAGACCGGCTGCGCGCCCTGCCCAAGCCGACCATCGCCGCGCTCAATGGCCTGACGATGGCCGGCGGCCTCGAACTGGCGATGGCCTGTGATCTGATGATTGCGGCCGAAAGTGCGCGCATCGGCGACGCGCACGCGAACTTCGGTGTCTTTCCCGGCGCCGGCGGCACTGCCGTGCTGCCGCGGCGCATCGGCCCCACGGCGGCGAAGTACCTGCTGTTCACCGGCGACACGATGGCGGCCGCCGATCTGGTGCCGCTGGGCCTGGTCAACCGTGTCGTCCCCGACGGCGAACTGGTTGCCGAAGTCGACAAGCTCGCCTCGAGCATCGCCTCCAAGAGCCCGCTCGTGCTGCGCCGCATGAAGCAGGCTGTCGCCGACGGTCTGGATCAGCCGCAAGCGACCGCGCTGCGCCTGGAGCGCCTGGTGCTCGACGCGCACCGCCACTCGCACGACATCCGCGAGGGACTCGCGGCCTTCGTCGGCAAGCGCAAGCCCGAGTTCAAGGGTCACTGACGCGCCGCCCAACCCAAGGAACCACGCACGACATGAACGCGTCCCACCGCCCTTCCGCCTTCGTCGCCGGCATCGGCATGACGCCGACCGGCAAGTTCCTCGACCGCAGCATCAAGCAGCTCACGGCCGACGCCGTGACGGCCGCGCTGGCCGACGCCGGCCTCGCCGTGGGTGACATCCAGGCCGCCTACTTCTCCAACGCGACCCAGGGCGTGCTCGAAGGCCAGACAATGGTGCGCGGCCAGATCGCGCTGCGCCCGCTCGGCATCGAGGGCATCCCCGTCTTCAACCTGGAGAATGCCTGCGCGAGCGCCAGTTCGGCGTTCAACCTGGCCGTGCAGGCGGTGCGCGCCGGCGAGGTGGACGTGGCGCTGGCCGTCGGCGCCGAGAAGATGTTCTGCACCGACAAGGCCAGGATGTTCAGCGTCTTCGACGGCGCCTGGGACTTGCAGACGACGGATGCCAACAAGAACACGCTGCTGGCGATGGGCCACGGCATCGACCCTCCCGAGGGCAGCACGTCGAAGGCGCCGTACAGCCTGTTCATGGACATCTACGCCGCCTTCGGGCGCTTTCACATGCGCGAGTTCGGCACCACACAGCGGCAGTTCGCCGCAGTGGCGGCCAAGAACCACGGCCACTCGGCACACAACCCGCTGGCCCAGTACCGCAACACGTACACCATCGACGAGATCCTCGCCGCCCCGCCCATCACCTATCCGCTGACGCTGCCGATGTGCGCGCCCATCAGCGACGGCGCCGCGGCCGCCATCGTCTGCTCCGAGGCGGTGCTTGCGCGCCTGACCCACCGGCGGCGTGCCATCCGCGTGCTCGCCTCGGTGGTCGCCACCGGCTCGACGCGCCGGCCCGAGGACGTGGGCCACCACATCACGGTCAAGGCTTCGAAGCTGGCCTACGAGCGCGCCGGCGTCGCGCCGAAGGACATTTCGGTGGCCGAGGTGCACGACGCCACCGCGATCGGCGAGATCGTGCAGTCCGAGAACCTGGGCTTCTGCGAGTTCGGCGCCGGCGGCGCGCTGGCCGAAAGCGGTGCGACCACGCTGGGCGGCCATATCCCGATCAACACCTCGGGCGGGCTGGAATCCAAGGGCCACCCGATCGGTGCCACCGGCATCGGCCAGTTGCACGAACTCGTCATGCAGTTGCGCGGCGAGGCCGGCCCGCGCCAGGTGCAGGGTGCACGGCTGGCGATCGCCGAAAACGGTGGCGGCCTGTTCGGCATCGAAGAAGCGGTCTGCGCCATCACCATCCTCGGCCGCTGACGCCGGCACCCACCATCCCGAGTCCACCGCACTGGTCCCATCGCATGAACTTCCTGCCCACCGAAGAACAACGCCTGGCCGTCGAGGGCTTCAACCGCTTCCTCGAGACCAAGCTACGCCCCATCGTGCAGCGCTATCAGCCCGACAAGCTGATCGAGAAGGAGCGCATGCTGGAGATCTTCCAGCTCATGCTGCCCTACGGCATGGGCGGCAACGGCATCATCGCCGAGAAGCACGGCGGCATGGGCATGCCCTGGCTGACCTATGCGCTGATGTACGAGCAACTCGCGCGCGTCTCGGGCGACGTCGCGATCTCGCTGCTGATCCAGCAGCTCGGCGCCTATTCGCTCGAGGTCTGCACGAACGAGGCGATGCGCGACAAGTATCTGCCGCGCATGCTGCGCGCCGAGATCATCGCCTGCAGCGGCATCAGCGAGCCCGGCGTCGGCTCCAACGTGGCCGAGGTGACCTGCCGCGCGAAGCAGGACGGTGACCACTACGTCGTCACCGGCGAGAAGACCTGGATCTCCAACGGCCATTACTCCGACTTCTGCATGGTGATCGTGCGCACGTCGGACGATGGCGCCAAGGGCCTGTCGATGATCCTGGTCGACCGCGCCGAGCACGGCTACGAGAGCCGCAACATCGACAAGCTGGGCCTGAACAGCACCTCGACCGCGCAGCTGTTCTTCGACAACGTGCGCGTGCCCGCCGGCAACATGATGATCGCGCCCGGCGCCGGGCTGAAGAACACGCTGGTGCTGTTCGAGAAGGCGCGGCCGATGGTCGGCCTGACCTCCGTGGGGATCGCCCAGGCCGCGCTTGACAAGGCGGTGGCCTATGCCAAGGAGCGCCGCCAGCACGGCAAGCCGATCGGCGCCCACCAGCTCATCCAGGGCATGCTGGCCGAGGCCGCGATCGAACTCGACGCCGCCAAGCTGCTGGTCTATCGCGCCTTCAACCTGATCGACCACGGCGTGCGCTGCGAGGTCGAAAGCGCAATGGCCAAGTGCCACGCCACCGAGATCGCGGTCGACGTGGCCTCCAAGGCGGTGCAGATCCACGGCGGCAACGGCATCACCAAGGATTTCGGCGTCGAGCTGCTATTCCGCAACGCCCGCATGATGACCATCCCGGACGGCACGACCGAGATCCAGAAACTCATCATCGGCCGCGCCCTCACCGGGCTCAACGCCTTTTCCTGACCATGCCCAAACCCGCCACGACCGGCGCGGTCAGTGCCGCGCCCGTTCTCCGCGCCGAGGGCGTCACGCTGCGCTTCGGTGGTGTCACCGCACTGTCCGATGTCAGCATCGAGGTCCGGCCCGACGAGATGCTGGCCATCATCGGCCCCAACGGCGCCGGCAAGAGCTCGCTGCTCAACGTGCTGAGCGGCTTCTACCGCCCGCAGCAGGGCCGCGTGCAGTACGAAGGCCGCGATCTGCTGGGCCGGGCCGTGCATGCCATCGCTCGCGACGGCGTGGTGCGCACCTTCCAGGGCACGCACCTGTTCTCCAACATGAGCGTACTCGACAACATCCTGATCGGGCGCTTCAGCCACATGCGTTCCAGTCTCGCCCAAGCCTTCCTCTACTTCCCCTGGACACAGCGCGAGGAAGCCCGCCACCGCGAGGTGGCCGAGAACATCATCGAGTTCCTGGAGATCGAGAACATCCGCCACCAGCCGGTGGGCTCCCTCGGCTACGGATTGCGCAAGCGCGTGGACCTCGGCCGCGCGCTGGCCATGGAACCCAGGGTGCTGCTGATGGACGAACCCATGGCCGGCATGAACACCGAGGAGAAGGAAGACCTGGCCCGTTTCGTCATCGACGTGCGCGAGGCCAAGCGCATCCCCGTGGTGCTGGTCGAGCACGACATGGGCGTGGTGATGGACCTGGCCGACCGCGTGGCCGTGCTCGACTTCGGGCGCAAGATTGCCGACGCCACACCGGCCCAGGTGCAGGCCGACCCGGCCGTGATTCAGGCCTACCTGGGTGCGGCGGCATGAGCACCGGCATGACGGCCCTCATCAACAAGCAGGCTGCGCCACCCGCGCCGGCGGCGACGGCGCGGGCGAGCACCGCTGCCGCCAGCGGCGTCGCGCTGCGCACCCTGCCGCAGACGCTGCTGGCGCACGCCCGCACGCAGCCGGGGCGGCTGGCCCAGCGCGTCAAGCGCAAGGGCATCTGGCGCGAGTACGACTTCGCCCACGTACTGGAGCAGGTGCGCGGCATCGCCCTGGGCGCCGCTGCGCTGGGCCTCGCACGGGGCGACACCGCGGTCGTGATCGGCGAGAACGAGCCCGAGCACTACTGGGCCGTGTTCGCGGCCCAGTCGCTGGGCGCCAAGACGGTGTCGGTCTATCCCGACGCCACCGGCGAGGAACTGCACTACCTGTGCGACGACTCGGGCGCCAGGTTCATCTTCGCCCAGGACCAGGAGCAGGTCGACAAGGCGCTGGCGGTGGCGCCCCGCCTGCCGGAGATCCTCGGCATCGGCTACTGGGATGACTCGGGCATGTGGTCGTACCGCCACGACCTGCTTCACGCCTTCGACACCCTGCTGGCGGCGGGCCGCGAAGAGCACCGCCGCCACCCGCAGCGCTTCGAACGCGAGGTCGAGGCCGGAGGCCTCGACGACCTGGCGCTGTTGACCTACACCTCGGGCACGACCAGCAAGCCCAAGGGCGTGATGATCAGCCACCGCTGGTTGATCGACAACGCCGAGCGCATGCGCAGCGCGCTGCCGATCGAGCCCGGCATGGAATACCTGTCGTACACGCCGCTGGCCTGGATCACCGAGCAGCTGCTGGGCGTGACGCTGGGGCTGACGCTGCCGCTGGTGGTCAACTTCCCCGAGGGGCCCGACCAGGTGCTGCCCAACCTGCGCGAGCTGGCGCCGCACATGGTGCTGTTCGGCCCGCGCCAGTGGGAAAGCATCGCCGCCACCATCGAGGCCCGCATGCTGCACGCAGGCGAACTGGCGCGCGGCCTCTACCGCTGGGGCGTGCGCATCGGCCACGATGTGCACGTGGCCAGGCTCGAAGGCCGGCCGGCGCCTGCGCTGTCGCGGCTGCTGCTGCCGCTGGCCGAGCTGCTGACGCTGCATGCAGTGCGCGACCAGTTCGGCTTCCTGCGTTCCAAGATCGCGGTCTCCGGCGGCACGGCGATGGCGCCCGACGTGTTCCGCCTCTTCCATGCCCTGGGCGTGCCGCTGCGCAACATCTACGGCTGCTCGGAGTTCGGGCTCATCGCCGGCCACCGCGGCGAGCGCTACGACCTCGAAACCGTGGGCCCGCTTCTCGATGTGGACCCCGCCTTCGGCGCGCCGCTGGAAGCCCGCATCGAGGCCGGCGGCGAACTGCTGCTGCGCGGCGGCACCGGCTTCCTGGGCTACTGGCACAAGCCCGACAAGACCGCAGCGCTCGACCGCGACGGCTGGTTCGCCAGCGGCGACGCGGTGCGCCGCACCGAGCGCGGCGAGATCGTGTTTCTCGACCGAGTCGAGCACTTGGTCAAGCTGGCCAGCGGCCACCTGTACCCGCCGCAGTTCATCGAGACGCGGCTGCGCTTCTCGCCCTTCATCAAGGACGTGATGGTGCTCGGCGACGCCACCCGGCCCTGGGTCGGCGCACTGATCAACATCGACATGGGTGTGGCCGCACGCTGGGCCGAGGAGCGCCGCATCGCGTTCTCCACCTTTACCGACCTGTCGCAAAGGCCCGAGATCCGCGCCCTGGTGCGCGACGAGATCGCGCGCATCAACAACTTGCTGCCCGAGGGTTCGCGCGTCGTGCGCTTCGCCAACTTCCCGAAAGAGCTGGACGCCGACGAGGGCGAGCTCACGCGCACGCGCAAGCTGCGTCGCGAGTTCCTGGAGCAGCGCTACAAGGCGCTGATCGAAGGCCTGTACGCGGGTGCGGAAGACATCGATTGCGCCATCGCCATCACCTACCAGGACGGTCGCCAGGGCGTGCTGCGCGCCACCGTGACCGCCACCAACATCACCAAGGCCGGCCCGCGATGATCATCGAGTTCTTCAACTACGCGCTCAACGGCGCCTTGCTCGGCCTGCTGTACTCGCTGGTGGCGATGGGCTTCGTCGTCATCTACCGCGCCAGCAAGGTCTTCAACATGGCGGTCGGTGAGATGCTGGTCGTCGGTGCCTTCCTGGTCTGGTGGGCCGTGCAGTCGCGCGGCATGCACCCGGCCGTGGGCATCGGCGTGGCGCTGGCGATTTCGGTGCTCATCGGCCTCGCCATCGAACGCCTGCTGTTCCGCCGCCTGATCGGCGAGTCGGTGTTCTCGATGATCATGGTCACCATCGGCCTGCTGATCCTGATGCGCGGCCTGGTGCTGCTGATCTGGGGCCCGCAGGAACGCCAGTTCCCGGCCATCATTCCGCTCGCGCCGCTGATCTTCGGCGAGCTGATCGTGCCGCGCTCGCTGGCCGCCGGTGGCATCATCGCCGTGGTCTGCGCCGCCGGTCTGCACTGGTTCTTCAACCGCAGCCGTGCCGGCCTGGCCATGTCGGCGGTGGCCGAGGACCACCAGATCGCACTCGCCATGGGCATCAGCGTACGCCGTTCGATCGCCTTCGCCTGGGCACTGGGCGGCGTGCTGTCGGTCATCACCTCGATGGTCTACCTGAGCGGCAAGTCGCTGACCTTTCTGTCGTCCGAGATCGGTTTCGCGGCACTGCCCGTCGCGCTGCTGGCCGGGCTGGAGTCGATCGGCGGGCTGCTGCTGGCCGGCATCATCGTCGGCGTCGTGCAGGGCCTGACCGCCGCCTACATCGACCCGCTGATCGGCGGCAACGCCGCGGCGGTGGTGCCCTACGTCTTCATGCTGGTCGTGCTCATCGTCCGGCCCACCGGCATGTTCGGCTGGAAGCGCATCGAAAGAGTCTGAAACCCATGGACCCCTCCGGCATCTTCTCCACCAGCTACGCCCGCGACAGCGCGCTGGTCCGCACTCGAGCACAGTGGCTGGCCCTGGCGCTGTTTGGTGCCGCGCTGCTGCTCTACCCCTGGCTGGCTTCGCCGCGGCTGGTGGCGGTGGCCAACCTGATGCTGGTCACCTCCATCGTCGTGGTCGGGCTGCAGATCACCACCGGCTACGCCGGCCAGATCAACCTCGGCCAGGCCGCCTTCATGGGCGTGGGTGCCTACGGCGCCAGCGTCGTCGAAGTCAAGTTCGGCCTGCCTTTCTGGGTCGCCGTGCCGGTGGGCGGTCTATTGGCGGCGCTGGCCGGCTGGGCCTTCGGGCTGACGGCCGCGCGCATCAAGGGTTTCTACCTCGCGCTGACCACCATTGCCGCGCAGTTCCTGTTCGTCTTCGTGGTGCTGAACCTGCCTTCGTCGTGGCTCGGTGGCGTCAACGGCTTCAGCCTGGAACCGGCGCGGCTGGGCCCGCTGGTGTTCGACAGCGACCGCGCGCTGTACCACCTGTTCCTGTGCAGCACCGCGGTGATGGTCTTCGGCGCCTTTGGCATCCTGCGCAGCCGGCACGGCCGCGCCTTCGTGGCGGTGCGGGACGACGACGTGGCCGCCGGCATGATGGGCATCGACGTTCCCGGCACCAAGGCCCGCGCCTTCGTGCTCGGCGCCTTCTACGCCGGCATCGGCGGCGCGCTGTGGGCCTACCAGATCCGCTTCGTCTCGGTCGACCAGTTCACGCTCTTCAACTCGATCTGGTTCATCGCCATGATGATCGTCGGCGGGCTGGGCTCGATCGTCGGCGCGCTGATCGGCACGGTGCTGATCCGCATCGTGCAGGAGGGCATCACCACCCTGGGCCCCGATCTCATCGAGTTCATCCCCGCCCTGAGCAGCGACATCGTGTTCGCCAGCATGAACGTGTTCCTGGGTCTGGTCATCACCGGTTTCCTTCTGCTCGAGCCCAAGGGCTTGATGCACCGCTGGAACATCTTCAAGGCGACCTATCGACTCTGGCCCTTCCCGCACTGAAGCCGCGCTTCCCTACCCACGCTTCCCGACCCGCACTCCCGAGGAGACAACACCATGCAACGACGCCCCTTCCTGACCTGTGCCACAGCTGTCGCCTGCGGCCTGCTGCTGAGCACCACCGCGCACGCCCAGACCACGATCAACGTGGCCGGTCTGGCCGATTTCGCCGGCCCCTACGCCAACGTGATGAACGACATGCAGGGCGGCCGCCTGGCGGTACTCGACTGGTGGAACAAGGAGTTCGGCGAGAAGCTCAAGGTGCGCATCGCCATGAAGACCTACGACACGCGCTACGACGTGGCGCAGACGGCCAGCCTGTGGCCCGGCATCAAGGCCGAGCTCAAGCCAGCCCTGGTGCTGGGCCTGGGCGGCCCGGACGCGGCGGCCTTGCAGCAGCGGCTGCCGGAAGACAAAGTGCCGATGCTGTTCGGCACCGCCGCCTACGGCTTCGGCTGGAAGCCCGGCCAGTGGGCACTCAACATCCGCCCGACCTATGCGCACGAAGCGGCCGGCTTCCTGGAGTGGTTCCGCGCCACCAAGCTGGACGGCAAGCGCCCGGTGAAGGTGGCGATCATCACCTCCGAAGCCACACCGGCCTACGCCGACATGGCCAAGGGCCTGCAGAGCTACACCAAGGCCCATCCCGACAAGGCCACCTTCGTCGAGGCCATCTGGACCGAGGTGCAGCCGGCCGACCTGACGCTGCAGGTGCGCCGCCTGGCCAACGCCGGCACCGACGTGATCGTCATCCAGACCAACACCGCGCAGGCCGTGGCCACCAAGCGCGCGCTGCAGGCACTGGGCAAGAACATCCCGATCATGCTGTCGCTGCACAACGGCGTGGCCGGGTCGTCGCGTGCGCTGGGCGACGCCAACGGCTTCGCCGGTGACTTCGAGGTCGGCGCCATCGCAGACGCCAGCGAGGACGACACCACGGCGCGCAAGTTCTACCGCATGCTGCAGGACAAGCACGGTCTGAAGTCGAGCTGGAACGCCATGACCATGATCGGCCTCGGCCAGTCCATCGTGGCGGTGCGCGCGATCGAGGCCGCGGTCAAGGCCAAAGGCGCTGACAAGGTGACCGGCGAGGCCGTGCACGCCGCGCTGCTGGCCACCCCGTTCACGTCGGCCGAGCTGATGGGGCTGCTGCCCGGCGTGGACTTCAGCGTCGACTCGCCCTTCCCCACCGGCAGCGCCAAGGTCAACGTGGCGACGATGAAGGAAGGCAAGGTGGTGCGGGCCGCTGGCGACGTGGCCGTGCCCACGGTGCCGAAGTGGTGACGGACAGCAGCGAATCGGCCCTTGTGGAGGCGCGGCGCCAGGCCGCGACACAGCCGCTGGCGTCGGCGCCGGTTCAGCCTGCCCCCGCCGAGGCTGGCGCGCTGCTGGCCCTGAGCAACGTCGAGGTGCTCTACGCCGAGGTCATCCTGGCGCTCAAGGGCGTGTCGATGCAGATTCCGCAGCGCGGCTGCGTCGCCCTGCTGGGCGCCAACGGGGCCGGCAAGAGCACCACGCTGAAAGCCATCTCGGGCGTGATCGACTCCGAGGACGGGCGCGTCTCGGGCGGCAGCATCACGTTCGAAGGCCAGGCGATCCGCGGCCGGGACTCGGCCGCCGTGGTGCGGGCCGGCCTGGTGCACGTGATGGAGGGCCGGCGCGTGCTGCCGCACATGACGGTGGAGCAGAACCTCATCATCGGCGGCCACATGTTCAAGTCCGCCGCGGCGATGCGCCAGGCGCTGGCAGCCGTGTACGAAGCCATCCCGCGCCTGGCCGAGTTGCGCAAACGCGTCGCCGGCTACCTCTCGGGCGGCGAGCAGCAGATGCTGGTGATCGGCCGCGCCATCATGGCCGAGCCCAAGCTGATGCTGATCGACGAGCCTTCGCTGGGCCTGGCGCCGCGCATGGTCGAGGAGGTGTTCGCCGTGCTGCACCGGCTGCGCAAGCAGGGCCTGGCGCTGCTGATCGTCGAGCAGAACACGCGCGTGGCGCTGGAGATCGCCGACTACGGCTACGTGATGGAGAGCGGGCGCATCGTTCTCGAAGGCGCTGCCGAGGAGTTGCGCGCCAACGAAGACGTGCGCGAGTTCTACCTCGGCCTGGACCGAGAAGGCGGACGCAAGAGCTTCCGCGAAGTCAAGCATTACCGGCGGCGCAAACGCTGGTTGGGCTGAGCACCGAAAACAAGGAGTTCGAGAGCATGAGCGGCCCCCTGAAGGGTTTGAAAGTCATCGAGTTCGGCGGCATCGGGCCCGGCCCCTTCTGCGCCATGATGCTGGCGGACATGGGGGCCGACGTGATCCGCCTCGACCGCAAGGCCGACAAGGGCCGGGACCGCGGCGACCCGGCGTTCCTGGCCAGCGGCCGGCGCAGCGTGCTGCACCGCGGCCGGCGCTCGGTGGCGGTCGATCTGAAGTCGCCGCAGGATCGCGACAAGGTGCTGGCCCTGCTGGACGGCGCCGACGCACTGATTGAAGGCTACCGCCCCGGCGTGATGGAGCGCTTGGGCCTGGGCCCCGACGTGCTGCTGGCGCGCAACCCGCGCCTGGTCTACGGCCGCATGACCGGCTGGGGCCAGGAGGGCCCGCTGGCGCAGGCCGCGGGGCACGACATCAACTACATCGCGTTGTCGGGCGCGCTTGCCACCATCGGCCGCAAGGCCGGCGGGCCGATCGCGCCGGCGGCCATGGTCGGCGACCTCGGCGGCGGCGGCATGATGCTGGCCTTCGGCATCATGTGCGCGGTGTTCGAGGCCAGAAACTCGGGCCGCGGACAGGTCGTCGACGCGGCGGTGCTCGACGGCGCGGCGCTGCTCACCGCCATCGTCTGCGAGCTGCGTGCCATCGGCCACTGGAAGGACGAGCGCGAGTCCAACCTGCTGGACGGCGGCTCGCATTTCTACGACACCTACGAATGCGCCGACGGGGAATGGATTTCGCTGGGCGCGCTGGAGCCGCAGTTCTACGCGCTGCTGCTGCAGAAGCTGGCCATCACCGACCCGGAGTTCCAGCGCCAGCGCGACCCGGCTGCGTGGCCGTCCCTGAAGGCCAAGCTGGCCGCCATCTTCCGCAGCGAGCCCAGCGCCCATTGGTGCACGCTGCTGGAGAACACCGACGTTTGCTTCGGCCCCGTGCTGCGCACGGGCGAGGCCGCGCGCCACCCGCACAACGTCGCCCGCGCCACCTTCTTCGAAAACCAGGGCGTGGTGCAGCCGTCACCGGCGCCGCGCTTCAGCCGCACGCCGGCCACCCGGCCCGGGCCTGCGCCGTACATCGGCGAGCACGACGACGAACTGCTTTGACCTGATATGGAAGCGCCATGCAACTTGGACTGAATGACAAGGTCGCCATCGTCACCGGCTCGGGCCGCGGTATCGGCGCCGAGACCGCACGCGCGTTGGCCGAAGAAGGCGCGCGCATCGTCGTCACCGACATCGACGCGCAGGTGGCAGCGGACCACTGCGCCGCGTTGCAGCGCGACGGCTTCCAGGCGATTGCCGTGGCCGCCGACGTGACCCAGGCCGCCGAGGTCGAACGCCTGGTGCAGTCGGCCCGCGACGCCTTCGGCAGCGTGCACGTGCTGGTCAACAACGCCGGTTTCGCACGCGACGCCCGCATCACCAAGCTGAGCGAAGCCGACTGGGACGCCGTCGTCGACACCGTGCTCAAGGGCGCCTTCCTGTGCACCAAGGCGGTGGCACCGGTGATGGCCGCGCAGCACTGGGGCCGCGTCGTCAACATCTCGTCGCGCGCCCACCTGGGCAATCCGGGCCAGGCCAACTACTCGGCCGCCAAGGCCGGCCTGCTCGGCTTCAGCGCCGCGCTGGCGCTGGAGCTCGGCCGCGACGGTATCACCGTCAACACCATCGCCCCGGGCTTCATCGAGACCGACGGCGTGCGCAAGCTGCCGCACTACCAGAAGATCAAGGACAACGCGATCGCCCGCACGCCCATCGGGCGCCTGGGCGTGCCGCGCGACATCGCTGGCGCGGTGGCCTTCCTGGCCAGCGAAGCCGCCGGCTACATCACGGGCGCCACGCTGCACGTGACCGGCGGCCGCTACGCGACCTGAATGAGAACCTCTGATGGACTTCGGCTTCACCCCGGAACAGGACGCGATGCGCGAATCGGTGCGCCGCTTCATGCGCGAGCGCGTCGCGCCGCGTGTGGCCGAATGCGAGAAGCAGCGCGAATTCGCCTGGGACCTGCTGCCGCAGCTGCAGCCTTTCGGCTACCTCGGCGGCCTGCTGCCCGAAGAGGCCGGCGGCTTCGGCCTGAAGTACACCGACTGGGCGATCCTGATGGAAGAGGCCGGCTACTGCTGGCTGTCGCTGCGCGTGATGATGAACTCGCTCAACATCCTGGCGCAGCTGCTGCACCGGCAGGGCACGCCCGAGCAGCAGCAGCGCTGGCTGAAGCCGCTGCTGGCCGGCCGGTTGAAGCACTGGATGGCCATCACCGAGCCCAACCACGGCTCCAACGTCGCCGGCATCGAAACGCGCGCCGAGGACAAAGGTGACCACTATCTGATCAACGGCAACAAGCTGTGGATCACCAACGGCATCCACGGCAATTTCGGCGTGCTGGTGGCGCGCACCTTCAGCGCCAGCTGCGACGGCGGCATCAGCCTGTTCATCGTCGAGCGCGCGCAGACGCAATACGACGCGCGGCGCGCCGACGTGATGTTCATCCGCGCCACCGGCACCTCGCAACTGAGCTTCAACGACGCCGTGGTCCCCAAGGCCAACCTGCTCGGCAAGGAAGGCGAAGGCCTGAAGGCGATCCTGACCGGGCTGAACTTCGGCCGCCTGAACGTGGCCATGGGTGCGGTCGGCGCGGCCCGTTCGGCGCTCGACCTGTCGATCGATTATTCCAAGCAGCGCAAGCAGTTCGGCAAGCCGATCGCCGGCTTCCAGCTGGTGCAGAAGCTGATCGTCGACATGATGGTGCGCTGCGAAGCCGCGCGCGCGCTGGGCTACCGCGCCGCCTGGGCGCTGGACCAGGGCGGCAGCGCGCGTACCGAATGTTCGATCGCCAAGCTCTACGCGGCCGAAGCCGCGCACGAGGTGGCCGGCATGGCGCTGCAGGTGCACGGCGGCTCGGGCTACAGCGAAGAACTAGCGATCGAGCGCATCTTCCGCGACACGCGCGGCGGCATGATCCCCGAGGGCACGACCGAGATCCAGACCCTCATCATCGGCCGCGAGGTGCTCGGCGTCTCGGCTTTCCATTGAAATGAAACCGTGAAGACCTGATGCATCGGCAAACATGGGCATGACCCTGCTCCACGCGCTGCGGCTGAACGCGCGGCGCCACCCGCAGCGCGTCGCGATCCGCTTCCGCGACAGCGCGCTCAGCTACGCCGAACTGCTGGCCTGCACCGAACGCGCGATGTGCGCGCTGGCCGCCCTGGGCCTGGCACCGGGCGAGAAGGTGCCGATGCTGTCGACCAACCACGCCGACATGCTGGTGGCCTACTTCGCGCTCACCGGCATCGGCGCGATTCCGGCACCGCTGAACTACCGCCTGGCCGACGACGACCTGCGCCACGGCATCGCTGCAGCGCACGCGCGCTTCGTGCTGCTGGGTTCGGGCTTCGCCGAGCGCGCCGAGGCGCTGGGCGATCCGGCACGGCGCTGGATCTGGTTTGCCGATGCCGAACCCCACGCGCCGGCCGGCGCACTGCGCTGGCAGGCGCTGCAGGCCGGCGCGACCGGTGCGGTGCCCGAGGGCCGCGCCGGCAGCACCGTGATGCTGCACACCTCGGGCACGACAGGCCGGCCGAAGGGCGCGCTGCGCTCGCGCTTCGGCTTCGAGGAGCGCGCCATCGAACAGGGCTTCGGCATGGACGACCGCACGCTGTGCGTGCTGCCGATCTGCCTGGGCGCCGGCTGCGTCTACACCCTGCTGCCGCTGTACCTGGGTGCCAGCATCCGGCTGCACGAACACTTCGACGCCGGTGCAGTGATCGACGCCATCGAGAGCGAACGCATCCACTCGACGATGCTGCTGCCGGCGATGCTGCAGGCCATGGTCGAACACCCGCGCTTCCACAGCGCCGACCTGGCCAGCCTGCGCGTCATCCAGTCCGGCGCCGGGGCGCTGTCGGGCGCGCTCAAGCGGGCGCTGCTCGAGCGTTTCGGCGACGGCATCCTCAACATCTACGCCGCCTCCAGCGAGGTCGGCCCCTACGCCAACCTGAAGGGCGCCGAGGTCCGCAACCACCTGGACAGCAACTGCGTCGGCCGGCCCTTCTTCGGCGTCGAGCTGAAGCTGCTCGGCGACGACGGCGCCGAGGTGGCGCCCGGCGAGGTGGGCGAGATCTGCTGCCGCAGCGAGTCGCAGTACGACGAATACTTCGAAGACCCCGAACTCACCGCCAGCACGCGGCGCGGCGACTTCCTGACCGTCGGCGACCTCGGGCGGCTGGACGCCAACGGCCTGCTGCACTTCGTCGGCCGCAAGCGCGACATCATCAAGAGCGGCGGCATCAACATCTACGCCTCCGAAATCGAAGAGGCGCTGCAGCAGCACCCGGGCGTCGCCGAGGCGCATTGCGTGGGCCTGCCCGACGACCGCTGGACCGAACTGATCTGCGCCGTCATCGTGCCGCGTGCCGGCCAGCAGCCGACGGCCGACGACATCACCGCGTTCGCCGCCGCGCACCTGGCCGCCTACAAGAAGCCCCGGCGCGTGGTCTTCATGACCGAGGTGCCCAAGAACCTGACCGGCCGCGTGCTCAAGACCCAGCTCGTCGAGCAGGTGCTGGCCTTGCCCACCCCCGACACGAAAGAGACCGCATGAACCTGTCCAACCTGCGCGCCGAGCCCTGCTACTTCGAAGACCTGGGCATCGGCGACACCTTCGACAGCCCCACCCGCACCGTCACCGAAGCCGACGTCGTCAACTTCGCCGGCCTGTCTGCCGACTACAACCGCCTGCACGTCGATGCCGAGTACGCCAAGGACACGCCCTACGGCCAGCGCATCGCGCACGGCCTGCTGGTGCTGGCGGTGATGTCGGGGCTGGTGACGCGCATGCAGCTCAACCAGCACCTCGAACCCAGCCTGATGGGCCTGCTCGACATCCAGTGCCGCTTTCCCAAGCCCACCTTCATCGGCGACACCTTGCGCGTGCGTGTCGAGGTGGCCGAGAAGAGCGAGACCTCCAAACCCGACCGCGGCGTCGTGTCCTTCAAGCGCCAGGTCATCAACCAGCGCGGCGAGGTCGTGGTCGAAGGTGTCTGGAAGCTGCTGGTGAAGCGCCGACCGGTCTGAGAACCTGAAACGAGAAACAGCATGACCATCAAGACCCCCATCGGCTACACCACGCGCGACGACATCTTCGTGCGCGACCGCAACATCGCCACCGAGATCCTCGGCCAGCTCGACTTCATCGACATGATCTTCCTGGCCGCCACCGGCCAGACGCCCAGCGCGCCGATGAAGCGCATGGCCAACACGCTGATGGTGGCCGTCACCGACCACGGCCTGACGCCGAGCGCCATCGCCGCACGGCTGACGATCCTCGGCGCGCCAGAATCGATCCAGGGCGCGGTGGCGGCGGGCCTGCTGGGCGCGGGCAACCACTTCCTGGGCACCATGCAGCTCAGCGCCCAGATGCTGAAGGACGCCGTGGCCGGGCTCGCGCCCGACGCCGACGGTGCCGCCTTCGACGCCTGCGCAGCGGCCCTGGTGCGCGAGTACCGCGCCAGCAAGCGCATCGTGCCCGGCATCGGCCACCCCATCCACATCAAGGGCGACCCACGCGTGCCGGCACTGCGCCGAGTGGCCGGCGAGTGCGGCTTCGAAGGCCGGCACTGGCAACTGGCCACGGCCATCGAGCGCGCCGCGCAGGCCGAGTACGGCAAGCTCTTGCCGCTGAATGCCGCCGGCGCCGTGGGCGCCTGCGTCGCCGACATGGGGCTGGACCCGCTGTGGGCGCGCGGCTTCGCGCTGATCGGCCGCTCGGCCGGGCTGGTGGCGCACTTGCTCGACGAGAAGCGCGCACCGCTGGGCCAGAAGCTGTGGGACCTGGTGCTGGCGCAGGACGACAGCGCCGAGCTCGCCGGCCACGACAACCCGATCCCGCAGCGCGCGCAGGCTCTGAAGGCGGGCCGAGCATGAGCGCAGGCACAACGGGTGGCAGCCCACCGTTGGCCGGCCTGCGCGTGCTCGACCTGTCCGAACTGCTGCCCGGCCCCTATGCCACGTCGCTGCTGGCCGACCTGGGGGCCGAGGTGGTCAAGGTCGAACGACCCGGCGGCGACAACGCACGCGCCATCGTGCCCGACATGGTGGAGGCCTTGAACCGCGGCAAGCGCAGCATCTGCATCGACCTCAAGACCGAAGCCGGCCGCGCCGTGCTGCGCAGCCTGGCCGAGCGCAGCGACGTGCTCGTCGAAGGCTTTCGCCCCGGCGTGACGCGCCGGCTCGGCGTCGACTACGACCGCCTGAGCGCCCTCAACCCGCGCCTGATCTACGCCTCGGTCTCGGGCTACGGCGCCAGCGGGCCGCAGGCGCTGCGGCCCGGACACGACCTGAACTACCTCAGCGCCGCCGGCGTCGTGGGCCTCACGCAGCGCGGCGGCGCGCCGACCCACGACGTCAACATCCCGGTGGCCGACATCGCCGGCAGCATGTTCGCGGTGGTGTCCATCCTGGCCGCGCTGGCGCAGCGCGAGCGCGACGGCCGCGGCCAGTTCCTGGACGTCGCCATCGCCGACGCCGCACTGCACTGGACCACGCCACGGCTCGGCTCGTGGTTGGCGGCAACGGCGCGCGGCACGGCGGCCAGCGCGGGTCTGCCGCGCCAGCCGGCCTATGGCGTGTACCCCACTGCCGACGGCCGCTACCTCAGCATCGCGGCCATCGAAGACCCGTTCTTCGCGCGCCTGGTTGCCGCGCTCGGGCTGACCGATCTGCAGGGGCCGGCGCTCGCACGCCACCACGACCGCATGCCGCACCGCGCGCGCATCGACGCGGCCATCGCCGAGTGCCTG
The DNA here is from genome assembly GCA_036724445.1 of Rubrivivax sp. Taxonomy (GTDB): domain Bacteria; phylum Pseudomonadota; class Gammaproteobacteria; order Burkholderiales; family Burkholderiaceae_C; genus Rubrivivax. Next base: position 9,658 of record DAIMFR010000029.1, on the reverse strand, counting down.
CGCACGCAGCCCCTCGCGCACTGGGCCGCGCTGTTCGATGCCCGGGACATCCCCTGTGCGCCCGTCAACAGCCTTGACGACGTGCTGGCCGACGCGCACTTCCAGGCCCGCGGCATGGTAAGCAAGGGCGACGGCCAGCCGCGCCTGCGCTTCCCGGTGCCGCTGCGCGACCTGCCTGCGTCCAGCACGAAAGCGCCGGCGATCGGCGAACACACGCAAGCCATCCTGGCCGAGCTGGGCCTGCCGGCGGACGCGCTGGCGGACGCCACCCGTACCGTGAACTGACGCGCATGGATTTCGAACTTGCCGACTGGCAGCGCGCCGCGAGCGACGCCTTCGCCGACTACCTGGTGCGCGAAGTTGCGCCCATCGTCGGCGCCCACGAACGCGAACGCCGCCTGCCGCCGCGCGAGCTGGTGCGCGCGATGAGCGGCTACGGCCTGCTCGGCGGCCTGCTGCCCGAGGCACTCGGCGGCCAGGGGCTGGATCACGTCACCTACGGCACGCTGCTGGCCCAGCTGGCCGGCACCTGGGCCTCGCTGCGCAGCATGATCAGCACCTCGAACCTGGTGCTGTCCATCATCGCCGAGCGCGGCAGCGCCGAGCAGCGCGAGCGCTTCCTGCCGGGGTTGATCCGCGGCGACACGCTGGCCTTCTTCGGCCTGACCGAACCCAACGTCGGCTCCGACGCCAGCGGCGTCGAGACCCGCGCCGAACGCGATCCCGCCCGCGGGGGCTGGCGCCTGCGCGGGCGCAAGCTGTACATCTCCAACGGCGTGCACGCCGATCTGGGCGTGGTCTTCGCGCGCACCGGCACCGGCAACGACCGCGCCGTCTCGGCCTTCATCGTCGAACGCGGCATGGCCGGCTTCTCGGCGCGCGAGGTGCACGCGATGGGCATGCACTGCTGCCCGCTGGGCGAGCTGCTGTTCGACGACGTGCTGCTGCCGGCCGGCCACCTGATCGGCACCGAAGGCCAGGCCTTCGCCATCGCCAAGCACTACCTCAACCTCGGCCGCTGCTTCGTCGCCTATGTCTGCGCCGGCGTGGCCGAGGCCGCCTACCGGGAAGCCTGCGGCTACGCCGGCCAGCGCCAGCAGTTCGGCCGGCCCATCGGCCAGTTCCAGCTGGTGCAGCAGATGGTGGCCGACATGATGACGCGAGTGGAGACCTCGCGCCTGCTGGCCGCACGCGCCGCCGATGCGCTGGACCGCAAGGCGGCCGACGCGCAGCGCTGGTGTTCGATGGCCAAGCGCCACAACAGCGACGCCGTGTTGCGCGTGTGCGAGGATGCGATGCAGGTGTTGGGCGGTGCCGGCTACACCAGCGACTTTCCGCTCGAACGCCACTACCGCGACGTGCGCCACCTCGCCATCGCCGAGGGCAGCAACCAGATCCAGGCGCTGCTGCTGGCGCAGGGCGAGCTGGGACTGTCGGCGCTGCGCGGCTAGGGGCCCGTCAACGCCATGCAAGGAAATCCGAACCCATGACAACCAAAGCCGCCCTCACCCGACTGCCGGGCACGCCCGAGCCCATGCACCGCTGGCCCGGCCATGGCGGCGTGCACATCGCCGGCGATGCCTGGGGCCCCGCCGACGGACCGCTGGTGCTGCTGCAGCATGGCGGCGGCCAGACCCGCCACGCCTGGAAGGGCACCGGCGAAACGCTGGGCGCGGCCGGCTACCGCGCCGTGGCCTTCGATGCCCGCGGCCATGGCGACAGCGACTGGTCGCCCGACGGCGGCTACGGGCAGGACGTAATGGTGCGCGACCTGCAGTGCGTGATCGCCGCGCTGGGCCAGCGCCGGCCGGTGCTGGTGGGTGCGTCGATGGGCGGCGGCACCAGCCTGGTGGCGGTGGGCGAGTCGCATGTCGACGCCACCGCGCTGGTGCTGGTGGACATCGCGCCGCGCATCGAACTCTCAGGCGTCGACCACATCCAGGCCTTCATGCGCCTCAAGCCCGAGGGCTTTGCCTCGCTGGAAGAGGTGGCCGAGGCGATCGGCACCTACCAGCCGCACCGCAGGCGCCCGCCCACGCTCGACGGCCTGGGCAAAAACGTGCGTCTGGGCGCCGACGGCCGCTACCACTGGCACTGGGACCCGCGCTACCGCGCCGCCGGGTTCAATCTGGAGCAGCGCACCCGGCGCCTGGAGGCCTGCTCGGTGAACCTGCGCCTGCCCACGCTGCTGGTGCGCGGCGGCCTGTCTGACGTGCTCAGCGAGGCCGGCGCACAGGAGTTCCTGGCGCTGTGCCCGACGGCGGAATACGTCAACGTCACCGGCGCCGGGCACATGGTGGCCGGCGACCGCAACGACATCTTCGCCAACGCCGTGATCGACTTTCTGGCCCGCGTGGTGCCGGTCGGTGGTGCACCGGTGTATCCGCCGCATGAAGTGCGGCCGCTTGAAGGCGACACGGGTGCCGACACGGTGGATGTGCCATGACGAACGCAGCGCGCAAGCTGCGTTCGCGGTAGCCGCAGCTTGGACGCCGTCATCGCCCTGGCCGAGCGCATTCCGCGCCGCGTCCGGGGCCTGCTGCTGGGCTTGATCGCAGCGCTGTCGTTCACGCTGCTGCACACCTCGGTGCGCTATGCATCGCGCGAGCTGCACGTCTTCGAGATCACGTTCTTCCGCTACGCCATCGCCCTGGTCTTCATGCTGCCCGGCCTGCTGGGCAGCCGCTTCGCGGTGCTGCGCACGCAGCGGCTGCACCTGCACCTGATCCGCTGCGTGATGCTGATGATCTCGATGCTGGGGCTGTTCTCGGCGCTGACGATGTCGCCGATCTCGATGGTCACCGCGCTGAGCTTCGTCTCGCCGGTGTTCGCGTCGGTGATCGCCATCCTGGTGCTGCGCGAACGCTCCAGCGCCAGACGCTGGTTCGCCGTCGCGGGCGGCATCGTCGGCATGCTGCTGATCGTGCGCCCGGGTGTCGTGCCGCTGTCGCTGGGGCCGGTGTTCGCGATCTGCGGCGCCATCGCCTGGGCGGTGTCGATCATCGTCATCAAGATGATGTCGACCACCGAGTCGAGCACGACGCAGGTGACCTACATGTCGGTGGTCGTGACGCCGCTGACCTTCCTGCTCGCCGTGTGGGTATGGGAGTGGCCCAGCCTGCAGATGCTGCCGGTACTGGTGTTCATGGCCTTCGTCGCCACCGTGGGGCAGTTCGCGTACACCAAATCGTTCAAGTACGCCGAAGCCACGGCACTGATGCCGCTGGACTTCACGCGGCTGGTCTGGGCTTCGTTGATCGGCTTTCTGGTCTTCGACGAGGTTCCCGACATCTGGAGTTGGATCGGCGGCACGGTCATCTTCCTGAACGCCGTGTACATCACCTTCCATGAATCGACCGTGCGCGCCGCCGAGCCGGACCCGTCCAAGGTTTAGAGCCCTTGGCGCTGATGGTTAGACAGCAATCGGATGTGAGCGCCCTGCCCACCCCTTTCCGCCTCAGGACCACCATGACCCTGCCCCCCCAAAACCCCGCGCTCTACCAGGGCGGCAACATGGGCGACCTGCTGATCGACGCCATCCAGCGCGGCGGCGAGCGCGTGGCCTTCATTCACGGCGAACGGGAGACGAGCTACCGCGAGTTCGGTGAACAGATCAGCCGCATGGTGCAGGCGCTGACCGCCCAGGGCCTGGCCAAGGGCGACCCGGTGGCCACGCTGTCGGCGAACCGGCCCGAGGCCTTTCTCATCACCGCGGCGGCCTACCTGATGGGTCTGCGTGTGACCTGGCTGAACCCGAACTCGTCCGAAGACGACCATGTCTATATGCTGCAGGACTCGGGCGTGCAGTGGATGCTGGTCGACCCGCCGCACTACGGCAGCCGCGCGCTGGCACTGCAGGCGCGCGTGGGCAAGGCGCTGCGCATGGCCGGTCTCGGGCCGTGGGAGGGCCAGCTCGACATGCTGGCCGAGGCTGCGCGCTTCAAACCAGAACGCCTGGTGGCGCGCGCCAGCGCCGACGATGTGTGCGTACTTCTGTACACCGGCGGCACCACCGGGCGGCCCAAGGGCGTGGTGCACACCCACCGCGTGCACGAGGCCATGGTGCTGATGGAGCTGGCCGGCTGGGACTGGCCGGCCGAGCCGCGCTTCCTGGCCACGACGCCGATCACCCATGCCTCCGGCACCATCATCATGCCGGTGCTGCTGCGCTCGGGCACCTTCATCATGCAAGCCGGCTTCGAGGTCGGCAGCTTCTGCCGGCTGGTCGAGCAGCACCGCGTCAACGCCACCTTCATGGTGCCGACCATGATCTACGTGCTGCTGGACTCACCGCTGCGCCGTGAGCACGACCTGTCGAGCCTGGCGATGGTGATCTACGGCGCGGCGCCGATGGCGCCGGCGCGGCTGACCGAGGCCATCGGCGTGTTCGGCCCGGTGTTCATGCAGATCTACGGCCAGTCGGAAGCGCCGATGGCGCTGACCGTGCTGCACGCGCGCGAGCACGAGCCCGAGCGACAGCCGCAGCGCCTGGCGAGCTGCGGCACGCCGATGGCCGGCATCCAGTTGCGCCTGCTCGACGAACACGGCGTCGAAGTGGCCGAGGGCGAGGTCGGCGAAATCTGCGCACGCGGCCCGCTGGTGATGGCCGGCTACTGGAACAAGCCGCAGGAGACCGCCGCCGCGTTGCGCCACGGCTGGCTCTACACCGGCGACCTGGCGCGGCGCGACGCCGACGGCTACCTGTACATCGTCGACCGCTCGAAGGACATGATCATCACCGGCGGCTTCAACGTCTTCCCGCGCGAAGTGGAAGACGTGCTCAGCCAGCACCCGGCCGTGGCCGCCGTCGGCGTGGTCGGCGTGCCCGACCCGAAGTGGGGCGAAGCGGTGCATGCGATGGTGGTGCTGCGGCCCGGCGCCGGCGAAGGCAACGACGCTTTGAGTGCGGAGCTGATGGCCCTGGTGCGGCTGCGCAAGGGCGCCGTGCAGACACCCAAGCACATCGCCTTCGTCGCCCAGCTGCCGGTGACCACGCTGGGCAAGATCGACAAGAAGGCCATGCGCGACCAGTTCGCGCGGCGCCGGGTCGACGCTGCCGGCTGAGGATCACGATGAACAAGTACTTCCTCAGCGACGAGCAACTCCAGGTCCGCGACGCCGTGCGCCGCTTCGCCGCCGAGCGCATCACGCCGCAGGCGCGGCGCATCGACGAGAGCGACGAGTTCCCGCGCGCCCTGTTCGACGAACTGGCCGTCCAGGGTTGGCTCGGTGCGCGGGTCGCACCCGAATTCGGCGGTGCGGGCTGCGATGCGGTGACGGCCTGCCTGATCCTCGAAGAGGTCTCGCGCGCCTCGGGCTCGGTCGGCAACTCGATGAACGCGCACCTGAGCCTGGTGTCGACACTGATCGCCGACCATGGCAGCGAAGCGCAGAAGGCGCACTACCTGCCCGAACTGACCAGCGGCCGCAAGCTCGGCGCCTTTGGCCTGACCGAGCCCTCGGGCGGCTCCAATGCGGGCGACCCGAAGACGCGCGCCGTGCCCGACGGCGAGCACTACCTCATCACCGGCTCCAAGGCCTTCATCACCAACGCTGCGGTGGCCGACGTCTTTCTCGTCACCGCGCGCAGTGAAAGCGGCGTCTCGGCCTTCATCCTCGACCGCGGCCTGCCGGGCTTCTACATCAGCCCGCCCGACCGCAAGATGGGCATGCATGGCTCGCCGACTTCGACGCTGTATTTCGACGGCGTGCGCGTCCCGCGCAGCCAGATGCTGGGCGCCGAAGGGCGCGGTTTCAAGGCCTTCGCCCGCGCGCTGGATCTGGGCCGCGTCAACGTCGCCGCGCTGATCGTCGGCCTGGCGCAGGCGGCCTACGACGCGGCCGCCGCCTACGTGAAGCAGCGCGAGCAGTTCGGCCGCCCGGTGGCCGCCTTCCAGGGCGTGCAGTTCCCGATCGCCGACATGGCCACCGGCCTGGAAGCCGCGCGGCTGCTGACGCTGAACGCGGCGCGCATGTTCGACGCCGGAATGCCGATCAAGCTGGAGTCGTCGATGGCCAAGCACTTCGCCGCCGAGGCCGCGCTGCGCATCTGCGACACCGCTATCGCGCTGCACGGCGGTTACGGCTACCTCGGTGACTTCGCGGTCGAGCGCATCTACCGCGACGTCAAGTGTTACCACATGGCCGAAGGCACGAGCCAGATCCAGCGCATCGTGATCGCGCGCGAGCTGCTCGGCCGCTACCCGTTGTGAGCCCGCGGATGCCCACGATGCGTGTCTTGATCACCGGCGCCAGCCGCGGCATCGGCCGCGCCGTCGCCCTTCGGCTCGCGGCGCAGGGTGCCACGGTGGCGGCCTGCGCCTCGGCCCATGGCGACGAACTCGACCGGTTGATGGCACAGATCCGTGCCGCTGGCGGCACAGCGGTGCCACTGCTCGGCGACCTGCAGCAAGCCGACACCCCGGCGCGGCTGGTCGAGCAGGCGGCAGCAGCGCTGGGCGGGCTGGACGCCGTGGTCGGCAACGCCGGCATCAGCAGCCCCGCCCCGCTGGCCACGCTCGATGCCGCCGCCTGGGACCGCGTGTTCAACGTCAACGTGCGCGCGCAGTGGCTGCTGGCCAAGGCGGCCCACCCGTGGCTGCAGCGCAGCCGCGGCAGCCTGGTGGCGGTGGCCTCGATGTCGGGCGTGCAACCCTATGCCGGCATGGGCCCTTACAGCGCCAGCAAGGCGGCCCTGATCATGCTCGTGCGCCAGCTCGCGCAGGAATGGGCGGCCGACGGCATCCGCGTCAACTGCGTCTCGCCGGGCCTGGTGCGCACGCCGCTGACGCAGGCGATCTACGACATCCCGGCGACCCAGGCCGCGCGCGAGGCCCTGGTGCCGCTGCACCGCATCGCCGAGGCCGACGCCGACATGGCCGGCATCGTCGCCTTCCTGCTCGGCCCCGACGCCGGCTACATCAGCGGGCACAACCTGCTCGCCGACGGCGGCTTGCTCGACTCGGTGCAGAGCCACATCGTCGGCCGGCCGCGCAGCGGGGGCCAAGCATGATGCCGCGCCCGGCACCCGAGGCGCTGCGGCGCTATCACGCCAGCGGCCAGTGGGGCACGCGGACCATCGCGCAATGCATCGCCGAGCAGGTGGCGCTGCGCGGCGACAAGTTAGCCATCAAGGACAACGGCGGCCGTACGTTGAGTTACGCCGAACTCGATGCCCAGGCGGCGCGCCTGGCCGGCTTCTTCAGCCGGCAGGGCATAGGCCGCGGCGACGTCATCACGCTGCACCTGCCCAACCGCTGCGAGGCCGCGGTGGTCATGCTGGCCGCGTGGCGCCTCGGCGCGGTGCTGCACCCGGCCGCGCCGGCCTACGGTCGGCAGGACCTGGCGCATGGCCTGGCGCGCTGCGGCTCGAAGGCGATCGTGGTGGCGGCGCGTTTTCGCGGCACCGACTACACCGAAACCCTGCACCGGCTGCGCAGCGAAGACGGCATCGCGCCGCTGGCGCTGGTCATCGGCCAGGGCGCGCGCAAGGTCGGCATCGAATTCGACGACGCGCTGGCCGCCGCGCCGCTGGCTCGGGCCGTGGCGGGTGATGCCGACGACGCGGCGGCGGTGCTGTTCACCTCGGGCACCGAGTCGCGCCCCAAGGGCGTGGTGCACACCCACAACACCTTGCTCTTCGGCGAACGCGCCGTCACCGCGGCGCTGGGACTGGACGCTGCCGACCGCTGCTTCATGGCCTCGCCGGTCACGCATGCCACCGGCTTCATGCACGGCCTGGTGCTGAACCTGACGAGCGGCGCCACGCTGTCGTTCCTGGATGTCTTCAGCGGCGAGGCGGCGGTGCGCATCATGGCCGAAGACGGCGCGACCTGGACCATGGGCGCTTCGGTCTTCCTCGGCGACACGCTAGCCACGCTGGCGCAGCAGCAGCTGCGGCTGCCGGCACTGCGCTTCTTCCTGTGCGGCGGCGCGCCGATTCCCGAAGACCTGGTGCGGCGTGCGCTGGCCCAGGGCCTGCGCGTGCTGCCCGTGTACGGCTCCACCGAGAGCCCGCCGCATGCCCTGGTGCCGCCCGAGGCGCCGCTGCAGGACGCGTGGCAGACCGACGGCAAGCCGCTGCCCGGCATCGAGGTGCGTGTGCTCGACGACCAGCTCGCGGCGGTGCCCACGGGCCAGGCCGGCGAAGCCTGGTCGCGCGGCCCCAACACCTTCATCGGCTACCTCGGCGACGAGGAGACCACGCGCCGCACCATCGACGCCGAGCGGTGGTGCCGCTCGGGCGACCTGGCCGTGCTGCGCGAAGACGGCTGCCTGAAGATCGTCGGGCGCATCAAGGAGCTGGTCATCCGCGGCGGCCAGAACATCTCGGTGCGCGAGGTCGAGTACGCGCTCGCCGCGCACCCGGCCGTGCATGAAGTGGCGGTGGTCGGCGTGGCCCACGAGCGCCTGGGAGAAACCCTGGCCGCGGTGGTGGTGCCCGAGCCGGGCCACGAGCCCACGTTGGCGGCCTTGTGCGAATTTCTCAGCGCGCGCGGCATCAGCCGGTTCAAGCTGCCCGAGCACCTGGTGCTGTCGAGTGGCCTGCCGCGAACGCCCAGCGGCAAGATTCAGAAGGTGCTGCTCAAGCAGCAACTCGCCGACACACGCCCTCAGCCGCCCCGCCAAGGATGATCATGACCCAAGCCGACACCCACCGCTTCGAGACGCTGCACCTTGAACACCGCGAGGGTGTCGACTGGTTGACGCTCAACCGGCCCGATCGTTTCAACGCCGTCAGCCGCCCCATGGTCGACGAGTTGCTGCGCTACTTCGACGCGCTGCTGTTCGACCACGGCGTGCGCACCGTGGTGCTGCAAGGCGCAGGCAAACATTTCTGCGCCGGCATCGACCTCACCGAGGCCGACAGCTTCACCGCCAGCAACCCGTCGAGCCTGCGCGCGCAGCGCCGCGTGGCGGAGATCATCCTGCGCATGCGCCGCTGCCCGCAGCCGATCATCGGCCTGGTGCAGGGCGCCGCCAGCGGCGCCGGCCTGGCCTTTGCGCTGGCCTGCGACGTGCGCTTCGCGGCCGAAGGCGCCAAGTTCAACGTGGCGATGAGCAAGGTCGGGCTGACCGGCTGCGACATCGGCATCAGCTACTTTCTGCCGCGCGCGGTGGGAGCCTCCAACGCGGCCGAGATGATGCTGGGCGGCCGCTTCGTCGATGCAGCCAAGGCGCTGCGCATCGGCCTGGTCAGCGAGCTCGTGCCCCCCGACGCACTGCAGGCCACCGGCGCCAAGATGGCCGATGAAATGCTGGCGATGTCGCCGATGGGCCTGCGGCTGACCAAGGAGGGCCTGAACCTCGCCCAGGACGCAGGCAGCCTGGAAGCGGCCATCGCCCTGGAAGACCGCGGCCAGGTGCTGTGCCTGCTGCCGAACATGCAGGAGGGCGCGAGCGCCTTCCTCGAGAAGCGCCCGGCGCGCTACAGCGACGCTTGAACCGCCACGGGCACGGGCCGGCCCTCGTGCAAAGGGCCGGCGCGCCGCGCGCTGTCAGCGGAAGCGGCTGAAGTCGGGCTTGCGCTTTTGCAGAAAGGCGTTGGCGCCCTCCTGCTGTTCTTCGGTCTTGAAGTAGTTCGGCGCCACCTCCTCGATCAGCTCCTTCATGTCGCGCGCCATGATGGGCTGCATGTGGTGGTAGAACGAGCGCTTGA
>DAIMFR010000028.1:0-59640 GCA_036724445.1 Rubrivivax sp. | reverse complement strand
CGGTGGAGATCGCCGCGCGCTACAACGAGCAGGGCGCCGACGAGCTGACCTTCCTGGACATCACCGCCACCAGCGACCAGCGCGACCTGATCCTGCACATCGTCGAGGCGGTGGCCGCGCAGGTGTTCATTCCGCTCACCGTCGGCGGCGGCGTGCGCAGCGTGGCCGACGTGCGCCGGCTGCTCAACGCCGGCGCCGACAAGGTCAGCTTCAACTCGGCTGCCGTGGCCCAGCCGCAGCTGATCCGCGACGCCAGCGACAAGTACGGCGCGCAGTGCATCGTCGTGGCCATCGACGCCAAGCGCCGCGCGGATGGCGGCGGCTGGGAGGTCTACACCCACGGCGGGCGCAAGAACACCGGGATCGACGCGGTGGCCTGGGCGGCGAAGATGGCCGAGGTGGGCGCCGGCGAGATCCTGCTGACCAGCATGGACCGCGACGGCACGAAGAGCGGCTTCGACCTGGAGCTGACGCGTGCGGTCAGCGACGCGGTGCCGGTGCCGGTGATCGCCTCGGGCGGCGTCGGCGCGCTGCAGCATCTGAGCGACGGCATCCGCATCGGCGGCGCCGACGCGGTGCTGGCCGCCAGCATCTTCCACTACGGCGAGTTCACCGTCGCGCAGGCCAAGGCGCTGATGGCGCACGACGGCATTCCGGTGCGGCTTTGAACGCCGCGCACGACGTGCGCATCGTCGGCGGGCGCTTCAGGCGCAGCAAGCTGCCGGTGGCCGAGCGGCCGGGGCTGCGCCCGACGCCCGATCGCGTGCGCGAGACGCTGTTCAACTGGCTCGGCCAGGACCTGTCCGGCTGGCGCTGCCTGGACGCTTTTGCCGGCAGCGGCGCGCTCGGCTTCGAGGCCGCGTCGCGCGGCGCCGCCGACGTGCTGCTGCTGGAGCAGGACGCCGAGCTGGTGCGCAGCCTGCAGGCGAGCCGCTTGCGGCTGCAGGCCGAGGCGCTGCGCATCGAACGCGTCGACGCCATCGCCTGGATGGCCGCCGCGCCGCCCGGCAGCTTCGACCTGGTGCTGCTCGACCCGCCTTTCGACTCGGACCTGGCGGGGCGTGCGCTGCCGCTGGCCTTGCACCTGGCTGCCGCCGACGGGCTGGTCTACCTCGAGGCGCGCCGGCCGCTGCCGGTGCCGCCCGACGGCTGGGCGATCCACCGCCAGGGCCGCGCCGGCGCGGTGCACTTCCATCTGCTGCGCCGCGCGGACGACGGCTACACTCCCGCCCACCACGGCGCCAGCGTGCCCAGGAGTACCCCGTGACCACCGTGACACCGCTCACCGCCGTCTACCCCGGCACCTTCGACCCGATGACGCTGGGGCACGAGGACCTGATGCGCCGCGCCGCGCACCTGTTCGACCGGTTGATCCTCGCGGTGGCGGTGGGCCACCACAAGCGCACGATGTTCACCATCGACGAGCGGCTGCAGATGGCCGCCGAGATCGCCTCGCCCTATCCGAACGTCGAGGTCGTGCCGTTCCGCGGGCTGCTGCGCGACTTCGTCGTCGGCGCGGGCGGCGACGTGGTCGTGCGCGGGCTGCGCGCGATGAGCGACTTCGATTACGAGTTCCAGATGGCCGGCATGAACCGCCAGCTGATGCCCGAAGTCGAGACGCTGTTCCTGACGCCGTCGGACCAGTACCAATTCATCAGCGGCACCTTCGTGCGCGAGATTGCCATGCTCGGCGGTGATGTCTCCAAGTTCGTGGCACCCTCGGTACTGAAGCGGCTGAAGGAGCGGGTGAGCCAGCCCGAGGACTGAACGGCCATGGCCTTGCTGATCACCGACACGCGAGGCGGAAGCGGGCGAGGCATGCCTCGCCCCGCCGAACGCGGCCTGCGCATGCTTGCGCTGGTCGTATTCGTCTGGGGTCAGGAGGGCCTATGGCACTCCTGATCACGGACGAATGCATCAACTGCGATGTCTGCGAGCCGGAGTGCCCGAACGAGGCGATCGCGATGGGCGCGGACTTCTATCGCATCGACCCCGAGCGCTGCACCGAATGCGTCGGCCACTTCGACGAGCCGCAATGCGTGCAGCTTTGCCCGGTGGCCTGCATCCCGCCCGACCCCGCGCACCGCGAGAGCCGCGAGCAGCTGTGGGCCAAGTACCTGCGGCTGACGCAGCCTGCGGCGGTGCCGGACGCGCGCTGACGCGCGCCGGCTAGCGCCGCGCCGTCGGCTTGGGTGCCGGCACGATCATCACCGGACTCGCCGCCTCGTCGCCGGCGGCGGCCTTGGCCTTGCGGCTCTTGGTCTTGCGCGGCGGCGCCGAGGCCGCAAGGGCCGAGGCCGGCGCGGTCCTGAAGCCGGCGGCCACCTGATCCTTGGCGGCATCCTCGCGCTGCCGGCGTTCGTCCGCCAGCTTGCGGGCGTGTTCGGCGTCGCGGTTGGCGACCTCGCGCGCCGTCTTCTGCTGCTCGCCCGAGCGGGGGTCGTCCACCGTCACCGGCTTGCCGTCGGCACACGGCGTCTGCGAGTAGACGCGGCCGTCCGGCCCGCAGCGGTACACGGTCTGCGGCGGCGCGGCCTGGGCTAGCAGCGGCAGCAGTGCCGCCAGCGCGGCGTGCCGCACGGCCGCGCTCATCGCGCGGCCTCGTCGCCGGACACCGCATCCTCGGCAGCTCGAGGCCGTGGCGCTTCGGGTTGTGGCGGCTTGGGCCGCGGCGGCTTGGCGTGCACCTTCATCATCGCGCGCTCCATCTCGCCGGCCAGCAGCAGATCCAGCGATTCGACCGAGCGCGCGATGGTCTGCTCGATCTGCTCGCGCTGCTGCGCCGGCGGCTTGCGCAGCACGTAGTCGACGACCTCGGCCTTGACGCCCGGATGGCCGATGCCCAGGCGCAGCCGCCAGTAGTCGGCCGAGCCGAGCTGCGCATGGATGTCGCGCAGCCCGTTGTGGCCGGCATGGCCGCCGCCGCACTTGATCTTCGCCTGCCCGGGCAACAGGTCGAGCTCGTCGTGCGCGACCAGGATCTGCTGCGGTTCGATCTTGTAGAAGCGCGCCAGCGCCGCCACCGACTTGCCCGACAGGTTCATGTAGGTCATCGGCTGCAGCAGCCAGACCGCGCCATGGGCCGCCGCGGCCTTGGCTGCCAGGCCGAAGTACGCCCGCTGCGGCTGCAGCGTCGCGCCCAGCTTGCGCGCCGCCGCGTCCAGCCACCAGAAGCCGGCGTTGTGGCGCGTGGCTTCGTACTCCGGGCCCGGGTTGCCCAGGCCAACCAGCAGGCGAATCATGGCAGTCGAGTGTGGCTTTGGCCGGATTCTAGGCGGCGCATGCAAAACAAAGCCCCGCCGCAGCGGGGCTTGGCGCGAGGCGCGGGCGCAGCCTACTTCTTGTTCTGCTTCTCGCTCTTCTTGCCCTTGTTCGGCGCCGGGGCCGCGGCCACGACCGGTGCCGGCGCGGCGGCTTCCTCTTCCTCGCGCGGCGGGTTGGCCGAGACGATCACCGGGTTCAGCGAGCCGTGCCTGACCGCCTTGATGCCCTCGGGCAGCTGCAGCTCGCTGGCGTGGATCGACTGGCCCTTGACCAGATGACCGAGGTCGATGGTGATGAACTCGGGCAGCTGCGAGGCCAGGCATTCGACCTCGAGCTCGGTCTGCACGTGGTTGATCAGGCACTTGTCGGTCTTCACTGCGACCGAGTTTTCCTCGTTGACGAAGTGCAGCGGCACCTTCTTGTGCAGCCGGGTGGTCGCGTCGATGCGCTGGAAGTCGATGTGCAGGATGATCTGCTTCCACGGGTGCATCTGGTAGTCGCGCAGCAGCACCTGCTGCACGCTGCCGGCGAGTTCCATGTCCAGGATCGACGAGTGGAAGGCTTCCTTCTTCAGCGCATGGAACAGCGCGTTGTGGTCCAGCTCGATCATGGCCGGCTGGCCGGCGCCATAGACGATGCCGGGCACCTTGTTCGCGGCGCGCAGGCGGCGGCTCGCTCCGGTCCCCTGCTGCGTACGCTCGAATGCGACGAACTTCATGAGTCACTCCAACAAAAAGACGCCCGCGACCAGGCGCCGAAAAGGGAAGGGCTCCGCCAGGAGCCCGCTCTCCCACCTAAAAGTTGCTGTTCTGCTCGGCGAACAGCGAGGTCACCGACTCGCCGTCGCTGATGCGGCGGATGGTCTCGGCGAACAGGAAGGCCACCGACAGCTGGCGGATGTTCTTGCAGCCCTTGGCTTCAGTATTCAGCGGAATGGTGTTGGTGACCACCACCTCGTCCATCTGCGATTCGCGGATGCGCTTGATCGCCGGACCCGAGAACACCGGGTGCGTGCAGTAGGCGAACACGCGCTTGGCGCCGCGCTGCTTCAGTACCTCGGCGGCGGCCACCAGCGTGCCGGCGGTGTCGATCATGTCGTCCATGATCACGCAGTTGCGGCCGTCGATCTCGCCGATGACGTGCATGACCTCGGATTCGTTCGGATTCGCGCGCCGCTTGTCGATGATCGCCAGCTCGCAGCCCAGCTGCTTGGCCAGCGCGCGCGCACGCACCACGCCGCCGACATCGGGCGAGACCACCACCAGGTTCGGGTAGTTCTTGCTCTTCAGGTCCGACAGCAGCACCGGCGACGCGTAGATGTTGTCCACCGGGATGTCGAAGAAGCCCTGGATCTGGTCGGCGTGCAGGTCCATCGTCAGCAGCCGCTCGACGCCGACGCTCTGCAGCATGTTGGCCACCACCTTGGCGCTGATCGGCACACGCGTCGAGCGCGGCCGGCGGTCCTGCCGCGCATAGCCGAAATACGGCACCACCGCGGTGATGCGCCGCGCGCTGGCGCGCTTGAGCGCGTCGACCAGCATGCACATCTCCATCAGGTTCTCGTTGGTCGGCGCGCAGGTCGGCTGGATCACGAACACGTCGCGCGCACGCACGTTCTGCTGCACCTCGACGCGCACCTCGCCGTCGGAGAAGCGCGCGACCAGCGCCTGCCCCAGCTCGACCCCGAGTTGCGAAGTGATCTCGCGGGCCAGCGCCGGATTGGCGTTGCCGGTGAACAGCACGGTGTTGAACAGCACCTGGTCCTCTGCGCGCGGGTCGAGGCAAGCGGCCTCGGTCAATGCTCGGTCAAACCCCGGAAACCCCGGACAACCCGGAAAAGGCCGGCGGCAGACCAAAGGGCTTGGCAGGGGAGGAAGGACTCGAACCCTCGCATGTCGGAATCAAAATCCGATGCCTTGACCAACTTGGCGACTCCCCTACACGGGACCCGGCTCGCGCCGTGCCCCAGAAAACCGTCTCAGCCGGCCCACTCCCGCAACGGGTGATGGTCCAGGCTGCGGCATATCCGACCCACCCAGGAACCGGGCAGAGACTGCGCCGGCCATGCCGCCAGGGATGGATCCTCCGTGCCGACCCTCGCGAACACCGCGCTGCCGGAACCCGTCATCCGGCTGTTGCCGAAGCGGCCTTCGAGCCACCCGGCGACCGTCCGCACTTCGGGGCAACGGGCTTCGGCCACCGGCTGCAGGTCGTTTCGACCAAAGCCATCGTCGAAGCCAGCGCTCGCAAGAGAGCCCGAGAGTATAACAGGCGCCGTGTCGCGGGCCAGCGCCGGGCTGGCGAAGATGTCGGCGGTGGCGATCGCCGCCGCCGGCTTGACCACCGCGAAAGCCTGCGGCGGCAAAACCAGCGGCGTCAGCTTCTCGCCGATGCCTTCGACGAAAGCGTGGTCTCCGCCGATGAAGAAGGGCACGTCGGCGCCGAGCGTGGCGCCCAGGCGCAGCAGCCGCTCGCGCGGCCAGTGCAGCCGCCACAGCCGGTTCAGGGCCAGCAGCGTGCTGGCGGCGTCGGAACTGCCGCCGCCCAGCCCCGCGCCCCACGGCAGCCGCTTGTCCAGCCGGATGTCCACGCCCAGCGCCGTGCCCGACTGCGCCTGCAGCGCACGTGCGGCGCGCAGGCACAGGTCGTCGGCGGGCAGCGCGGCGCCGAGGTCGTGGCGCGCCAGCGCGCCGTCTTCGCGCAGCTCGAAGTGCAGACTGTCGCACCAGTCGATGAGCACGAACACCGACTGCAGCAGGTGGTAGCCGTCGGCGCGGCGGCCGACCACGTGCAGGAACAGGTTCAGCTTGGCCGGCGCCGGCACGTCGAACAGCGCGCGCAGCGTCATGGTGCCGGGTCGATCTGCGCGCGCAGCCGCACCGCGGGCGGCCCGGCGCGCCGGGCCTGCACCAGACCGCTGGCGAAACCTGCCAGCTCGATGTGCCAGCCCAGCTGCGCAAAACCCGGTGCGTCCGGCAAGGGCTGCGCCGCGTCGGCCGCGCCGCTCCAGGGGTGGCCGCGCAGCCAGTCGGGCAGCGCGCGCAGCGGCAGTTCTTCGCCGAACACCTCGCGCGACAGCGCATCCAGGTCGTCGAAGCGGCGCTCGCCTTGCGGCGTGACCAGGCGCGCCTGCCCCGGCAGCCACGCCGCCAGCGCCAGCGTCGTGCCCAGCGGGGTGCTCAGCCGCAGTTCACCATGGTCGGCGCCGCCTTGCAGCTCGAAGGCGGCGTTCAACGACTGCGCCGGGCGGTCCTGCGTCGCGGCGACCTGCAGCGACAGCCGCCCCGAGAGGCTGGAAGCGTCCGGCGGCGCGGGCGGCGCCGACGCGCAGCCGGCCAGAATGGCGACGGCCAGCGCCGCCGCCCGCAGCCCCGCGCGGTGCCGCACTACTGCGCCTTCAGCCGCACCAGCGTTTCGCGCAGCACGTCGTTGCCGGCATCGCGGCCGCTGGCCTCGGCCCAGACCTGGCGCGCCTCGTCGCGTTGGCCCATGGCCCACAGCACTTCGCCCAGATGCGCACCGATCTCGGCGTCGGGGCGCGCCTTGTAGGCCTGGCGCAGCAGGCGCAAGGCCTCGTCGCGGTTGCCCAGGCGGAACTCGACCCAGCCCAGGCTGTCGGTGATGAAGGGGTCGCCGGGCGTCAGCTGCAGCGCGCGCTCGATCAGGGCCTTGGCTTCGGGCAGCCGCAGATTGCGATCGGCCAATGAATAACCGAGCGCGTTGTAGGCATGGGCGTGGTCGGGCTTGAGCGTCATCACGCGGCGCAGCAGCGTTTCCATCGCGTCGAGCCGGTCGATCTTCTCGGCCATCATCGCCTGCTCGTACAGCAGGTCGGGGTCGTCGGCAAAACGCTCGTTGGCGCTTTCCAGCACCGCATAGGCGTCGGTCCACTGCTTCAGTTCGCGCAGCAGTTGTGCCTCGGCCAGCATCTTGGCGCGCGCATCGGCGGCGTTGCGTTCGGGCACGGCGCGTATCAGCTCGCGCGCCTGGCCCACGCGGCCCTGCCGCGCCAGCAGCATCGCGCGCCGCGTCTGCACTTCCAGCGCGCGCTGCGGGTTGTCGATGCGCGCCAGCATGGCTTCGGCGGCACCATAGTCGCCGCGCTGCTCTGCGGCCTGCGCGAGCAGCAGCCAGGCCTGCGTCAGGCCCTGGTCGGACGCGTCGTCGTCATCGTCGTTGCCGGGCGCAGCAGGCTGCGCCTGCACCAGCTGCACGAAGCGCTGCAGCGAGGCTTCAGCCGCCTGCGTCTGCCGCAGTTCCAGCTGCAGCGCGCCCAGCGTCAGCCACGGCGGCGCCAGGTCCGGCTGCTGGCGCGTGATCGCTTCGAGCTGCGCCATCGCGTCGGCGTAGCGTTGCAGCGTCACCAGCGTGCCGGCGTAGGCGCGGCGCAGCGCGATGTCGGCGTTGGGCGTGCGCAGATAGGCGCTGACCAAGGCTTCGGCCTCGGGGCGCGAGGACATCAGTTCCAGCGCCAGCAGCGCCGGGGCGCTGGACGCCGGATCCTCGGACTGCGCCTGGCGCGCCAGCTTCAGCGCGCGGTCGGCGTCGCCGGCGGCCAGCCAGCCGCGCCCGATCGCCGCCTGCGCCGCCGCGCGCGTGGCGGGGTCGCCGAGGTAGGGCTGCAGCACCTGTTCGAGCAGCGTCGCCGCCTGCCGCTTGTCGGCGGCGCGCATCAGGAAGCGCGGCAGCGAGCCGATGACCGCGTTGCGCTCCGCCGCCGGCGCGGCCGCGACCAGCGTGCGCAACGGCTCGCCCAGTTCGTCGAGCCGGTTCAGCGACAGCAGGATCTGCAGCTGCAGGCGCAGCGCCTCCAGCGACTGCGGATGCGCGGTGCGCCAGGCGCGCGTCGCCGTCAGCGCCTGGTCGCCGGCACGCGCCTGCAGCGCGATCTCGGTGGCGCGGCGGAACAGCTGCTCGTCGCGGCTGCGGCGCGCCGCGTCGAGCATGATCTGGTAGGCATTGCCGGCCTGGCCGGCGTCGAGTTCGATCTCGCCGATCAGCAGCTGATAGAACAGCGGCGCGTCGAGGTTCGAGTTGAGCACCGGCTCCTTGGTCGGCGCGGCGGAGGCGGCGGAGGCCGCAGCGGGCGCGGCGGCGGGAGCGGCCGGCTGCGCCTGGGCGCCCAGGCATGCAAGCACGAGGGCCGCTGCGGCGGCCCGCCGGCATGCGGCAAGGCGCCGCAGGCTCGAAACGGTCATCAGCTCTCCACGAGGTCGAGTTTCATTCTCCCATAATGACCCGATGCCGGAGCTGCCCGAGGTCGAGGTCACCCGACGCAGCATCGCCGCGCGGCTGCGCGGCGCGCGCGTGCTGTCGGTGCGTTGCGGCAAGCCGCTGCGCTGGCCGCTGGGCGTCGCGCCGCAGGCGCTGGTCGGCTCGCGGCTCGGCGAAGCCGCGCGCCGCGGCAAGTACCTGTGGCTGCCGCTGCAGCGCGACGACGGCGCCGAACCCGCCGGGCTGGGCGGCGGGCTGCTGCTGCACCTGGGCATGTCGGGATCGCTGGCGCTGCACGACGCGCCCGGCGAGCCCGGGCCGCACGCGCACTTCGACCTCGGCACTACGCAGGGCCTGCTGCGCCTGACCGATCCGCGGCGCTTCGGCGCGGTGCTGTGGTGCCGCGGGCTCGACGCCGCACCGGCGGCGACGCTGCTGGCGCGGCTCGGCGCGGAACCCTTCGATCCCGCGCTGACGCCGCGCTCGCTGCACGCCGCGCTGCGCCGCCGCAGGGTGGCGATCAAGAGCCTGCTGCTGGGCGGCCAGGTGGTGGTCGGCGCCGGCAACATCTACGCCTGCGAGGCGCTGTTCCGCGCCGGCATCGACCCGCGCACACGCTGCGACCGCATCAGCCTGCCGCGCTGCGCACGCCTGCTGGACGCGCTGCGCCAGACCCTGGCGCGCGCGCTGGAACTCGGCGGCTCGACGCTGCGCGACTTCAGCGATGCGCATGGCGTGGCCGGCGCGTTCCAGTCCGAGGCCCTGGTCTACGGCCGCGCAGGCCAGCCCTGCCCGCGCTGCGGCGCGCCGCTGCGCCGCATCGTGCAGGCGCAGCGCTCGACCTACTTCTGCGCCGCGTGCCAAAAGCGCAGTTGATGCGCGGCTGATGCGGGGTTGATGCCGGGCCGGGCGCGAGTCTGCGCAAAGCTGCACGAAGCTTGTTGTCAGCAGATGTGTCGCCGCCGGCCGGGCCGCGAAACGCTGCATTAGCATGACCGCAACGGCCTTCAGCGCCGCCACCGCGCGCCCATGAACCATTCCCTGGCCCATCAATTCGACGCGCTCGCGGCCTGGCGGCAGACGCTGGAGCGCCGCGTGCGCGGCGTCGCGAATTTTGTCGCCGAACACGCGCTGGCCGACGACGCCGGCAGCGCGTCGCTCGACGCGCTGCAGCGCAAGCTGTCGGCCGACAAGCTGGTGCTGGCCTGCGTGGCCGAGGTGTCGCGCGGCAAGTCCGAGCTGCTGAACGCGATGTTCTTCGCCGACGCCGGCCGCCGCGTGCTGCCGGCCGCGCCCGGGCGCACGACCATGTGCCCGGTGGAACTGAGCTGCGAGGCCGGCCGGCCGGCCGAGCTGGCGCTGCTGCCGATCGACACGCGCCTGGGCCAGACACCGCTCGCCGAATGGCGCACGCAGCCCGAGGCCTGGCAGCGGCTGAGCCTGGACCCGCGCCGCCCCGAAGGCCTGGCCGAAGCGCTGAACCTGGTCACGCAGACGCGCCGCGTGAGCACCGCGGTGGCCGCCGCGCTGGGCTTCTGGAACGACAGCCGGCCGCAGGACAACCCGCCGCGGCTGGCCGACGGAAGCGTCGAAGTGCCGGCCTGGCGCCATGCGCTGATCAACTATCCGCATCCGCTGCTGCAGCGCGGGCTGGTGGTCGTCGACACCCCAGGGCTGAATGCGGTCGGCGCCGAACCGGAGCTGACGCTGGGCCTGCTGGCCGCGGCGCATGCCATCGTCTTCCTGCTGGCCGCCGACACCGGCGTGTCGCGTTCGGACCTGGACATCTGGACCGAGCACCTGGGCGAACGCTCGCTCGAGCGCTTCGTGGTGCTGAACAAGACCGACATCCTCGACGACCCGCTGTCGACGCCCGCGGCGGTGGCGGCGGTGCTCGAGGTGCAGCGCCGCAAGATCGCGCAGACGCTGGACATGCCGGCAGCGCGCGTCTATCCGCTGTCGGCGCGCGACGCGCTGGCGGCACGCATCGCCGGCGACGGCGCGGCGCTGACGCGCAGCGGGCTGCCGGTGCTGGAACGCGCACTGGCGCATGAGCTGCTGCCGCGTCAGCGCGAGTTGCTGGCACGCGCCACGGCGACGGCACTGCAGCCGCTGCGCCACGCGGCCACGCGCCGCCAGGCGCAGCAGCGGCGCCACCAGGCCGAACAGCTGCTCGAGCTGCGCGGCCTGCGCGGCAAGAGCCAGGCCAAGGTCAAGGCGCTGCTCGTGCGGCTCGACGCGGAGGTGGCCGACTTCGAGCGCTGCAACGCGCGGCTGACGGCGCTGCGCAGCGTGCAGCTGCGCCATCTGCACAAGGCCACCGCCGCGCTGTCCAGCGACGCGCTGCGCAACGAGCTCGCGGCGCTGCGCAGCGAGCTCTCCAGCGGCGCGCTGCATCTGGGCGCGCGCAAGGCCTTCGCGGCGCTGTGCGAACGGCTGCGCGCAGCGCTGGACACCGCGCGCGGCGAAGCCGGCGAGATCCAGCAGATGCTGCTGGCCAGCTGCCGGCAGCTGAACGCGGAGTTCGGCTTCGCCTTCGCGCCGGCCGGCGCGCCGGACCTCGAGCCGCTGGCCGACGAGCTGGCGCTGATCGAGCGCAGCTACGGCCGCTGCCTCGGCCCGCTGCAGGCCTGGCGGCTGTCGAACGCGAGCTTCACGGAGCAGTTCCAGCGCATGCTGCTGTCGAAGCTGCGCGTGGTGTTCGAGAACGCGGCCGGCGAGATCGAGCTGTGGAGCAAGTCCGCGTCGGCGCAGATCGAGCAGCAGCTGCGCGAGCGCCGCCGCGCCTTCGCCCACCGGCGCGAGGCGCTGCAGCGCATCCAGGCGGCGTCGGGCGAGCTCGAACAGCGCATCGCCGAGCTCGAGCAGCAGGAAAAGCGGCTCGCCGGTGCGCAGTGGCGGCTGGACTCGCTGATCGAGCAGGCGTTGCTCGCCGCGCAGGCATTGCCTGGCGCCAGCGAAGCCGGCGGCGCGAGCGCCGGCGCGGACGACGACGCCGCGCCGTTGCGCAGCAGCGCGTCCTGATGCCGCCGCTGCCCGACATCGCGCAGCGCGTGCTGCGCTGGCGCCGGCGCTTCGGCCGCCACGACCTGCCCTGGCAGCACACGCGCGACCCCTACCGCGTGTGGCTGTCCGAGATCATGCTGCAGCAGACGCAGGTGGCGACGGTACGCGACTACTACATGCGCTTCCTGCAGCGCTTCCCGGACCTGCGCGCCTTGGCCGATGCGCCGCTGGACGAGGTGCTGGCGCTGTGGAGCGGCCTCGGTTATTACAGCCGTGCGCGCAATCTGCACCGCTGCGCGCAGGTGGTGCAGCATGAACACGGCGGCGTGTTCCCGGCCAGCAGCCAGGCACTGGCGCGGCTGCCCGGCATCGGGCGCTCGACGGCCGCGGCGATCGCCGCCTTCTGCCACGGCGAGCGGGTCGCGATCCTCGATGGCAACGTCAAGCGCGTGCTCAGCCGCGTGCTCGGTTTCGACGGCGACTTGGGCCTGGCCGCCCAGGAGCGCGAGCTGTGGCGGATGGCGCAGGCGCTGGTGCCCGAGCACGACGCGGCCGGCTACACGCAGGGCCTGATGGACCTGGGCGCGACGCTGTGCACGGCGCGCCAGCCGGACTGCGCGCGCTGCCCGCTGGCCACGCTGTGTGTCGCGCACCGCCAGGGCCGCCCCGAGGCCTATCCGGTGAAATCGAAGCGGCTGCGCCGCGGTACGCGCGCGCATGCGCTGCTGTGGCTGGCGCAGGCCGACCGGCTGTGGCTGGTGCAGCGTCCGCCGCAGGGCGTGTGGGCCGCTCTGTGGAGCCTGCCGGAGTTCGATTCGCCCGAAGATGTCGGGCGGCTGCTCGACGGCTGGCCCGGGCGCGGCGAAGCGCTGCCGGCGATAGCACACGCGCTGACGCATTTCGACTGGAGTCTGCAGCCGCTGCGCTGGCAGCTGCCGGCGCGGCTGCCGGCGCGCCGGCTGGACGCGCTCAGCGCGGTGCTGCCGCCGGGCCGCTGGGTCGCGCTGCCGCAGGCGCTGCAGATGGGGCTGCCGGCGCCGGTGCGCAAGCTGCTGACGCCGCGCTGAAGCGCGCTCGGCGCTGCACCCTCAGGCGCCGACCACGCCCTTGCCGCGCAGGTATTCGTGCACCAGCTGCAGCCGCAACTGCGGATCGGGCAGCTCCATCAGCTTCTGCTTCGCGCCCAGCGGGATCGGCAGCAGCTCGCACCAGCGGTTGGCCACCCAGCCGGCATCGTCGAGCCGGTGCGGCGGCCTGAAGGGCTCGTTGCCCTGCGCCTTCAGCGCGGCGATGGCGTTGGCCAGCGCCTGCACCGTCGGCAGATGCTGCGGCTGCGGCGCCAGCGGCGGATCATCGGGCAGCAGTTCGGCGTCGCCGGTCCACAGGCCGCCGCTGCGCTGCTGCGCGGCGCCGGCCAGGCGGAAGCGCCGCGTGCCGCTGCAGCGCGCGTGCAGCAGGCCGGGCTGTTCGCTGTCCACCTCGTCCAGCTGCGCCAGCACGCCGGTGTCCTCGAAGCGCACGCTCCGGTCGCTGCGCACCTCGGCGCCCTGCAGCAGGCACACGACGCCGAAGGGCTGCCGGCTGCGCAGGCAGTCGCTGATCAGGTCCAGGTAGCGCGCCTCGAAGATCTTCAGCGCCAGCTGCCCGCCGGGAAACAGCACCGACTGCAGCGGAAACAGCGGCAGCGCCGCCAGGCGCTCGGCAGCCATGCCGGTCATTCGCGCGCGTCCAGTTCGCGGTGCCGCACCAGCGCCGAGCCGCGCCCGGCGAAGCGCCGCATCAGCGTCTCGGCGAAGTAGACCGAACGGTGCTGCCCGCCGGTGCAGCCGATGGCCACGGTGAGGTAGCTGCGCTGGTCGTCCTCGAAGGCCGTGAGCCAGCGGTGCAGGAAGGCTTCGATCTGGCCGAGCATCTCGCACGCGTCGGGCTGCGCCTCCAGGTAGGTGGCCACCGCCGCGTCGCGCCCGCTCAGCGGGCGCAGCTCGCGGATGTAGTGCGGATTGGGCAGCACGCGCACGTCGAACACGAAGTCCGCGTCCAGCGGCACGCCGTACTTGAAGGCGAAGGACTCGAACACCAGCGTCAGCGCCGAGCCGCGCGCACCGACCAGGTCGCGCACCCAGTTGCGCAGCTGCGCCGGGCGCAGCTGGCTGGTGTCGATGACCGTCGAGACCTCGCGCAGCGCGGCCAGCAGCTCGCGCTCCAGCTCGATGGCGTCGGTGAGCACGCGCGAGGCGTCGCTGCCCGCCGCCGACGCCGACAGCGGATGCGGCCGGCGCGTCTCGGAAAAGCGGCGCAGCAGCGCGTCGGTGCTGGCGTCGAGGAACAGCGAGCGCATCTGCAGGCCTTCGCGCTGCAGCTCGTGGATCAGCGGCACCAGCTGCGGCAGCGCGGTGGCGTTGCGCACGTCCACGGCCACGGCCACGCGCCGCGTGAAGCGGTCGTGCTCCAGGCGGATGAAGTCGCGCAGCATCTCCGGCGGCAGGTTGTCGACGCAGAAGAAGCCGGCGTCCTCCAGCGCGTGCAGCGCCACCGACTTGCCCGAGCCGGAGATGCCGGTGATCAGCACCACCTCGCGCCGGTCGGCCGGCGAGCCGGCCGCGGCGCCGGTGTCGCGCGGCAGCGCGCGCCGCTCGATGCGTGTGTCGCGGCTCATCGCTGTTTTTGCGCGCTGCGCGCGGGCGGCGATGCCGGCAGCGCGCCGCCGCCGAGCATGGCCTCGGCATGGGCGCGGCTGGTGCCGGTCAGCCTTTCGCCGCCGAGCATGCGCGCCACCTCGCCGACACGCGCCTCGCCGGCCACCGGCTGCACGCCGCTGACGGTGGCGCCGTCGCGCAGCGCCTTCGAGACCACGAAATGATGGTCGGCGCAGGCCGCGACCTGCGCCAGGTGCGTGACCGCCAGCACCTGGCTGCTGGCGCCCAGCTGCTTCATCAGCCGGCCCACCTGGTAGGCGACGCTGCCGCCGATGCCGGCATCGATCTCGTCGAAGATCAGCGTCGCCGCCGTGCTGCCGGCGGACTCGCCGCCGCGGCGCGTGCTCACCGCGATGGCCAGCGCCAGCCGCGACAGCTCGCCGCCGGACGCCACCTTGGCCAGAGGCCGCGGGCTGCTGCCGGCATGGCCGGCGACCAGGAACTCCGCGCTCTCCAGCCCGTAGGCCTGCGGCGCATCGACGGCCGTCAGCGCCACCTCGAAGCGCCCGCCCTCCATGCCCAGCTGCTGCATTGCCTGCGTGACGGCCGCGGCCAGCTTCGGCGCCGCGGCGCGCCGCAACTTGCCGATGCGCTGCGCCTCGGCGCGCCACGGCGCCTGCGCCTGCGCTTCAGCGGCCTGCAGCGCCTGCAGATCCGCGGCTGCGTCCAGCGTGTGCAGCTCCTGCTTCCAGCCTTCGAGCAGCGCCGGCAGTTCGGCCGGCGCGCGCCGGTAGCGCCGCGCCAGCGACAGCCAGCTCGACAGCCGTGCATCGAGCTCGGCCAGCCGCGCCGGGTCGGGCTCGCTGCGGCCCAGGTAGGCGTGCAGGCTGTGCGCCGCGTCCTGCAACTGCGCCTGCGCGCCCTGCAGCACCTCGATCACTGCCGACAGCTGCGCGTCGTAGTGCGTCAACTCGCCGAGTGCGGCGATGGCCCGGCCGGCCAGCGCGTCGGCCGCCGGCTCGCCGTCGCTCAAGGCCAGCAGCGCGCTGCGCACGCCGTCGAGCAGCGACTGCGCATGCGCCAGGCGCTGGTGCTCGGCATTCAGCTCGTCCCACTCGGCGGCGCCGGGCGCGAGCTTGTCGACTTCGCCGATCTGCCAGGCCAGCCGCTCGCGCTCGCGCTGCAGCGTCTCGCCGCGGGCGCGCGCGTCGGCCAGCGCCGCTTCGGCCGCCTTCCACGCCTGCCACAGCGAAGACAGCGCCGCCGTGTCGGCGCCGGCCTGCGCGTCGAGCAGCGCGCGCACGGCGGCCGGCCGCGTCAGACTCTGCCAGGCGTGCTGGCCGTGGATGTCGAGCAGCCGCTCGCCGGCCTCGCGCAGCTGGCCGACGGTGGCCGGACTGCCGTTGATCCAGGCGCGGCTCTTGCCTTGGGCGTCGATGACGCGCTTCAGCAGCAGCGTGTGGCCGCCGTCCAGGCCGGCGTCGAAGCCGGCTTCGTCCAGCCAGGCATGCAGCGCCGGCGGCGTGTCGAACTCGGCCGTGACCTCGGCGCGTGCCGCGCCTTCGCGCACCGCGCCGGCATCGCCGCGCCCGCCCAGCGCCAGCTGCAGGGCATCGACGAGGATCGACTTGCCGGCGCCGGTCTCGCCGGTCAGCACCGAAAAGCCGGGCTGCAGCTCGACTTCGAGCCGGCTGACGATGACCACGTCGCGCAGCGTCAGGCGGCGCAGCATCTCAGTGCTCCATCGCGCCGAAGCGCAGCGCACGGCGGTCGGCAGCGCGCTCACCCAGCGGCCGCCGCGGAACCGGCTGCGCCGGGCCGCTGGCGGCGCCCCGCTGGGGGGGAGCGCCGCAGGCGCTGCGGGGGGAGGTCACACCACGCCTTCGTGCCAGCGCAGCTTGCGGCGCAGCGTGGCGTAGTAGCTCCAGCCGCGCGGGTGCAGGAAGCGCACCTTGTGTGCCGAGCGGCGCACGCGCACCTGGTCGCCGTGCAGCAGGCTGGCCAGGCTCTGCATGTCGAAGTTGGCCGACGCGTCGCGGCCGGCCACCACCTCGACGCAGATCTCGCCCTGGTCGGGCAGCACGATCGGCCGGTTGGACAGCGTGTGCGGCGCAATCGGCACGATCAGCAGCCCGGCGATGCCCGGGTGCGTGATCGGCCCGCCGGCCGACAGCGCGTAGGCGGTGCTGCCGGTGGGCGAGGCGATGATCAGCCCGTCGGCGCGCAGGTTGGCGATGAGCTCGCCGCCGATGTCGAGGCGCAGCTCGACCATGCTGGCGGTGGCGCCGCGGCTGACCACCACCTCGTTCAGCGACAGGCCGTCAAAGATCTTGTGGCCGTCGCGCCAGACGCCGCCTTCGATCATCGTGCGGTGTTCTTCTTCGTAGTCGCCGGCGACCATGCTGCGCAGCGTCTCGCGGTAGTCGGTCAGCGGCACGTCGGTGATGAAGCCCAGCCGTCCCTGGTTGATGCCCACCAGCGGCAGGTTGTGGCGCGCCAGCTCGCGTGCGATGCCGAGCATCGTGCCGTCGCCGCCGACCACCACCGCCAGGTCGCATTGGCTGCCGATCTCGGCCGGCGTCAGCGCGCCGTGGTCGCTGATGCCGGTATTCAGCGCGGTGGTGGCGTCCAGCGACACCTCGAGCCCCAGCCGCAGCAGGAAGCCGGCGATGTCGTCGAGCAGCGGCCGGATGCCCTGGGCCTGGTACTTGCCCACGATCGCGGCATGACGGAAACGCGTCGGCATGCGGACCATTACACCATAGGGCCCGTGCGGCGGCGCGCCCTGTCGGGGCGGGTCCGTACAATGAAAAATCATGCTGGACGAACGCGCCCGCACGCTGCTGAAGACCCTGGTCGAGCGCTACATCGCCGAAGGCCAGCCGGTGGGTTCGCGCACGCTGTCGCGCGCCAGCGGGCTGGAGCTGTCGCCGGCGACGATCCGCAACGTGATGGCCGACCTGGAGGAGCTGGGCCTGATCGCCAGCCCGCACACCAGCGCCGGCCGCGTGCCGACGGCGCGCGGCTACCGGCTCTTCGTCGACACGATGCTCACCGCGCGGCCGGTGAACCTGACCGAGGTGCCGCCGGAGATGGCGGCGGCGCGCGAGCAGCTGCACCCCGACCAGCCGCAGCGGGTCATCACGCAGGCGGCGCACCTGCTGTCCAGCCTGTCCAGCTTCGTCGGCGTGGTCACTGCGCCGCGCAAGGCCAGCGTGTTCCACCACATCGAGTTCCTGCGCCTGGGCGAGCGCCGCGTGCTGGTGATCCTGGTGGCGCCCGACGGCGACGTGCAGAACCGCGTCATCTTCACCGCGCGCGACTACGCGCAGGGCGAGCTGGTCGAGGCCACCAACTACCTGAACACGCACTATGCGGGCCTGAGCATCGAGGAAGTGCGCGAGCGGCTGAAGCACGAGATCGAAGCGCTGCGCGCGGAGATCGCCACGCTGATGCAGGCCGCGGTGCAGGCCGGCAGCGAGGTGCTGGCCGAAAGCAGCGACCAGGTGATCGTCAGCGGCGAGCGCAACCTGCTCGGCGTGCCGGCCTTCGGCAACGACCTGGATTCGCTGCGCAAGCTGTTCGACGTGTTCGAACACAAGACCGAGCTGATGCGCTTGCTGGACGTGAGCAGCCGCGCCGAGGGCGTGCGCATCTACATCGGCGGCGAGAGCCGCGTCGTGCCCTTCGAGGAGCTGTCGGTGGTGACCGCGCCCTACGAAGTCGACGGCCGCGTCGTCGGCACGCTGGGCGTGATCGGCCCGACGCGCATGGCCTACGAGCGCATGATCCAGATCGTCGACATCACGGCGCGGCTGGTGGGCAACGCGCTGAGCGTCAAGTAGCGCTGCCTACAATCGCCGGCACTGAAGCGCACTGAAGCGCACAGAAGCGCACAAGGGCCGTTAGCTCAGTTGGTCAGAGCAGAGGACTCATAATCCTTTGGTCGCTGGTTCGAGCCCAGCACGGCCTACCACCCCGCCGCGCCGGAGCCGTCTTGCTGGAACCTCGTACCGCTGCCGCCCGCGAATGCTGCACCATCGGCCGGCCCTGCGCGCGAAGGACGCGGCATGGCGTCTGAGAGCGGCGCGCAGGACACCGCCGAGCACATCCCCTTCGACGAATTCCGCAGCGGGCTGCCGCAGGGGCGCTTCCGCGTCGTCGTCAATCCGAAACTGGCGGCCCCCTTCGTCGCCTATCGCACCCATGCCACGCCGCTGGCCCTGGCGCTGATCGGCCCGGGCATGGCCGTCGCGCTGGCCGGCCATCCCTGGCCGGGCGGGCTGCTGGTGGCCGCGGGCATCGCGCTGCGCTGGTCGGTCAAGACGCAGGCGCCGCGCCTGCTGCTGCACCTGGCCTCGCGCGTTCCGTCGCTCTACGAGCAGGCCACCGAGCACGGCGTGATGGAAGTGCGCCGCGCCTGAACGCCCCCGTTCGCCGATGCCCCCGTCCGGAAACCTGCGCGCCATCGTGGCGATGATCGCCGCCTGCGCGATGTTCGCCGGCATGGACGCGCTGCTGAAGGTGCTGGCAGCGCACTATCCGCCGTTCCAGGTGACGGCGCTGCGCGGCCTGTCGGCGATGCCGCTGGTGTGCCTGTACCTGCTGTGGCGCGGCGAGGTGCGCGCGGTTTTCGGGCGGCGGCTGCGCTGGGGGCTGCACCTGCTGCGCGGCGTGGTGCTGGTGGTGATGCTGGCGCTGTTCACCTTCGGGCTGAAGACGCTGGGGCTGGCCGAGGCCTACACGCTGAGCTTCATCGCGCCGATGATCATCACCATGCTGTCGGTGCCGTTGCTGAAGGAGTCGGTGCCGGCGCGCCACTGGGTGGCCATCGCCGTCGGCCTGTGCGGCGTGGTGGTCGCGCTGCGGCCCGACCACGGTGCGATGCGCTCCGCCGGCGCGCTGGCCGTGCTCGCCGGCGCGGTGTGTTATGCGCTGTCGAACGTCGTCGGCCGCATCATCAGCCGCACCGAGCCGAGCGCGACATTGTTGTTCTGGACCACCGCCAGCATGGCGCTGGGCGGCAGCCTGGTCAGCGCGGCGCACTGGGTGCCGGTGGCGGCGGTGCACGCGCCGGTGCTCGTGGGGCTGGCGATCACCGGCTTTCTGGGACAGCTGGCCATCATCGAGGCCTTCCGCCACGGCCAGGCCTCGGCCGTCGCGCCCTTCGAATACACGGCGCTGGCCTGGGCGGTGGCGCTGGACTGGGCGGTCTGGCACGCCGTGCCCGCGCCGCACACGCTGCTCGGCGGCGCGATCATCATCGTCAGCGGCATCTACCTGATCCGGCGCGAGGCGCCGAAGGAGATGGTCGTCGGGCCGGCGTAGCGTCAGCGGCTCAGCGGCCCGGGCCGTCGGCGTCGATGGCTTCGGCGATCAGCCGCGCCGTCAGCGCCGGGTCTTCCATCGGCAGCATGTGGGTCTTGTCCAGCAGCTGCAGGTCGCGCCCGTGGCGGAACTCGGCCGCCAGCGGCGGCCAGGTCGGCGTGCCCAGCGCGTCCCAGGGCTTGATGCCCGGATCCTGCGGACGCGCGCGCAGCACCAGCACCGGGATCTGCAGCGCGCGGATGCTGGCGTAGATGCCGCCATCGCGCAGCGCCGCCGGATAGATGCTGCCTTCGAAGTCCGGCGCACAGGCCAGCTCGAAACCCTGGCCGTCGGCGGCCGGCTTCAGGCCGTGCTGGCAATAGTCGTGCAGCGCCTGCGTGTCGAACACCGCGTACGGCGGCCGGTCGGCGAAACGCTCGAACATCTCTTGTGCCGAGCTGAAGCGGCTCTTGCGCTGCGCCGCCGGGTGCAGCGCGCCAGGCGGCGCCGGCGGCAGGTGGTATTCGGCCGGCGCGCGGATCACCGGGTCGATCAGCACCAGTTGGCGGAAGCAATGCGGCGCATAGGCCGCAGCCTGCACCAGCGCATATGCGCCCATGCTGTGGCCGATACCGATGGCGCCCTGCAGGCCCAGCGCCTCGGCCATCGCCGCCTGGTCGCGGCCGAAGTCGGCCCAGCTGTCGAAGCCGGCGCCGCTGCTGCGGCCGTGGCCGCGCTGCTCGATGGCGATCGCGTGGTGCCGCGGCAAGTGGTGGACCACCTGGTCCCAGACGCGGCCGTGGAAACCGGTGGCATGCACCAGCCACAGCGTCGGCGCGCTGCCGCGCAGCGCGGCGCGCCATTCGAAGCAGGCCAGCGACAGGCCGCGCAGGCTCAGATGATGCAGTTTCGGTTGATGGCTCATGCGCCATGCTAACTTTCATGGTGCGGGGCAACGCCCCGGATCATGGAAGACTTCCACATTAACTTTCATGGTGCGGGGCAACGCCCCGGATCATGGAAGACTTCCACATTAAGGGCGCGCGGCGCAAGCACGGCTGCCGTCGCGCATCATCGGGCATGCGCCGTCTCGTCATCACGCTGCTGGCCTGCCTGGCGCCCGCGGCGCAGGCCGACGTTGCTGCCGTCTGGCGCGCCTACCCGGTCGATCCGCAGCAGGTGCTGCAGGCCATCGCCGGCGCGCGGCCGGTGGAGCTGGGCGGCGCCGCGGTCACCGGGCTGGTGCTGCCGCACCACCGCGTGGCCAGCGACCTGATCGCCTCGGGCATGGTCACGGCCGCGCGCGGCGCGCAGCCCGAACGCATCGTGCTGCTGACGCCGGACCATTTCCGCCGCGCGACGCGCGCCTTCGCGACTACGCCGCGCGACTTCGACACCGTGCTCGGCCGCGTGGCCGTCGACCGCCGCGCCGTCGCGGCGCTGCTGCGTTCGCCGCAGGTGGCGGCCTCGCCGCTGTTCGAGCGCGAGCACGGCATCGGCGAGCTGCTGCCCTACGTGGCGCGGCTCTTTCCCGGCGTGCCGATGCTGCCGGTGGCGGTGCGCATCGGCGCCACGCGCGCGCAATGGGAGCACATGGCCGCGCAGCTGGCGCCGTGGGTCACGCCGCGCACGCTGATCATCCAGTCCACCGACTTCAGCCACTACCTGACGCAGGAGCAGGCGCGGCGCCACGACCAGCAGATGCTGCACGTCATCGCCGCGGGCGACCTGGACGCGATGGCCCGTGCGCTGCAGCCGGCGCACCTGGATTCGCGCGGCGGCCAGTACATCCAGATGCGCTTGCAGGCGCAACGCTTCGGTGCGCAGCCGATCGTCTTCGGCAACACCAACTCGGCCGAGCGCGGCGCCACCGGGCCGGAGTCCACCACCAGCTGCATCGCGCAGCTCTATGCGCCGGCGGCGCGCGAGCGCGTGGTGTTGGCGCCAAGCGCGGTGCACAGCCTGTGCGTGGCCGGCGATGCCTTCTTCGGCCGGCACGTGGCCGGCTGGCTGCGCAGCGAGACGGTGCGCCAGCGCGTCTTCACCGAACTGCGGCGCCGGCTGCAAGGCTGCCCGCTGCTCGTCAACCTCGAAGGCGTGCTCGGCGCAGACGGCCGCGCCGCCCATCCCCTGCAGTTGGCGATGCCCGCCGCCCAGACGCTGGCCTGGCTGCGCGAGCTGGGCGTGGTGGCAGTCAGCGTGGCCAACAACCACAGCCGCGATCTCGGCGACGCCGCCTACGCGCGCATGGTGGCGCAGTTGCGCGGCGCCGGCCTGCAGGTGCTGGAACACGGCCGGCCGCAGGCTGTCGGCCCGTTGCGCGTCGCCGCCTGGACCGATCTGGACAATGCGCCGTCGCCGCGCCGCGAGCTGATCACGCCGCAGGCGTTGCAGCAGGGGCTGCGGCCCGATGAGCTGCCGGAGCTGGCGCTGCTGCACTGGGGCCGCGAGTTCGTCGCCGCGCCGGGCGCGCGCGAGCGCGCGCTGGCGCAGAGGCTGCAGTCGGCCGGCGTGCCCATCGTCGCCGGCGCCCATCCGCACCGTGCCAGCCGCCGCATCGAGCTGCTCGGCGGCCTCGACGCGGTGTGGGTGCCGAGCCTCGGCAACTTCGTCTTCGACCAGCGCGCGCCGCGCGCCTCGGGCGCGGTGCTGCACATCAGCCGGTTCGCGCAGGGCACGCGCGCGCTGCGCCTGATCGCGCTGCCCGACGTGTTCGAGCTGGGGCGGGACGCGGGCCGCTGATGGCCGGGACCAGCGGAACTCTTCTCCGTCGATCAGGCCATGCAGCGCGCCTTGTGGCGCACAGCGGCCGGCCGTGAACAGCCAAGTCATTCACCCTAAAAACTGCAGCTACCCCGGTGCTTCGAGCGTCGGCGGCGGGATTGGCAGGCCGATCTGACCGACGATGCGCTGGCAGATATAGGCCAGCAGGGTGCGCCATCGGTCGAGCTTGGGCAACTGCTCCGCAGCAGCCCTGACGTGTCGGATAGCCGCATGAACATTGACGATCATCGACTTGATCAAGCCGGCTTCGGCGTGCATCGGCGTCAGGTACAGCGTGGTCTGGTTGCCGCTGCTGGTGGCGCGGCCCACGGCGGCCAACAGCAGCGGGCGGCTCGTCAGCGCCTCGCGCCGCGCCTGCGGGTTGGCCGCACGCACGTACCAGCTCCACCAGTTGTAGACCAGGGCCACCGCCCGCGCGGCGACCTGGCTGCGGTGCATGTCCTGCGTCGTGAAGCCTGCCCAACCCCATTGGTTCTTGAGCTCGTCGAAGCCGTTCTCGCAGTCGCAGCGGTCGCGGTAGAGCTGGCCGATCGCCGCGATGTCGTACGCCGCGTTGGTCGCCAGCACGGTGTATTCCCACAGCTGCGCGCTGTCCTGCACCTCGTCGTGCGCCAGCGCCAGCACGAGCTGCTTGTGGTTGCGGGCTTGGCCGCGCCTTTGAGCCGTCAGTGCGATGTCGCGCTTGATGCGCCGGCGCAGCACCACCACGCGGCGCGCACGGCTCCAGCCGCTCAGGCGCAACTCGTCCTCGATGGCCTGCCAGCCTTGGCTGGCCTCGGTGGCGCGCGTCCAGTCCTCGCGCCGGAACAGCCGCTCGATCAGCCGCTTCACATTGGCCGTCTTGCGCAGGCGCAACAGGTAGCGCAAGTCGCGCTGCTCGCACACGTCGATGATGTCTTCGTTGCCGTAGCCGCAGTCGCCACGCAGGAGTGCCGGCGCCTTGTCGCCCAGTTCGTCGAGCAGCCGTGCCAGCACGGCCTTGGCGTGGCCCGAGCTGTGCTGCTTGCCCGAGCTGAGCACGGCGTCCAGCACCAGACGCAGGTTGCCGACCCAGAAGGTGTGCAGCACGTGGCTGGGCCGGCCCGGCTTGTGCGGGTTGTAGCCGATCTCGGCTCCTTCCTGGCGGCCGTACAGCGGCTTGATGGTGGCGTCGATGTCCAGCACCCAGGGCCGGCCCAGCGCCTCGCGCACGCTGCTCATGAGCGCGTCGCGCATCCACGGCTCGCTGGCCTCGGGCGCCATCGCCGCCAGCGCCCGGCGCACGGAGTCTTCGCTGACCATGCCGTGCAGGCCCAGCGCCTTGGCCGCCACGGCGTCGCCGCGAACCCCGGCAATGTGCGCGTAGCGCTTGGCTCCGGCCAGGATGCCCAGCATCAGCGTGCCCAGCACGTCGCGCGCTCGCGATGCGTTGGGGCTGTTGTAGCGCAGCGGGCAGGCCTGCACCCAGCCGTCGAACACGCCGGCGGTGGCCAGGAATTCGGCGAAGAACACAACCTGCCCGTGCGGCGTGGCCTGGGCTGTCTCGTCCCAGCGCACGTGCATGCGCCCGCCCATCGTGTCCACGGCCATAGCCTGGTCGCTGGCCTGCGCCAGCACGGTCTTCTTCGGTTTGTCGGATTCACCCATCGGGTGAGTGTGCCAAACCGCCTCAACCCCTCGTCAGCGTTGAAGAAAACAGCGACGACGCAGCCTCGTCTGCAGTACTTAGGTTCACCGCAGAGGAACGGAGGACGCAGAGTTGGCGCAGAGGAATGCAAAGGTAGGTCGGGTGGCCTAGCTTTGACTCTGCGAACCTCTGCGTCCTCCGTTC
The DNA here is from genome assembly GCA_036724445.1 of Rubrivivax sp. GTDB lineage: Bacteria > Pseudomonadota > Gammaproteobacteria > Burkholderiales > Burkholderiaceae_C > Rubrivivax. The sequence goes on along the minus strand of DAIMFR010000028.1, from coordinate 35,619 downwards.
CTCTGCGGTGAAGGCTGTTTGAATTCAGACTACTTTGCGCCGTGAACCGCCGCTGGTCTGAACGACCCAGCACGAGTGCGCATCAGGTGGCCGGCTGGCGGTCGAAGCGCTGCAGCACGTGCGCCATCATGCCCTTGGCCAGCTCCTCCTCGCCGAAGAAGATCGTGCCCACGCGCTCCTGGCGCAGCAGCCTCGATTCGTCCTCGCTGTGCGTGCGCACCACGACCTCGATGTCCGGGTTCAGCGCACGCGCGGTCTCGACCATCTTGCGCACGCCCAGCGTCTCGTGCGTGGCGATGACCAGCATCGCCGCATCGGCGATATGCGCCTGGATCAGCACCGCCGGATCGGTGGCGTCGCCGGAGACCGCGGCCAGGCCCGCGCGGCGCAGGTCCTCGACCAGCTCGCGGTGCTGGTCCGCGACGATGAAGGGGATGTCGCGCCCGTGCAGCGCGTCGGCGATGCGCCGCCCGACGCGGCCATAGCCGACCAGCACCACCTGGCCTTCGAGGTAGCGGCGCTCGGTGCTCATCGGCAGCTCGGCGAAGGGGTCGTCGCGGCGCTCGAGGCTGCGCGCCAGCGCCGAGCGCTGCAGCACCCAGCGGCGCAGCGGGCCGATGGCCGCGAAGACGAAGGGATTCAGCGCGATCGAGATCAGCGCGCCGGCCAGCACCAGGCTCATGCCTTCGGCCGGCAGCAGCTGCAGCGACAGCCCCATGCCGGCGAGGATGAACGAGAACTCGCCGATCTGCCCCAGGCTGGCAGCCACCGTCAGCGCGGTGTTCAGCGGATAGCGCAACGCCAGCACCAGCGCCGCCGCAGCGATCGACTTGCCGACGACGATGATGGCCACCACCGCCAGCACGCGCAGCGGCTCGTCGACCACCACCCGCGGGTCGAAGAGCATGCCCACGGCGACGAAGAACAGCACCGCGAAGGCGTCGCGCAGCGGCAGCGATTCGTGCGCTGCGCGGCGGCTGAACTGCGATTCGCGCATGACCATGCCGGCGAAGAACGCGCCCAGCGCGAAGGACACGCCGAACAACGCCGCCGCGCCGTAGGCGATGCCGATCGCCGCGGCCACCACCGACAGCGTGAACAGCTCGCGCGAGCCGGTGCGCGACACCTGCCACAGCAGCCAGGGCAGCGCGCGCCGCCCGGCGAGCAGCATGATGGCGACGAAGGCCGATACCAGCAGCAGCGTGCGTGCGGTCGCGCGCCACAGCGGCTCGCCCCGTTCGCCGGCCGGCGCCGCGCCGCCGTCGAGCATGCCGGCCAGCGGCGGCAGCAGCACCAGCACCAGCACCGTGGCCAGGTCCTCGACCACCAGCCAGCCGACGGCGATGCGCCCGTTCATCGTCTCCAGGATGCGGCGCGACTCCAGCGCCTTCAGCAGCACCACGGTGCTGGCGCAGGACAGCGACAGGCCGAAGACCAGCGCCGCGCCCCAACTCCAGCCCCAGCCCAGCGACAGGCCCATGCCGAGCAGCGTGGCGATGCCCATCTGCACCACCGCGCCGGGCAGCGCGATGCGCCGTACCGACAGCAGGTCGCTCAGCGAGAAGTGCAGCCCGACGCCGAACATCAGCAGCATCACGCCGATCTCCGACAGCTGCGAGGCGATGGCCACGTCGGCGACGAAGCCCGGCGTCGCCGGCCCGATGGCGATGCCGGCGAGCAGGTAGCCGACCAGCGCCGGAATGCGCAGCCGCTCGGCGCAGAAGCCGAGCAGCAGCGCCAGGCCGAAGCCGGCAGCCAGCGTGGTGATCAACGAGACGTTGTGTGCCATGGGCTCTCCCGGCCGGACGCTGGGCGTGCATCGTCGATGCGCGGCGCCGTTGGTCCGCAAGGCAAGAATAGGGGCATTTCGACAAGGAGCCCGCCATGCCTGCCTGGGGACCGATCCTTGCGGCCACCGACTTCTCGACCGCCGCGCGCCATGCCGCCGATCGCGCCGCCCGCCTCGCGCACGAGGCCGGTGCCGAACTGTCGCTGATGCACGTGCTTCCCGGCGGCGCGCTGCAGGAGCTGCGCCAATGGCTGGGCGCCGGCAGCCTCACCGAGCAGCAGCTGCAGGCCGAGGCGCGCGCGTTGCTGCAGCGCCAGGGCGCCGAACTGCAGGCCGTGCACGGCGTGCCGGTGCGCAGCGTCGAAGCGGCGGGGTCGGCGGTGGACGAGATCGTGCGCGAGGCCGAGACGCTGGACGCCGCGCTGCTGGTGCTGGGCGCGCGCGGCCAGGGCTTCCTGCGCCGGCTGATCCTGGGCACGACCTCGGAGCGGCTGCTGCCGCGCACCAAGCGGCCGCTGCTGGTGGTGCGGCAGACGCCGCACCGCGCCTACCGGCGCGTGCTGCTGGCGCTGGATTTTTCGCCCTGGTCGCGCGGCGCGGTGGCGCTGGCGCGGTGCATCGCGCCGCAGGCGCACCTGGTGCTGCTCAACGCCTGGCAGGTGCCCTTCGAGGGCAAGCTGCATTTCGCGGGCGTCACGGCCGCCACCATCGACGGCTACCGCCGCCGCGCGCGCGCCGACGCGACCAGCCGGCTGCACGAGCTGGCCACGGCCGCGGGGCTGAGCGCCGGGCAGTGGACGCCCTGCCTGGTCGAAGGCGAGGCGTCGCTGGCCATCGCCGAGCAGGAACAGCAGCACGACTGCGACCTGGTGGTGCTGGGCAAGCACGGCCGCTCGGTCACCGAGGACCTGCTGCTCGGCAGCGTGACGCGGCACGTGCTCGCCGAAGGCCAGGCCGACGTGCTGGTGTCGACCGCGCACCGGCCTTGATGCGGGTTTGATCCGGGTTCGATGCCGTTCAGCGCACGCTGCGCACATCGCCGGTGTCGAGCTGCGGCGCGAAGTACAGCAGGTCGATCGTCTCGGTCGCCGCGCCGCGGCCGTCGCTGGATTCCACGACCACGCGGAACAGGTGCCGCGACGCCTTCGGTGCGTTCAGCGTCAGCTGCAAGCGCTGGTTCTGGCCGGGCCCGAGCAGCGGCCGGTAGGGCAGCGGCAGCCGGTAGCGGCTGCGATCGAGCTGCAGCGCCACCGGCGCGAAGCCCTGCTGCTCGGGCGCCGGCGCGCCGATGGCCGCGGTGGATCGGTCGGGCACCGCAAACCTGAACAGCTGCAGCTCGATGTTCAGCGGCTGCGTGCGCGTGTGCATGCCGCCGGCAGCGTCGCGCCACTGGTAGCTCAGCGTGCCCAGCAGCCGGGTCATGACGCGGTCGCGGCGCAGGTAGGCGATGTCGTCGAGGCGGCCCAGCGGCTGCGTGCCGTGCAGCCGCGCCAGGCAGTCCGGCACCTGCTCCGGCGCCGCGCACGGCGGCGGCTCATCGCGCAGCTGCGGCAGCGCCGGCACCACGGCCGTCATGGCGCGCTCGGGCGTCACCTGCACCGCGCCCAGCGCGCCCAGCTCCAGCGTGAAACGCTCGCTGAGCGCCTGCTGCGCACCGAAGGCGAAGCCCAGCACCGCGTTCTCGGCGCGTCCCCAGCCGTGGTTGCGCAGAGCGAAGGACTCGGCGCCCCAGGGCTCGAGCTGCAGGAAAGGCTGCGGATCGGTGACGCTGGACTCGATGTCCAGGTAGGCGCGGGTGACCTGCAGCGCCCGCGCCGATTCATTGCTCAGATCCAGCACCAGGAACACCGGCCAGGACGACGCTTCGCGGCCGAAGGCCATGCGCGGCCCCTGGCCGAGCACGGCATCGCCCTTCCAGCGCTGCAGCAGCGCGTCCGCCGCGGGCTGCAGCTGCAGCCCCTGCGCGGCCGGCTGCAGGCGATAGCCGGCATGCTGCTCGTTGGCGGCGGCGTTGCGGCGCTCGTCGACGAAGACCTGCGCGCGCAAGCCGTCCGGCGCCACCTGCGCTGCCGCGTGCAGCGCCAGCCAGGCCGGCAGCAGGAGCAGCGCGAGACGGTGCATGTGCATGTGCAGGTGCGTGCAGCGGCTCAGCGTATTTGCCGCGCCTAGCCCACGTCCATGTTCGGCACGAAGTACAGCAGGTCCAGCAGCGGCGCCGCCACGCGGCGGCCGCCGCTGGTCTCGAGCACCACCCGGAACTGGTGCGACGAGGCCCTGGGCGCGTTCAGCGTCAGCTGCAAGCGCTGGTTCTGCCCCGGGCCCAGGCGCGGGCGGTAGGGCAGCGGCAGCCGGCAGCGCTCGCGGTCCAGCGGCAGCGTGATCGGGCTGAAGCCCATCTCCTCGGGCGCGGCGCCGCCCATCTCGGCGCCTTCGCCGGTGTCGAAGCGGAACAGCAGGATCTCCAGGTTCACCGGATGCTGGCGGGCCTGCGTTTGGCCGGCGGCGTCGCGCCACTGGTAGCGCAGCGTGCCGAACAGCCGCGTCAGCACCATGTCGGCGCGCGTGAAGCCGATGTCGGCGATGCGCCCCATCGGCAGCGCGCGCAGCAGCCGCGCCAGGCAGGCCGGCACCTGGCGGTTCGACGGGCATTTCGGCGGCTGGTCGAGCAGCCGCGGCAGCGCCGGCACCAGCGTGCTCAGCGCGCGGATCGGCGTCACCTCCACCGCGCCGAGCGTGCTCAGCCGCAGCCCGAAGCGTTCGCTGGCCGGCTGCTCGCGGCCGAAGGCGAATTCGATGGCCGCGTTCTCGGCGCGTCCCCAGCCGTGGTTGCTGATGTCGAAGAAGCCCTGCACGATGCCTTCGTCCCAGAAGGTGAAGGCGATGAAGGGCTGCAGCTCGCTGCGGCTGCGCTGCACCTCCAGGTACGAATTCACCACCTGCAGCGGCGCGCCGGCTTCGTTGCTGACATCCAGCACCAGCAGCACCGGCAGGAACTGGCTCGCATCCTCGAAGCTGGCGCGCGTCGGCTGCCCGAGCACGAAGCCGCCCTTCCAGCGGCGCATCAGCTCCGGTGAATCCAGGCGCAGTTCCAGCGCCTGCAGTCCGGGTTGCAGGCGGTAGGCGTAGACCGGGAATTCGCCGTCCTGGCCGATCTGCTTGCGCGCCGCGGCGATGCGCCGCTGGTCGACGAAGAGCTGCACGCGCACGCCGTCGGGCGCCAAGTTGACGCCGGGCGCATTGCCTTGCGCCTGCGCCTGCGCCGTGGCGGCAGCCGGCAGCAGCGCCGCGGCGCAGGCCCGGCGCGGCAGCCGCATCGACAGCGGATGCTTCATGCGGCGAGTCTGGCGCAGCGCAGGCGGCGTGCACAATCCCCTGAAGACCCAAGCACCGCGCGGCCTCGTGCGCGGCGTTGTCATGGCCCGCATCTTCGTCTCCCACTCCAGCGTCGACCAGGCGATCGCGCGCGACATCATGGACTGGCTGCGCTCGCTGGGCTTCGACAACGCCTTCCTCGACATCGACGAGCGCACCGGCATCCGCCCCGGCGACAAATGGGAGGCGCGGCTGTACGAGGAGCTGGCGGCCTGCAGCGCGGTGGTGCTGGTGGTCACGCCGAACTGGCTGGCCAGCAAGTGGTGCTTCGCCGAATTCGTGCAGGCGCGGGCCACCGGCAAGGCCATCTTCCCGATCATCTTCACGCCCGACGGCGGCCAGACCTTTGCCGGCGACCTGCAGCGCGTGGACTTCAGCACCGACCCCGAAGGCGGCCGGCGCAGCCTGGCGCAGCGCCTGAAGGATCTGGCGCTGGACGTGCAGAGCGGCTTCGACTGGGATGCGCGGCGCGCGCCGTACCCGGGGCTGCCGGCCTTCGAGCGCGAGGACGCGGCCGTGTACTTCGGCCGCGACCTGGAGGTGCGCGAACTGATCGACCGGCTGCGCGCGCGCCGCGCGATGGGCGGCGCGCACATGCTGGCGGTGCTGGGCGCGTCGGGCTCGGGCAAGTCCTCGCTGCTGCGCGCCGGCGTGCTGCCGCGGCTGCAGAAGTTCGAGCCCGGCTTCGTCGTCGTGCCGCCGCTGCGCCCCGGCGCCGACCCCTGCGCTGAGCTGGCCAAGGCGCTGGCCGAGGCCCTCGGCCAGCCGACGCAGTGGCGCACGCTGCTCGAGCACCTGCAGGCCGAGCCCGGCGCGGTGGCCAGCGACCTGCTGATGGCTGCCGGCCGCCGCGAGGCCACGCTGCTGATCACCATCGACCAGGCCGAGGAGCTGTTCAGCGCCACGCCGGCCGAGGCGCGCGCGCGTTTCGCCGACTGGCTGCGCGCGCTGCACAAGCAACCGGTGCTGCTGCTGCTGACGCTGCGCTCCGATCATCTGGGCGAGCTGCAGCAATGGGCGCAGGGCATCGGCGCCTTCGAGCAGTTCTCGCTGCCGCCGCTGCCGCCGGCGCGGCTGGCGCAGGTCATCGAGGGCCCGGCGCGCGTGGCGGGCTCGAGCATCGCGCCGGGCGTGGTCGATGCGGTGATGCACGATGCCGGCGGCGCCGACGCGATGCCGCTGCTGGCCTTCACGCTGCGCGAGCTGTGGGCGCGCGCGACGGCCGATGCCGGCAGCGACGCTCCGGTGATTCGCCTGGCCGACTACCAGTCGCTGGCCGATGCCGCGGCTGGGCTGAACCCGCTGGAGAACGCGGTGCGCCGCCGCGCCGACGAGCTGGTGGCGCCGCTGGACGATGCCGCGCGGCAGGCGCTGCGCGAGGCTTTCGTGGTCGCGCTGGTGCGCATCGACGACCAGGGCGTCTACGGCCGCCGCGCGGCGCTGCGCGACGAACTGGACCCGGCCGTGCAGCCGACGCTCGACGCCTTCGTCAGCGCGCGGCTGCTGGTGGCGCGCAGCGACGAGTCCGGCCGGCGCAGCGTCGAGGTGGCGCATGAATCGCTGCTGCGCAAATGGCCGCTGCTGCGCGACTGGCTCGACGACGAGCGCGGCTTCCTGATCGGCCGGCTGCAGCTGCAGCGCGCCTTGGACGACTGGCAGGCCGCGGCGCCGGCGCAGCGCGATTCGGCGCTGCTGCAGGGGCTGATGCTGGCGCGCGCGCGCGCCTGGGCGGCCGAGCGGCCGAAGGCGCTGAGCGCAGCGCAGCGCGACTTCATCGCCGCCAGCGTCGCGCGCGAGCAGGCGCAGCGCCGCGCCGCGCGCCGCCGCTGGATCGCCATCGGCAGTGCCGGCGTGGCGGCGCTGGCGCTGATCGTCGGCTTGAGCGTGTACCTGCGCCAGCAGCAGCTGGTCTCGGCGGTGCTGGCCGTCGAGGTCGAGGCCGACCGCTGGCTGCAGCGCGCGTCGGCGGCGCTGGCCTACGGGCAGAGCGACCGTGCACTGGCGCAGGCGGCGCAGGCCTACCGGCTGTCGCCGAGCGCCAAGACGCGTTCGGCGCTGTGGCAGGCGGGCGTGTCCTTGCCGCCGCAGTGGCGCTTCAGCGTGCCGCCGGTCGATGCGCAGGGCGAGCTGCCGGCGAGCACCATCGGCTCGGTGTCGGCATTGGCCTGGAGCGCCGACATGCAGCAGCTGCTGATCGGCGACCGCACCGGTGCGCTGCACCAGCTGCCGCTGCAAGGCGAGCGGCGCAGCGCGGCGGTCGCGGCGGACCGCGAACGCCCGCCCAGCAAGGATCTGCCCGAGGCGGTACTGGCGCTGCAGACGCTGGCCGACGGTACGCGCCTCGCCGTGCTGGAGGACGGGCGCGTGCTGCGCCAGCCCGCCGGCGCCGAGCGCTACGCCGTGCTCGCGCAGGGCGAGCCGCTGGCGGCCGCGGCCATCGGCGGCGACGGCCGCGGCGTGCTGGTGCTGACGCAGGCCGAGCGCCTGTTGCGCTGGCTGGACTGCAGCGCGCGCTGCGCGGCCGATCCGGTGTTCGACGGGCTCGGCGAGCTCGAGGCGATGGCGCTGGAGCCGGGCAGCGGCATGATCGCGGCGGCGGATGCGGCGGGGCATCTGCTGATCGGCCGCGCCGGCGAGGCACCGCGCCGCATCGCCGTCGCGCTGCCCGAGGGCGCGCGCATCCAGGCGCTGGCGTTCGATGGCCGCAGCGGCCGCGTCGCGCTGGGCACCAGCGGCGGCGAGCTGTGGCTGCTGGGCGCGGACGGACAGCTGCAGGCCAGATTGCCGAGCTTCGGCGCCGCGCTGCGGCGGCTCGCCTGGGCGCCCGGCGGCGAGTACCTGGTGGCCGATTGCGAAGCCGCGTCGCTGTGCGTCTGGCGCCGCGACGGCGGCGGCCTGACGCTGCACAGCGTGCTGGCGGTGCGCGGCGCCGCGGCCGGCGCGCTGGCCTGGTCGCCCGACGGGCAGCGGCTGGCCGGCGGCGACCTCGGCGGCCGCGTGCAGGTCTGGGACGTGACTGCGGCACCGACGCGCGCCGCGGTGCTGCGCAGCGCGGTGCCGGCGCCGCTGGCCGACGTGGCCGTGCATGCGGACGGCGTGCGCATCGCCGCCGCCGACGTGCGCGGACGGTTGCGCCTGTGGGACCTGCCGTCGCAGCGCGTGCTGCTGCAGCTGGCGCATCGGCTGCCCGGCGAGGCGCGCGGGCTGCGCTTTCATCCGCAATTGCCGCAGCTTGCCTTCGGCACGCTCGGCGGCGGCGTCGAGGTGTTCGCGCTCGACGGCGGCGCCAGCCTGGGGCAGATCGAAGGCTCGATCGATGCGGTCGCATGGGATGTGCAAGGCCGGCTGCTCACCGGCGGGCAGGACGGCGTGGTGCGCAGCCATCAGCTCGGCACCGGGCAGAGCACGGCGCTGCCCGAGGCGCACAGCGATGCGGTGGTGGCGCTGGCCGTCGCCCCTGAGGCGCCGGCCGCGGCCGGCCAGGCGCCGGCGGTGTATTCGGCCGACACGCGCGGCGTGGTCAAGGTGCACGGTGCCGAAAGAGGCACCGTGGCCACGGCCACCGACGCGGCCGGCAAGCCCTTCAGCGTCGACTCGCTGGCCTTCGCGCCCGACGGCACGCGCTGGCTCGCGGCCGGCGCGGCCGGCGACGTGCTGGTCTTCGACCGCGCCACGCGCCAGCTGCGGCAGCGGCTGGAGACCGGCGCCGACCAGGTGCACGCGGCGGCCTTCAGCCCCGACGGCCGCTTCGTCGCCGCGATCGACAACGCCGGCCGGCTGCAGGTATGGCAGGGCGAGGCGCTGCAGCGCTACGCGACGCTGTGGCTGCGCAACGAGCCGGGCCGCGCCGGCAGCGACGCCTTCGGCGTGCTCGGCCCGCTGCGCCGCCTGGCCTGGCTGCCGGACTCGAAGCGCGTCGCCATCGCCACGCAGTCCGGCGTGGTGCTGGTGATCGCGGTGCCGGTGGAGGACTGGCTGGCGCCGCCGCCCTCGCGCTGAGCGCGACGCTCAGCGTTGCGCCGCCGCGGCATAGGCCGCTTCGCGCATGAACTGCGCGACCAGTTCATCGGCCGCCGGCGTCAGCGGCACCGCGCCGGAACAGCCCCTCGCGCAGCAGCACGCTGTGCAGCAGCGCCGCCGGCACCGGCGCTGGGCAGTCGCTGCCGAAGACCAAGGCCGCGGTGTCGATCAGGCGGTCGGTGTGCAGCTCGATGCGTGGCGCGCCCGGTGCGCTCGAACAGCGGCGACGATAGGTTCAATCCACGCGGGCGCTGTGAAGGGTGCGCGACGGAATGGCCCATCGCCTGATCAGGCCGCACTGGCGCGGGCAAGGGGCCCCATGCTGCAAGGCGGACAGGGGGATCGGGTCGGCATCGACCATGGCGTGGCGCGCGTCGAGGCGGACGCTTAGACTTGACCGCGGATCAGTCGGGGGCGCATATGCCCACCCCCATCGAGCACATTGAAGCCGAGGCTATGAAACTGTCGCCCGAAGAGAGGGCCGACCTGGCGGAATGGTTGTGGAGCAGCGTTCATTCCGCCGAGGAGGTGGAGGCTGCGTGGGACGCGGAGATCGCGCGGCGCATCCGGCAGATCGATGCCGGCGAAGTTGAATGTCTGCCGTGGGACGCGGTGATGGCCGGCTTGCGCGCCAAGTTTGGTTGATGCGGCTTGTCGTCCACCCGTGCCGGATCGAAGGCGAGGTGGTTCACGTCATTGCCTTGATGCACCACAGCCGCAAGCCTAGATTCCTTGGCGCGGGCGGTAGCCACCGGCGAAGCGCGCCACCCGAGCCCGCGCAGGGTCTGCGATCGGCATGATCTTCGGCGGTATTGCTGCGGGGAATAGACTGGCAGCTTGCCAGCCGATCGGAGTGCAGCATGAGCACATGGTTGGAAACTGTCGAAGCCGCCGCCCTGCAACTCGATGCCGAAGAGCGCGCCGAGCTGATCGAGAGGCTGATCGACACATTGGTTCCGCCGCCACCGCTGCACCCTGCCTGGGAGGCAGAGATCGAGCGGCGCGTGGCCGAACTCGATGCCGGGCTGGTCGAGAGCATTCCTGCCGAAGTGGTGTTCGCACGCATGCGCGCCATGATCGAGGCGCACCAGTCCAGGAAGTGAGGCACGAGTTTCGGCCGCAGGCGCAGCAGGAGCTTCTGGACGCCGCGCAGTGGTACCTGAGCGAAGGCGGCCCGGCGGTCGCAGGACAGTTCGAGTGGTCCGTACAACGTGCCTTGCGCTTGCTGGCCTTCATGCCGCGTCTGGGTCGGCTCAACTACCCTGGCGTTCGCGTCTGGCACTTGAAGGACTTCCCCTACACGCTGGTGTACCGCGTGAGCGGTGACACGATCGTCGTGCTCGCCGTGGCGCATCAGAGCCGGGAGCCGGGGTATTGGGCGCGGCGGTAGCGCAGAGCCGCTCGCACTATCCGACCTTGCGCAGCAGCGTCACGTTCGCCGGCAGGGCGGAGTCGTCGACCTTCACCTCGTAGTCGGCGAAGTCGCGTGGCGTGTCGACCTTCTTCTTCGTGGTGATGCGCTTGAAGAGCTGGTGCGCGTGGGCATTGCCGAGTTCGCTGTCGTGCTTGAACACATACAGGCCACGCGTCGACATTTCGCCGCGAGCCGCCGAACGATCAGCTGGTGCCGCCGCCCTCGCGCCGAGCGCGCCGCTCAGCGCTGCGCCGCCGCGGCATAGGCCGCTTCGCGCATGAACTGGGTGACCAGTTCATCGGCCGCCGGCGTCAGCGGCACCGCGCGGCGCCGGAACAGAACCACCTCGTAGCGCGGCAGCGCCTCGGCCAGCGGGATCTCGACCAGCCCCTCGCGCAGCAGCCCGCTGTGCAGCAGCGCCGCCGGCACCAGCGCCAGGCAGTCGCTGCCGAAGACCATGGCCGCGGTGTCGATCAGGCCGTCGGTGTGCAGCTCGACGCGCGGCGCGCCGAGCCCGGCACGCTCGAACAGCGGATAGATGCCCGCGCCGGGCATGCCCGGCGGCGCGGCGATGGTGAACGATGCATGCTGCAGCTGCGCCAGGCGGCGCGCGCCGGCCAGCGGATGCTCGCGCCGCGCCACCAGCACCATCTGGCTGTGCATCAGCGGATGGGCGACGAACTGCGCGTCCGGCAGGTCCGCCGGCAGCGGGCAGATCAGGAAGTCCAGCCCGCCGTCGCGCAAGGCCGGCGCCAGCGTGTGGTACAGCCCGCTGCGGCAGCCCAGCTCCACGTCGGGATAACCGCGGCGAAAGCGCTTGATCGCCGCTGGCGCGAGCAGCACCGACGCCGCCGCCGAGATGCCGAATTCGACGCGCCCGCGCTTCTCGCCGACCATCTGCGCCATGGTCTCGCGCGCGCGCTGCGCCTCGGCCGCCAGGCGCTGCGCATGCACCAGGAAGCGCCGGCCGAATTCGGTGGGCATCACGCCCTTGGCATGGCGCACGAACAGCGGCGCGCCGAGGTCGTGCTCCAGCCGGCGCAGCGACTTGGTCAGCGCCGGCTGCGTCTGGCCGGCGGCGCGCGCCGCCGCGTGCAGGCTGCCGTGTTGCGCGGCGGCGAGGAAATCCAGCACCTGTTGCAGCGTCATGCCGATGCCTCAGCGTTATCGCAGCCGCGATTTTGCTATTGGCGCTCGCGGCCCGGCGCCCGTACAGTCCCGCACCTTTCACCATACACAGGCGGAGACGAGCCGATGAACCGACGACACACCCTGCAGACCGCGCGGCGGCTGCTGCTGAGCCTGAGCCTGAGCCTGAGCCTGAGCCTGGGCTTGGCGGCCGTCGGCGGTGCCGCGCTGGCGCAGCCACAGCCGATCAAGGTCGTCGTCGGCTTCGCGCCGGGAGGCAGCGTCGATGGGCTGGCGCGGCTGGTCGCCGAATCGCTGCAGACGGGCCTGGGCCGCACCGCGATCGTCGAGAACCGCGCCGGCGCCTCCGGCCGGATCGCCGTCGAGCAGGTCAAGGCCGCGCCGGCCGACGGCGACACGCTGCTGCTCGCGCCGCAAGGGCCGATGACGCTGTTCCCCTACGTCTTCCGCAACCTGCGCTACGACCCGGCGAAGGACTTCGTGCCGGTGACGCGCGTGGCCAGCGGCGACTTCGCGCTGACCATCGGGCCGCTGGTGCCGGCCAAGGACATGAAGGGCTTCCGCGCCTGGCTGGCCGCGGCCGGCGACAAGGCCAGCTTCGGCTCGCCCGGTGCCGGCACGGTGCCGCATTTCGCCGGTGTCGCCATCTCGCGCCAGCTCGGCGTGCCGATGACGCACGTGCCCTATCGCGGCTCGGCGCTGTCGATGAACGACCTGGCCGGCGGCACGCTCGCCGCCGCGGTCAGCCCGGTGACCGAGGCGCTGGAGCTGCACAAGGCCGGCCGCGTGACGATCATCGCCACCACCGGGGCGCAGCGCAGCAGCTTCGTGCCCGGCGTGCCGACGCTGAAGGAGCTGGGCATCGAGGTCGACGTGCCGCTGTGGTTCGCGGTCTACGCGCCGGCGGCGACGCCGCCGGCTACGCTGGACAAGCTGCGCCAGGCGATCCACGCCGGGCTCGCCCGGCCGGCGGAGCAGCAGCGCATCGCCCAGCTCGGGCTGACGGCGGCGCCGAGCAGCACGCCCGAGCTGATCACGCTGCAGATGCGCGAGCGCGAGATGTGGGCGCCGGTGGTCAAGGCCTCGGGCTTCACGCCGGGAGATTGAGCATGGCGCAGCGCCCGAACCTGATCTTCATCGTCGCCGACGACCTCGGCTATGCCGACCTGGGCTGCTACGGTGGCCGCGAGGCGCACTTCGGTCCGGTCTCGCCGGTGCTCGACGCGATGGCGGCCAACGGCCTGCGCTTCACGCAGGGCTACTCGAATTCGCCGGTGTGCTCGCCGACGCGCTTCGCGCTGATGACCGCGCGCTGGCAGTACCGGCTGCGCGGCGCGGCCGAGGAGCCGATCAACAGCCGCAGCCGCGGCAGCAGCACGCTGGGCCTGCCGCCGCAGCATCCGACGCTGCCTTCGCTGCTGCGCGGCGCCGGCTACCGCACCGCGCTGATCGGCAAGTGGCACCTGGGCTATCCGCCCGCGTTCGGCCCGCTGCGCTCGGGCTACGAGGAATTCTTCGGCCCGATGAGCGGCGGCGTGGACTACTTCAGCCATGCCGATTCCGCCGGCCGGCACGACCTGTGGGCCGGCGAGCTCGAGACGCACACCGACGAGTACCTGACCGACCTGCTGTCGCGGCGCGCGGTCGACTACGTCGAGCGCATGGCCGCGCAGAGCGCGCCCTTCTTCCTCAGCCTGCACTACACCGCGCCGCACTGGCCGTGGGAGACGCGCGAGGACGCCGGGCGCGCACCGGCGATCCGCGACAACCTGTTCGACCTGGCCGGCGGCAACATCCACACCTACCGGCGCATGATCCACCACATGGACGAAGGCATCGGCCGCCTGCTGCAGGCGCTGCAGCGCACCGGCCGGCTCGACGACACGCTGATCGTCTTCACCAGCGACAACGGCGGCGAGCGCTTCTCCGACAACTGGCCGCTGGTCGGCGGCAAGATGGACCTCACCGAAGGCGGCATCCGCGTGCCCTACATCGTGCAGTGGCCGGCGCTGGTCCCGCCAGGTGGCGTCAGCGCCCAGCACTGCCTGACGATGGACTGGTCGGCGACGCTGCTGGCCGCCGCCGGCGTCGCGCCGCAGGACGATCACCCGCTGGACGGCGTGTCGCTGCTGCCGGTGCTGCGCGACCCGGCTGCCGGCTTCCACCGCCCGATGTACTGGCGCATGAACCACCGCGGCCAGCGCGCCTGCCGCGACGGCGACTGGAAGTACCTGCGCGTGGACGGCAACGACTACCTGTTCGACATCGCGGCGGACGAGCGCGAGCGCGCCAACCGCGCCGCGCTCGAACCCGGGCGGCTGGATCGTCTGCGCGCCGACTGGGACGCCTGGAACGCGAGCATGCCGCCGATCCCCGAGGACGCCACCGTCAGCCTGGGCTATTCGGTCAAGAACATGCCGCAGCGCTGATCGGCACGACGCGCGCACGCAACTGGCCGCAGCCGCCGTCGACGTCCTGCGCGGCCGAGCGGCGCAGCTTGGTCAGCACGCCGCGGCGGTGCAGCGTGCGCGCCATTGCCGCTGCGTGTTCCCAGCCGGGCCTGGCGAAGGGCAGGCCGTCGACGCGGTTGTAGGGGATCAGGTTCAGCACCGCGTAGCGGCCGGCGAGCAGCCGCACCAGGCCGTCGATCTCGTCGCCGCCGTCGTTGATGCCGGCCAAGAGCGTCCACTGCAACTGCAGCGGGTAGCCGGTGGCGCGTGCATAGGCCTCGCTGCGCTGCACCAGTTCGTCGGGGTTGATGCGCGGCGCGCGCGGCAGCAGCCGCTCGCGCCGTTCGGCTTGCGTGGAATGCAGCGACAGCGCCAGCGCCGGCTTCACGCGCCCCAACGGCAGCCGCTCGAACGCGCGCAGGTCGCCGACGGTGGAGAAGACCAGGTTCTTGTGGCCGATGCCGCCGGCCGTGCCGAGCAGATCGATGGCCTCGAGCACCGCGTCGAGGTTGTGCGCCGGCTCGCCCATGCCCATGAACACCACCTTCGACACGCTGCGCCGTGCGCGCGCCAGAGCCACCTGGGCGACGATCTCCGCACTGCCAAGCTGGCGCTGCAACCCGCCGCGGCCGGTCATGCAAAAGCGGCAGCCGACGGCGCAGCCGACCTGCGTCGACACGCACAGCGCGTCGCGCGGCAGCAGCACGCTTTCCACCGTCAGGCCGTCGGCCAGGCGCAGCAGCAGACGCTGCGCGCCGTCTGCGCCGGCGTGCACTGAATGCAGCGTGGCCAGCGCCGCCAGTTCCTGCCACAGCGCCGGCAGCGCCCGGCGCAGCGCCAGCGGCAGGAAGTGCTCCAGGCGCTGGCGGCCGGCCTGCGGCGGCAGCGCGCGGGCCCAATGGCGCAGCACACGCTCTTCATGCGCCGCCTTCGCGCCCAGTGCGCGCAGGCGGCGGCGCAACTCGTCGATCTGCATGGGTGCATGATGCCTGGGTCGGCGCGTCCACCTGAGGTCGCGCCGGCGCGTTGTAGACGGATGGCCGGAGGAATGCCATGAACCGAGCCCCGATTGTCGCGATCGCCCTGACGAGCGCCGTGCTGGCCTGCGCCGTACAGGCGCGCCCGCCGGGTCCGCCGGGCGCGCCGCCCGGAGGCGGCCGCTATGCGGCCCCGCCGGGGTACTGGGCCGGCGGCTACCGTCCCGTCTATCCGGCTTGGCGTGCCGGCTATTGGGGGCCGCGTGGCGCTTACTGGGGGCCGCGCGCCGGCATCTACATCGGCGGCCCCGGCTACTGGGGCGCGTGGCCCTATGGCTGGGGTGCGGCCTACACCGTGCCCTATGCCTGGCCCTACGCGGCGCCTTATGCGTGGCCGACGGCGGTGGTGACACCGGCGCCGCAGATCATCGTGCAGCCGTCCGCCGCCGAACCCAGCGCCGCCAGCTACTGGTACTACTGCACCGAGCCGGCCGGCTACTACCCCTACGTGCGGCAGTGCAGCCAGCCGTGGATGAAGGTGGTGCCGCAAGTGCCGGGCAGCCGCGACGGACCGCCGCAACTGGCGCCCTGACGATGCGCGGCTGGCGGCGACCGATGGCCTGGCCGGCGGCGCTGCTGCTGCCGGGCTGCGCGGTGCTGCCGTCCGCGCCCAGCGTGCTCGTGCTGCCCGGCGCGCAGACGACGGCGGCGCAGTTCCAGGCCGACCAGGCCGGCTGCTCGCAGCAGGCGCAGTCGCAGGTGGCGCCCAGCGTGGACGCGGCCAATCAGCAGGCGGTGGCGACCGCCGCGGTGGGCACGGCCATCGGCGCGGCGATCGGCGCGCTGGTCGGTTATGGCAGCTATGGCGGCTACGGCCACTACGGGCACTACGGGAACTACGCCCAGCAGTCCGCGGCCTGGGGTGCCGGCGCGGGCCTGATGTACGGCGGCGCGGTCGGCGGCAGCAGCTCGCAGGCGGCGAATGTCGGGTTGCAGCAGCGCTACGACAACGCCTATGCGCAATGCATGCTGCTGCGCGGCCACCAGATGCCGGGTCTGGCCGGCTGGACCCGTGCCGCGCCGGCATGGCCGCCCCCACCGCCGGGCTACCTGCCACCGCGGGCCGGGACGCCGCCGCCGAACGCGCCGCCCCCGGCGGTGCCGCCGCCGAACGCGCCGCCTCCGGCGGTGCCGCCGCCGAACACGCCGCCGCCGGCGGGCGTGGGGGACCGGGCGCCGCTGAACTGAAGCCGAACGAACCGGGGTGCGGGCGCGTCAGCCGTGCAGCCGGCTGCTGCGCGGCACGCTGGCCAGCAGGAAGTCCATCTGGTCGGCGAGGATGCGCCGGCCGCGCAGGATCATGTCCTCGTGCAGGCTGGGCACGTAGGGCAGATACAGCAGGCTCATGCGTGCTTCTTCGGGCAGCCGGTTGCCCTTGCGCCCGTTGCAGGGGCGGCAGGCGGTGATGCAGTTCATCCAGCTGTCGACGCCGCCGCGCGACACCGGCGTGATGTGTTCGCGCGTCAATGCGTCCAGATGGAAGTGCCCGCCGCAGTAGGCGCAGATCTGGCGGTCGCGGTGGAAGAGCTTGAGGTTGCTCAGCGCCGGCGACTGGCGCCAGGCGCGCGACGGAACCACGCCGCGCACCGCGACGATCGAATGCACCTCGATGCGCGACTGCAGCCCGCTGACGCGCTGGATGCCGCCGCGCAGCACCTGGCAGGCGCCGCCCAGCGTCCAGGCCACCGCGTCGCAGGCGTAGAGCACGGCCGCCTCGCGCGGCGAGATCCAGGCTTGCGGGCGACCCGAGACATCGAGCTGCAGAACGTCCATGGCTGCAAGAGTAATCGAAGACGCCGAAACGGCTCAAGCGCGCGCCCGCCGGCGGCGCCGCGGCCGTGGTCGCGCGGCTGCGCCGCGCGCGCATGCCGCATGCCGCATGCCGCATGCCGCTGCAAAGCGCGGGTGCACCCTCGTTCGATGCCGCCGCGGGGGCGCTTCTAGAACCACTTCCCTAGAAATTCACCGCGCGCACGTCCCTGGAAGGGTGCAAAGCCTGCAAAATAGAACGATCGTTCGTCCTTTTTCTTGTCGCCGGAACCCGACCGTGTCTCCCGTCTCCACGTCACGCCACATGCACGACGCGCCCTCCGGGCGGCCGCTGCAGAAGGGCCAGGCCACGCGCGCCGCGATCCTCGATGCGGCGCTGGCCCTGGCCTCGCAGATGGGGCTGGAAGGCCTGTCGATCGGCGCGCTGGCCGAAGTCGCGCACATGAGCAAGTCGGGCGTGTTCGCGCACTTCGGCTCGCGCGAGGAACTGCAGATCGCGGTCATCCGCGAATACCACCGCCGCTTCGAGGAAGAGGTGTTCTTTCCGGCGATGCGCGAGCCGCGCGGCGCGCCCCGGCTGCGCGCGCTGTTCGAACGCTGGCTGCGCCGCGTGGCCATCGAACTGGATTCGGGCTGCATCTACATCAGCGGCGCGGTCGAGTTCGACGACCGGCCCGGCCCGGTGCGCGATGCGCTGGTGGGCATGGTGCGCGCCTGGCAGGGCGCGCTGGAACGCGCGATCCGCATCGCCGTCGACGAAGGCCATCTGAAGCCCGACACCGACGCGCAGCAGATGCTGTTCGAGATGCACGGCCTGATCCTCGCGCTGCACCACGACGCGCGGCTGATGCGCACGCCCGATGCGCCGCAGCGCGCGCGCGCCGCCTTCGAGCGCGTGCTTGCCCAGTACCTGGCCGAAGGCGCCAGGCCGCGCCGGCCGCGCCACTGATTCGCTTTCCCCCTTTCTTCTTGCAGGAGCCACGACGATGCCCAGCTACACCCCCCCGTTGCGCGACATGCAGTTCGTGATGCACGAATTGCTGCATGCGGTCGACGAACTGAAGACGCTGCCGCGGCACAAGGACATCGACGCCGAGACGATGAACTCGGTGCTCGAAGAAGGCGGCAAGTTCGCCGCCGAGGTGATCGCGCCGCTGAACGCCGCCGGCGATGCCCAAGGCTGCACGCTGGACCAAAAGACGCACGAGGTGCGCACGCCCGAGGGCTTCAAGGGCGCCTATGCGCGCTACGTCGAGGGCGGCTGGCCGGCGATGGTCTGCGACCCGGCCTACGGCGGCCAGGGCCTGCCGATCCTGCTGAGCCAGTGCATCAACGAGATGCTGAACTCGGCCAACCAGGCCTGGACCATGTACCCGGGGCTGTCGCACGGAGCCTACGCCTTGCTGGCCGAACACGGCACGCCCGAGCAGAAGGCGCTGTACCTGCCCAAGCTGGTCAAGGGCGAATGGACCGGCACGATGTGCCTGACCGAGCCGCAGTGCGGCACCGACCTGGGCCTGCTGCGCAGCAAGGCGGAACCGCAGCCTGACGGCAGCTTCAAGATCAGCGGCCAGAAGATCTTCATCAGCGCCGGCGAGCACGACCTGGCCGACAACATCATCCACCTGGTGCTGGCGCGGCTGCCGGACGCGCCGGCCGGCAGCAAGGGCATCTCGCTGTTCATCGTGCCGAAGTTCCTGCCCACGGCCGACGGCGGCCTGGGTGCGCGCAATCCCGTTTACTGCGCCGCGCTCGAGCACAAGATGGGCATCCACGGCAACGCCACCTGCCAGATCAACCTGGACGGCGCCAGCGGCTGGCTGGTGGGCCAGCCGAACAAGGGCCTGGCGGCGATGTTCGTGATGATGAACGCCGCGCGCCTGGGCGTGGGCAACCAGTCGCTGGGGCTGACCGAGGTCGCCTACCAGAACGCCGCGGCCTATGCGAAGGAGCGCATCCAGATGCGTGCGCTGTCCGGCCCGAAGAGCCCGGACCAGCCGGCCGACCCGATCATCGTGCACCCCGACGTACGCAAGATGCTGCTGACCGCGCGCGCCTATGCCGAAGGCGGCCGCGCGCTGTCGATGTACTGCGCATTGCTGCTCGACAAGGAGCATGCGTCCGACGACGAGCACGAGCGCCAGGACGCGGCCGACCTGGTGGCGCTGCTGACGCCGATCGTCAAGGCCTTCCTCACCGACAACGGCTGGATCTCCACCTCCGCCTGCCTGCAGGTCTACGGCGGCCACGGCTACATCAAGGAATGGGGCATGGAGCAGTTCGTGCGCGATTCGCGCATCAACATGATCTACGAGGGCACGAACACGATCCAGGCGCTGGACTTCCTGGGCCGCAAGGTGCTGGGCGACAACGGCGCGAAGATGCGCAGGTTCGGCAAGCTGGTCAGCGGCTTCGTCGAGGAGGAAGGCACGAACGAGGAGATGCAGGAGTTCGTCAACCCGCTGGCCGAACTGGGCGAGAAGGTCAGCAAGCTGAGCATGGAGCTGGGCATGAAGGCGATGGGCAATGCCGAGGAGGTCGGCGCCGCGGCCACCGACTACCTGCGCATCTGCGGCCACCTGGTGCTGGCCTACTTCTGGGCGCGCATGGCGAAGATCGCGCTGGCCAGGCAGGATGCCGGCGACCCGTTCTACGCCGCCAAGCTGCACACTGCGCGCTTCTACTTCGCCAGGCTGCTGCCCGAGACGGCGGGTCTGATGCGCAGCGTACGCGCCGGAGCGCAGCCGCTGATGGTCATGGACGAAGCCCTCTTCTAACCCTGAAGGAGACACGACGATGAAGACCCTGCTCGCAAGCCTGCTGCTGGCCGCCGCTGCCGGCAGCGCGATGGCCCAGGACACCCCCGCCGGCCTGTGGAAGACCATCGACGACGCCACCAAGGCCGAGAAGTCGCTGGTGCGCGTCACCGAGGCCGGTGGCGTCTACACCGGCAAGGTGGAGAAGATCCTCACCGACAAGACCGACGCCAAGTGCGACAAGTGCAGCGACGAGCGCAAGGACCAGCCGGTGCAGGGCATGACGATCCTGCGCAACATCAAGCAGGACGCTGACGACAAGGCGCTTTGGGTCGGCGGCGACATCCTCGATCCGAACGACGGCAAGGTCTACAAGGTGCGCCTGAAGCCGGTCGATGGCGGCAAGAAGATGGAGGTGCGCGGCTACATCGGTACGCCGCTGCTCGGCCGCACCCAGACCTGGATCCGCGTCGAATGAACCCAAGGACTCTGAACATGAAGCTGTTCAACGTGCGCAAGGTCGCGGTGCTGGGCGCCGGCGTGATGGGCGCGCAGATCGCCGCCCATCTGGTGAACTGCAAGGTGCCGGTCGTGCTGTTCGACCTGCCGGCCAAGGACGGGCCGAAGAACGGCATCGTGAGCAAGGCCGTCGACGGCTTGAAGAAGCTCAAGCCCGCGCCGCTGGGCGTGGCCGAGGACTCAGGCCTGATCCAACCCGCCAACTACGAAGAGCACCTGGAACTGCTGGCCGGCTGCGACCTGGTGATCGAGGCCATCGCCGAGCGCATGGACTGGAAGCTGGAGCTGTACAAGAAGATCGCTGCACACGTCGCGCCGCACGCCATCCTGGCCAGCAACACCTCGGGCCTGTCGATCACCAAGCTGAGCGATGCGATCCCCGAAGAGATGCGTGCGCGCTTCTGCGGCATCCACTTCTTCAACCCGCCGCGCTACATGGCGCTGGTCGAGTTGATCCCCACGCCGGGCACGCAAGCCGAAGTACTGGATCACCTGGAAGCCTTCGTCACCAGCACGCTGGGCAAGAGCGTGGTGCGCGCCAAGGACACGCCGAACTTCATCGCCAACCGCGTCGGCATCGCAGGCCTGCTGGCGACCATGGTCGAGGCGAAGAAGGCCGGCCTGAGCTACGACGTCGTCGACGACCTCACCGGCAAGAAGCTGGGCCGCGCCAGCAGCGGCACCTTCCGCACCGCCGATGTGGTGGGCCTGGACACGATGGCGCACGTCATCAAGACGCTGCAGGACACGCTGTCGCCCGAGACGGACCCGTTCCATGCCAGCTTCGCGACGCCGCAAGACCTGCAGAAGCTGCTGGCGGCCGGCGCGCTGGGCCAGAAGAGCGGCGCGGGCTTCTACAAGAAGGTGGGCAAGGAGATCCAGCGCTTCGATGCCGCTGCAAACGGTGGGAACGGCGGCTACGTGGCGGCCGGCGGCAAGGCCGATGCGATCGTCGAGCGCATGCTGAAGAAGCCCGCGGCCGAGCGGCTGAAGCTGCTGCGCGAGTCGAGCAACCCGCAGGCGCAGTTCCTGTGGGCGCTGCTGCGCAACAGCTTCCACTATGCGGCGGTGCATCTGGGCACCATCGCCAACAGCGCGCGCGACGTGGACTTCGCGATGCGCTGGGGCTTCGGCGTCAAGCAGGGCCCCTTCGAGCTGTGGCAGCAGGCCGGCTGGAAGCAGGTGGCCGAATGGGTCAAGGCCGACATCGACGCCGGCAAGGGCCTGAGCCGCGCGCCGCTGCCCGACTGGGTGTTCGACGGTCCCGTGCCGGAAAAGGGCGTGCACACCGCCGAAGGCTCGTGGAGCCCGACGCAGGGCAAGTACATGCCGCTGTCCGCGCTGCCGGTGTACCAACGCCAGCACTTCCGCGAGAACGTGCTCGGCGGCGCTGCGCTCGACCCGAACACCGCAGGCAAGACGCTGCGCGAGGACGACTCGATGCGCCTGTGGACGCTGGACGACGAGGTCATCATCGCCAGCATCAAGACCAAGGTGCATGCGATCGGCCCGGGCGTGATCGAAGGGCTGCTCGAGGGCATCGCGCTCGCCGAGGCTGGCTGCAAGGGCTTGGTGATCTGGTCGCCGGACGATCCCTTCTCCTACGGCGCCGACCTGCAGGCGATGCTGCCCACCTTCATGAAGGGCGGCGCGAAGGCCATCGCGCCCGAGGAGAAGAAGCTGCAGGACGCGATGCTGGCGATCCGCTATGCCGGCGTGCCGACGGTGGCCGCGGTGCGCGGCATGGCGTTGGGGGGCGGATGCGAAGTCGCGATCCACTGCGCCAAGCGCGTGGTGTCGATGGAAAGCTACATCGGCCTGGTGGAAGTGGGCGTGGGCCTGATCCCCGGCGGCGGCGGGCTGACCTACATCGCGCGCCGCGCGGCCGAGATGGCCGCAGCCGGCAATGCCAACGCCGACCTGTTCCCCTTCATCCGCGAGGGCTTCACCGCCGCGGCGATGGCCAAGGTGGGCACCAGCGCGCTGGAGTCGCGCAAGTTGGGCTACCTGCTCGACGACGACATCATCGTGGCGCACAAGGACGAGCTGCTGTACGTGGCCATCGCGCAGGCGAAGGCGATGGCCGACTCGGGCTGGCGCGCGCCGCAGCGCAAGCTGTTCCCGGTGGCCGGCCGTTCGGCCAAGGCCACGATCCAGGGCCAGCTGGCGAACATGCGCGACGGCGGCTTCATCAGCGCGCACGACTACCACATCAGCAGCCTGATCGCCGACGTGATCACCGGCGGCGATGTCGATGCCGGCAGCCTGGTCAACGAGGAATACCTGATGGCGCTGGAGCGCAAGCACTTCTGCGCGCTGCTCGACCACCCGAAGACGCAGGAACGCATCATGGGGATGATGCAAACCGGCAAGCCCGTTCGCAACTGAACGAGATGAGCGCCGCCGCCCAGCCGACCGATTCCCTCTCCCGCGCGCGGGAGAGGGCCAGGGTGAGGGCGCGCGAACTGCGCCCATCCTCCACCGAAGCCGAGCGCCTGATCTGGCAACGCCTCAGGAACAGGCAACTGAGCGGCTGCAAGTTCCGCCGCCAGCATCCGGCGGGGCCGTTCTTCGCCGACTTCGCCTGCATCGAAGCCGGCCTGATCGTGGAACTGGACGGCGGCCAGCATGTCGAGCCTGAAGCCGCTGAGCGCGACGAGCGCAGGACCGCCGTGCTCGGCAAGCTCGGCTTCAGCGTGCTGCGCTTCGATGATCGCCAGGCGCTCGCCGAGACCGAGGCCGTGCTGAGCGCCATCCTGCAGTGGCTGGACGCGCATCACCCTCACCCCGACCCTCTCCCGCCCGCGGGAGAGGGGGTTCATTCAAGGAACACACCATGAGCAAGCAAGTTCAAGACGCCTACATCGTCGCCGCGACGCGCACGCCGATCGGCCGCTCCGGCCGCGGCTGCTTCCGCCACACCCGCCCCGACGACCTGCTGATCGCCGCGATCCGCCATGCGCTGGCGCAGGTGCCGAGCCTGGACCCGAAGGCCATCGAGGACGCGGTCATCGGCTGCTCCTTCCCCGAGGCCGAGCAGGGCATCAACGTCGCGCGTGCCGCCGCCGTGCTGGCGGGGCTGCCGCATTCGGTGGCCGGCGTCACGGTGAACCGCTTCTGCGCCTCGGGCCTGACGGCGCTGCAGATGGCGGCCGACCGCATTCGCGTCGGCGAGGCCGAAGTGATGCTGGCCGGCGGCACCGAGAGCATGAGCCTGGTGCCGATGGGCGGCAACAAGCCCTCGTTCAACCCCGAGGTGTTCGCGCGCGACGAGAACCTCGGCATCGCCTACGGCATGGGCATGACCGCGGAGAAGGTCGCGCAGCAATGGAAGGTTGGCCGCGAGGCGCAGGACGCCTTCGCGCTGCAGTCGCACCAGCGTGCGTTGAAGGCCATCGCCGCCGGCGAGTTCGCCGACGAGATGACGCCGGTGGAGGTGATCGACCGCCTGCCGAACCTGGCCACCGGCGAGACGACGCTGAAGACGCGCACCGTCTACATCGACGAAGGCCCGCGCCCCGACACCTCGCTCGAAGGCCTGGCCAAGCTCAAACCGGTGTTCGCCGCACGGCTTGACCCGGCGGGCAAGCCCACCGGTTTCGGCAGCGTCACCGCCGGCAACAGCAGCCAGACCAGCGACGGCGCCGGTGCGCTGATCCTGGCCTCGGAGAAGGCCGTCAAGCAGTTCGACCTGAAGCCGCTGGCGCGCTTCGTCAGCTTCGCCGCGCGCGGCGTGGACCCGAAGCTGATGGGCATCGGGCCAATCGAGGCCATTCCCGCGGCGTTGAAGCTCGCCGGCCTGGGCCAGGATGCGCTCGACTGGATCGAACTGAACGAGGCCTTCGCCGCGCAGTCGCTGGCGGTGATCGACACGCTGAAGCTGGACCCGGCCAAGGTCAACCCGATGGGCGGCGCGATCGCGCTCGGCCACCCGCTCGGCGCCACCGGCGCGATCCGCGCGGCCACGGTGGTGCACGCGCTGCGCCGCCACCACCTGAAGTACGGCATGGTCACGATGTGCGTCGGCATGGGCCAGGGCGCGGCCGGCATCCTGGAACGCGTATGAGCATCAAGACCGCCACGCTGAACGGCGTCGCGACGATCGAGATCGCGCGGCCCGAGAAGAAGAACGCGCTGACGATGGCCATGTACCAGGCGATGGCCGACGCCATCGACGCCGCCAAGGCCGACCCGACGGTGCGCGCGCTGCTGATCAGCGGCCAGCCGGGCATCTTCACCTCGGGCAACGACCTCGAGGACTTCATGCAGCGCCCGCCCGGCTCGGGCAGCCACGCCGAGGTCTCGCCGGTGCACCAGTTCATGCGTGCGCTGATCGAGTGCGACAAGCCGGTGGTCGCGGCCGTCACCGGCGCGGCCATCGGCATCGGCACGACGCTGCTGCTGCACTGCGACCTGGTCTACGTCAGCGACGAGGCGCGGCTGGCGATGCCCTTCGTCGGCCTGGGGCTGGTGCCGGAGTTCGGCTCCAGCCTGCTGCTGCCGCAGCGCATCGGCCAGGCGCGCGCGGCCGAGAAGCTGCTGCTCGGCGACCCCTTCAGCGGCGCCGATGCGGTGGAGATGGGCCTGGCCAACGCCGTGCTGCCGGCGGCCGAGGTGGTGAACCACGCGCGCCGCGTCGCCGAGCGCTTCAACGCGCTGCCGCCGGGCGCGGTGCGCGACACCAAGAAGCTGCTGCGTGCGCCGCAGAAGGAGGCCACCTTCGCCACCATTCAGACCGAAGGCGAACTGTTCGCGTCGCGGCTGCGCAGCCCCGAGGCGATGGAGGCCTTCCAGGCCTTCTTCCAGAAGCGCAAGCCGGACTTCTCGAAGTTCTGATGTCGCTGGCGCTGAAGCTGGTGCTGGCGCCGGTGCTGGTGGCGCAGGCGGTGGGCACGCGCAAGCGCGCGCCGGTGCTGCCCGAGGCCGCAGGCCCGCGCGAGGGCATGGTGGGCCGGGGCGCGGGCGTGCTGCGCCTGCTGATCGCCGGCGATTCATCGGCCGCCGGCGTCGGCGTGGCGCAGCAGGAGCAGGCGCTGGCCGGGCAGCTGAGCCGCGCCCTGCACCGCGACACGCAGCGCCCGGTGCAATGGACGCTGTGGGCGCGTACCGGGCTGACCACGCGCCAGGTGCACGAGCTGCTGCGTGCGCAAGCCGTGCCGCCGGCCGACTTGGCGGTGGTCGTCACCGGTGTCAACGACGTCATCGACCTGGTATCGCCGCGGCGCGCGATCGCGCATCGGGCAGCGCTGGCCGACTGGCTGCTGGCCGAGCATGGGGTGGCCCATGTGCTGTTCACGCCGCTGCCGCCGGTGCACCGCTTCCCGCTGCTGCCGCAGCCGCTGCGCAGCGTGATGGGCCGCGACGCGCTGGCACACAACGACGCGCTGCGCCGCTGGGCGGCGACGCGCCGCGACGTGTCCTGTGTGGCCATCGACATGGAACTGCAGCCCAGCTGGATGGCCAGCGACGGCTTCCACCCCGGCGAGCCGGTCTACCGCGCGTGCGGCGACGCCATCGCCGCGCACATCGCCGCGCTGGCCGGCCGAATCAGCGCTTCGGCTTTGTCGAGGCCTGGCGGCGGCGCCGGAACTGGAACTCGTCCCCGTTGAATTGAATTCGATGTCCAGTTCCTGCACGCGCTGCATCAGGCGCTCCTGCAACTGGCCGACCGTCTGGTTGCAGACCAACGGTCCGATTTCCTCGAGAAAGAAGCCCAGCAGCGCAACGGCGGCGATGTTGCCGATGCACTGGTCCAGATCCTCGGCGAAGCAGCGTTCGATCGAGCCGCCCCCTGCTGGCGCGCCGCCGAGAGACTCGGGCCGCAGGCGAATCAAGGTACTCGCTGCGGCGGCGTCGCCACCGCAGCGTCGGCATCAAGAGTTTTGCCGGCGGGCGCGGACAGCCAGGGCCAGCAGCGCCAAGCCGACGAGCGCGATCGAAGTCGGCTCCGGCACCTGGTTGTTGTCGGCGAGACCGACGACGCCGACCGTGAGTCCGTGCCAGTTCTCACTGGTGTGAGTGAAGCTCAGCGAGGTGTAGGTGCCGGGCAGGCGAATCACGCCGTGGACCTCGCCGTTGCCGTAGAAGCCGGTTCCGGCCGTGTTAAGCATCGGTGTGCCATTGCCCCAGTATCCGCCGCCATAGCTGAGGATCTCGATCGGCACGCCGAAGTCAACCGTGTTGCCGTTCCAACTCACCAGCGCGATCAGCGGATCGATCACCGCTTGCGAAAACGTGATGGAGGCCTTGCCGCCAACGTTCAGTCCGATGATGTCCGACGCCGGCGGGGCATTGCTGACCACTCCGCTGAGGTACGGCGCATTCGGCATCCAGTAGTTGGTACCTGCGCCGGTAATGGCGAAGGAGTAGGTGCCATTGAAGGTCACGCCGACATTCGAGCCGCCGGCCGCGAGCGTGCCCTCGACCTTGTCCGTGCTGGCGGTGGTCCAGTCGGTCCAGGACACGGTTGCCGCGCTGGTCCCGCCTGCACTCCCGATCGTCAGCGCCGACGCGGCGAGCACTGCACCGCAGACCTTGTTGAGCTTGCTGGTCATTCGTCGACTCCTTGTCAGGGCAGGATCCTGTCGATAAAGCAGCAACCATGCCAAGCCGCCAGGCCGTTGATTTGCGAGGATTCCAGGCAAGGTTCCGCGAGCGCGTGTAAAGCGAGCCGACATCGACCGGCCCTCGGCCATGGGATCTCCGAATGCTCTCCCTGCGTGCACTGGCCGGGCGCGTGGGGCCGGCAATGCGGCAGCCGGGCGGCGGCTGCTGAACGGGCCGCCGAAGCGGCCCCTGACCTTCAACCACGATCTGCGTGCTGGTTGACACCGGGCAGTCGTTGGCTGCAGGGCCAACAGCTTCCCGTTGCCGGCCCATCCCAGTCTCAATGAAAGTCCCGCGACGCCGCGGCCAGCCGCCCCAGCCAGGGCGACACGTCGACCAGCCGGCGCGCGATCAGGTGCGACACGCCGTGGGCACTTTGCCACTGGCCGGCCACCGCCAGCAGCCGCGACTGCAGCAGCGCGCGCCGGTGCGCTTCGCGCACGTGCTTCCAGACGATGACGTTGACGCTGCCGGTTTCGTCCTCCAGCGTGACGAAGACGGTGTCGCGGGCGGTGGCCGGCTGCTGGCGCACGGTGACCAGTCCGCAGGCCCAGGCGCTGCGGCCGTCGTGCAGTTGCGTCAGCTCGGCGGCGCTGCGCCAGCCGCGCCGCGCCAGGCGCTCGCGCAGCAGCGCCAGCGGGTGGCGGCGCAGGCTCAGGCCGGTGCTGGCGTAGTCGAGCACGATGGCTTCGCCTTCGGGCGCCAGCGGCAGCGCGGGCTGTTCGGCCTCGGTTTCGCGCACCGGCGCTTGGGCCAGCAGCGCGCGCGGCCGCTCCTGCCCGGCCGCGGCCCAGAGCTGGCGGCGGCGGTGGCCGGCCAGCGGCAGCAGCGCGTCGGCGCGCGCCAGCGTCTGCAGCTCGCGCGCGTCGAGCGCGGCGCGGCGCGCCAGGTCGTCGATGTCGGTGAAGGGCTGTTCGCCGCGCGCGCGCATCAGGCGCAGCGCGGCGGCCTCGGGGAAGGCGGCGATCATGCGCAGGCCCAGCCGCACCGCCGGCTGGCTGCTGCCGCCCGCGCGCGCTTCGCGCGTGCGGTCCAGGTTCCCGCGCGCTTCGCGCGTGCGGTCCAGGTTCCCGCGCGCTTCGAGTATGCGGTCCAGGTTCTCGCGCGCTTCCAGCGTGCAGTCCCAGTCGCTGTGCCGCACGTCGGCCGCGCGCACTTCGACGCCGTGGCGCCGCGCATCCTGCACCAGCTGCGACGGGCCGTAGAAGCCCATCGGCTGCGAGTTCAGCAGCGCCGCCAGGAACACCGCCGGTTCGTGGCACTTCATCCAGCTGCTGAAGTAGGCCAGGATGGCGAAGCTGTAGGCATGGCTTTCGGGGAAGCCGTATTCGCCGAAGCCGCTGATCTGCCTGAAGATGGCTTCGGCAAAACTGCGCTCGTAGCCGTTGCCGACCATGCCTTCGACGATGCGCTGCTCGTGGTCCTTGACCGTGCCGGTGCGCCGCCACGCAGCCATCGAGCGGCGCAGCGCGTCGGCCTCGCCGGGCGTGAAGCCGGCGGCGATGCTGCAGATCTGCATCACCTGCTCCTGGAAGATCGGCACGCCCAGCGTGCGCGCCAGCGCCGCGTCCAGCGCCGGGTAGGGCGTGGCCTGCACCGGCCGGCCGGCGCGCAGCTCCTCGCGCTTCTTCAGGTACGGATGCACCATGCCGCCCTGGATGGGCCCGGGCCGCACGATTGCCACCTGCACCACCAGGTCGTAGAACTCGCGCGGCTGCAGCCGCGGCAGCATGCTCATCTGCGCGCGGCTCTCGATCTGGAACACACCGACGGTGTCGGCGCGGCGGATCATGTCGTAGACGCGCGCGTCCTCGGTCGGGATGTCGGCCAGCTGCCAGTGCAGACCGCGCCAGCGGTTCATCAGATTCAACGCGCGTCGCATCACGGTCAGCATGCCCAGCGCGAGGATGTCCACCTTCAGCAGGCCCAGCGATTCGAGGTCGTCCTTGTCCCACTGGATCACGCGGCGCTGGTCCATGGCCGCGTTCTCGATCGGCACCAGCCGTGCCAGCCGGTCGCCGGCGATGACGAAGCCGCCCACGTGCTGCGACAGGTGGCGCGGAAAGCCGCGCAGCTGGCCCACCAACGCCACCCAGCGCTGCACCGGCGGCGCCGCGGCGTCGAGGCCGGCTTCGTGCAGCGCGCGGGCCATGCGGCCGGCGTCGTCGAACCAGTGGAACGAGCGCGCCAGCGCGTCGATCTGCGAGGCCTCGAAGTCCAGCGCCTTGCCCACGTCGCGCACCGCGCCGCGCGTGCGGTAGGTCGACAGCGCCGCGGCCAGCGCGGTGCGCTGCGTGCCGTACTTGCGGTAGATGTACTGGATCACCTCCTCGCGCCGCTCGTGCTCGAAGTCGACGTCGATGTCGGGCGGCTCGCCGCGCTCGCGCGAGATGAAGCGCTCGAACAGCAGCGAGCTCTTCTCCGGCGGCACCGCGGTGATGCCCAGGCAGTAGCAGACCACCGAGTTCGCCGCCGAGCCGCGGCCCTGGCACAGGATGCCGATGGAGCGCGCATGGCGCACGATGTCCTCCACCGTCAGGAAGAAGGCCTCGTACTGCAGCTCCTCGATCAGCGCCATTTCCTTGCCGATGGCCGCGCGCACCTGCTCGGGCACGCCGCCCGGGTAGCGCCGCGCCGCGCCCTGCGCGGTGAGCGCGCGCAGGTGGCCGCTGGCCGTCATGCCTTCGGGCACCAGCTCGGCCGGGTAGCGGTACTTCAGCTCGCCCAGCTCGAAGCGGCAGTCGCGCGCGATGTGCAGCGTCTGCTGCAGCCAGGCAGGCCGGTACAGCCGCGCCAGCCGCGCGCGCGGGCGCAGGTGCTGCTCGGCGTTGGGCGCCAGCGCCAAGCCGCAGTCGGCCAGCGGCGTCTTCAGGCGGATCGCCGTCAACGTGTCCTGCAGCGGCTTGCGCGCGCGCCGGTGCATCAGCACCGCGCCGGCGGCGGCCAGCGGCAGCCCGGTGGCGGCGGCCACGGCTTCGAGCCGCCTGGCGTGCGGCGCGTCGTCGGCCCACAGCAGCAGCTCGACGGCGATGGCCGCCTGCGCGAACGTGGCCTGCAGCCAGCGCGCCTGCGCCAGCAGCGTGGCCGCGTCGTCGCCGCGGCGCGGGATCAGCAGCGCATGGTTGTCGGGCCAGCCCTGCAGGGCGCGTCGGCCCGCCGCATCGTCGGTCCAGGGCGCATCCAGGTCGCGCAGCGTCAGCCGGTAGCCGCCCTTGGCGCAGCGCAGCCGGGCACGCGTGATCAGCTCGCCCAGGTCGCCGTAGCCGTCGCGGTTGCGTGCCAGCAGCACCAGGCGGCAACCGGGCGTGCCGCCTTCGCCCTGCACGTCGAACACGCTGCCGACGATCAGCCGGATGCAGCGCGCCTGCTGCGGCGGCAGGCCCATGGCCCGCATCGCCGCCGCGGCGGCTTCCTTCTGGCGCTTGAATTCCTCGTGCGCGCGCACGATGCCGGCGACGCTGCATTCGTCGGTGAGGGCGATCGCTTCGTAGCCCAGCTCGGCGGCGCGCGCCACCAGCTCGCCGGGGTGCGAGGCGCCGCTGAGGAAGCTGAAGTTGGAGCGGCAGTGCAGTTCGGCATAACCCGGCAGGCCATCGTCGGCCGGGCCCGGGCGCGGCGGCGGCAAGGCCGGTCGCGGCTCCTTGGGGCGGGCGGGTTCGGGCATGGGATTCATCCGCCAGCATCCGTCAGTCATTCGCACACAGTCATCCGCACACAGTCATCCGCACACAGTCATCCGCACACAGTCATCCAAACAGGCCGTGCAGGAACCAGCCGGACTGCGTGCCGCGCAGTTCGCGAAACACCCAGCGCAACCGGTGGTCGCCGCCGCTGGCGACGTGGTAGTCGCGGCACACCGGCGCGCCGTCGAACCAGCCGGCTTCGATGCGTTCGGGCCCGCCCAGCAGCTGCAGCGGCCCGCCGTGCAGCGGCCGGCCGTCGCGTTCGGCCAGGCGCAGCGGCTCGGGCAGCAGCCAGCTCGGGCGCGGCGGCGCCGGTGCCGGTGCGGTCGCGGGCAAATCGGCGGCCAAGTCGAAGGCCGAGTTGACGGCCGAGTCGAAGGCCGAGTCGACGGCCAGGTCGGCGGCCACCGCGGCCCGCGCCGGTGCTTCGGTGACGGCGCAGGCGAGCGCCGCCTTCTCGGGCCGATGGTCGGCGCTCGGTGACCAGCGCTGCACATGTTGCGCGCCCAGGCGGGCGCTCAGGCGGTCGAGCAGCGCCAGGAACTGCGCCTCGTCGCGCGCCGGGTCGGCCCAGCGCGCGCCGCCGCGGTCGCTGCCGAAGGGCAGCGTGGCGGCCTGGCCGGCCAGCTCCACGGCGTCGTCCAGCCGCAGCTGCAGCCCGTAGACGGGCGCCGGCAGCGTCAGGCGCGACAGCCTTTCGCGCAGCAGCAGCAGCAGTTGCGCGGCGTCGCGCGAAGGCTGGCCGAGCTCGACGCGCAGCCGCGTCGGCGCCTGGGCGTGGCGGCCGCGGGTTTCGTGCTGCAGCCACAGGCTGAAGGCGGCCGCCCCCAGCCACTGGCTTGCCAGCCAGCCGGCCAGCGCCTGCACCAGCAGCCGTGCGGCGCCGTCGAGCACGGCGGTGTCGTCGGCGCGCTGCAGCAGCTCGAGCGTCTGCGCGAATTCGCGCGGCGGCTCGAACCAGGCCTGCGGGTCGGGCGCGTCGCCGTAGGCGCGGTCGAGCAGGGCCAGCAGCGCGGCGCCGCCGCGCCGCTGCAGGCCCTGGCGCGGCAGCGCGCGCACCTCGCCCAGCGTGCGGCAGCCGATGCCGTGCAGCAGCCCGGCCAGGTCCGGCGCGCTGTCTTGCAGCGGCAGCGCGTCCAGCCGCTGCTGCATGCGCACGGCGGTCGTCGCCGCGGCCGGCGCGCAGCGCGCCAGCAGCGCCGCCGCCGTGGCCGTGGGCGCGATGCCCAAGCGCGGCTGCAGCCCGAGTTCGCCGATGCACTGGCGCAGGCCGCGCAGCAGCGGGCGCAGGCCGCCGAACAGGCGCAGTGAGCCCTGCACCTCCAGTTGCAGCAGCTGCTCGGCGGTGACGATGTGCGGCGTGAAGCGCGCGGCGGCCAGCGCCGCCAGCTGCAGCAAGCGGCGCTCGCGCGCCGGGTCGCGGTTCAGCGGCAGCAGCGCCGGCAGCAGCCCCAGCGCCGCGGCCAGCGACAGCCCCGGCCTGACGCCCGCGGCCTGCGCGGCGGCGTCGGCCAGCAGCACCCGGCGCTCGTGCATCACGCAGCACGGCAGCGCCTGCGCGCCGGAGGCCACCGCCTCAAGCGGCAGCCACGGCAGGTGCAACGCGAGCCACAGCATGGTCGGGCGCTTCCATCGGGTGTTCCAGGCCGGCCACGGGCGGCAGCTGCAGCTGCAGCGGCGCCGCCTGGGCCGGGCCGCGGCGTTTGAAGACGTCCACTGCCAGCCGCCCGCGCGGCAGCGGACTGCAGGCCAGGCGCAGCGGTGCCGGCGACGCCTGCCGCCGCGCCGCCAGCGGGCGCAGCACCCACAGCAGGCAGCCGTGTTCGAGTGCGGCCAGGTGCAGGCGGCGCAGCATCGTCGTGCCGGCCTCGCCCCACCACAGCGCGGCGCCGCAGCCGCCGCTGCGCAGCGCCTGCTCCAGCGCCCAGGCGGCGTCGGCCGCTGCCTGGGCCCCGTGGGCTGCCTGGGCCGCCTGGGCCGCACCAGGCGGCGTGACCCAGACGAAGCGCTGCAGCGGCAGGCCAAGCGCCCGCAGCGCGGGCGCATAAGGCAGCAGCGGCGGCGCGACGCAGACCACCGGCCGCCGCGCGGCCTGGGCGCGCAAGGCCGGCGCGAGCAGCCGCCATTCGCCGCTGCCGGGGGCGTCGAACAGCAGCTCGGTCAGGCCGGACGCGGGCCAGCCGCCGCCGGGCAATTCGGCGTCGAGCGCGGCATGGCCGGTGGGCAGCGCGGGCTGCGAGGTCGCGGCGAACTGCGTGCCGGCCCAGACTTTGTCGCGCCAGTGGCGGGGCAGGGCAGCCGGCGCGGCAGCAGGCCCGGAGAGGGCGGGAGAAGACATGGCGCGGAGCGAAGGCGCACGCAGGCCCTACAGCGGCAACAGCGCATCGAGCGGACTGCGCACCGCGCCGCCGCCGACCTCGAGCACATGCGTGCAGATCATCGTCGTGCTGACATCGCTGTGGCCGAGCAGCGCCTGCACGGTGCGACAACAAGCGAAGCGCAGTTGCGGCGAAGGCTCATGTGGGCGCAGCCCACGTGAAGCGAAGCGGCCGAAGCCAAAGTCGTAGCCGGCCTGCAGCAGGTGGGTGGCAAAGCAGTGGCGCAGCGTGTGCGGCGTGGCCGGACGCTCGATGCCCGCGCGCTGCACGGCACGCTTGAACCCCCGCTGCAAGCCCTGGTCGTGCAGATGGTGGCGCCGCCGCACCCCGGTGCGCGGGCACACCGAATGCCCGGCCTGCGGGAAGACCCACAGCAAGCGAAGCGCCGCTGCGGCGAAGGCTGACTTGGCGTTAGCCAAGTCAAGCGTCAGCGGCCGTAGCCAAAACCATGGCCACGACGCACCGGCTCGAGGGTACTTGCGCTCGAGCGCATCGGGCATGAACACACCCGCGCGGCCGGCCTGCGCATCGGCCAGCCACAGCGCACGCGCATGCGCGAGCTGTTCACGCAGTGCCGGCACCAGCGCGGCGGGCAGCATCAAGGCGCGGTCCTTGCCGCCAGCCTCGCGCTTGCAAGCGCTCGCCGCTCCGGCGGGAGCGATGTGCGCAGGCACATCGCTCGAATGCCGCCTCCGCCCCTTGCCGCAGCGCACGAGCACCGTGCGATTCTCGAAATCCACGTCCTTGACGCGCAGATTCAGGCCTTCGGCAATGCGCATGCCGGTGCCGTAGAGCAACTGCGCCAGCACACGCTGCTCACCCTGCAGCCATGCCAATATCCGGGCCACTTCGGCCGCCGACAGCACCACCGGCAACCGCGGAGGCCGGTGCGGCCGCCCGATGGACTGCATCCAGGGCAGATCCTGCCCAAAGACCTTCTGGTACAGGAACAGCAGCGCCGACAGCGCCTGGCGGTGCGTGGAAACCGCGAGATGCCGCTCAGCCGCCAGCCAGGAAAGAAAGGCCTCGATCTCGGGCTGCCCCATCTCGCGCGGGTGGCGCATGTGGTGAAAGCGCACGAAGGCGCGCACCCAATGAACGTAGGCCTGCTCGGTGCGCAGGCTGTAATGAAGATAGCGGACCCGCTCGCGCACCTGGTCGAGCAACCGGGGCGCTTGCAGCGGGGGCAACGGCGGAGCGGACATGCTGCGTAACGACGCCAGGAATACTGTTGTTTTGTACAGTATGCTCCTTGCTCAGCGGAATGGCAAGCGGCTGCGCGCCCGACCGGCCATGCCGCGATACGCGTCATCGCGCCATGCTACGCATCACTTCTGATCTGCTATCAACCCTTGCTACGCGGCAGAATCGACGATGACATTTTGTTGGGCCTCATATGCGAGATTGTCAGGTATCTGAAATGATCGACCCAGAACTCAAAGAAATCCTAGCCGCGATAAGAAAACGGCCAGGGATGTATTTCGGCCGCTCTGAGGAGTTACTTTCCTGCATCTACGGATTTATAAACGGATACTGCTACGCAAGGGAGAAGTCTAGCGCGTTCCTGATACAGGCGAATAAAGGAGATGAAAAATTCTTCCCATCCAAGAGTTTCGTCAGATACCTTCAGGTTAAACACGACTATCCAGGTGGAATCGGGTGGAATTGGAAGTCGTTGGTTGCTAGTCGTCACGGACTTAATGAGCAAGGCTTCGATGTTTTTTTTGGATATCTCGATGACTTTTTGAATTCCAAATCGTGATGCCGCCCAACAATTCATTCAAGCCGACGCCGCTTCGCGGCGCGGCTTAACTCAGGCGTCGGGGTCGGGCCGTCATTCGTATTGCGACCTTCGCCCCGCGTGCCACCGCGTATCTTCGCGCGCCGCCCGAGCTTTCATGCTCGGGGGCGAGCCGGCCGGATCATGAATGGTTAGGCATCACAGCCAGCACGAGTGACGCTGCGTGTGTAAACTCCCGCACAAGGAGGCACACATGGCTACCAACCTCGCAATCGATCCCGCCTTGCTCGAACGCGCCGTCAAGGTGGGCGGCGAACGGACGAAGAAGGCCACCGTAACCAAGGCCTTGCAGGAGTTCATCGCCCGAAGGGAGCAGCGTCGTGCCGCAGAGCTTCTAGGCAAGCTCGACTGGGACGACTCTTTCAACTACAAGGCCGAGCGCTCGCGTAAGGCATGACGATCCTCGTCGATACAAGCGTTTGGTCGCTCGCGCTGAGGCGCGATGCTGATGCGACAGAGCCTGAAGTTCAAGCGCTCAAAGATGCCCTTCAAGGAGATGACGTAGTCGTCACAACCGGGCTCGTCCTGCAGGAGCTTCTTCAGGGGTTCTCGGGCGCAAAGGCACAAGCCCAGATCGTCCAGCGCTTTGCAGCCTTGCCGCTGATTCAGCCCGACAGAGAAGATCACATCGCAGCAGCGGACATTCGCAACACCTGTAGGCGCGCAGGCATCCAGATCGGAACGATCGACGCCATCTTGGCCCAGCTCTGCATCCGCCATGAGTTGACGCTTCTCACAACAGACAAGGACTTCACGCATGCCTCGAAGCACTGCGCGCTGCAGGTCTGGCCAGCAAAGGCTCGAGCGCAGCGAGGGTGAATCCTAACCATTCATGATCCGGCCGGCTCGCCCCCGAGCATGAAAGCTCTGGCGGC
>DAIMFR010000027.1:0-63190 GCA_036724445.1 Rubrivivax sp. | reverse complement strand
CGATGTAGGTGGCTTCCATCGGGTCGTTGGTCAGCGGCTTGTCCTTGTGGCCGGGCACGTTGTGGGCCTTGGCATAGTCGCTCCACTTCTTGATGAACTCGGTGTTGGCCGGCGACTTGATCGACATGAAGTAGTTCCACGCCGCCAGGTGGCCGACCAGCGGCTTGGTGTCGACGCCGCGCAGTTCTTCCTCGCCCACCGAGAAGGCCACCACCGGCACGTCCTTGGCCTTCAGGCCGGCGTTGCCCAGCTCCTTGTAGAAGGGCACATTGGAGTCGCCGTTGATGGTCGACACCACCGCGGTCTTGCCGCCGGCCGAGAACTTCTTGATGTCGGCGACGATGGTCTGGTAGTCGCTGTGGCCGAAGGGCGTGTAGACCTCGACGATGTCCTTGTCGTCGACGCCCTTGGCTCTAAGGAAGGCGCGCAGGATCTTGTTGGTGGTGCGCGGGTAGACGTAGTCGGTGCCCAGCAGCACCCAGCGCTTGGCACCGCCGCCTTCCTTGCTCATCAGGTACTCGACCGCGGGGATGGCCTGCTGGTTGGGCGCGGCGCCGGTGTAGAAGACGTTCTTCGACAGCTCCTCGCCTTCATACTGCACCGGGTAGAACAGCAGGCCGTTCAGCTCCTCGAACACCGGCAGCACCGACTTGCGCGACACGCTGGTCCAGCAGCCGAAGACCACCGCCACCTTGTCCTGTGCGATCAGCTGGCGCGCCTTCTCGGCGAACAGCGGCCAGTTCGACGCCGGGTCGACGACCACCGCCTCGAGCTTCTTGCCGAGCAGCCCGCCGTTGGCGTTGATCTCGGCGATGGACATCAGCACCGTGTCCTTGAGCACGCTTTCGGAAATGGCCATCGTGCCCGACAGCGAATGCAGCACGCCGACCTTGATGGTGTCGGCGGCGTGGGCGGGCAGGTGCAGCAGCCCGGCGGCAGCCAGTGCCGCGGTGCTGAGCTTCAGCGCAAAACGACGATGCATGATGTTCACTCCAGTGGACGCCCGCCTGCGGGGCATGGTTTCAGGGCCGAACCATGCTTCGCAAGCGCCGTGCCAGAGCTGCGGCGCAGGCAGGCGGCCGCGCACGCACCATGCGCGGGCGCGCGCGGCCCACGCCGGTGCACCGGCGTGACGCTTACGGGTGCGCCCGCGTCAACGCGGGGCGCTGTGCTCGCGCAGCCAGCGCGCGAAGGCGCTTTCGTCGATCTGGCCGGCAGCGGCGGCGAGCATGGTCACTACGCAGTCGGCATCCTCGGCAATCAGTTCCAAGCCATTCAGCGCCAGGAACAGTTCCGCGGCGACGAATGCCGTGCGTTTGTTGCCGTCAACGAAGAGGTGATTGCGGGCAATGCCAAAGGCATATGCGGCAGCCAGCTCTGCCGCGTCGGGCTCGCCGTAGTGGGCCAACTGCCGAGGACGAGCGATGGCGGATTCGAACAGGCCCATAGCGCGCGTGCCCGCCGCACCGCCATGTTCTGCCAGTTGCTCGTCGTGAACCGCCAGCAGTACCGGGCTGTCGATCCATGTCCAGTCGTGCCTCGTCACTTGGCCAACTCTCGAAGCACATTGCGCCGCTTCTTCATCACCTGGCGCGCCAGCCCCATCTGCGCCTCGAACTCGGGGTTGTACGGCGTCAGCATCACCCCATTCGCCGCTTCGGTGACGAACACCGTGTCGCCCTTCTCCAGCTTGAGCCGGGCCAGGATCTCCTTGGGCAGGATGACGCCGACCGAGTTGCCGATCTGGGTGAGCTTGAGCGCAGACATCCGGGCCTCCGACAACGTTATAACGTTCGTTATACTAAGACCGAACCCGTAGACAGCGCAAGCCGATGCTTACCGTCAACAAGCTGATCGCGCGCGGCCGAGGCCTCGCGCCGGCATTGCTCAAACGCGCCGCCAGTGTCGAGCTGGACTGGGACACCCGCAGCAAGAGCCGCTTCGAGACCATCGATTCAGCCGGCCGCCGTCTCGGCGTCTTTCTGCCGCGCGGCAGCATCCTGCGCGGCGGCGACGTGCTGGTGGCCGAGGACGGCTCGCTGCTGCGCGTGATCGCCAAGCCGCAGCCGCTGCTGGTGGTGCGCCACTGCCCCGAGCACGGCGCGCCCTTCGACCTGCAACGCGCGGCCTACCACCTGGGCAACCGCCACGTGCAGCTCGAGCTGCAGCCCGACCGGCTGCAGCTCGAGCCGGACCACGTGCTGGCCGACATGCTGCGCCAGATGCACCTGATCGTCAGCGAGACGCAGGCGCCCTTCGAACCCGAGGCCGGCGCCTATGCCGCGCCCGCGGGTCATGTTCACCATCACGGTCACGGCCACGACCACGACCACGCGCATTGATGGCAGCGCTCTCGGACAGCGCATTGCTGCAGCTGATGCAGCTGGCCTCGCCGGCACTGCCGGTGGGCGGCTTCAGTTATTCCGAAGGACTTGAAGCCGCGGTCGACGCCGGGCGGGTGCGCGACGAGGCGCAGGCCGGCGACTGGCTGCTCGACCAGCTGCATTTGAGCCTGCAGCGCGCCGACCTGGCCGTGCTGGCGCATGCGCTGCCGGCCTGGCAGCGCCACGACCTGGCGCGCCTGCGCGAGCTGAACGACTGGGTCTGCCTGACGCGCGAAAGCGCCGAGCTGCGGCTGCAGACGCAGCAGATGGGACACTCGCTGGGCGAATGGCTGAAGAACCGCGCCGACGCCGACGTGCGCGTGGCGCAACTGGCCGCGTTGCGCCCGGCGCCGAGTTGGCCGGTGGCCTTTGCATTGGCCGCCGCGCTGGCCGGCGCGCCGCGGCGCGAGGCGCTGCTCGCCTTCGGTTTCGGCTGGGGCGAGAACATGGTGCAGGCGGCGATGCGTTGCGTACCGCTGGGCCAGAGCGCGGCGCAGCGCATGCTGGCGCGGCTGATCGCCGCGCTGCCCGAGGCGGTGGACCGCGCCGCCGCACTGCCCGAGCCGCAGTGGCAGGCGCATGCGCCGGGGCTGGCGATCCTGAGCAGCCGGCACGAGACACAGTATTCGCGGCTGTTCCGCTCTTGAGCGCAGCAACCATAATGGCTCGATGACTGCACTGCACCACATCGCCGGACGCACGCGCAAGCTGCCCCTGTTGCGCGTCGGCATCGGCGGCCCGGTGGGTTCGGGCAAGACCACGCTGGTCGAGATGCTGTGCAAGACGATGCGCGAGCGCTGGGAGCTGGTGGTCATCACCAACGACATCTACACCAAGGAAGACCAGCGGCTGCTCACCGTGGCCGGCGCGCTCGAGCCCGAACGCATCGTCGGCGTCGAAACCGGCGGCTGCCCGCACACCGCGATCCGCGAGGACGCGTCGATCAACCTCGAGGCGGTCGACCGCATGCTGGAGAAGTTTCCCGACGCCGACATCGTGTTCATCGAGTCCGGCGGCGACAACCTGGCGGCGACCTTCAGCCCGGAGCTGAGCGACCTGACGATCTACGTCATCGACGTCGCCGCCGGCGAGAAGATTCCGCGCAAGGGCGGGCCCGGCATCACCAAGAGCGACCTGTTGGTCATCAACAAGACCGACCTGGCGCCCTACGTCGGCGCCGACCTGGGCGTGATGGAGGCGGACACCAAGCGCATGCGCGGCACGAAGCCTTACGTCATGACCAACCTGCGCACCCGCGCCGGGCTGGACGCGGTGGCGGCTTTCATCGAAACTCGCGGGCTCCTGAAATGACCCGCAACGGAGCAACGGAGGATTTGCATGGGACTGATGAGCTTTATCAAGGATGCCGGCGAAAAGCTGTTCGGCAAGGGCGAGGCCAAGGCAGCGCAGGAAGCGGCCGCCAAGGCGCCGTCGCCGGAAACGGTGGCCGCGCTGAACGCGGCCGCCGGCAAGGCGATCGAGGACTACGTGAGGACGCAGTCGCTGCCGGTCGAGGGACTGAAGGTGGCGTTCGACGGCGCCACGTCCGGCGTCACGGTATCGGGCGAGGTCCCCGACCAGGCGACGAAGGAGAAGGTGCTGCTGTGCTGCGGCAACGTGCACGGCGTGGTCGGCGTCACCGACCAGTTGACGGTCAAGGCACCGGCGCCCGAAGCCCAGTGGCACACGGTGGTGTCGGGCGACAACCTGTCGAAGATCGCCAAGAAGTTCTACGGCGACGCCAACAAGTACCCGCTGATCTTCGAGGCCAACAAGCCGATGCTGACGCACCCGGACAAGATCTATCCGGGGCAGATGCTGCGCATTCCCCCCGCGTGAACCGGGGGCCCGGCCGCCCGCCGCGGGCCGCCGGGCTCAGCGCAGCGCGGCGCCCGACTGCAGCGCCTTGACCGCGCCCGCGCCCACCGAGGCGCCGAAGCGCTTGGCCAGCCGCTCGGCGACGTTCTCGCGCGGCGTGTAGTCGACGACCTCGGGTGCCTTGACCACTTCGCGCGCCACGTAGTCGAGGCTGCCGAAATGGTCGGCGAGGCCGGACCGGACCGCTTCCTCGCCGTTCCAGTACAGGCCCGAGAAGGTCTCGGCAGTTTCCTTCAGGCGCGCGCCGCGGCCGTCGCGCACCACCTGGATGAACTGCCGGTGCACCTGGTCGATCATCACCTTGGCGTGGGCGCGCTGCGTCTCGTCCTGCGGCGAAAACGGATCGAGCATGCCCTTGTTGGCGCCCGCGGTGAGCAGCCGCCGCTCGATGCCCAGCTTGTCCATCAGACCGACGAAGCCGAAGCCTTCCATCAGCACGCCGATCGAACCGACCAGGCTGGCCTTGTCGACGTAGATGTCGTCGGCCGCCACGGCGATGTAGTACGCGCCCGAGGCGCAGACCTCCTCGACCACCGCATACACCTTCTTGCCGTGCAGCGCCTTCAGGCGGCGGATCTCGTCGTTGACGATGCCGGCCTGCACCGGGCTGCCGCCGGGGGAATTGATGCGCAACACCACCGCCTGCGCACCGGCGTCCTCGAAGGCGCTGGTCAGCGCCGACACCAGCGCTTCGGCATTGGAGGGGGACTCGGCGTCGATCTCGCCGCGGATCTCCACCAGCGCCGTGTGCGGCGCGGACGGCGCGTTCATGGCCACGCGCTGCGACAACAAGGCCCAGGCGACGGCCAGCGCCAGCGCCAGCCAGACGAGGCGGAAGAAGATGCGCCAGCGGCGCTCGCTGCGCCGTTCGCGCAGCAGTTCGCGCGCCGCGAGTTCGAGCGCGTTTTCCAGCCGCGCCGACAGTTGCGGCGTCGGCGCGGCGCTCGCCGTGCCTTCGTCTTGCGTGTTCATCTGGTCTCCCCTTGGCCGGATGCATTCAAAGGCACCGGTCGAATGTCGCGGGAAGGATACCAATACACCTGCCCGTCGCGTTCCTCGACACGCAGCGCGGTCAGCCGGCCGCGCCCGCAGGGCCCGGCTACGCAGCGGCCGTCGAGCGGCTCGTAGGCGGCGCCGTGCGTCGAACACAGGATGAAGCGCTGCTCGCTGTCCAGGAACTGCCCCGGCTGCCAGTCCATCTCCACCGGCACGTGCAGGCAACGGTTCAGGTAGGCGACGACCTGGCCGTCGAAGCGCAGCACGAAGGCGCGCAGCGGCTGGCCGTACTGCAGCACGTCGAAGACCAGCGCCCGGCCGCGTTCGGCCAGCGCCGACGCGGCGCACAGGTGCTGCGCCTCGCTGTCCGGCGCCTCAGCCGTGGGCATGCAGCCAGTCGTGCAGTTCGCGCGTCGAATGCGCGACGAACAGCGGCGAGAAGCGCCGCAGGTCCGCGTCCGGATGCGCGCCGTAGCTGACCGCCACGCAGGCCACGCCGGCGTTGGCGGCGAGCTGCAGGTCGTGCGTGGTGTCGCCGATCATCAGCGTGCGCTCGGGCGCCGTGCCGAGTTCGCCCATCAGTTCCTGCAGCATCAGCGGATGCGGCTTGGAGGCGGTCTCGTCGGCGGTGCGCGTGCCGTCGAAGAAGCCGCGCAAGCGCGCGCTGTCCAGCGCCTCGTTCAGGCCCAGGCGGGTCTTGCCCGTGGCCACCGCCAGCCAGTGCTGGCGCGCCTTCAGCGCGGCCAGCATCTCGCGCGTGCCGTCGAACAGCAGCACCTCCTGCTGCCGCGCCATGTAGTGGTGGCGGTAGCGGCGGCCGAGTTCGGGATAGCGCTCGACGGCCAGGTCGGGCACGGCATGGCGCAATGCGTCCATCAGGCCCAGGCCGATGACATAGGCCGCCTGCGCGTCGCCGGGCACCGCCACGCCCAGATCGCGGCACGCCGCCTGGATGCAGCGCACGATCAGCGCGGTGGAATCGAACAGCGTGCCGTCCCAGTCGAAGGCGATCAGGTCGAAGCGGCGGTGGCTCATGGCTGGCAAGTGTCGCCCAAGTGCGCTCGAACCGGCCGACTCAAGCGGCCGGCGGCAGCCGCGCCAGCAGGGCAGCGCCAGCCGCCGGCAGCGGCGCCTCCAGCTCGATGCGCTGGCCGCTCGCCGGATGCTCGAACCCCAGCCGCCGGGCATGCAGGAACATGCCTTCGAAGCGCAGGCCCGGCACGGCATCGCCGCGCGCCAGCGACTTGTTGAACTCGAAGTCGCCGTACTTGTCGTCGCCGACGATCGGGTGGCCGGCCTGCGCCAGGTGCACGCGGATCTGGTGCGTGCGCCCGGTCTTGATGCTGACGTCGAGCAGGCTGCAGCCGGCAAAGCGCTGCGCCACGCGCACCAGCGTGATCGAAGGCTTGGCCTGCGCATCGCCGGCCGCGGCGGTGCGCACGCGGCGTTCGCCGTCGGGCAGCAGGTACTTGTGCAGCGGCACGTCGATGCGCCTGAGCTTGTCCGGCCAGTCGCCGCGCACCAGCGCGGCGTAGCTCTTGGCCGTGTCGCGCGCACGGAACTGGTCCTGCAGCGCCGTCAGCGCGCTGCGCTTCTTGGCCAGCAGCAGCACGCCGGAAGTCTCGCGGTCGAGTCGGTGCACCAGTTCCAGGAACCTGGCCTGCGGCCGCGCGCGGCGCAACTGCTCGACCACGCCGAAGCTGACGCCGCTGCCGCCGTGCACCGCCACGCCGGCCGGCTTGTCGATGGCCAGCAGCCAATCGTCCTCGTACAGCACCGCGAATTCGCGCGGCGGTGCCGATGCAGCCTGGCGCTCGGGCAGGCGCAGCGGCGGCACGCGCACGTCGTCGCCCGCCTGCACGCGGGTGTCGGCGGCGGCACGGCCCTTGTTCAGGCGCACCTCGCCGGAGCGGATGACGCGATAGACGTGCGTCTTGGGCACGCCCTTCAGCTCGCGCAGCAGGTAGTTGTCCAAGCGCTGACCGGCCGAGGATTCGTCCACGCGCAGATGCTGGACCTGCGGCGGCGCCGG
This sequence comes from Rubrivivax sp., assembly GCA_036724445.1. Taxonomy (GTDB): domain Bacteria; phylum Pseudomonadota; class Gammaproteobacteria; order Burkholderiales; family Burkholderiaceae_C; genus Rubrivivax. The sequence goes on along the minus strand of DAIMFR010000027.1, from coordinate 55,900 downwards.
CGCGGCGGCAGCCGCGGAAGGGCCTTTGCCGCCTATAATCCGCCGGTCCACGTTGGATCCCCAAGTGCTTGATTTTCCGGAGTTTAAGCCGGCTGCACCGGGGCTGGAACGTGCGACCGCATCGGCCCGGGTGGGCGGATGCGCAGGTGATGCAATGCCGCAGGCACACCGGCAGGCCGTGCTCCCCAAGCGACACGGCGGCCCGTCGCCCGCGGCAGCAGAGACAAGCAGAACAACCCCGCCCGGACACCATCCGGGCCCGAAAGAATTTTCGGGGCGAGAGCGGATCCATTGCGCGCTCGCCCTGCGCGTCCAGCGACGCCGCGCACATGCCCTCCCCGCCCCCCGCTGCCTTGCCCGACCGCCACCGCCGCCTCCCCGCCGCGGCGCGCCCTGTCGCCGCAGGGTCGCTGCGCACGACGCAGCGCTGCGGGCCGGCGCCACGGCACATGCGCAGCGCGCGCTGACACGCACGCGCCAACGCTGCCCGGTCCGAGCGGCGCGCGTACCGCGCCGCTCCCACCCCGCAGTCCAGGGCGATTCGAGCCAAGGGTAGCTCCGCCAAGTCTCGCTGCATCGTTGTGGCCGCATGCCCGAAAGGGGATGTGGCCGGACCGCATCAGGAGACGCAATGAAACGCATGCTGATCAACGCCACGCAGCCGGAAGAACGGCGCCTGGCGATCGTCGACGGCCAGAAGCTGGTGGACTTCGAGAACGAGATCGAAGGCCGCGAACAGCGCAAGGGCAACATCTACAAGGCCATCGTGACGCGGGTCGAGCCCTCGCTCGAAGCCTGCTTCGTCGACTACGGCGAAGACCGCCATGGCTTCCTGCCCTTCAAGGAAATCGCCAAGGAGTACTTCAAGCCGGGCGCCAGCGTGCGCGACGCGAAGATCCAGGACGTCATCGCCAACGGCCAGGAACTGCTGGTCCAGGTCGAGAAGGAGGAGCGCGGCAACAAGGGCGCCGCGCTGACCACCTTCGTCTCGCTGGCCGGCCGCTATCTGGTGCTGATGCCGAACAACCCGCGCGGCGGCGGCGTCAGCCGGCGCATCGAGGGCGAGGAGCGCGAAGAGCTGAAGGACGCGATGGACCAGCTCGAGTACCCGAAGGGCATGAGCCTGATCGCACGCACCGCCGGCATCGGCCGCTCGGCGGCCGAGCTGCAGTGGGACCTGAACTACATGCTCAAGCTGTGGAGCGCGATCGACGGCGCGGCCAAGGCCGGCAAGGGCGCGTTCCTGATCTATCAAGAGTCGAGCCTGGTCATCCGCGCGATCCGCGACTACTTCACGGCCGACATCGGTGAGATCCTGATCGACACCGACGACATCTTCGACCAGGCGCAGCAGTTCATGAACCACGTGATGCCGGAATCGGCGCCACGGGTCAAGCGCTACCGCGACGACGCGCCGCTGTTCAGCCGCTTCCAGATCGAGCACCAGATCGAGACCGCGTTCAGCCGCACCGTGAACCTGCCCAGCGGCGGCGCGATCGTCATCGACCACACCGAGGCGCTGGTGTCGGTGGACGTGAACTCGGCGCGCGCCACGCGCGGCACCGACATCGAAGAAACCGCCACGCGCACCAACCTCGAAGCCGCCGACGAGATCGCGCGCCAGATGCGGCTGCGCGACCTGGGCGGGCTGATCGTCGTCGACTTCATCGACATGGACGAGTCGAAGAACCGGCGCGAAGTGGAAACCCGGCTGCGCGACGCGCTGCGCAGCGACCGCGCGCGCGTGCAGTTCAGCAGCATCAGCAAGTTCGGCCTGCTGGAACTGAGCCGCCAGCGGCTGCGCCCGGCCTTGAGCGAAGGCAGCCACATCACCTGCCCGCGCTGCAACGGCACCGGCCACATCCGCGATACCGAATCGAGCGCGCTGCAGATCCTGCGCATGGTGCAGGAGGAGTCGATGAAGGACAACACCGCCGCCGTGCACGTGCAGGTGCCGGTGGAGGTGACCAGCTTCCTGCTCAACGAGAAACGCACCGAAATCACCAAGATCGAGCTGAAGCAGCGCGTCACCGTGCTGCTGGTGCCGAACAAGCACCTGGAGACGCCGAACTACCGGTTGGAGCGGCTGCGCCAGGACGACCCGCGGCTGGAGAACTATCGCGCCAGCTACACGATGATCGAGGAGCCGGACGACGAGGTGTCGATCTCGCGCCGCCGCGATGCCAGCGAACGGGCCAAGGCCAAGCAGGAGCCGGTGATCAAGGGCGTGGTGCCGGACCAGCCGGCGCCGCCGCCGCCTGCGCCTCCCGCGCCGGCGCCCGTCCCTGCGGCCCCTGCACCGGCCGCGTGGCCGTCGGCAGCGCCGACGCCGGCCGGCAGCGGGTTCTTCGGCTGGGTGAAGAGACTCTTTGGCACCCCCGAAGCGGCGCCGGCGGCGCCCGCCGCGCCGGCTGCGGCGCCAGCGGCGCTGCAGCCCGCAGTGCAGGAGGCCCGGCCCGAAGGCCGCCGCGGCGAACGCGGTGAAAGGGGCGAGCGAGGGGGCCGGGGCCGCAACGGCCGCGACGGCCGCCGCGGTGACGGGCGCGAGGGTCGTGAAGCGCGTGAAGGTCGTGAAGGCCGCGACGCCCGTGCGGCGCGCGACGGCGCGGCGGACACCAAGTCCCAGGCCACGGGCAGCGGCGCGCAAGGCCGCGGCGCCCGCGGTGAACGCAGCGAGCGCAGCGAACGCGGCGAGCGCGGTGGCGAGCGCGACGGCCCGCGCCGCGAGCGCGACGCGGCGTCCGCTGCCGCGATGGGCCAGGCCGACGCACCGCCCGACTTCGCCGATTCCACACCGGCCGAAGGCGAACGCGAGGGTCAACGCCGCCGCCGTCGCGGTGGACGCGGTGGGCGCGACCGCGACGAGCTGCGCAGCGATGCACCGGCCACGGTCGAAGCGCTGGGCGCAGGCGGGGACGCCATCGCCGACCACCCGCCCGCCGATGCCGAAACCGGCGAACGCGACCACGAAACCCTGGCTGCGCCGATCGGCGACGAGGCGGCTGCGCCGCCCGCCGAGCGCGACGGCGGCCGTCGCCGCCGCCGCGGCGGCCGGGGCCGGAGCCACGAGCGCGACGACGCCCCGCGTGACGACGAAGCGATACCTGACGACGAAGGCAACGTGCGCAGCAGCGGCGAGTTCGGCGTGCAAGCCGGCACGCAAAGCGGCGCACAAACCGGCGCCGAAGCGGACGCAGAAGGCACCGTCCCGGGCGTGGCCGCGGTGCTGCCCGCCATCGCTGCGGCCGAAGAGCCGCACGCAGCCCTGGCCGCAGCGGCCGAGGCTGCGCCGGTACCCGCCGTGCCGCAACCCGCCCCGGTGGCGGCCGTGGCGGCCGCCGCGTCGGTGGTGGTGCCCGCCATCGTGGCCGAGCGCTTCGAACTGCCGCTGGACGAATTGCGTGCGCTGGCGGGCTCGGCGGGGCTCGAGTGGGTGAACTCCGACGCGGAACGGATCCTGGTCGTGCAGCAGGCGATGGCCAACGAGCCGAAGCCGGTGCACGTGCCGCGCGTGCCGCGGCCACGGGTCATCGTCGACGACGGCCCGCTGGTGCTGGTGGAAACGCGCAAGGACCTGTCGCAGCTGAAGCTGCCCTTCGACACGCAGCAGCCGCCGGCCGCTTGACCCGTCCCGAAGCGCGCCGCGCCCGCGGCGCGCTTCGGCCTACGGCAGCCGTTCCAGCGCGTGCTGGTAGGCACCGTGGTGCATCAGCTCGTCCCAGCTCAGCGGGGCGTGAAGCGGCAGCAGCGCCAGGCGGCGCCGTTCGCTGTCCGGGTCCGGCTGCCAGTGGCCGGCCTGCGCCTGCTGGTTCAGCCCGGCGAGCAGTTGATCGACCGCCTCGCCGCCGTCCACGCTCTGGTTGCACAGCAGCACCATGTCGCAGCCGGCGTCGAGCGCCAGCGCCGCGGCTTCGGCATAGCTGAGCTCGCTGCCCTCGAGGTGGCGCGCGCCTTCCATGCTCAGGTCGTCGCTGAAGATCGCGCCGCCGAAGCCGAGCCGGCCGCGCAGGATCTCCTGCAGCCAGCGCGGCGAGAAGCCGGCCGGCCGACGGTCGACCTTCGGATAGACCACATGCGCCGGCATCACGCTCGCCAGGCTGGTGCTCAAGGCGCCGTAGGGCAGCGCGTCGTCGGCCAGGATCGCCTTCAGCGAACGCCGGTCCACCGGCACGGCGACATGGCTGTCGGCCTTGACGAAGCCGTGGCCGGGGAAGTGCTTGCCGCAGTTGCCCATGCCGGCCAGCAGCAGGCCGTGCATCAGGCTCTTGGCCAGCAGCGCGACCACGCGCGGGTCGCGGTGGAAGGCGCGGTCGCCGATGACGCTGCTGGCGCCGAAGTCCAGGTCGAGCACCGGCGTGAAGCTGAAATCGACGCCGCAGGCGCGCAGCTCGGAGGCCAGCACATAGCCGCAGGCGGTGGCGGCGTCGGTGGCGGCCAGCGGATCCTTCATCCACAGTTCGCCCAAGGCGCGCATCGGCGGCAGCTGCGTGAAGCCGTCGCTGCGGAAGCGCTGCACGCGGCCGCCTTCGTGGTCGACGCAGATCAGGATGTCGGCCCGCTCGCGCTTGACGGCCGCGCACAGCTCGACCAGCTGGCGCCGGTCGACCCAGTGGCGCGCGAACAGGATCAGCCCGCCGGTCAGCGGATGCTTCAGGCGGCGGCGGTCCTCGCGGCTCAGCTCGGAGCCGGCGAGGTCGAGCACGACCGGGGCGTGGTTCATCATGGCAACGGTTCCTCGGTTTCGACGACGACGAAAGCCGCCGCATAGTCGCTCTCGTCGCTGACGCTGACATGTGCGCGCAGGCGCCGCTCGGCGAACCACTCGGCCAGCGCGCCGTGCAGCCGGATCGTCGGCTTGCCGCCGGCGGCGTTGACGATCTCGCAGGCACGCCAGGTCATCGGCATGCGCATGCCCAGGCCGATCGCCTTGGAGAAGGCTTCCTTGGCCGAGAAGCGCGTGGCCAGGAAGCTCGAGCCGCGCTGCGCGACGCGCGCGCGACGGGCGTGATAGACAGCCAGCTCGTGTTCGCCGAGCACCTTTTCGGCAAAGCGCTCGCCGCGCCGCGCTAGCGTGTCGCGGATGCGGCGGATGTCGATGATGTCGGTGCCGATGCCGTAGATCATGCGGCGGCGCCCGGCGCCTGTGCCAGGCGGATGCAGCGCTGATAGGCGCGCACCGTCTCGGCAATGCCGAATTCGACGGCGTCGCCGATCAGCGCGTGGCCGATCGACACCTCGCGCACGCCGGGCACCGCGCGCAGGAAGTCGCCCAGGTTGGCGCGGTTCAGGTCGTGGCCGGCATTGACGCCGAGCCCGGCGTCCAGCGCGGCTTGCGCCGCGCGTGCATACAGCGCCAGGCACTCGGCCATCGCCGGGGTGCCGTGCGCGCGCGCATAACTCTCGGTGTACAGCTCGACGCGGTCGGCGCCGAGCTCGCGCGCCAGCGCCATCGCCTCGGGCTGCGGATCCATGAACAGGCTGACGCGCACGCCCAGGGACTTCAGCTCGGCGATCAGCGGACGCAGGCGCGCAGCGTCGGCGCGCAGGTCCCAGCCGTGGTCGGAGGTGGCCTGCGCCGTGTCGTCGGGCACCAGCGTGCACTGCGGCGGGCGCACGGCGCGCACCAGCGGCATCAGGTTGTGGAAGGGGTTGCCCTCGAGGTTGTATTCGGCCTGCGGCCAGCGCTGCAACAGTACATGCAACTCATGCACGTCCGCCGTGCGGATGTGGCGCTGGTCGGGCCGCGGATGCACGGTGATGCCGTCGGCGCCGGCCTGCAGCGCCAGCGCGGCGATGTGCAGCAGGTTCGGAATGTCCAGCGGCCGCGAATTGCGCAGCAGCGCGACGCGGTTGAGGTTGACCGACAGCGCGGTGCGCGCGCCGTCGCGCGCGGGGCCGGCTTCGGGGGCGACGAGTGGATTCATCGTGGCGAGACTCCCGGATCGAGCAGCCGGCGCAGATCGGCCATCACCTGCCGTGTGCGCAGCGGCGCAGAACCCAGATGATATTGAAGCAGCGCGCGCAGGCTGGCACGCAGCACCGGCAGCACCGGCAGGCATGCGGCGCACAGCGCGTCGACGCTGCCGTGTTCCAGCGCCGCCTGCAGCGTCACCCATTGCGCACCGCCCAGCGCGGGCTCGCCGCCGGGCGCGCCGGCGATGCCGGTCTCGGGCTGCAGCCGGTAGCGCGATTCGGCCCGCACCGGCTGCAGCGTCAGCGTCACGCAGTTCAGCTCGGGCAGCAGGCCGGTCTCGCGCAGCAGGGTCAGCTCGAAGGCGCGCAGCAGCGCCTGCGACCGCGTCTCGTCGGCCACGGCCAGCATCGGCAGCAGCTGCGCATAGGCGTCGAACAGCGCGGCATGCGGATCCTGGCGCGCCAGCAGGCGCAGCAGCAGTTCGTTGAGGTAGAAGCCGGCAAACAAGGCGCCGCCGTCCGGCATCGCCGCGCCGCCGGCCCACTCGGCCGAGCGCAGCGTGTGCACCTCGACGTCGTCGCCTCCGCGGCCCAGGCCGAGCAGCAGGCGCTGAAACGGCAGCAGCACGCCGCGCAACTGCGAATAGGGCCGCTTCGCGCCCTTCGCGGCCACCGCCATGCGGCCGCGCTCGCGCGTGAACACTTCGAGGATCAGGCTCGATTCGCTCCAGTCGTACTGGTGCAGCACGTAGGCCGACAAGGGCTTCGCGGCAGCCTCCCGCCCGGCGCGTACGCCGGCCGGCCCCCCGAGCAGCGGGCGCGGGCCGGCTCGGGAGCGGCCCGGCGCCAGCGCCGCGGCGCTGCTGCGCTTCATTCGTAGCCGAAGCTGCGAAGGTGCGCTTCGTCGTCGGCCCAGCCCGAGCGCGGCTTGACCCACAGCTCCAGGAACACCTTCGCGCCGAGCAGCCGTTCCAGCTCCTGCCGCGCCTCGCTGCCGATGCGCTTGAGGCGCTCGCCGCCCGCACCCACCACCATGCCCTTGTGCGCCTCGCGCTCGACGACGATGGTGGCAGCGATGCGTTTCAGGCTGCCTTCTTCCTCGAACTTGTCGATGACCACGGTGCAGCTGTAGGGCAGCTCGTCGCCGGTCAGCCGGAACAGCTTCTCGCGGATGATCTCGCCGGCCAGGAAGCGCTCGCTGCGGTCGGTGAGCGCGTCTTCCTCGTGCAGCCACGGCCCTTCAGGCAGATGCGGCGCGACGATCTGCAGCAGCCGCTGCACGTCGGCCTCGCGCTGGGCCGACATCGGCACGAATTCGGCGAAGGCATGGCGTTCCTGCATGCTCTTCAGCCACGGCAGCATGTCGTTGCGGCGCTTGACCGCATCCAGCTTGTTGGCCACCAGCAGCGCCGGCTTGTCCGGCGGCAGCAGCGCCAGCACCTTGGCATCGTCCAGGCCGAAGCGTCCGGCCTCGACCACGAACAGCACCACGTCGACCTCGGCCAGCGAGGACAGCACGTTGCGGTTCATCGTGCGGTGCAGCGCGCTGCCGTGCCGCGTCTGGAAACCGGGCGTGTCGACGAACACGAACTGCGCTGCACCCACGGTGCGGATGCCGGTGATGCGGTGGCGCGTGGTCTGCGCCTTGCGCGAGGTGATGCTGATCTTCTGCCCGACCAGCGCGTTCAGCAGCGTGGACTTGCCGACGTTGGGCCGGCCGACGATGGCCACGAGCCCACAGCGCGGCACCGCAACCGGCTCGCCTTCGAGCGGCCGCCGCGGAGCCGGCTCCGCCGGTCCGCCAGCGGCGCCCCCCTGGGGGGGAGCGCCGGAGGCGCTTCGGGGGGGGGTCATGATCTCAGCGGGCCGTCGGGGCGGTCGCTGGCCTTCAGCCCTTCAAGCATGCGCCGCGCCGCCTGCTGCTCGGCCGCGCGCCGCGAGCGCCCTTCGCCGCGCTCGGCCAGCCCCAGCGTGGCCACCTGGCATTCGACCTCGAAGGTCTGCGCATGCGCCTGCCCGCGGGTGGCGACGATGCGGTACGAGGGCACCGCCAGGCGGCGCGCCTGCAGCCATTCCTGCAGCTCGGTCTTCGCGTCCTTGCTCCAGCTGTCGATCTCGGTACTGTCGATCAGTTCGCCGAACAGCCGGCGCACCACCTGCTGCGCGGCGTCGAAGCCGCCGTCGAGGAAGGCCGCGCCGATCAGCGCCTCCAGCGCATCGGCCAGGATCGACGCGCGCATCGCGCCGCCGCCGCGGTTCTCGCCTTCGGACAGGCGCAGCACCTGCGGCAGGCCCACGCCCAGCGCGGCGCGGTGCAGGCTTTCCTCGCGCACCAGGTGCGCGCGCACGCGCGTCAGGTCGCCTTCGTCCGAGCCCGAGAAGCGCTGGTACAGCAGCGCCGACACGGCCATGTTCAGCACCGCGTCGCCGAGGAATTCGAGCCGCTCGTTGTGCTCGGCGCCGAAGCTGCGGTGCGTCAGCGCGCGCGTCAGCAGGCCGGGCTGTGCGAAGACGTGGCCCAGGCGTTGTTGCAGGACATCGAGCGGCGGATCGGACATCGGACATCGAAGCGGCTATCGGGAGCTGCCTTTGTACTTCAACAGCAGATACACCGGCTCCATGAGCGGAATTTCCTTGTCGTAGGCGAAGCGGATCACGAGCTTGTCGTTCTCCTTGGTGACCTCCAGGTCCTTGCCGGAGATGCTGGAGATCGAGTATTCGATGTCCTTCTGCCTGTCGAAGGCGCGGCGCACTTCGCTGACCGTCGCGGGCGCCTCGGAAGCAACGCGGTTGATCGCGCGCTGGATCGTCAGGTATTCGTTGACCGTCGGCAGCACGCGCACCGCCACGTAGCCGACGAAGCCGATGATGATGGCCCAGGCCAGCAAGCCGATCAGGCTCAGGCCGCGCTGGGCGCGCCTGCGCGCCGGCATCCTAGACAGACTCATTTGCACCCCTCGCCGGCAGCCGGCACCGCATCAGTGGAAGGCCCCGATGCGGCGCAGGTTGCCGAAGTTCATCCACACGAAAAAGGCCTTGCCGACGATGTTCTCGTCGGGCACGAAGCCCCAGAAGCGTGAATCCTGCGAGTTGTCGCGGTTGTCGCCCATCATGTAGTAATGCCCCGGCGGCACCTTGCAGACCACGCCCTCGGGGCTATATCGGCAGTTTTGATGCAAGGGAAAGCTCTTGTTGTCGCCGCCGAAGAAGGCCGGACGCTTGGGATCGACCAGGATGCGATGTTCTACCGCCCCGAGCTGCTCGCTGAACATCGGCACGTAGCGCAGGCTGTCCTCGTCGTAGAACTCGCCCAGCGCTTTGGTCGGCACCGGCTGGCCGTTGATCGTGAGCCGCTGGTTCAGCCACGCCACCTCGTCGCCGGGCACGCCGACCACGCGCTTGATGTAGTCCACGCGCGGATCGACCGGATAGCGGAACACCATCACGTCGCCGCGCTGCGGGTCGTGGTTGGCGATGATCTTCTTGTTCAGCACCGGCAGGCGCACGCCGTAGTGGAACTTGTTCACGAGGATCAGGTCGCCGACCATCAGCGTCGGCACCATCGAGCCCGACGGGATCTTGAAGGGCTCGAACAGGAACGAGCGCAGCAGGAACACGATCAGGATCACCGGGAACAGGCCCGCGGTCCAGTCCAGCCACCAGGGCTGCGCCAGCAGCCGGCGCTTGGCCTCGACGATGTCGCCATCGACCTTGTCGATGCCCATCTTCGCCAGGTTGGCGCGGCGCGCGCCGTCCTGGCTTTCCAGCGCCGCAGCTGCCGCCTCGCGCGCCGGCTTGAAGCGCAGGCGCTCGGCCAGCCAGTAGGCGAAGGTCACCAGCGTCAGCAGCAGCAGCAGCAGCGCGAAGTTGCCGCTCCAGTAGCCGAAGAACCAGCCGCCCAGGTAGACCACCAGGACGCCGTACAACGCAGCGGTAAGGGTACTCATCAGTCGTCCACGCGGAGGATGGCCAGGAAGGCTTCCTGCGGCACCTCGACGGTGCCGATCTGCTTCATCCGCTTCTTGCCGGCCTTCTGCTTCTCCAGCAGCTTGCGCTTGCGCGTGATGTCGCCTCCGTAGCATTTTGCCAGCACGTTCTTGCGCAGAGCCTTGATGTTCTCGCGCGCGATGATGTTCGCGCCGATCGCCGCCTGGATGGCCACGTCGTACATCTGGCGCGGGATGATCTCGCGCATCTTCGACACCACCGCGCGGGCACGGTACTGGCTCTGCGCACGGTGCACGATGATCGACAGCGCGTCGACCTTGTCGCCGTTGATCAGCATGTCGACCTTGACGACGTCGGCGGCGCGGTACTCCTTGAACTCGTAGTCCATCGACGCATAGCCGCGGCTGACGCTCTTGAGCTTGTCGAAGAAGTCCAGCACGATCTCGGCCAGCGGCATCTCGTAGCTCAGCATCACCTGACGCCCGTGGTAGGCCATGTTCAGCTGCACGCCGCGCTTGAGATTCGCCAGCGTCATCACCGGCCCCACGTAGTCCTGCGGCATGTACAGGTGCACGGTGACGATCGGCTCGCGGATCTCATTGATGCGCCCCTGGTCGGGCATCTTCGACGGGTTCTCGATCTCGATCACCTCGCCGTCGCCCAGCTCCACCTGGTAGATGACACTGGGCGCGGTGGTGATCAGGTCCTGGTCGAACTCGCGTTCCAGCCGCTCCTGCACGATCTCCATGTGCAGCAGGCCGAGGAAGCCGCAGCGGAAGCCGAAGCCCAGCGCCTGGCTGACCTCGGGCTCGTAGCGCAGCGACGAATCGTTGAGCTTGAGCTTTTCCAACGCATCGCGCAGCGCCTCGTACTCGCTGGCTTCGGTCGGGTACAGCCCGGCGAAGACCTGCGGCTTGATCTCCTTGAAGCCGGGCAGCGGCTCGGCCGCCGGGCCGGCGTTGTTGGGCAGCTTCTTTTCCAGCGTGATCGTGTCGCCGACCTTGGCTGCCTGCAGCTCGCGGATGCCGGCGATGATGAAGCCGACCTCGCCGGCCTTTAGTTCGTCGCGCGGCACCGACTTGGGCGTGAACACGCCCAGCTGCTCGATGCCGTAGACCGCGTTCGTGGCCATCAGCCGGAAGCGCTCGCCGCGTGCCAGCCGGCCGTCGACCACGCGCACCAGCATGACCACGCCGACATAGTTGTCGAACCAGCTGTCGATGATCATCGCGCGCGGCGGCCCGTCGGCGTTGCCGCGCGGCGGCGGCATGCGGCTGACGACGGCCTCCAGGATTTCGTCCAGCCCCAGGCCGGTCTTGGCCGAGCAGGGAATCGCGCCGCCGGCATCGATACCGATCACGTCCTCGATCTCGGCCTTGGCGCGCTCCGGGTCGGACTGCGGCAGGTCCATCTTGTTCAGCACCGGCACCACCTCGACGCCGAGCTCGAGCGCGGTGTAGCAGTTGGCCACCGTCTGTGCCTCGACACCCTGGCTGGCGTCGACGACGAGCAGCGCTCCTTCGCAGGCCGAGAGCGAGCGGCTGACCTCGTAGCTGAAGTCGACGTGGCCGGGCGTGTCGATCAGGTTCAGGTTGTAGACCTTGCCGTCGCGCGCCGTGTACTGCAGCGCCGCGGTCTGCGCCTTGATGGTGATGCCGCGCTCGCGCTCGATGTCCATCGAGTCGAGCACCTGCGCCTCCATCTCGCGCTCGCTCAAACCGCCGCAACGCTGGATGAGGCGATCGGCCAAAGTGCTCTTGCCGTGGTCGATGTGGGCAATGATGGAGAAGTTGCGGATGTGATCCATGCGCTCAGCGTCGAGCTTTCGCTGCGGGAGACACAACGGCGAAGCCGTTGCATGGGAGGCTCATATCGCGAAGCGATGTGAAGGCGCGAAGCGCCGTGCCGGACATAAAAAAAAGGCACGTCGAAGTGGTGACGCGCCTTCCAACAGAACGTTTGGCAACTGCTTGTTGGGCTTTCATTGTAGTCAAAAGGACCGGGCTGGAAGCCGCGCCAGTGCTTGTTTTTAGGCCGTTGCACCCTGCCAACAAGAAAATTTGTCAACAAGATATCCACAGCTCTTCACGCAACTCTGCCGCTTTGCAAAAAAGCGACGGAACTGCACCAAGGCCGCTGTAAAAACAGTCGGGATGCCCGGATTCTAGTCGTGCCGGAACGCAATCCTCGACGGTGCCGCTTTGAAGTGACGGGTCACTAACCAAGACCACGAGCTGAAGCCCGGGCAAGATCGTGGCATGTTTTTTGTTGTTCCCGCATTGCGGAAACACCCCTGATTTCAGTCGGCCAATCGGAGCGCTCCGGGCGGCCGCACAGACCGCGACTTCAGCGGTTCGGCTTGATGACCAGGTAGTTGACCGCCTCGCCGCGCCTGACCAGCACGCTCACCGCCTTGGCCTTCTCGGCCTTCTGCGCCAGCTGGTTGAATTGCTTGACGTCGCCGATCTCGACGTTGTCCATCGACAGCAGCACGTCGCCCTCGCGCAGTCCGGCGCGCGCCGCCGCGCCGTCGGCGGCTTCGACGCGCACGCCGCCGCGCAGCCGCATTTCGCGCTTCTGCGCATCGCTCAAGTCCGCGACGACCAAACCGAGCACACTCTTGTGCGCCGGCGCCGAGCTTGGATCGGCGGTGCGGCGCAGCGGGCGATCGGCCTCGAACTCGGCCACGGTGACGGTGATGTCCTTGGTGCCGCCGCGGCGGAAGACCTGCAGCGTGGTCTTGGTGCCGGGCTTGGTGTTGCCGATCAAACGCGGCAGGTCGCCGGACTTCTCGACCGTCTTGCCGTCGACCTTGGTGATGATGTCGCCGGCTTCGACGCCCGCCTTGTCGGCCGGGCCGCCGGCCTCGGCGTTCTGCACCAGCGCGCCGCTGGGTTTGCCCAGGCCGATGGACTCGGCGACTTCCTTGGTCACCGGTGCGATCTGCACGCCGATGCGCCCGCGGATCACGCGGCCGTTGGTGCGCAGCTGCTCGGACACGCGCATCGCGTCGGCGATCGGGATCGCGAAGGCGATGCCCATGTAGCCGCCGGAACGGCTGAAGATCTGCGAGTTGATGCCCACGACTTCGCCCTTCAGGTTGAGCAGCGGCCCGCCGGAGTTGCCCGGGTTGATGGCCACGTCGGTCTGGATGAAGGGCAGATAGTCGCCGGTGTCGCGCTGCTTGGCGCTGACGATGCCGGCGGTGACGGTGTTTTCCAGGCCGAAGGGCGAGCCGATGGCCACCACCCATTCGCCGACCTTGAGCTTGTCGCTGTCGCCGATCTTCACGAAGGGCAGGCCGGTGGCCTCGAGCTTGACCACGGCGATGTCGGTACGCCGGTCGGCGCCGACGATGCGCGCCTTGAACTCGCGCTTGTCGGTCAGCGTGACCAGCACCTCGTCGGCGCCGTCGACCACGTGCGCATTGGTCATCACGAAGCCGTCGGCGCTGAGGATGAAGCCCGAACCGACGCCGCGCTGCTGCGGCTCGTCGTCGCCGCGCGGGCCACGACGGGGATCGGGCCGGCCGGGCAGCGGGATGCCGAAGCGGCGGAAGAATTCCTCGACGTTCGGGTCGACCTCGATGCCCCCGCCCGCCGCCTGGCGGCTGCGCTCCAGCGTGCGGATGTTGACCACCGCCGGGCCGACGCGCTCGACCAGTTCGGTGAAGTCGGGCAGCGTCTGCGCGCGCAGCAGCCCTGGCCAGGCCGCAAGCAGCGTCAGCAGCAGCAGGCCGGCAAGGACTGCCCGGGCCCGCGCAGCGGCTGGAAACGGAAGAACGCTGGAACGCATGCAAACTCCTGGAGAACCGAGCGGCGGCGCCGCGCCGTCAAGCGCTATGTGGGGCTCATCGGCGCCGTTCAAGGGCCTGATGGAACTGCTTCAGCGTGGCCGCCGGCACGTCGCCCATCACCGTGACCCACCAATCGTTGTCGTAGGCCTGCATCAGCGTGTACGTCGCGCCCACCTGCGTCAGCAGCGCACGCGTGTGGCGCGTGCGGTCGATCGGCTCGATGAACATCGACACATATGTCAGGCCGTCGGAAAAGACCGCCTGCAGCACGGACGACGCAGCCGCTGCCGGCGCGGACGCCGGCAGCGCCCCGCCGTCCAGCGTATCGAGCGTGCGGCGCGTGGCGCTGCTGAGCTGGAAGCCGGGCACGACCGCTCTCAGCGCCCATCCCTCCTGGTCCAGCCGAGCCGGTTCCTGCGACGGGCGCACCTGGCGGTAGCCGTCCAGATGCTTCATGCGCTGCAGCACCGACTGCGGCTTCGGCTTGACGTCGATCTCCACCTGCGAGAACGCGCTCGACTCCAGCACCTCCTGGCGCGGGCCGAGCACGTCGGCGCGCAGCATCAGGCCGCTGCGGCTGTCGATCCACAGGCGCTGCGCAAAGCGGTTCCCGTCACGCGGGCTGAGCAGCAGCACCTGCGCTTCGCGGCCCGCGACATGCTCGGTGCCCTGCTCGCGCAACTCGTACTGCTCGGCGGCACGCGGCTCGATTACCGGCCGCAGCGAAGCCTGGCGCGGATCGCGCTCCTCGATCATGGCCACGCGCGCGCGCGGCCACAGCGTGTAGACGCGGTCGTTGTGGCGGTAGATCTGCTGCATGCGGCCGTCGAGCACCTCGACGCGCTCGTACGACTGGGGACCCTCGCAGAAATGGGCGACACGCGCGCTGGACAGCGCGCCGTCGGCGCTGAACACCAGCGTGCCCTGGTAGTTGCGTTCATGCGCCGCTGCGTGGATGCGCGACAGCCACTTGCGCGCCTCCTGCGGCGACAGCGGCGGCCGGGCTTCGTCCTGCGCGCCGGCATGCGCCGGCGCCAGCAGGCTCAGGCCTGCGCACAGCGTCAGCAGACCGAACCAGGACAGGCGCATCGATCGGGCGCGCATCCGGCCTCAGAGCCTGTGAAGCATTCCGGCGCGTCCGAGCGGGCGTCCGAAACGGTGTCGATCTAGGCGCAAAGCGCAGTCGTAGCTCGGGCTACGGCGAGCATTTGCAACGACGAGCGGCGCCGTTTCGGGCGCACGAGCGGGCGTGGCGGAATGCTTCACAGGCTCTCAGCGCTCCAGCGACACGGTGGCGATGCTGCGGCCCGAGCCGCCCGGCAGCGAGCCCGGCAGCGCAGCGGCGTAGTCGCGATGCGCGCGCAGGTAGCGGTCGAGTTGCGCGTTGCGCACCACCGCGCCGCCCGGCGGCACGGCTTCGGCCACGGCCGACGGCGCGGCGGCTGCCGCCACGGTGGCCGGTGGCGCGCCTGCGGCAGGGTTGTCCGGCGCCGCCGGGGCGGGCGCCGCGGCGAGCCGCGGCGACGATGCGCCGCCAGCGGAGGGCACGAGCGACGACACCAGCACTGTTGCCAGGCCCATCACACCGGCGGCGATCACCGCCGGCACCAGCCATGGCCGGCGGCGCCGCGACGCACTCGTCTGCGGCAACGGCTGCGGCGCCAGCACCGCCGGCAGCTCGTCCAGACGCACGCGCAAGCGCTGCAGGAAGCGCTGGTCGTGATCGGGCGCGCTGGCCAGATCCTCGCTGCGCAGCACGTCGCCGATCAGATGGTAGGCATGCCAGCACTGTCGCAGCCGCGGATCAGCGCCGGACCAGGCGCCCAGGCCGCGGCTGAATTCGGCCCCATCGGCCTCGCCGTCGGCCATGGCCGACAACAGCCGACGGTCCTCGTCGGCATCGGCAGCGGGTTCGTCGAGTGTTCTTTTTTCCATCACGGCACCTACCAGCGTTTTCCGTCCTTGACCTCGATGTGCGGGCGCAGCCGCTCGGCAATCGCCTCGCGGGCGCGGAAGATGCGCGAACGCACGGTTCCGATCGGACAGTTCATGGCTTCGGCAATTTCTTCATAGCTGAGGCCTTCGATCTCCCGCAGCGTGATGGCCTGGCGCAGGTCGTCGGACAAGGCTTCGATCGCGGCGTTCACCGTCGCGGCGATTTCCTTGCTCGCCAGCAGGGATTCGGGGGTCTCGCCATCGCTTAGTTCGACGCCGGCACGGGAAGTTTCGTCGTCGTCGTCGCGCTGCGCGAAAGCCGACTCGGTGATGACCGGGTCGCGCTTCAGATCGCTGAGCGCCTTCTTCGCCGAATTGACGGCGATCCGGTACAGCCAGGTGTAGAACGCGCTCTCGCCGCGGAACTGCGGCAGGGCGCGGTAGGCGCGGATGAAGGTCTCCTGGGCGATGTCCTCGACCAGGTCGGTGTCGCGCACCATGCGCGCGATCAGCCGCTCGATGCGCCGCTGGTACTTCACCACCAGCATCTCGAAGGCCCGGCGCTCGCCGCGTTTGAAACGCTCGACCAGCTGGGCGTCGGAATCGGCGGCATTCATGCGGCGCGGCGCGCCGGCTGCGGCGCATGCAGCGCCACGCGCAGCGCCGGCCAGGCGTGCGGGTTCTCGCGGCGCGACAGCGGCAGCCACACCGCACGGCGCCACGCCGTCCGGCCGGCGTCCTCGGGCGTGAAGCGCACCAGCATCCAGTGGCCCAGGTCGAGCATCGGCAGCGCCTGCCCGGCGCGCGGCTCGCCGCCGGGCGCCGCCAGTTGCCAGGCGCCGCCGTCCCAGGCCAGCGACAGCGCCGGCGTGCGCCAGCGGCGGCCGGCCCAGACCGCGGCGACCCCGGCGGCCAGCAGGCTGCCCAGCGCCAGCCGTCCGCCGGCTTCTGCGAACTGCGCGCCCACCCACCAGGCGGCGACGGCCGCGGCCAACGCACAGAGCAGTTGCTGGATCGGCTGCCATGCCCCGGCAGCGCAGGATCGGGCCTGTACAGGAGGGGCAACGCGCATGCGCGGCACCGGCCGGTCTAAGGCTCTAGGCCCGGCGGAAGACCAGCGTGCCGTTGGTGCCGCCGAAGCCGAAGTTGTTCTTCACGGCCCAGTCGATCTTCAGGTCGCGCGCGGTGTTGGCGCAATAG
This sequence comes from Rubrivivax sp., assembly GCA_036724445.1. Lineage (GTDB taxonomy): Bacteria > Pseudomonadota > Gammaproteobacteria > Burkholderiales > Burkholderiaceae_C > Rubrivivax. Next base: position 39,108 of record DAIMFR010000027.1, on the reverse strand, counting down.
TCCAGGTCGCACTCGGGATCCTGGTCGAAGATGTTGATCGTCGGCGGCGACACCTGGTGGTGCAGCGCCAGCACGGTGAACACCGATTCGATGCCGCCGGCGCCGCCGAGCAGGTGGCCGGTCATCGACTTCGTGGAATTGACCACCATGCGCCTGGCATGGTCGCCGAAAGCCAGCTTGATGGCATTGGTCTCGTTGAGGTCGCCCAGCGGCGTCGAGGTGCCGTGGGCGTTCAGGTACTGCACCTGGTCGGCGTCGATGCCGGCGTTGCGCAGCGCGGCGCGCATGCTGCGCTTCGGCCCGTCGACGTTGGGCGCGGTCATGTGGAAGGCGTCGGCGCCCATGCCGAAGCCGGCCAGTTCGGCGTAGATCTTCGCGCCGCGGCGCCTGGCATGCTCGTACTCCTCGAGCACCAGCACGCCGGCGCCCTCGCCGAGCACGAAGCCGTCGCGATCCTTGTCCCAGGGCCGCGACGCGGTCTGTGGATCGTCGTTGCGCGTGGACAGCGCGCGGGCCGCGGCGAAGCCGCCCAGGCCCAGCGGCGAGATCGTCGATTCGGCACCGCCGGCGACCATCACGTCGGCATCGCCGTATTCGATCAACCGGCCGGCCTCGCCGATGCAGTGCAGCCCGGTGGTGCAGGCAGTGGCGATCGCCAGGTTCGGGCCGGTGAAGCCGTACTTGATCGACAGATGGCCGGAGATCATGTTGATGATCGAGGCCGGCACGAAGAAGGGCGAGATGCGGCGCGGGCCGCGGCTGCGGTACTCGCCGTCGGTGGCCTCGATCATCGGCAGCCCGCCGATGCCCGAGCCCACCAGACAGCCGATGCGTTCGGCCGTCTCCTCGTTCAGCGCGTCGCCCATCGGCAGCCCGGCATCCTGCACCGCCTGGATCGAAGCCGCCAGGCCGAAGTGGATGAAGCTGTCCATGTGCCGCGCTTCCTTGCCGGGGATGTAGTCCTCGACATTGAAGCCCTTCACCTCGCCGGCAAACTTGCAGGCAAAGGCCGCGGCATCGAAGCGCGTGATGTTGTCGATGCCGCTGCGCCCAGCCAGCAGGTTGGCCCAGCCTTCGGCCACGCTGTTGCCCACCGGGCTGACCAGCCCGAGCCCGGTGACGACGACGCGGCGGCGGCTCATCGGCGGCTTCCGGCTCAGGCCTTCTGGTGGCTGGTGGCGTAGTCGATCGCCAGCTGCACGGTGGTGATCTTCTCCGCCTCTTCGTCCGGGATCTCGATGCCGAACTCGTCTTCCAGCGCCATCACCAGTTCCACGGTGTCGAGCGAGTCCGCGCCCAGGTCGGCGACGAAGGCCTTGGCATTGGTGACGTCGGACTCGGGTACGCCGAGTTGTTCGGCAATGATCTTCTTGACACGCGCTTCGATATCGCTCATGACTCCTCCGGGAGTTGTATTCAGTAAAACCGGGCGATTCTACAAGTGCGCCCGCCCGGCGCCGTGGGCCCGCGCCTGGGCATTCAGTTCATGAACATGCCGCCGTTGACGTGCAGTTCGGCGCCGGTGATGTAGCCGGCCAGCGGCGAGACCAGGAAGGCCACCGCATGCGCGATCTCCTCGGGCGTACCCAGCCGGCCGAGCGGGATCTGCGCCTGCAGCGCAGCCTTCTGCGCCTCGGGCAGCGCCTCGGTCATGTCGGTGGCGATGAAACCCGGCGCGATGCAGTTGACGGTGATCTGGCGGCTGCCCAATTCACGCGCCAATGCGCGGGTCATGCCGGCGACGCCGGCCTTGGCCGCGGCGTAGTTGGCCTGGCCGGCGTTGCCGCTGGCGCCGACCACCGAAGTGATGTTGACGATGCGGCCGCAGCGCTGCTTCATCATGCCGCGCATCACCGCGCGGCACAGGCGGAACACCGCGCCGAGGTTGGTGTCGAGCACCGCGTCCCAGTCCTCGTCCTTCATGCGCATGGCCAACTGGTCGCGCGTGATGCCGGCGTTGTTGACCAGCACGTGCAGCGCGCCGTGTTCCTTGGCGATGGCCTCGACCAGCGCGTCGGCCGCCGCCGCGTCGTTGACGTCCAGCACGGCGCCGCGACACCCGGGAAAGGCCGCCAGCGCCTCGCTGATGCGCTGCGCCCCGGCCTCGCTGGTGGCGGTACCGACCACCTTGAAGCCCTGCTCGGCCAGCGTGCGCGCGATCGCCCGGCCGATGCCGCGCGAGGCGCCGGTGACCAGCGCGACCTGGGCCGCCTCACTCATGCCAGCGCCTCCCTGCACTCGGCCAGCGTGGCCGGGTCATACAGCGCCAGCGCCTGCGCATCGGCATCGATGCGCTTGACCATGCCGGCCAGCACCTTGCCCGGGCCGCATTCGACGATGGTGTCCAGGCCGCGCCCGCGCAGCGCCTGCACCACCTCGACCCAGCGCACCGGCCCGTAGGCTTGGCGGTAGAGCGCGTCGCGGATCGCCGCCGCCTCGGAAACCACCGCCACGTCGACGTTGTTGACCAGCGGGATGCGCGGCGCGGCAAAAGCCACGCCGGCCAGGCGCTCGCGCAGGGCGTCGGCCGCCGGCTTCATCAGCGAACAATGGAACGGCGCCGATACCGGCAGCTGCACCACGCGCTTCGCGCCCATGGCCTTGAGCACCTCGCGCGCCTTTTCGACGCCGGCCGCCGAACCGGAGATCACCGTCTGGCGCGGGTCGTTGAAGTTGGCCGCCGCCACCACCTCGCCGCTCTCGGCCGCGGCGCGCGCGCAGCCTTCGGCCACCTGCGCCGGCTCCAGCGCCAGCACCGCCGCCATCGCGCCGACGCCCACCGGCACCGCCTGCTGCATCGCCTGCGCACGGAAACGCACCAGCTTCAGCGCATCGGACAACGTCAGCACGCCGGCCGCGACCAGCGCGCTGTATTCGCCCAGCGAATGCCCAGCCACCGCCGCCGGTTCGGCTCCGCCTTCGGCGCGCCAGGCGCGGTAGGCGGCAATGCCGGCACACAGCATCACCGGCTGGGTATTGGTGGTCAGGTCGAGCTCGTCCTGCGGGCCGTCGCGCATCAGCGCGCCCAGGTCCTGGCCCAGCGCCTGCGAGGCCTCGGCCAGCGTGTCGCGCACGGCGGGGTGCTCACCCCAGCCGTTGAGCATGCCCACCGACTGCGAGCCCTGGCCGGGAAAGACGAATGCGAACGAAGCCATGCGCGAATCCCCGCGGTCCTGTGGTTAGAAGTCGAGCAGCACCGAGCCCCAGGTGAAGCCGCCGCCCACGCCCTGCAGCATCACCGTGTGGCCCGGCTGGATGCGCCCGTCGCGCACTGCCGCATCCAGCGCCAGCGGGATCGACGCGGCCGAGGTGTTGCCGTGCATGTCCACCGTCACCACCAGCCGCTGCGGCGGCAGCTTCAGCTTGCGCGCGGTGGCCTGCATGATGCGGATGTTGGCCTGGTGCGGGATCAGCCAGTCCAGCTGGTCGGCACGGCGCCCGGCGCTCTCGAGCACGGTGCGGGCGGTGCTTTCCAGCACGCCCACCGCCAACTTGAACACCGCCTGGCCGTCCATCTTCAGCAGCGGGTCGCCCAGCACCTTGCCGCCGGACACCGTGCCCGGCACGCACAGGATGTCGGCATGGCGGCCGTCGGCATGCAGGTCGGTGGCCAGGATGCCGGGCGTGTCGGCGACACGCAGCAGCACCGCGCCGGCGCCGTCGCCGAAGAGCACGCAGGTGCCGCGGTCGTCGAAGTCGAGGATGCGCGAGAAGACCTCGGCGCCGATGACCAGCGCGTTATCGGCCGAGCCGGTGCGGATCATCGCGTCGGCCACCGTCAGCGCGTAGACGAAACCCGAGCACACCGCCTGCAGGTCGAACACCGGGCAGCCGGCGATGCCCAGCTTGCGCTGCACGATCGCCGCCGTCGACGGGAACACCATGTCCGGCGTCGAGGTGGCGACGATGATCAGGTCCACGTCCTCGGCGGCGCAGCCGGCGGCCTCGAGCGCGCGGCGCGCCGCATGCACGCCCAAGTCGCTGGCATTGACGCCTTCGTCGGCGAAATGCCGGGCGCGGATGCCGGTGCGCTCGACGATCCAGTCGTCGCTGGTCTCGACGCCGCGCTCGGCGAGCTGTTGCACCAGGTCGGCATTGCTCAGCCGGTGCGGCGGCAGGAAGCTGCCGGTGCCGGCGATGCGGGTATGGCGGGTAGTCAGCGTCATGCGGCTTGGGTGACACCGGCGGCGTCAAGAGGCATCAAGCGGCAGCGCACCCGCCGCGGGGCGGCTGGCCTGGCTGAGTGAGATGCGGTCGCGCACGCGGTCGATCAGGCGGTTGCGGGCGGCATCATAAGCCCGCCCCAGCGCCTGCTCGAAGGCGTAGGCGTCGGCCGAGCCGTGGCTCTTGAAGACCAGCCCGCGCAGGCCCAGCAGCGCCGCGCCGTTGTAGCGCCGCGGATCGACGCGCTGCTTGAAGTGCCGCAGCACCGGCAGCGCGGCCAGCGCCGCGAGCTTGGTCAGCGCGTTGCGCGTGAACTCCTGGCGGATGAAGTCGGTGAGCATCGTCGCCAGCCCCTCGGCCGACTTCAGCAGCACGTTGCCGACAAAACCGTCGCAGACGACGATGTCGGTGGTGCCGGCGAAGATGTCGTTGCCTTCGACGTTGCCGTGGAAATTGATCTGGCCCTCGGCCGCCGCCTCGCGCAGCAGCTCGGCGGCGCGCTTGATGATGTCGCTGCCCTTGATGGCTTCTTCGCCGATGTTCAGCAGCCCGACGGTCGGCTCCTCCTTGCCGTCGACCGCCGCCACCAGCGCGCTGCCGAGCACCGCGAACTGCAGCAGGTGCTCGGCCGTGCAGTCGACGTTGGCGCCCAGGTCGAGCACCGTGGTGTAGCGGTCGTTGCGGTTGGGCATGACGGTGGCGATCGCCGGCCGGTCGATGCCTTCCAGCGTCTTGAGCAGATAGCGCGCCAGCGCCATCAGCGCACCGGTGTTGCCGGCGGAAACGCAGGCCTGCGCCGCGGGCGCGGCGCCATCGGCGGCGATCAGCTGGCTGATCGCCACGCGCATCGACGAATCCTTCTTGCGCCGCAGCGCGACTTCAATGGGATCGTCCATCGTCACCACGTCGCGGGCCTCGACCACGCTGCAGCGCTGCCAGCCGCGCGCGGGCTCGAGCGCAGCGGCGGTGCCGACCAGCCGCAGCTGCGCCTGAGGATGGCTGCGCAGGAAGCTGCGGCACGCCGGCAGCGTGACCGACGGGCCATGATCGCCACCCATGCAATCGACGGCGATACAGACAGCGTCCAGCGGTGCCGGGGCGGGAGGATGTGTCACGGACGAACCGGTTCGGCGGCGCGCAGCCGCTCGGCGAGCGGCGCACCGTGGCGTGCGCCGCCGGGAGGCGGCAGTGGAAGAAACGCAGCCGTGCAGGCGCGCTGCGCGCGCGGCACGGCCGGACAGCGTGACGTGGCGCGGTGCCGCGTCACTAAAGGCTCAGGCGTCGGCCTTGGACTTCAGCACCTTGCGGCCGCGATAGAAGCCGGTCGGGCTGATGTGGTGGCGCAGATGCACTTCGCCGGTGGTCGGCTCGATGGCCATGCCCGGCTGGGCGAGCGCGTTGTGCGAGCGGTGCATGCCGCGCTTGGAAGGCGACTTCTTGTTCTGCTGGACTGCCATGGATGGACTCCTGCGGGCGCGGCCCGCGCTCGGCAGGAAGACTCCCGCCGCGAAAAGCCCGCAAGTATAACACCGGCGGTCTTTCGGGCCGGCGCAGCCTCAGCCGGACTTGCCGCGCGCGTCCTTCAGCAGCCCGGCCAGCGCGGCAAAAGCGCCGCCCGACTTTTTCTCTTCCTCTTCGGAACCGCCTGCCTGCAGTTCACCGGCCGACATCGGCAGCGGCTGCGGGCAGCGCTCGTGGCGCGGCACCAGCGGCAGCGCCAGGATCAGCTCGTCCTCGACCAGGCCGTGCAGGTCCAGCGCGCCGGACAGCGCCAGCACGTCCTCGTCGCTGTCCTCGTCGAGCTTCTCGGCCAGCGCCTCGCCGCGCACGAAGCGCAAGCTGGTGTTCACCTGCAGCGGCACGCTCACCGGCTGCAGGCAGCGCTGGCAGCTCAGCCGCACGACAGCCTGCGCCTGCAGATGCAGCAGGAGGCGGCCGTCCTCGCCGGCGACCGGCCGGCGCTCACCCTGCACCGACCAGTCCAGCTGCGCATCCGCCGATTCCGGCAGCGCGTCCTGCAGCAGCCGCGGCATGCCCGACAGCGGCCAGTGGCCCTGCAGCCGCGCTGCAGCGGCAGCGAACGCCGGCACGTCCAGGTGTCGCGGGTCGAAGCTGCGTGCGGTGCTCATGGCGCTGTCGAGTGTAGCCACGCGCCGATGGGACAATCCGGCGCATGGCTTGCCCTCCCCCGCTGATCCTGGCATCGACCTCGCCGTACCGGCGCGAGCTGCTGTCGCGGCTGCGGCTGCCCTTCGAGGTGATGTCGCCCGAGGTCGACGAGGCCCCGTTGCCGCACGAGGCACCCATCGCGCTGGCACAGCGGCTGGCGCTGGCCAAGGCGCGCGCGGTCGCGCGGCGCCGGCCGGAGGCGGTGGTCATCGGCTCGGACCAGGTGGCCGACCTGGACGGCGAGGCGCTGGGCAAGCCCGGCACGCACGAGCGCGCGGTGCAGCAGTTGCGCCGCATGCGCGGGCGCAAGCTGCTGTTCCATACCGCGCTGGCGGTGCTGCGTGGCGACGCGGGCTTCGAACGCACGCTGTGCAGCAGCGTGGCGGTCAGCTTCCGCGCGCTGGACGACGCCGAGATCGAACGCTACCTGCGCATCGAGCAGCCCTACGACTGCGCCGGCAGCGCCAAGTGCGAGGCGCTGGGCATCGCGCTGCTCAGCGCCATCGATTCCGACGACCCGACCGCGCTGGTCGGCCTGCCGCTGATCCGCACCTGCGAGCTGCTGCGCGAAGCCGGCATCGACCCGTTGCGGCCACGCATTGCATGAGCACCGGCCGGCTGCTGCTGGTGCCGAACACGCTCGACCTGGGCGCGCCGGAGGTGGATATCCAGCAGCTGCTGCCGCTGGGCGTGCTGCAGTGCGCGGCCGGGCTCGGCCACTGGCTGGCCGAGGACGCGCGCAGCACGCGCGCCTTCCTCAAGCGTGTGCACGCCGTGGTGCCGCTCGCGCGGCCGCTGCAGGCGATCGAGATCCGCGAGCTGCCGCGTCCGCAGAAGGGCGACAGAAGCTCGGGCTCGAGTTCGGCCGCGGCTGCGCGATCGGGCTCGGCCGCCGCGCCGGCAGCCCAGGAGCAGGCCCTGCGCGGGCTGCTGGCGCCCGCGCTGATGGGCCGCGAGCTCGGCCTGATCAGCGAAGCCGGCCTGCCGGCCGTGGCCGACCCGGGCGCGGCGGTGGTCGCCGCGGCGCATGCGCTGGCCATCGCGGTCGTGCCGCTGCCCGGCGCCAGTTCGCTGCTGCTGGCACTGGCGGCCAGCGGGCTGAATGGCCAGAGCTTCGCTTTCGTCGGCTACCTGCCGCAGCAGCCGGCCAGCCGCCTGGCGCGGCTGAAGGAGCTGCAGTCGCTGTCGCGGCGCCACGGCCAGACGCAACTGCTGATCGAAACGCCATATCGCAATGCCGCGCTGCTCGCCGCGCTGCTCGAAGGGCTGGCCGACGACACGCGGCTGTCGGTCAGCTGCGGCCTGAGCCTGGCCGGCGGCTGGACGCGCACCGAGCGCGTCGATGCGTGGCGCAAACGGCCCGTGCAGATGCCGGACCGGATCCCGGCGGTGTTCGCGTTCCTGGCGGCTTGAACCGCAGCCTCAACCGCCGAGCAGCGCGGCCGTCTTCTTCCTGCTGCGGATGTTCGGCGACAGCGCGCGCGCGGCCACCGGCGCCGCGCTCTTCGCCGCTTCCCATGCCGGCGCGCCCGACCCAGACGGCTCGTAGGGCCGGTCGAAGAAGGGATCGCTGCTGCGCGGCACCGGCGGGCGCCAGGTCGAGCGCTCGGGCGGCGCGGCGCGCCCGGCATCGCCGTCGTCGCGGCGCCGCCCTGACTCTTCGAAGTCGCGGCTGCGCCGCGGGGGGCGGCGCGCACGCTCGTCGTCCAGATCGAAGGGCTCGATCTCGATCTTCTTCTTGATCAGCTTCTCGATGTCCCCGACGTTGCGCATGTCGTCGCGCGCCACCAGCGTCAGCGCCAGGCCCGAGGCGCCGGCGCGGCCGGTACGGCCGATGCGGTGCACGTAGTCCTCGGCATTGAAGGGCACGTCGAAGTTGAACACCGCCGGCAGGTCGGCGATGTCCAGCCCGCGCGCCGCCACGTCGGTGGCCACCAGCACGTCGACTTCGCCGCGCTTGAAGGCGTCCAGCGCCTTCAGCCGCTCGTCCTGCGACTTGTCGCCGTGCAGCGCGGCGGTGTTCAGCCCGTCGCGCTCGAAGGCCCGCGCCAGCCGGGCGCAGCCGAGCTTGCTGTTGACGAACACCAGCGCCTGCGCCAGCTCGCGCTGGCGCAGGATCTGCCGCACCACGCGGCGCTTGTCGTCGTCGGCGACGCTGTAGAAATGCTGCTCGACCGTCGACGCAGTGGCATTCGGCCGCGCCACCTCCACCGTCACCGGGTCCTGCAGGTAGCTCTGCGACAGGCGGCGGATCTCGGGCGAGAAGGTGGCCGAGAACAGCAGCGTCTGCCGCTGCCGGGGCAGGTACGACAGGATGCGCTGCAGGTCGGGCAGGAAGCCGATGTCGAGCATGCGGTCGGCTTCGTCGAGCACCACGTACTCGACCTGGTTGAGCACGCAGTTCTTGGCTTCGATGTGGTCGAGCAGGCGCCCCGGCGTGGCCACCAGGATCTCGACGCCGCCCTTCAGCTGCAGCGTCTGCGGCTTCATGTCGATGCCGCCGAAGACCACCGCCGTGCGCAGCTGCGTGTGCTTGGCGTAGGCCAGGATGTTGGCCGCCACCTGGTCGGCCAGCTCGCGCGTCGGCGCCAGCACCAGCGCGCGCACCGGGTGGCGGGCCGGCGACATGCTGGCGTTCTCGTGCTTCAGCATGCGCTGCAGCAGCGGGATCGAGAACGCCGCCGTCTTGCCGGTGCCGGTCTGGGCCGCGCCCATCATGTCGCGGCCGGCCAGCACGATCGGAATCGCCTTGGCCTGGATCGGCGTCATCGACGCATAACCCTGGTCGGCCACGGCACGCAGCAGCTTGGCGTCTAGAGGCAGGGAACTGAACAGCGGGGCCGGTGCGGCGGCTTCGGACGGAGCGCGCTCGGCGAGGGGTGTGTCATTCATGCAATGCGGATTATCCCTCATGCCCGGCCGCGGCCGAAACTCAGCGCCGGAAGACCATCCAGCGCGGCGACTTGAAGCGCACGATGCGCCAGTACAGCGCCACGTAGCTGATGCCGAACAGCACGATCAGCACCGACAGCACGGCGGTGTTGTCCCAGAACAGCACCGACGGCAGCGCCGCGCACATGCACAGCAGCCACAGGTAGGGCGAGGTCATCGAATTGCGCCGCGTCATCGCCTTGGCGCTGCGGTTGCCCACCGCCCAGCGCATCACGCGGCGGTAGATCAGCGAATGCAGGTGGATGCCGTCGGGCATGCTCGGCGGCATGGCGCGCAGGAAGCGCCGCCGGTAGATCGAGAACACCGTCTCGAACACCGGGTAGATGCACAGCAGCAGCGGGAACATCGGCGACACCGTCGGGTTGCGGTGCAGCAGCAGGATCGCCACCTCGGCAAGATAGAAGCCCATGAAATAGGCGCCCCCGTCGCCGAGAAAGATCAGCCCGGCGGGGAAGTTCCAGACGAAGAAGCCCAGCACCGCGCCGGCGCCGGCCAGCGCCAGCCAGGCGACCAGCAGATCGTCGACCTGGAAGCCGACGTAGGCCAGGCACAGCAGGATCAGCACGCAGCACATCGAGGCCAGGCCGTTGAAGCCGTCGATGATGTTGATCGAATTGGCCACGCCGGTGACGGCAAACACGGTGGCCAGCGCCGCGCCCAGCGGGAACGACACGAACCAGTCCAGCCCGGGGATCGCCGTGCGGCGGATCGCCGCATCGAGCAGCCAGATGGCCAGCAGCGCCGACAGCGCCGTGGCCAGCAGCCGCCGCGACGGGCTGACGTTCTTCGTCAGGTCTTCGGCGAGGCCGGCGAGCAGCGCCGGCAGGCCGCACAGCAGCAGCAGCAGCGCCTGCATGCCGGAGGGCGCGTCCTGCGACCACAGCGCAATCGCGCCGGCCAGCGTGCCGGCGACGATGCCCAGGCCGCCGATGCGTGCCGCCGGGCGCGCATGGAAGCGCTGCGGCCCGCGCGACACCTCGTCTCGCCTCAGATACGCGCAGCTGTTCGCCGAGCGGATGGCCAGCAGCGTTGCGACCAGCGACACTGCGAATGCCACGATCAGGATCAGCATCGGCGAATTCTATAGAGCCGGTCCGTGCGCAAGCAGTACGCAAGCTGCCTCGGCAAGGCCTGCCCGGCAGGGCCGCTAAAATGCGCGGCCGCCGGCGCCGGCATGCCGGACCCAGCAGGGGTCACCGTACGGCCGGCGCAGAACAAACGGGCTTGCGCAGAAGCCGATCCGATGCATCCATCCCGAATTAGATTGCCGCGTAGATTGCCGCGCCTCGGTGCCGCCGTTGCGGCGCTGAAGGCTTGGCGCCGCCTGGCGCCGGCGGTGCTGGCCGCCGGTGCCGCGTGCAGTGCATTCGGCCAGATCGCGCCGAGCAGCGCGTTCGGCCAGGCCGCGCAGAGCAGCGCAACGCCTGCCGCGACCCCGCCGCCGCCCGCGGCCGAGCTCATGCCGGGCACCGGCCAAGAAGCCGCCGCGTCGGTGCAACTGCGCCAGGCGGCCGCGGCCACGCAGCCGGGTGCAGGCAGCCCGTCGTCGGCCGCCCGCATCGACCCGCGCGACGGCATCGACCCGCGCATCATCGAACTCAGCCTGCCCAAGCCCAGCGAGTTCGAGGAATACGTGAACCGCCTCGCGTTTCCGAACGAGCTCGCGCGGCCGGACCTGCCGTTGGCCATCCGGCGCCTCGGCACCGGGCTGATCACCGCACAGAACATCGGCGGCGAGGCCGTCGACTACAGCCCGCTCGTGCCGCCGGAGTACCTGGTGTCTGCCGGCGACGAGATCGTGCTGTCGATCTGGGGATCGGTGGACGCCGAGCTGCGGCTGGTGGTCGACAAGTCGGGGCGGATCTCGGTGCCGCGCGTGGGCACCATCATGGTCTCCGGCGTGCGCTACGCCGACCTGCCGGCGACGATCAGCCAGCGCGTGGCGCGGACCTTCAAGAACTTCCAGCTGAGCGTATCGCTCGGCCAGCTTCGCGGCGTGCGCGTGTTCGTCACGGGTTTTGCCGTGCGCCCGGGCGCCTACACCGTCAACGCGCTGTCCAGCATCGCCAATGCCGTGGTGCGCGCTGGCGGCCCGTCGGCGTCCGGCAGCTTCCGCAACATCCAGCTGCGCCGCGGCAACACCGTCGTCTCCACGCTCGACTTCTACGACCTGCTGCTGAACGGCGACCGCAGCGCCGACAAGCTGATCCAGGCCGGCGACGTCGTCCACGTCGGCCCGATCGGCATGCAGGTGGGCGTCATCGGCAGCGTGAACCGGCCCGCGGTCTTCGAGCTGAAGCCGGGCGAGACGATGGACGACGCGCTGCGCATGGCCGGCGGCTTCGCCGCAGTCGCCGACAGCAGCCGGCTGGCCGTGGAGCGCATCGACGAACGCACTACCGTGCGCGTGATCCAGGTCGACGTGGCGCAGGCCGGCACCACGCCGCTGCGCAACGGCGACGTGCTGCGCGCCTTCAACGTCGTGACGCTGGCGGCATCACAGCAGCGCCAGAACAAGCGCGTGCGCGTCGAAGGCGAGGTGCTGCACCCGGGCGACTACGTGCTGCCTGCGCGCAGCTCGATCGACGATGCCATCCGCGCCGCCGGCGGCATGACCACGGGCGCCTTCGTCTTCGGCACCGAGTTCACGCGCGAGAGCGTGCGCCTGACCCAGCAGGAGAACTACGAGCGCGCCTTGCGCAGTCTGGAAACCGAGCTGCAGCTGGCGAGCTCCACGCAGCGCATCACCAGCCGCGACGAGGCGGCCGCGCAAGCCGGGCGCAGCGCCGCGACGACCCAGCTGATCGAACGGCTGCGCACCATCAAGCCGACGGGCCGCGTCGTGCTGCAGATTCCGCCGGAGTCGCGCGACCTGCCGAACCTGGTGCTGGAAGACGGAGACCGCCTGTTCGTGCCGCCGGTGCCCACCAGCGTCGGCGTCTTCGGCAGCGTGTTCAACGCCGGCAACTACCTGCGCGAGGACGGCCGCACGCTGGCCGACTACCTGCGCCAGGCCGGCGGGCCCAAGCGCGGCGCCGACGCGGGCAGCAGCTTCGTGCTGCGCGCCAACGGCACGGTGGTCAGCAACCTGCAGGAAAGAAGCTGGGGCAGCGGGCTGAGCGCCAACTTCGAAGGGCTGCCCGCGCTGCCCGGCGACACGCTGTTCGTGCCCGAGGAACTGGACAAGACCACCTTCGTCCAGCACGCCAAGGACTGGACGCAGATCCTGGCGCAGTTCGCGCTGGGCGTGGCGGCGTTCGTCACGCTGACCAACAACTGAGCAATGACCTCCCGCAGCTCGCCCCACCGGCCAGCGGGCCTGCTGACCCGCCCGGCAAGCCATCTCGCCGCATGAAGACGGCACTCATCACCGGCATTACCGGCCAGGACGGCGCTTACCTCAGCGAGTTGCTGCTCGACAAGGGCTATGTCGTGCATGGCCTGAAGCGCCGAAGCTCGCTGTTCAATACCCAGCGCATCGACCATCTCATCGACGCCGCGGAGCACGATGGCCTGCCGTTCCATCTGCACCATGGCGACATGACCGATTCATCGTCGCTGATGCGCGTCATCGAACAGGCCCAGCCCGACGAGATCTACAACCTCGCGGCGCAAAGCCATGTCGCGGTCAGCTTCGAGGAACCCGAGTACACCGCCGACTCCGATGCGCTGGGCGTGCTCAGGATGCTCGAAGCGATACGCAACCTGCGCATGGTGGACAAGACGCGCTTCTACCAGGCGTCGACCTCGGAGCTGTACGGCCTGGTGCAGCAGACGCCGCAGACCGAGCGCACGCCGTTCCACCCGCGCAGCCCGTATGCGGTGGCCAAGCTCTACGGCTACTGGATCACCGTCAACTATCGCGAGGCCTACGGCCTGTATGCGTGCAACGGCATCCTCTTCAATCACGAGTCCCCGATTCGAGGCGAGACCTTCGTCACCCGCAAGATCACGCGGGGTCTGTGCCGCGTCACGCTGGGGCTGCAGCACGACGTGGCGCTCGGCAACCTGGACGCGCTGCGCGACTGGGGGCATGCGCGCGACTACGTCGTCGTGAAGTGGCTGATGCTGCAGCAGCAGCAGCCCGAGGACTACGTGATCGCCACCGGAGTCCAGCATTCGGTACGGCAGTTCGCCGATGCCGCCGCGTCGCGGCTGGGCCTGCTGATCGAATGGCGGGGCAGCGGGAAGGACGAGGTCGGCATTCTCGCGGCCGCGGACAGCGACGCGATGAAGCCGCGCATCGGCTCGGTGATCATCCGGGTCGCCCCGCGCTATTTCCGGCCCGCCGAGGTGCAGACCCTGCTCGGCGACGCGGCGAAGGCACGCGAGAAGCTCGGCTGGCAACCGACGATCGGCTTCGACCAGCTGGTCAGCGAAATGGTGGCCGGCGACCTGCAGCGCGCACGCTCGGAACTGGCCTTGCGGCAGCATCGCCAGGCCGGCCGTTGAGCCGCGGCCGAAGCGAATGAGTGCCCGAAGCGGCGGCGGCCTCGTCTTCGTGGCCGGCCACAACGGCCTGGTCGGCCGGGCCCTGGTGCGCCGCCTGCGGGCCTTGGGGCACGAGAACCTGATCCTGCGCAGCCGATCCGAACTGGACCTGAGCGACCAACATGCGGTGCACCGCTTTCTGGCCGAGCAGCCGATCACGCAGGTCTACGCGGCGGCGGCCAAGGTCGGCGGCATCCTGGCCAATGCAAGCCGGCCCGCCGACTTCATCCTCGAGAACCTGGTCATCGAGTCGAACCTCATCGGCGGCGCCCACGCCGCGGGCATCCAGCGGCTGCTGCTGCTGGGGTCGTCGTGCATCTACCCGAAGTTCGCACCGCAGCCGATCGCCGAAGACAGCCTGCTCACCGGGCCGCTGGAGCCGACCAACGAAGCCTATGCGATCGCCAAGATCGCCGGCCTGAAGATGTGCGAGAGCCTCGCGCGGCAGTACGGGCGCGACTACCGCACGGTGATGCCCGCCAACCTCTACGGGCCGTTCGACAACTTTCATCCGACGAATTCGCATGTGCTTCCGGCGCTGATCCGCCGCTTCGTCGAAGCGCGCGAACAAGGGGCACCCCAGGTCACGGTCTGGGGCAGCGGCAGCCCGCGGCGCGAGTTCCTGCACGTCGACGATCTGGCCGCCGCCTGCGTCATGGTCATGAACCTCGATGCGCCGCAGCTGGAGAAGGCAACTTCAGCGGCCCATCCGCATCTCAACATCGGCTGCGCAGAGGACCACCGCATCGCGGACCTGGCCCGTTTGATCGCCGAGCTGACGGACTACAAGGGCGAGATCGTCTTCGACACGTCCAAGCCCGACGGCACGCCGCGCAAGCTGCTGGACTGCCGCAGGATCTTCTCGTTGGGCTGGAAGCCGTCGATCACGCTGGAGGCCGGGCTGAGGCAGACGATCGACTGGTTCGCCGCTCACAGGCAAGGGCTCGGCTGAACGATGGGCGGCTGGCATCCAACGGCGCCGACCTTGCCTACAAGCCCGCAGGCGGAAGGCGTGGACGAGAATACGCGCACTGCCGAAGCGTTCGGCGTGTGCATCGCCGACATCCGCAGAGGCCCCGTGAGCATTGTTGAACCGTCCCGCCTGACCCACCTGCAGCGCCTGGAGTCCGAGAGCATCCACATCCTGCGCGAGGTGGCGGCCGAATGCGAACGGCCGGTGCTGCTGTACTCGATCGGCAAGGATTCGGCGACGCTGCTGCACCTGGCGCGCAAGGCGTTCCGGCCGGCGCCGCCGCCGTTCCCGCTGCTGCACGTGGACACCACCTGGAAGTTCCGCGACATGTACGCGCTGCGCGAGCGCATGGCGCGCGAATCCGGCATGGAGCTGCTGGTGTGGCGCAACCCCGACGCGCTGGCGCAGGGCATCAACCCCTTCGACCACGGCTCGCAGCTGCACACCGAGCTGTGGAAGACGCAAGGGCTGAAGCAGGCGCTGGACCACTATGGCTTCGACGCCGCCTTCGGCGGCGCGCGCCGCGACGAGGAGAAGAGCCGCGCCAAGGAGCGCATCTTCAGCTTCCGCTCGGCGCAGCACCGCTGGGATCCGAAGAACCAGCGCCCCGAACTCTGGCACCTGTACAACGCGCACAAGCACCCGGGCGAATCGATCCGCGTGTTCCCGCTGTCGAACTGGACCGAGCTCGACGTCTGGCAGTACATCCACCTCAACGACATCCCCGTCGTGCCGCTGTACTTCGCCAAGCAGCGCCTGGTGGTCCAGCGCAACGGCACGCTGCTGATGGTCGACGACGAACGCTTCCGCCTCGCGCCCGGCGAAGTGCCGCAGCGGCGCCGGGTGCGTTTCAGGACGCTGGGCTGCTACCCGCTGTCCGGCGCCATCGACAGCGACGCCGACACGCTGCCGGCAATCATCCAGGAGATGCTGCTCGCGCGCACCAGCGAGCGCCAGGGCCGTTTGATCGACCACGACCAGGCGGCGTCGATGGAGAAGAAGAAGCAGGAGGGCTACTTCTGATGGCCCATGCCAGCGAACTGATCGCCACCGACATCGCCGCCTACCTGCGCCAGCACGAACACAAGAGCCTGCTGCGCTTCATCACCTGCGGCAGCGTCGACGACGGCAAGAGCACGCTGATCGGCCGCTTGCTGTACGACGCGAAGATGCTGTTCGAGGACCAACTCGCCGCGGTCGAGGCCGACAGCCGCAAGTGGGGCACGCAGGGCGGCGACATCGACTTCGCGCTGCTGGTCGACGGCCTGGCCGCCGAGCGCGAGCAGGGCATCACCATCGACGTCGCCTACCGCTGCTTCAGCACCGAGCGGCGCAAGTTCATCGTTGCCGACACGCCCGGCCACGAGCAGTACACGCGCAACATGATCACCGGCGCGTCCACCGCCGACGCCGCGGTGATCCTGGTCGATGCGCGCAAGGGCGTGCTGACGCAGACGCGGCGCCACAGCCATCTGGTCGGCCTGATCGGCATCCGCCACGTGGTGCTCGCGGTCAACAAGATGGACCTCGTCGGCTGCGACGAGCAGGTGTTCCGGCGCATCGCCGGCGAATACCGCGAATTCGCGCAGCGCATCGGCCTGCCCGACGTGAGCGCGATCCCGCTGTCGGCGCTGCGCGGCGACAACATGCTCGAGCCCAGCGCGCACACGCCCTGGTACGAAGGCCCGACGCTGATGGGCTGGCTGGAAAGCGTCGAGCTCGACGAGACTCGGCAGCAGCAGGGCCCGCTGCGCCTGCCGGTGCAGTGGGTCAACCGGCCGAACCTCGACTTCCGCGGCTTCGCCGGCAACCTGGCCGGAGGCGTGGTGCGGCCGGGCGACCGCGTGCGCGTGCAGCCCTCGGGGCGCGAGACGCGCGTGGCGCGCGTGCTCGGGCCGGACGGCGAGCTGCCGCTGGCCATTGCCGGCCAGGCGGTGACGCTGACGCTGGCCGACGAGGTGGACGTCTCGCGCGGCGACATGCTCAGCAGCGCCGACAGCCCCGCGGAAGTCGCCGACCAGTTCGAGGCCACGCTGGTGTGGATGGCCGACGAGCCGATGTACCCCGGGCGGCCCTACCTGCTGAAGATCGGCACGCGCAGCGTCAATGCCACGGTCACCGAGCCGAAGTACCGCCTGAACGTGAACACGCTGGAGCATCTGGCGGCCAAGCAGCTGGAGCTCAACGAGATCGGCGTGGTCAACCTGTCGCTGGACCGGCCGGTGGCCTTCGACGCCTACCGCGACAACCGCGAGACGGGCGGTTTCATCCTCATCGACCGCATCAGCCACGCCACGGTGGGCGCGGGCATGCTGCACTTCGCGCTGCGCCGCGCGCACAACATCCACCTGCAGCACGTGGACGTGGACCAGGCGGCGCGCGCGGCGCTCAAACACCAGCGCCCCTGCGTCATCTGGTTCACCGGCCTGTCGGGCGCGGGCAAGAGCACGATCGCCAACCTGGTGGAAAAGCGGCTGCACGCGCTGGGCCGCCACACCTACCTGCTGGACGGCGACAACGTGCGCCACGGGCTGAACCGCGACCTGGGCTTCACCGAAGCCGACCGGGTGGAGAACATCCGCCGCATCGCCGAGGTGGCGCGGCTGATGGTCGATGCCGGGCTGATCGTGCTCACGGCCTTCATCTCGCCGTTCCGCGCCGAGCGCGAGATGGCGCGCTCGCGCGTCGGCGCGGGCGAGTTCGTCGAGATCCACGTGGACGCGCCGCTGCAGCTGGCCGAGCAGCGCGACGCGAAAGGGCTGTACCGCAAGGCGCGCCGCGGCGAGCTGAAGAACTTCACCGGCATCGATTCGCCCTACGAGCCGCCCGAGCAGCCCGAGCTGCGCATCGATACCGCGACCACCAGCGCGGACGAGGCGGCCGAACACGTGCTGCAGCGGCTGCGACAGCACGGCATCCTGCGCTGAGCGGCAGCGATGGACGCGACCTGCGCGGCCGCCGGTTTCGGCGCGGGCTTCACGGCCGGGCTCACCGCGATCGCCGCCGTGCCCGCTGCGGCGGGATCGAAGCTCCTGGTGGCCTGGCAGCAAGTCCTCTCTGGCATGATCTGAAAAATGAATCCCCATGTTCTCAGGATCGCCGGCGCGTCCTACAGCGGGTCGACGGCCTTTGGCCACTTCCTGAACACAGCCCCCGGCTTCATGTTCGGCTCCGAACTCTACCGGCTGCTGCCGGTCTTCATGCGTTCGTCCGACCCGCCGCGCATCACGCCGTGCGACCACTGCGGAGCAGACTGTTCCGTCTGGACAAACGACCTGCGCGCCGCATTGCAGCAGCGCCCCGACAGCGGCCTGGCCGATGTCTACGACGCCTTCTTCGCGTCTGTCGATACGGCGCGCGTCCTCGTGGACGGATCGAAGCTGAAGCGCTGGTACGCGTACGGGCCTGAACCGCAGCAGGCCTGCTCGTACGTGGTGACGGTCAAGCATCCGATGCGGCTGCTGGCGTCCTTCGTCTACAACGACACGAACTTGATTCCGCACGCCAGCCGCTCGTCCCTCGAGTCCGCGGCCGGCTTCCTCGACGAACACCTCGACCAGGCCGTGGCCTTCGCTCAGGCCCAGTTGGTTCGTGCCCATGCGCAATATGCGGAGCTGCTCGAGTTCGTGTCCGGCGACGAGATGCAGCTGTGCCGCACCGACGAGCGCGCCAGCGTGCTGGCGGTACTGCAGGCCTTGTCGGCCAGGCATGACGCCGTCTTCGATCTGCAGGAACTGTCCCGCATCCCGTGCCATTCGCTGGGCGGCAACCGCTCGATCCGCTGGCAGGTCGGCGGCTACGCCGCAGGGCCCGGGCGGCCGGCGCAGGACCGCGCGCGCTTCGACTACTACAAGAGCCAGACGCAGGACTTCTTCGTCCAGGACAACAAGTTCGCCCGGCTCTTCAGTCCGGTACTGCGCGAGCGCATCGCGTCGCTGCCGCCGTACCGGCCCCTCGGGCGGCTGTTGGGCTACGACGACGCGCCGGACCTGCGCTAGTGCCCTGCAAAAGCGCCTTCAACCGGCCATCGCTGTGAAGCACGACGGCTAGTGCAGTGTTTCACGCTGTGCGGCACTTAAGAAAACCGATGGATTTGTCGTCCTGGCTAGGCGCAAACCGCAGTGATACCCGTAGGTATCACGAGGATTTGCAACGACGCCAGGGCGGCAAAGACGCGGTTTTATGTGCTGCATAGCGTGAAACACTGCACTAGGCATCCCTTCACTCGGCGCGCGCCTGTCACCCCGTGTCTGCACTGCACGCCCCGGACGTGGAGCGCATCTCGAAGGCCAAGGGCCGCAAGCCCTGCGGGGTCGGCGCGAAGCTGGGGCTCGCCGCCATCCACGGCAGCAGGCCGAGGGTCGGCGAGCCTGGCGTCCCCGGCAATACCTACGACCGCCACACGCTGGCCGCGCAGCTCGAGCAGGTG
The DNA here is from genome assembly GCA_036724445.1 of Rubrivivax sp. Taxonomy (GTDB): domain Bacteria; phylum Pseudomonadota; class Gammaproteobacteria; order Burkholderiales; family Burkholderiaceae_C; genus Rubrivivax. The sequence goes on along the minus strand of DAIMFR010000027.1, from coordinate 19,930 downwards.
TGCAAGCTGTGTCTGCACATCGGCGTGGAACCCGATATCCCGGTCGTGAACCTGCGCTGCGCTGACGTGCACACCGGCAACCCCGGCGCGCAGATCATCCGCGGGGGCAGATTCAAGAGCCTGACGCCACCGCCGCGGCACTGGTTCAAACGCCGGCAAGCTGCCGAACCGATCGCCGGCCATCGGGCATGCCAAGGCCGAGCATCGGATGGACCGGTACGTCCTGCCGGCTGGGCGCGGCCAGCGCCCGGCATCAGCATCCGCAGCGACTCAAACCGATTTTGCAGAGCAAACCGGTCCTACCTGGTAGATCCCATCGGCTGCAGCATATTCTTGTTATTTCCAGGAGATCATCTTGATAGATCTTTCCCGTCGTCAAATGGTATTGTCTTGTGCCACGCTGTTGTCAGGTTGCGGGGGCGGAGTCAGCTCCGATGATACCCATTCGGACGCATGCGCATCCTTATTGAGCGAGCCGATGACAACGGTGTCAGATGCGGCGACAACTTCCTGGAAAATCACCAAGGAAGCCCGCCGCAGAGAGATCGAAGGTTACGCCTCTGCGGCAAGCGTGAACAGAGGAGAGTCCGTATCAGTATATGTCTCAACGAAATCTTCAAAATATGATGCTCAGGTTTACCGCGTAGGCTGGTACGGCGGCAAAGGTGGCCTTTTCAAGCAAGACTTGAAAAATCTGACTGGTACGAATCAATCTTTCAAGACGGTCTATGACAGAACCACCACGATGACCAGGTGTGTGTGGGATGTCAGTTTTACATTGAATACCGAGGGATGGGAAACAGGGATCTACCTCATCAAGCTCACTGAGCAGGATGCCGGCTTTCAGCAATATGCATACTTCATCGTTCGCGATGACTCCTTGACGACCGACATAACATTCGTCAGTTCGACCATGACGATGCACGCCTACAACAACTGGGGTGGAAAATCATTATATGCAAGCAGCTCCTCAGAAAGGATTCCTGCGCTGGCCATTTCCTATGATCGACCCTATGCACGCACCTACAACAGCGCCGGTGCGGGACAATTTTTCGCGTGGGAAATCAAGGCCGTCCGGTTCTTGGAGCGCTTTGGCTACAAAGTTCGATACATCGCGGATCGCGACCTGCACCATCAAGTCGTGACACAGTCCAAGTTGGTCGTGATCGCAGGTCACTGCGAGTACTGGACATCCGTGATGCGCAAGAACTTCGTGGCGACACTCGAAGGAGGCGTCAATTCCTTAATCATGGGAGCCAACACCTGCTATTGGCAGGTTCGGTTTGAAGGCGACGGCCGCACCATGGTAGCCTACAAGGAACGCTCGGCCAACGATCCGGTTCGGGACGAAAATTCAATAACCTGTCAATTCAAGACCTTAGGATTACCTGAAGAAACTATTGTAGGCAGCCGATACGCGGGTGTCGTTGGGAATTCTCTACCCTACAGCATGAAGGTAGACACCAAGACGGCTCCAGCGTGGATGCTCGACTGCATCCCCTATGACTCATCGAGTCGTTACATCGAGCTGCCTGCTCATCTTGGTTATGAGGTTGACCACATGACCAACAGATCTCCGAAAACTGCCGTGGCGTGGGCTACCAGTACCGCAACAACCACTGGGGGCGCGCCGGTGACTTCACATGCGACCTGGTGCACCTATCCGGCGCAGATGGGCAGCTCAGCGTACACGGTTGTAAACACCGGCACCATGAACTGGAATTTCGGTCTGGATGCGACTGGTTTTGCCCCGTTCGGCGACGTCACCAACGACATCACCGGAGCAATTACGCTCAATATCCTCAGGTATTTATTGAGAACCGAGTGAACTTCGATGCGCGCCGACATTTCACCAGATACGCCTCACGCTGGTGTTCCATGTACGGCCGGGACTGCACGTCCAACGTCTCGTCGGCGCCTGCTCCAGGGAGGTCATAAATCCGTACGCGCAGTATTGCCGCCAGCGCGACCGCGGGTCGATCAAAACTCGTCTGAATCAATTCCACCAATCTCCCCTGCGGGTCGATGCCGGTGAAAACAGGACGACACGGACACCGAGCGGTGGAACTTCGGCAAGGCCTTCGAGAGCTTGCCGCGCAGAGCGGGCGCCTGGGCGGCAAAAACCTGATGAATTCCTTTGTAGCCCCATGGAGCCACTGAATTCAGTGTCTGCGTGATCAATGATTCCTTTTGATTGAATTCAGCAAACAGCGTTGGTGTGGCTTTCAGATCGTCCAGATCGAGCAGCCAGCCACTGTGTCGATTGATGCAAACCATCGGAATTTCGTTCTTCTTGCATTCAATCGAAAAGTATATATCCACCATCCCCCCCCTGGGCCACTGGGAAGGGTCAATTCCAGAAAATAATTGAGAATGAAAACCCAAGGTGCCTGTTCCTAGATTGTTCACCAGGCGACGCGAATGGATTGTATTTTCTGTGAAGTGAAAACCGAAACGCCTTCGAAAATAGCTCTTCGGCCGCTCTTCGACAACTATCCCGTGGACTCCAAGAACCACCTTGTTATCCAGACTGCGCAAGCCCAGAACCATCGTGGAAATATAATCGTGCGGATACTCTATATCATCATCGCAAGTGAAGAAATAGAATGGGGCATTGCGTGAAATCAGTCCGTTGTAGCCAATGAATTTCCCATTATCACGGTGATCGGCATCGAAGTCTTGTGATCTCAGAATGGTGAGTTTTGGATTGTCTAGAAGATCAAATGGTACTTCTTCATATTTATCCAGATAGACAAATATCCCGTCAACCTGATGTTCTAGACTTCGGATGGTGCGCAGGAGGGTATGCAACCGTGCAGGAATACTGCAAACTGCCGCATAGACGCGCTCGTCGACCGGCGTCAACGCAGCGATCGATTCAGGATAGAGCGCGCTGGGTCGCAAAGGAAAAGGCGGAAAGGCATTGCGAAAGTATTTCTTGTCATTGTTGTCCTTGAACCGGTGCCGGAACTGCTTCACATAAGCACGGCGTGGCGGGGATGAAGTCTGATCGACGCTGCTGCCATCGGCAGAAAATGTAAGCATATCCGCAACCAACGATCCTGCACGCAGTCGCGCAAGATACAAGGTCACGTCGATATTCTTTATGGCGTTGTCACCATATAGGTGAGCCAAGCGCTGAAACCACTCATCGTCGCCGGCACGCCTGACTGCGTCGAAAAAGCCAATCTCCAGAAACGCCTTTTTCCACACCGCCAACGTGATCAACCCGTACTTGGATTGCGAATCTCCCACGGAAACAATCTTTTCGTTCGATTCGTTGTAGCGCAGATACTTGGTTCTGTTCGCAATCAGTGATCTGTCCGCCAGTAATTCGGCAACCTGTATTTCGACACGCCGCGGGTGGGACAGATCATCTGAGTCCTGAAACAGGATGATTTCACCGCTCGCAATGTCGATCACCCGATTCTTCGACAGATAGGTTCCGTAATTCGCATTGTTGCGAATCACCCTGACAGCAGAGCAGCGCCGCTGGACTTCACGCAGAATCTGCCAGGAACGATCACTGCTGGCGTCATCGCAGACGATGACTTCGATATTCTTGTAACTTTGATTGAGAATGGATTCGATAGCTTCTTCAATCGTGTCTTCGGCGTTAAAGCAGGTTAATACTACAGATACCTTCGGCTGTGCAACCGGAGTTGATCGTGGATGCCTTTTCAGATAAACCGCACAAGACTCTTCGGCAAAGCGAAAGGCGTCGCCCACCATGGTATTGTCGATTTGATTCTTGCGCGGTATGGGTCGAGACCGAGACGGGTTCTCCACCCCCAGCCTTCTGCGTGCAAGTTCCAGATTGAAATCAACGATCCCCACCGGGAGAGAGCCTTGGCGAAGCACCTCCTGGTAAAGGTCCACGGCCTCTTCATACCTGTGACTACGCAGCAGACTGTTGGCCTGCATAAACAATGTCGAACTTCCATCCATCGGTCTGTCAACCCATCCGATCGCGTTATTCAGCGGTGTAATTCCATGCGCATGCCATAACCAGCCAACTTCCATGGTGCGAGGTAAAGACCGGAGTCATGGAAGATTTCCGCATCAACGCGCCGCCACCACCGGCTTGCAAACCGCCCGCGGCTCATCCCCTACAGACGGCACGGCGTCTGATGTCGGCGGAGTTGCAAACCACCTGAAGCGGGCGCGAACATTGTCGGTGCGGATACCTGAATAGCCGGGTGCCTTCGCTGAATCCACGCCAACCTCGCCTTGCCAAACATTATTTCCATCGATCTTCACGGTTAGAGTCCGTTCGCGCAGGGATGCCTCCAGGCGCCTGGGTTCGCCGATTTTGACCGGAGGAATATCACCCGGTTTCGACTGATAGATCATCTTGTAGCCGTCTGTCCCACATTCCCTGTTCGTCGACTTACTAGGGTTCGTTTTCGTGGTTACCTTGAATCCCGTATCAGCTTCGACACTCCACATCACATAAATCACATTGCAACTGTCGCGAGCGTGCAACTTCAATCCCAATTGGTGCACCATGCGACCAGAATCCAGAGGCACTTCCTTCGTCGTGGGCCCGAGATATTCAAACTCGATCGCACCAAAGTTGTCGTCCGAAGGCTTGACGACCGCGCGCGAACTCGGGCTTTCGACGATGAAAGACTGATCCCGCTGAGTCGATATCACGCCATTCGTGACGCAAACCTGCTGCGGCGTCACGGCTTGCGCCGTTTGCGCCACGGCTGCAGTCTGGCCGATGGTGATGACAACACCGAAGGCCAAAAACTTCAGGTACGGAATCTTCGTGGTCGAGGCCATTGCTTTTCCTCCATTTCGTGGTCGTGTCGCGGGCATCAAACTCATCCCGCATCCAGCTTCAGCAGGCAGGCGCCCTTCTCCAGGCTCGGGTAGGACACCGAAGCGCGGCGCCCGGCGGCTTCGAGCTCGGCAAGCCACATCTTGGAGATCTGCTGTTCTTCCGGCCGGCCGTGGTCATCCAGCAGAATATCGGCAGCAACGTCCTTCAGCAACGGCAGCACGATAGGCAACGCGGGATAACGCGCCTGCGGTCCGGTTGCCGCTGGCGGCCCGTCGACGACCACCAGCGCCCTGCGCACGGGCTCGGGCGCCGCACGCACGGCCGCCTCCAGCTTGCCCTGGCAATCGTAGAAGTCGTATGGGGTGCCGTTCGCGCTGGTCCAGGTCTTCAGTTCTGCCAGTTCGAGCTGCACCGCATGCGCCACGTCCGCGCGCTCCAGGCGCGACCGGGTTTGTGCAAAGAAGAACTCCAGGTGTTCGAACGCCAGCTGCACTGCGGCAACGCTGCGCCGGTGGCGCTGCGCTGCGCGTGCCAGGGCCAGCGCCATCAGCAGCGTCGAGGTGCCCGAGCCGAATTCGATGATCAAGTCGTAGTCGTTCGACTCGACCATGTCGATCAGCATGACGGCAAAGTCGGGACTGACCGGCCAGCCATGCAGTTCAGGCAGCAACTGCCCCCCGTTCAGATAGCGCTGCAGACTTGCATAGGCCTCCAGCTGAGCCACCGCATTGGCCATCTCCTTGCGCACGGTGGCTTCGATCGATCTGCGCACCGATGCCAGCTGCTGGCTCTGTTCCTTCAGGCGAAGCAAGGTCAAGTCACTGGCCCGGCGCAACGCATCAGCATCCACCCGAGGCTGCGCCGGTGCCGCAGGCGCCGAGCGCTGCGTTGCCCCGCCAAGCAGCCAAGGCACTTCGGATTCCAGCCGCATGTCGTTCAGCTGGTGGCGCACACGCTCGTGCAGCGCCGTGGTTGCGGACCCGGCAGCGCCGCCCGGCGCCATGGCGTCGGCAAAATGCTGCAGCGCCTGGCTGTCGCCGCGCCGTGCGGCCACGCTGGCCCGCCCAAGCGTGTTGTGCACGCCGGCAAGCAATGCGCGCGCGATCAACTGCGGCTCGCAGCCCCATCGGCGGGCCAGATCGACGAACGAGCGGGTCTGCGCATCCCGATTCTGTGCTTGATGCGCGGCGGCCACCATCAGCGCCAGGCTCGCGCGTTGCGGGTGCGTCTGCAGATCATCGGCGCCGTAGGCAGCCAGCGACTGCCAGTCGCCCTGAGACCAAAGCGCACGGCAGCGCTCGGCCAGGCCGTCGGCACCGCTCGGCGCGCCGGCGGCGCCGCTCACAGCGACGGCTCCTTGAGCACCAGTTCCTTGATCAGCGAGAGTTGAGCTTCGGCCTTCAGGACTTCCTGTTGCAGCAGTTCCAGGCGCATGTTGGCGTCCGCCAGTTGCACTTCGAGCCGGCGCGTGTCGTCAGCCTGCTCGGCGCTCTTGCTCTGCCGGTCGGCCGCAAGCTTCTCGGCCGCCGCCTTGGCCTGAGCGGCGGTCTGCAACTCGCGCGTCAATCGATCGCGCTCCTTGACGGCATCGGCCAGCTGCAGGTCGAGCCGGCGAAGGCGCTCATCCTGCTCGGCACTCTTGGCCAGCCGGTCGGCCGCAAGCTTCTCGGCCGCCGCCTTGGCCTGAGTGGCGGTCTGCAACTCGCGCGTCAATCGATCGCGCTCCTCGAGCGCGGCATCCATCCGGGTCACCTGCAGGCGAAGCCGGGCCAACTCATCGCCGATGCTGTCGAAACGCATCAAGGCTTCGGGCCACAAGGTCTCGCCCTCGCCGGCCGATGCGGCAACGGCGAAGTGTTGCCGCGCAAGCCATTCGTGCGCGAGCGCCGCCGCCTGGCCCTGCGGCGGCAAGGCGACCCGGCAGCCGCGCCACGATATCGCGTGGAACTGCCGCAGCTGATCCGGCGTCAGCGACTCGAGCAGCGCGCACTCCTGCCCCGGCACGTCCAGCACCAGCGCATGGGCCAGCCCCTTGCCCTTGTCCTTGCCCGGCTTCAGGTCCGGATCGAGCGAGTTCAACACGTCCGACAACGCCTCGCAGCGCAGCGTCGTGGTCTGCACGCGGCGCAGCCGGGGGTAGGCCGACACCAGCGCGGCGGCATCCAGCGGGCCGTTCAACATGCGCAGGTTGAAGCGGTGCCATGTCATCGAGCCGCCCTGGGCTCCCACCGGAACCGGCAACACCCTTGCCCAGGGGAAGGGCGCCGCCGCGCGCTCCAGGCTGCGCGCCAGCTCGGCATCGCCCTCGATCAGAACCACCTGACGGGGCCGTCGCGCCGCGGGCAGAGCGGCGTACTGCTCCAGCACCGCGCCAGCGCCCGCCCCCACGTGCACCACGCGGTCGAGCGCGCGGTCATCGATGCGGCTCAGCCAAGCGACCAGGTTATGCACGATGCTCGACTCCTGACACCATCAATCGCCACGGCCACCCCGCCGCAAGAGCCGCCGCACGAAGCCGCGCAGCTGCAGCTTCAACAGGGTGCGCCGACCTTCCTTGTGCAGCATGATGGCCTGCCGCACCCAGGTGCCGCGCTCGGTGCCGCCCGGCAGCGCCGAATCCGGCAGGCGTTCGACGGCACCCGGCAGCGCGTCGAGCACCGCCAGCACCAGAGCACGGTCCCCCGCCGAAAGCGCCTGCCACTGCTGCCGCTTGTGCAGCGCATCCGCGCTGCGGCCGACCGGCAAGTCGAAGGCCGCCGCAAGCAGCCCGTCTTCGCCGGCCGGCCACGCAGCCAGAGGCACGTTGCCGGGCTCTTCGGGCCGCAACCACCGCAGCAGCGGCTGGCCGGCCGTCCCGCCCGCTTTGGCAGCCAGCCAACGCAGCCGCAGCGGGTCCGGCAGGAGCTCGCCGTAGGACACCCGGCCGAACAGGATGTCGAGTTCGACTGCCCCCCCGCCCCCGCCCCCACCCTCGCCCCCGCCCTCACTCGCGACGCGCTCCAGTTGCAGCCGGTCGTAGCGCAAACGCAGCGGCAGATCGCCGAACTGGCGGCAAAGACGCGCGGCAGTGACCTGCCATCGCGCGCCAAGCTGCGCGCCCTCCGCGCTCAGCCAGCGCTGGATCGACTGCGCAAGATGGTTGACGAGCTGCCAATCCGCCGTACCCATGCGATCCAGCCGCTGCCTGCCTTCAAGGTCGGAAGGCACCAGGGTCATGAACGCGCGGCCGGCCTCGCCACCCGTGGCCTGCCACGACGCCAAGGCTTCGCGCGGCTGCGAGGAGAACAACGCGATGCCCGGCCGCCCGAGGTGATCCAGCAGCCGCACTTCCAGGCGCGGCAGTTCGCGCTCCCCCGAGCGCAGGTTCTCCACCGCAAAGTGCAGATGCCGGTGCGGGGCGCGGTCATGCTGCTCCTGCAGGTGAATCACGCTGCGCGCCAAGTGATCCGCGCCGCGCCAGGCGGCGTGGACGGCGGTGTCTTTGGTCTCCTGCAGCTGCAGGTAGTAGCGCTCCAGCTCCTCCTGCACACGGTGCAGCTGGAGCAGCAGCTGTTCGTTTTCCTGGCGCGCGGCCTCGGCTTGCGCGCGGTCGGCCGCGGTCTCGGCCTGGATTCGGGCAACCGCGGCCTTGGCCGCGGCACCGTCCTTCTCGGCAGCCAGCAAGGCTCGATAGCGGTCCACCGGCGCTGCGCTCGCGGCCTGCCCGGCTTGGGGCGGACTGGCGGCGCCGTCCAGCAGCACGCTGGCCGCATTCAGTTCTTCGAAAAGATCGGCAGCCGCGGCATCTGCCGAACACAGCTGCCGGGCCAGCGCCAGGCACAAGGCATCCGGCGATGCGGCCTCGCCGAGCTCGAGCTGCGCCGCGCCCGCCAGCGCATGCCATTGGGCCACGGTACGCGCCAGCGCATCGGGTGCGGCAGCGGCTTCGGCCGCATCGACGAGCAGGCAGCGGCCTGAATTCCGATGAACCCGCTTCAGCAGTTCCGCTGCGCTGCGGCGCCAGGTATTCAGCAGCTCGAGCGCCGTGCCTGTGTCGCCCGAGGCCACCCATTGCGCAAGCGCGCGCTGCGGACTGTCGACGAAGGCGATGACATCCGCCGCGACGGCCGCGGCCCCATCCTGCCCGCCGGCGCCTTCATGGCCCGACATCGGGACGACGACCGCGCCCGAGGCCTGCAACGCGCCTTGCAGCGCCTGCGCGATCGGCAGCCAGGCCGCAGGCCGCGTACCCGTGATGTACACGACGGGTGCCTGCCTCGCGCCCGAAGCGGCGGCGTCGGGCCCGTCGGCATCGGCATCGGCACCGCCGCCTGGCGGCCTCGTTTCGGGCATCTCGACTTGCATTCCGGGATTGTTCCACGCGGGCGCCTGCGCGCCCTGCCGCTCAGTGCGTCGCAGGCTCTTGTCAGTCCTGATGTTCGCGAATCGTGGCCAGCACCAGCCGCACGATGGCGTAGACCAGCAGGCTCGCCGCGAGCACGGTCGACAGGATGTACAGGCGCCGCGGGTACTCGGGCGTCTGCGGCAGTGACGGCGGCTCGATCACCACCAGGCTCTTGAGCTTGCGCGTGGCTTCGATGCGCGTGTTCTCGACCGCGGCCAGCGCGATCTTGTAGGCATCGACGGCAAACTCGGCCTGCATCTGCAGGCCTTGAAACTCGATGGCCAGCGTATTCAGGCGCTCACCCTGTTGCGACGGCCTGGTCCCGCGCTCGCGTTCGGCCTCGGCCTGCTTGCCGGCGGCGGCAATCTGCGCCCGCAGCGCGCGCACCTGCGGAGCATCGTCGCTCATGTAGGTCTGCAGCGCATTGAGCGAGCTTTCCAGACGCGCCTTGTTGGCCTGCAGCTCCGCAGAAAGCGCGCCGCTGGCCTGTGCCTGGAAAACCGGGTCGAGCAGCCGATGGCGGGTCTGGAAGGCCAGCAGCTGGTTCTTCGCCTCCTGCACGTGTTGCGCAGCCGACTTCAGCTCGCCTTCGGCAAACGCCAGCTTCTCGCGCGCCATCTGCTGCGAGTATTCATTGACGAAGTGTTCGCTCTCTTCGAGGATGCGCCGGTTGAGTTGCTGGGCGAACACCGGGTCGAAGCCTTGAACGCGCACCGTCAACAGCGATGCGACATCGTCGTAGGCCACCTGCACACGATCGCGGTAGTGCTGCAGGAAATCTTCCTGGCTGGTTCCGCGCGAGATCCGGTCCAGAAAGTCCAGGCGCGACGCTGCAAAGTGCTCGCGGATCTTCAGTTCCGCATCGAGTTTGAGCAGCAGCGCGAGCGAGTGGATGTAGCGCTGCACGTACAGCGTGTCCTCGCGCGCAGGCGGGCTCAGTCCGGCCAGCAGCATGGCGGCGCCGGGCAGGGAAACGTTTTCGGAGCCTGCCTGCTTCACCGCCAACGTGGATTCACTGACGTAGCGGTCGGCGGCGAACACACCAAGATACAGCGCGGTGAGCAGCAGCGGCAGGCCGATCACCAGCAGCTTCAGCACCCGGGGCGACAATTGGGGAAGAGATTTCATGTTATTCAGCAGCGCCCTGATAGGCCCTGATGCCGGCCTCGACATCGTCGTAGAGTACCGTGTTGCCCCGGTCGACCACCACGACCAGATTGCAGTATTGGCGGATATCGGCCATGTTGTGGGAAGTCATGATCAGACGGGATCGCTTGAGCCGCTCCATCAGTATCTTGCGGCTTTTTTTCCTGAACTCGGAATCTCCGACCGCCATCACCTCGTCGATCAGGTAGTAGTCAAAATCGAAGGCCATGCTCAAACCGAAGGCCACGCGCGAGCGCATGCCTGAAGAGAAGGATTTCATCGGCAGGTCGAAGTACTCGCCGATTTCGGCGAATTCGCGCACGAAGCCCACCTTGCGCCGCATGTCCTGACCATGCGCCCCGAAAATGCGGCAGACGAACTCCGCATTCTCGCGTGCACTGAGCGCGGTCAGGAAACCCCCCGCCAGTCCTACCGGCCAGGAAACGCGCAACGAGGAGCGCACATGGCCGCTGTCGGGCATGTCGATGCCGCCGAGCAGCCGCAGCAGCGTCGATTTGCCCGCGCCGTTGCGCCCGATCAGGCCGATATTTGCACCGGCTGGAAAGCTGAAACTGAGATCACGGAATATATATCGCCTCCCGTGGATCGTCGGATACGATTTGGTGATGTTCTCCAGCTCCAGCATAGATGGTCCTAGCTGCTGGAGATCAGACGCAAACGCTTGACTCTATATTGTGCCAGGGCTATGGTGAAAACCACCAGCGCAAAGAACAACGGGTAAAATATATTGGCGCCATCGACAACCGTGTAGTTTGGTATGAAACTATGCCGCGACATCTCGACCAGATGCAGCATCGGGTTCAAGAGCATCCATTGAAGATATTCTGCCGGCACCCGATGAACCGGGAATATCACGCCGGACAGGAAGTACAAGGGCATCAGCGAGATGCGAATGAACGATCTGACGCGCGGCCGATCGTGCGCCACCACGGCGGCCAGCAGGCCGCAGGACAGACCCAGGAAACCTACGAGCAGGTGCACGCCCATCAGTTCCAGCGGCAGGCCGGGCCATACGTCGAAGCCCAGCCATGCCAGCAGGCTCAGCGTCAGCACATAGACCGACAGATTCATCAGCGTTTCGACCACCGCCCGGGACAGCAGCGCATCGATGGGTTTGACCTGCCGGTAGGCAAAAACGCCGCGATTGGCATCGATACCGTCCATCAGACGAATCGTCAGGTGTTGAAAGTAGAAATACGGCACCAGTCCGGTCACCAGAAAGACCGGATACTCGACTCCCGGCATCAACCTGCCGCGCACGAAGCCCAGGATCGTCAGCATCACGATCGTGTGCGCCAGAGGCTCGAAGACGGTCCAGACGGCGCCGATCCACTGCCCGCCCACGCGCTGCTTCATTTCGCGCAGCACCAGCGCGAACAGCACTGCACGCTGAATTTCCCAGGACGTGCGCCTGCCGCTGCCTGGAAAATCGGGCGCGCCGGGTGAGGATTGCATCAGGTCGGGTCAGGCGCGCGGCGCCCGGCAAGCAAACAAGGGAATGGCACGGCCCAAGGACGATCGCGCCCGCGTGCGGCGCAGCACCCGGGGCACATGCGTGCGCCGGGTCAGGCGCCGGATTCCGCCAATCGCCGCTGCACGGCAGTCGATTCGAGGGCAGCGTTTTTATCGAAGCCGCGAGTGTAGTCTTTCAGGCCTGCCCGGCCGGACCCGGCCGGACGGCGGCGGCAGGCCCCGCGCGACTCGCTACCATCGCGCGCAGTGACTGATACCACCCCTGCGCCAAGCTCCGCGACCCTGCTCGGCCAGCTGTTGCTGAGCCGCGGCCACGTCAACGAAGCCGACCTCGAGCGCGCGCTCGCCTACCAGGGCCAGAACCCCGCCGATCGGCTGGGGACCATCCTGGTGCGCCTGGGCGCGCTGTCGGAGGAGAACCTGCTGTCGGCGCTGGTCGCCCAGACCGGCTACCCGGCCGTGGAACTGGCCGACATTCCGCGCGCCGGCGTCGACGCGGCACTGCGCCGCCTGGACTGGCCGCATGCGCGCCTGCGCAGCCTGCACGCGGCGGTGTGGGAAGACAGCGACGGCACGCTCAACGCCTGCGCGGTGGACCCGCTGAATGCCTCGCTGCAGGAGGAACTGGAGGCCGCCGCCGCGGGCCCGGTGCGCTGGCACTTCATCCGCAGCCGCGATCAGGAACGCCTGCTCGCCGGCATGGCCGAGAGCGACGGCGCGCCGCTGCTGGACGCGGCGCGCTACCGCGAAATGGCCGAAGACGGGCCGGTCATCGCTTTCGTCAACAACCTCATCGCGCAGGCCATCGACGAGCGCGCGTCCGACATCCACGTCGAACCCGGCGAGTTCGCCTGCGAGCTGCGCTACCGCATCGACGGCGTGCTGCACACGCGCTCGGACTTCGCGCTCGACCGCTTCCCGGCCGTGGCCTCGCGCATCAAGCTGATCGCCGGGCTCGACATCGCCGAACGCCGCCTGCCGCAGGACGGGCGCATCACGCTGCGCGCCGCCGGCGCCGAGATGGACATGCGCGTGTCGGTCGTGCCCACGGTGCACGGCGAATCCATCGTCATGCGGCTGCTGCCCAAGCAGCGGCACGACCTGCGCCTGGAAGCGCTGGGCATGGAGAGCGACCAGCTGGCCCAGCTGCGGCGCTGGCTCGACCTGCCCAGCGGCCTGGTGCTGGTCACCGGCCCCACCGGCTCGGGCAAGAGCACCACCTTGTACGCCGCGCTGGCCGCGGTGGACGACCGCACGCGCAAGATCCTCACCGTGGAAGACCCGGTCGAGCACCGGCTGCCCGGCATCATGCAGGTGCAGGTGCAGTCGGAAATCGGCTACACCTTCGCGCGCGCGCTGCGCTCGTTCCTGCGGCACGACCCGGACATCATCATGGTCGGCGAAATCCGCGACCGCGAAACCGCCGAGATCGCCATCCAGTCGGCGCTCACCGGCCACCTGGTCCTGGCCACGCTGCACACCAACGACGCGCTGTCGGCCTTCACGCGGCTCACCGACATGGGCATCGAGCCCTATCTGGTCGCCGCCGCCACGCAGGCCGTGATGGCGCAGCGCCTGGTGCGCAGGCTCTGCCCGAACTGCGCCGCGGCGGCCGAGGCGCCGCCGGGCGCCGCCGCCGAGCTGGCGCGCTGGCCGGATGCCGACCCGGCGGCCTGGCGCGCGGCCATCGGTTGCGACAGTTGCCAGCGCACCGGCTACCGCGGCCGCCTGGGCATCTATGAACTGGTCGACGTCGATGCCGGCCTGCGCCATGCAGTGGCCGCGATGGCGGCACAAAGCGAACTGGAACGCCTGGCCGACGCCGCCGGCCGGCGCAAGCTGCGGCAGGACGGCCTGCTCAAGGCTCGGCGCGGACAGACCACCCTGGCCGAGGTGGCGCGTGTGGCCGGCCATGCCGCCGCGGCGGCGGCCTGACGGCCGCGGCCCGACCCCGGACCCCCGACCCCAGACCCCAGACCCCAGACCGACCTCGCGCGCATGTCCAGCCCGGCCCCGATCCGTTTCCGCTACCGCGCGCTCGACCGCCAGGGGCAGCGCCTGGCCGGCGACCTGGTGGCCGATTCGCCGCAGGCCGCGCTGCTGCAGCTGCAGCAGCGCCAGCTCAGCGTGCTCGACCTGGTGGGCGACACCCCCCCTGCGTCCGGCCCCACGCCGCGCCGGACGCGGCGCCGCGTCAGCGCCTCCGATCGCATCGTGCTGCTGCAGGAATTCGCCACCCTGCTGACTGCCGGCGTGCCGATTGCCGAAGCCACGCCGTCGCTGGAGCAGGCCTACGCCGCCACCGCCCTGGGCCTGCCGCTGGCCCGGTTGCGCAAGGCCGTGCAGGACGGCCGCTCGGTGGCCGACGCCTTTCGCGCCGCCGACCTGGGCCTGCCGGAGCATGCGCACAGCCTGATCGCCGCCGGCGAAGCCGCCGGCCGGCTGGGCCAGGCCTTGCAGGCGGCGGCCGCGCAGCTGGAGTACGACCACGGCGTCACGCAGCAGGTACGCACCGCGCTGATCTACCCCAGCGTGCTCGTCGGCGCCGGGGCCGCCGCGGTGCTGGTGATCTTCATCGCCGTGGTGCCGCGCTTCGCCTCGCTGCTGGGCAGCGGCCGTGCCGAGGTGCCGGCGCTGTCGCGCTGGGTCATCGAAGCGGGCATGTTCCTGCAAAGCCATCTGCTGGGCAGTGCGCTCGTGCTCGCCGCCATCGCGGCTGCCGTGGTGCTGGCGCTGCGCGTGCGCGGCCTGCGCCAGGCGGCCATCGAGGCGCTGGCGCGCCTGCCGCTGGTCGGCGCCTGGCTGCACACCAGCGAAATCGGCCGTTGGGCCACGCTGCTGGGCACCCTGCTGGAAAACCGCGTCGCGCTGCTGCCCGCATTGGAGCTGTCGTCGCGCGCCCTCAGCCTGTCGGCGCTGCGCGGCCATCTGCTGAAGGCGCAGGGCGAGATCCGCCGCGGCCGCGCGCTCTCCGCCATCCTGGCCGAGCAGGGCTGGATCGCGCCGACGCGGCTGAACCTGATCCGCGTCGGCGAGCGCGCCGGCGAGTTGCCGCGCATGCTGGCGCAGCTGGGCAGCATGCACACCCAGGCCGCGCGCGAACAGATGCGCCGGCTGCTGACGCTGATCGAGCCGCTGGCCATCCTGCTGATCGGCGCCGTCATCGGCGTCATCATGGTCGCCGTGGTGCTGGCCATCACCAGCCTGAACACGGCCAAGCTGTGAACCGCCGCGCTGCCGCGCGTCGCGTCGCGTCGCAGGCGGCTTCATCCGCGCAGCGGGCGTTCCCATTCGCCGCGCAAGCGGCGCATTTCCTCGCACAAGTCTTGCGGCGCCTGGCGCGATGATCTGCTCGAAGGGCGGCCAGCGCCCGCTATACCGCCGCTATGCCGCCGCTATGCCGCCGCTATACTGCCTCGGCCCCGAGCCCTCAGTCCGCCGCTGCTCCATGCCCACTGCACCGGTTCAAGACCCCGTTCTCGGCGCGGCCGAACTCGGTGCGCTGTGGCGGCAACTGGCCGAAGACCCCGACAGCCCGGACCACTTCGAGTTGACCGAGTTCGGAGAGATCGTCGTGGCGCCCAAGCCGACCAACCGGCACCAGCTCGTCGTGGCACAGGTGGCCGCGGAACTGAACCTCAGGCTCCCCAGCGGCTTGGCGCTCTACGAGGTGGCGATCCACACGCGCATCGGCGTGCGCGTTCCCGACCTCGCCTGGCTGCCGCATGAACGCGCCCGCGAGTTGTTGACGCAGACGCCGCTGCACGCTGCACCACCGCTGGTCGCCGAAGTTCTCTCGCCCGGCAACCGGCCGGCCGAGGTCGCGCGCAAGGTCAACGCCTACCTCGCGGCAGGCAGCCAGGAAGTCATCGTCGTCGCGTTGGACGGCACGGTCGTCCACCGCGCCGACGGGCCGCACGCCGCATCGGGCATGGGCGCGGTGTTGACGCTGTCCCCGGAGTTGTTCCGCCACGGAACCCGGCAAAAGTAACTTGAACAAGTAGCTTGAACAACCCGGTCAAGCCGGCGGCGGGGGGCCGGATGCAGCAGTTCCGCTTGCCGCGGAACGCAGGCCTTCGGTCCGGACGGCGGGCAGTTCCTCGCCGCTGCGTCCGCGACCAGACCCTGCCGCGGCCCATGCGCCGCCGCCTGCGGCGACGCTGTCAACGACGCTTGACAAGGCCATTGCGGTAGATACGACGGCGCTTCTACACCCGCAGTCCTGACGATGCCGCTGACTCTTCGCATCGCGAAGTGGGGCAACAGCCTCGCGATGCGCCTGCCTGCCGACCTGGTGCGCCGCTTCGGCCTGCGCGAAGGCGACAGCGTGCAGGCGCTGATCGCGGCCGGCGGCGCCCTGGCGATCCGGCCCGCGGGCTGGAGCCGCAAGGCGTTTGCCGTCGAGTTGGCCGAGGCACGCGAGGCACTGCCGATGAGCGCGCCGGTGATCGGCGAGCTGCGCAGCCTGGCGCGGCACTGATGGTCTGCGTGGACGCCACCGCCGTTGTCACGCTGATCGAGCCGCTGGCTGTTCCGCTCATCGGCGCCATCATGGTGGCCGTGGTGCTGGCCATCACCAGCCTGAACACGGCCAAGCTGTGAACCGCTTCGCTGCCGCACGGCGCGGCGGCGGCGGCTTCATCCTGCCGGCCGAGGACAAGCAGCCGTCACGGCACTGCCGCATGCGGATCGCGCACCACCAAGCCGGCGATAGTGGAGAAATCACTGACATTGCGCGTCACCAGGACAAGCTGAGCCGTCAACGCGCTGGCGGCGATCATCGCGTCGGGCAGTTTGATGGCGTGAAGACTGCGCAGTTCGATGGTGCGGCGGACCACCGCCTCGTCCAGTTCGACGCGAGGCATGGCCGCCAGCAGCCGCTCGGCATCGGCACGGCTTTGGACGCCGTGGCCGCGCCAGCCCAAGCCCAACACTTCCATCCACGTGATGACGGAAGTTGCCGCGCCTTGCTCCAGGTATCGAGTGAAGTGTCCCGAGAAAGCCGGCCCTGAGTTGCTGTTGAGCCAGTCCATCACCACGTTGCTGTCGAGCAGCCAACGCGGTGCGGTCACAGTGGGCGTTCCCATTCGTCGCGCAACCGGCGCATCTCCTCGGACAAGTCTTGCGGCGCCTGGCGCGGGAAACTGGCTTGCGCGGCACGGGCCAAGGCCAGAATGTCCTGGGCTGCGGCAGCATCGGTCCGCTCATACAACACGATGACCTTTGCCGCCCCCTGCCGAGGCAGGCGGTCGCTGCGGATGTCCAGCCGATGATCGGTGATCTGCGCTTCCAGTTCGATGGCCTGCATGGGCGTCTCGGAAGGTTTCGCTTCGCAGCGGGGAGTCTGGGGCAGACTAGCAGCAGACGCTTGGTCTGGGCCGAAGCGTTGGATCCAGCGAGTGCCGGCCTCACGCCGGCGACGTGCGCCAGGCCGCCATCTGCTCGAGGCGCAGGGCGAGATCCGCCGCGGCCGCGCACTGTCGGCCATCCTGGCCGAGCAGGGCTGGATCGCGCCGACCCGGCTGAACCTGATCCGCGCCGGCGAGCGCGCCGGCGAGCTGCCGCGCATGCTGGCGCAACTGGGCAGCATGCACACCCAGGCCGCGCGCGAACAGATGCGCCGGCTGCTGACGCTGATCGAGCCGCGTGACGCCGGGTGCGTCCTGTAGGCCGCTACGATGCCAAGCCGTCGACCAACACGAAAGCCCCGCCTGCGGGGACCGACCCCGTGGCCACCGAACTGACCCAGTACGCCAAGCTGCTCTCCGACATCAAGGGGCGCATCCAGGCCGCGCAAACGCGGGCCGTGCTCGCCGTCAACGCCGAGCTGACCCACCTGTACTGGGGCATCGGCCGCCTGCTGGACGAGCGCCAAGCGGCCGAAGGGTGGGGCGCCGCCGTCCTGCCCCGCCTGGCTGGCGACCTGCACAACGAATTGCCGGAGATCAAGGGCTTCTCGGTGCGCAACCTGGGCCGGATGCTCGAGTTCGCGCGAGCCTACCCGGAGCCGGGCGAATTTTCGCCACAAGCTGTGGCAAAAATGCCGGCCGGTCAGAACTCGCCTCAGCCCGTAGCCAAATCGACTGCCGCCAGCCTGCTGTGGCAGCTTCCCTGGGGACATCATGCCGTTCTGCTGGAGAAGCTGAAGACGGACGCGGTCAGGCGCTGGTATATGGCCGAGGCGCTGGCGCAGGGGTGGAGCCGGGCGACCCTCATGTCGATGATCGACAGTCAAGCCCACGAGCGCCAGGGCGCCGGCGCCAGCAACTTCGGTGTGCGGCTGCTGGCCCCGCAGTCGGAACTGGTGTCGCAGGCGCTGAAGGACCCCTACGTCTTCGACTTCCTGACGATCGAGGAGCCCTTCCACGAGCGCGAACTGGAGACGGGGCTGGTGCAGCACCTCGAGAAGTTCCTGCTCGAACTCGGCCAGGGCTTCGCCTTCATGGGGCGCCAGTATCGTGTGGAAGTCAGCAAGCAGGACTACTACATCGATTGTTCTATCACGTGCGGCTGCACTGCTGCGTCGTGATCGAGTTGAAGCGCGGCGACTTCAAACCCGAGTACGCGGGCAAGCTCGACTTCTACTGCAACCTGGTCGACGACCAGCTCAAACGCGCCGAAAATGCACCGACCATCGGGTTGATCCTGTGCCAACGCAGCGACAAGGTGCTGGCCGAGTACGCGCTGCGCGGCATCGACAAGCCGATCGGGGTTTCGACCTTCGAGCTGACGCGGGCACTGCCAGCGTCGCTGCAGTCGGCCTTGCCGAGTATTGACGAGATCGAGGCGGAGCTGAGCGACAAGGCGGGCAACGACCGTTCGTAGGCCAGGCAGAGGCTGCGTGACGAAGGGAACGACCCGGCCAGGCCGGTGGCGGCGGGCCGGATGCAGCAGTTTCGCTCGCCATGGAACGCGGGCCTTCGATCCGGACGGCGGGCAGTTCCAGGACAGGCGGTGCTCGATCTTGTTCCGCTTGTCCCGCGGCTCGCATGTTGCCGCCGGTGACGCTTGACAAGGCGCCGCTGGTAGATACGATGACGTTTCTACACTTGGAGTTTTGACGATGCCGCTGAATCTTCAGATCGCGAAGTGGGGCAACAGCCTCGCGATGCGCCTGCCTGCCGACGTGGTACGCCGCTTCGGCCTGCGCGAAGGCGACAGCGTGCAGGCTCGGATCACGGCCGACGGTGCCTTGGCGATTCGGCCCGCAGGCTGGAGCCGCAAGGCGTTTGCGGCCGAGCTGGCCGAGGCACGCGAAGCGCTGCCGATGAGCGAGCCGGTGATCGAGGACCTACGCAGCCAGACGCGGTACTGATGGTCTACGTGGACACCAGCGCCGTTGTCGCGCTGATCGTCAACGAGCCCGCCAGCGCTGCCGTAGCAGCCTGGTACGCGGGCTCGAAGCGCGAGTTGGTCACGGCCTCCTGGTGCGCCACGGAATTCGCCAGCGCGCTCTCGCTGAAGCAGCGCAAGGCCCAGCTCGAGGCCGCCGGCGCCACGCTGGCCTGGGGCCGATTCCGGCGCCTCACCGCCAATGACCTGCAACTGCTGCCGCTGGGCTTCGAGGACTTCCACCGCGCGGCGCTGATGGCGCTCGACGCGAGCACCGGCATCCGGGCGGGCGACGCGCTGCACCTGGCCTGCGCCGAACGTGCGGGCGCCAAGAGCATCTTGACGCTCGACGGCGTGATGGCGCGCAACGCGCAGGAGCTGGGCATCAAGCCGGTGGCGCTGCCGCCATGACTGGACAGCGGATCCCTTGCGCCGTGACGCTGGGGGCGACCGAGCCTCTCCGGCACCGGCTCGTCAAGCCGGATGCGCATCCTCGACCAGTGCGGCCTTTGCGTCCTCCAGGACTTGCACCGCTGCGCAACGGCTGACAGAAGCGAAGTCCTCGAGGAAGACCTCCGGTGACCGTTCGAGTTCGGCGTCACTTCGCCGGTACCCGTTTGACCTGCAGTTCGCACCCAACGGCCTGCGCGCAGCGCCGCAGAGTGCCGAGCGGCGGCGTGTGCTTTGCGGCGGACTCCAATCGCGAGATCGCGCTCTTGGTGGTCCCCATGCGTTACCGTGAAAGCTCGCCGCGGCGCGCGCACGGCTGAGCCTCCCGCGGTGCA
>DAIMFR010000026.1:0-63452 GCA_036724445.1 Rubrivivax sp. | reverse complement strand
TGCAGCATCGGCCGCTCGAGCAGCGCCGGGTCGCAGAACGACGGCGCGGCGAAGACCACGCCCTCGGCGCCGCGCGTCTTGACCTGCTTGAGCAGGAACACGCCCTTCTCCTCGCGCGTGGCGTCGTACTTGGCGGCGGTCGAGGCTGAAGCGTGCAGGAAGGCCTTGGACAGCTCGGCCAGCGGGTCGCCGTCGGCCGGCACGTCGTCGAGCAGCCAGCGGCCGACGAGCATGAAGTCGTCGTCGACGACATAGCAGCCGGACATCTCGATCGACTTGATCAGCGCCAGCGGCGGCTGCTCGCAGAAGCTGCCGGTGAGCACGACGCGCGCGTTGTCGCGCTTGGGCCGCGCCAGCTTCTCGGCCGCGGCCAGGTACTGGCGCACCAGCGCGGTGTGTTCCTCGACCGGCAGCACCATGCCGGCGCGCTGCAGCAGGTAGACCTCCGAGGTCGGCGCCTGCCAGGGCTTGGCGGCGCGATAGGCGTACAGCTCGCGGATGGCCGCGCGGTTGTCGTTGTAGACGGCGATCGACGCGTTCAGCTCGGCGTCGGTGACGGGCGAGCCGCGCAGCCGCCCCAGGTCGTCGCGGATGTGCTGCATCTCCTGCACGTAGAACTTTCCGCCGACCCCGTCCTGGTAGTTCTGCGGCACGTCGACGTAGCGCACGTACTTTTCGGGGAACAGCACCTGCCACATGCCCGACAGGTTGCGGATCACGTCGCAGATGCTCGGGAACAGCATGCCGTCCAGGCAGTCCAGGCGGCCGGTCAGGCCCAACTCGATGGTCGAGCGCGGGATGCGGCAGATGTAGCTCTGGTAGTAGGCGTCGCCCTGGATCACCTCGATCTGGTCGCCGCCGCCGAGGATGCCCACCGGCAGCATGCCCGCCGCGTGGATGATCTCGCGCGGCACGTACACCGGCATGTAGCCGATGGCCTTGCGGCCGGGCGCGCCGTCCTTCCAGCGCTTGACGGCGTCGAAGTGCAGATCCTCGAACAGCGCCTCGCAGCGGTCGACGATCTGCAGCACTTCGGGGCGGGGGGGTTTGTTCATCGGCGGTCTCCCGTACGGCGCGCTCGGCGCAGCGATGTTGCCAGGGTTTTCCTGTAAATCGGTACTGCAATACCGATTTAGAGCGATTCTGACGATCCCGCGCTGCATTTCTTTGACCTGCGTCAGGGACTTTGAACGCCGCCGCCGTTTCACTGTCGACATTCCAATTTGCAGCGCAGGAGCCGGTCGTGTCCGATCCTTCCGCCCCGTTCGCCCCGCCCGCCATGACCAGCCCGTCCGCCGCCGAACGCACCTATTCACTGGCCATCGCCGGCAGCGGCGGCGCCGGCGTCATGACCGCCGGCACGCTGCTGCTCGATGCCGCGGCACGCGCCGGCCTGTACGGGCTGATGGTGCGCACCAGCGGCCCGCAGATCCGCGGCGGCGAAGCCGCGGCGCTGCTGCGGCTGGGCACGCAGCCGGTGGCCACGCTCGACGACCGCTTCGACCTGCTGCTGGCCATCGACTGGCTGAACCTGAGCCGCTTCGCCGACGAAGTGCCGCTGGGCCCGGGCAGCCTGCTGATCGGCGACGCCGATGCCGGCGAGGCGCCCGCGGCGCTGCTGGCCAGCGGCGCGCGCCTGGTCGCGCTGCCGCTGAAGAAGACCGCCAAGGCCACCGGCGGCTGGGTCAACATGATCGCGCTCGGCCTGGCCGGCAGCTGCGCCGGCATTCCGGCCGCGGCGCTTGAAGCCGCGCTGAGCGCCAGCTGGAAGCGCAAGCCCGAGGCCTTGCAGGCCAACCTGGCCGCGCTCGCTCGAGGCGTGGCGCTGGCCGCCGAGGCCGGCCAACCGGCGCCCGCGCGGCTGGCGGCGCCCGGCGCCCCACCGCCCGGCCGCTGGCTGGTCTCCGGCAACGAGGCCGCCGGCTGCGGCGCGGTCCGCGCCGGCGTGCGCTTCGTCGCCGCCTATCCGATCACGCCGGCCACCGAACTGCTCGAATGGATGGCGCCGGCGCTGGCGCGCGTCGGCGGCACGCTGCTGCAGGCCGAGGACGAGCTGGCCTCGGTGAACATGATCATCGGCGCCTCCTACGGCGGCGTGCCGTCGCTGACCGCCACCGCAGGGCCGGGCCTGGCGCTGATGGCCGAGGGCATCGGCCTGGCCGTCGCCGCCGAGGTGCCGATCGTCGTCGTCGACGTGATGCGCGGCGGGCCGTCCACCGGCATCCCGGCCAAGAGCGAGCAGAGCGATTTGTCCTTCGCCGTCGACGGCCTGCACGGCGACGCGCCGCGGCTGGTGCTGGCGCCGACCTCGATCGCCGACTGCCTGCCCACCACCGCCTGGGCGGTGCAGCTGGCCGAGGCGCTGCAGGCGCCGGCGCTGGTGCTGTCGGACCAGTTCCTGGGCCAGTCGCGCGCCGTCATCGACCGGCCCGCGCACGAGCTGGAGCCGGCGCGGCGGCTGGTCGCCGCAGCGCGTACTTCGTCCGATGCGCCCGAATACCGGCGCTATGCCGACACCGCATCGGGCATCTCGCCGATGGCCATCCCGGGCACGCCGGGCACGGTCTATACCGCCGACGGCCTGGAGCACACCGAACGCGGCATCCCGTCCAGCGGCGCCGCCGACCACCGCAAGCAGCTCGCCAAGCGCGAGCGCAAGCTGTTGCAGCACGACTACGGCACACGCTGGGCCGACGTCGAGGGCGATGCCGAACTCGCGGTCATCACCTTCGGCTCGACCACCGGCGCGGTGCGCGAGGCGCTCGGCCGCATCGCCGCGCGCGGCCTGACGCTGCGCCTGATCGCGCTGCGGCTGATCGCGCCGCTGCAGACCGCGGCGCTGGAGCGCGCGCTGGCCGGCGTGCGCCAGGTGCTGGTGGTCGAGCAGAACCACGGCGGCCAGTTGCTGCGCTATCTGCGCAGCCGCGCCGACCTGCCGGGGCGGCCGTCCGGGCTGCACCGGCCGGGCCCGCTGCCGCTGCGCCCGGGCGAACTCGCCGAGGCCTTCACCGCCTGGGCGGCGGCGCAGGCACGCACGACCGAGAAGGAGGAAACCACGGCATGAACGACATGACGGTGCCGCCGGCCTATGCCGCGGCCGACTACAAGAGCGACTACAAGCCCATCTGGTGCCCCGGCTGCGGCGATTACACCGTGCTCGGTTCGGTGACGCGGGCGCTGGCGATGATCGGCCGCCCGCCGCATGAGGTGGCGGTGGTCTCGGGCATCGGCTGCAGCTCGCGCATTCCGGCCTATACCGCGTGCTACGGCTTCCACGGCGTGCACGGCCGCGCCCTCGCCGCCGGCACCGGCCTGAAGGTCGCACGCCCCGAGCTGACGGTGGTGGTCACCGGCGGCGACGGCGACGGCTACTCGATCGGCGGCAACCACTTCCTGCACGCCTGCCGGCGCAACGTCGACCTGACCTACATCGTCATGGACAACCACGTCTACGGCATGACCAAGGGCCAGGCCTCGCCGACCACCGAGCCCGACTGGGACAACAAGCTCTCGCCCGGCGGCACCGGCATCCGCGCCTTCCATCCGCTGGTGATCGCGCTCGCTTCGGGCGCCAACTTCGTCGCGCGCGCCTTCTCCGGCGACCCGAACGGCACCGCGTCGATCATCGCGCAGGCGATCCGCCACCCCGGCTTCTCGTTCGTCGAGATCCTCAGTCCCTGCGTCACCTTCCGCCCCGAGCAGCGCGGCTGGAAGGAGCTGGTGCATCCGGCGCCGGTGGCGGAAACCGACGACCCGGCGCGCGCGGCGCGCCGCATCATGAGCGACGACGGCTTCAACATCGGCGTGCTCTACGCCGGCCACCGCACGCCCTATGCGCGCAGCAGCGCGGCCACT
Source organism: Rubrivivax sp. (assembly GCA_036724445.1). Taxonomy (GTDB): domain Bacteria; phylum Pseudomonadota; class Gammaproteobacteria; order Burkholderiales; family Burkholderiaceae_C; genus Rubrivivax. The sequence goes on along the minus strand of DAIMFR010000026.1, from coordinate 59,597 downwards.
GCCACGCCGGAGCAGATCGAAGCGGAGTTCGCGCTATGAACGAGCCGACGATGAACCCGCCGCAGACGATCGAAGCGCTGATGGCGCAGGCGCTGATGATGGAGCGCGAGGCGGTGGCGCGCTACACCGAGCTCGCCGAGATGATGGACGTGCACAACAACACCGAGGTCGCCGCGCTGTTCCGCAAGATGGCCGAATACGAAGGGCACCACGTGGCGCAGATCCTGGCCGACATGGGCTGGGCCGACGACACGATGGCGCCGCGCGTGCCCGGCTCGTGGGCCGGCGCCGAGCCGCCCGAATCGGTGCCCATCGACGAGATGCACTACCTGATGCATCCGTGGCATGCGCTGCAGCTGGCGCTGGCCGCCGAGCAGCGCGCGGTGGAGTTCTTCGAGTCGTTGGCCGCCAATGCGCAGAGCGAGCCCGTGCGCCGCGCCGCCGAAGAGATGCGCGACGAGGAGGTCGAGCACGTGCAGCTGGTGCGCAGCTGGCTGGACAAGGTGCCGCCGCCCGACCCCGGCTGGGCCGACGACCCCGACCCGCCGCGCTACGACGACTGAGGAGCCCGTTGATGGACACGTTGCTGCCTGAAGGCTGGAAGCCGCCGATCGGTTATGCGAACGGCATTGCGGTGGATGCCGGACGCATCGTCTTCATCGCCGGCCAGGTGGGCTGGAATGCCGAGCAGGTGTTCGAGTCCGAGGAACTGCTGCCGCAGTTCGGCCAGGCGCTGGACAACGTGCTGGCGGTGCTGGCCCAGGCCGGCGGCCGGCCCGAGCACATCGGCCGCATGACCGCGTACTGCTGCGACAAGCCGGCCTACCTGGCGGCACGCAAGCAGCTGGGCGCGATCTGGCGCGAGCGCATGGGCAGCCACTATCCGGCGATGAGCATGATCTTCGTGTCCGACCTGCTCGACCATCCGGGCAAGATCGAGCTCGAAGCCACCGCGGTGCTGCCGCGCGCCGCCGCCTGAGGCACCGCGATGCTGCAGATCGTCATCCAGGGCCGCGGCGGCCAGGGCGCGCAGACGGCGGGCAACCTGCTGGCCGCGGCCTTCTTCGCCGCCGGGCGCGAGGTGCAGTGTTTCGCCAGCTACGGCGGCGCGCGCCGCGGCACGCCGGTGAGCTCGTTCCTGCGCGTCGACGATCGGCCGGTGCGCGTGCGCTGCGACATCGAATGCGCCGATGCGATCCTGTGCTTCGATGCCAGCCTGCTCGCGCCGCCGCTGCTGGCGGTGGCCGATGCGCACACGCTGATCGTCGTCAATTCGATGCAGCCGCGCTCCGAGTTCGCGCAGGCGCTGCCGGACAGGCAGGTGCTGCCGATCGACGGGCTGGCGATCGCGCGGCGCCACGGGCTCGCGCGCATCGTCAATTCGGCCCTGCTCGGCGCCTTCGCGCGCGCGCTCGGTGCGCCGGCGCTGCCGGTGCTGCAGGCGACGCTGGCCGAAGGCTCGCCGCGCTCGGTGGACGAGAACCTGGCGGCCTGCGCGGAGGGCTGGCAAGTCGCCGAACGGCTGCTGGCCGAGGAGGCGCTGCGATGAACGTCCCATTGCCCACGGTGCCGAACCCGCCCGTCCCCCCCACCTGGACCACCGGCTCGACCGAAGTCTTCAAGACCGGCACCTGGCGCACGGCCCTGGCGCGGCACGTGCAGGCACCGTCGCCGTGCCACCAGGCGTGTCCGCTGAACGGCGACATCGCCGATTGGATCGGCCTGGCGCGCGCACGCGACTGGCACGGCGCCTGGCAGGTGCTGACGCGCCACAACCCCTTCCCCGCGACCATCGGCCGCGTCTGCCATCACCCCTGCGAAAGCGCCTGCAACCGCGCCGGCTTCGACCAGCCGCTGTCGATCTGCGCGCTGGAGCGCTTCGTCGGCGACCAGGCGCTGGCGGCGGGATGGGCCTTCGAGCCGCCCGCTGTCGAACGCGACGGCCACGTGGCCGTGGTCGGCGGCGGGCCGGCCGGGCTGTCGGCCGCGTTCCAGCTGCGCCGCCGCGGCTGGCGCGTGACGCTGTACGAGCGCAGCACCCAGCTCGGCGGGCTGATGCGCCACGGCATCCCGTCGTACCGGCTGGCGCGCGAGGTGCTGGACGCCGAGATCGCACGCATCGTCGCGCTCGGCATCGAGCTGCGCTGCGGCGCGGCGCTCGACACGCCGCAGCAGTTCGAGGCGCTGCGCGCCGCGCACGACGCGGTGTTCGTGGCCACCGGCGCGGGCCAGCCGAAGCGGCTGCCGCAGCTCGATGCCGGCGCGCCGTGGGCCATCGACGGTGCCGCCTACCTGGCCGCGGCCAACGCCGGCACGCCGCCCGCGCTGGGGCCGGCGGTGGTGGTCATCGGCGGCGGCAGCGCGGCCTTCGACGCCGCGCGCAGCGCGCGCCGCGCCGGCCATGCGGTGACGCTGCTGGCGCTCGAGGCGCGCGAGCAGCTGCCGGCGCAGGCCGACGAGGTCGACGAAGCGCTGGAAGAAGGCGTGGCGCTGCTGTGCGGCGCGATGCTGCAGGCGGTGCATGAGCTGCCTCAGGGGCCGGGGGGGCTGCGGCTGGAATGCCGCCGCGTACGCTTCGAGCCCGGGCCCGTGCGCGGCCAGTTCGAGCTCGTGCCGCTGGACAGCGGCTTCGAAATCGCGGCCGACGCGGTCCTGTGCTCGATCGGCCAGGACCCGGAGCTGGCGCTCTTCGGCGGCGCGCTGCCGGCCAACGGCCGTCTGGTGGCCGCGGCGCGCGACGGCAGCACCGGCGCGGCCGGCGTCTGGGCCGGCGGCGACCTGTCGAGCATGGACCGCTTCGTCAGCGCGGCCATCGGCATGGGCAAACGCGCCGCGCTGGCCATCGACCGCACGCTGCGCGGCGAGCCCGGCGACGCGGTGGCCGAAGGCGCCGCCGTGCCGTTGGCGGCCATCGCCACCTGGTATCACGAGCACGCCGCGCGTGTGCCCGCAGCGAAGCGCCTGCCTTCAGAGCGTCACGGCGGCCTGGAGGTGCAGCTCGGCCTGGAGATCGAAGCCGCACTGGCCGAGAGCGAGCGCTGCTTCTCCTGCGGCCAGTGCATCGCCTGCGACAACTGCGTCAGCGTCTGCCCCGACATGGCGGTGCGCCACCTCGACGGCACGCGCTACGAGGTGCTGGCCGACTACTGCAAGGGCTGCGGCCTGTGCGTGCGCGAATGCCCGACCGGATCGATGGCCATGCTGGAGGAACAGCGATGAGCGCGCATGGCCGCTGCCAAGCGCTCGCAGCGCAGCGCGCAAGCGCGGAGGTTGCCCTATGAAGCGCTCCGGCGACCCCCGCGTGCTGCTCACCGGCAACCATGCGGTGGCCTGGGGCGCGCGCCTGGCGCGGCCCAAGGTGGCGCCGGTGTATCCGATCACGCCGCAGACGCCGGTGCTGGAACTGCTGACCGATTTCCAGGCGGCGGGCGAATTCGACGCCGAGATCATCACCGTGGAATCCGAGCATTCGGTGATGTCGGCCTGCATCCCGGCCTCGCTGGCGGGCGTGCGCGTGTTCACCGCCACCGCCTCGCAGGGTCTGCTGCTGATGCATGAGCTGCTGCACTACGCGTCCGGCGCGCGCGCGCCGATCGTCATGGCCAACGTCAACCGCACGGTGGCCTCGCCCTGGGCCTTCTGGCCCGACCAGACCGACAGCCTGGCGCAGCGCGATACCGGCTGGATCCAGTTCTACGTCGAATCCGCGCAGGAGGCGCTCGACACCGTGCTGCAGGCCTACCGCGTGGCCGAGCAGGCGCTGCTGCCGGTGCTGGTGAACCTGGACGCGTTCTACGTCTCGCACGCGCTCGAGCCGGTGTCGGTGCCCGAACAGGCTCTGGTCGACGCCTACCTGCCGCCCTTCGACCCGCCGCACCGGCTGGATACGGCGAGCCCCGAGTCCTGGGGCAACGTGGTCAGCCAGGAGATGTACTACCGCCATCGCCAGGCGGTCGAGGAATCGATGCAGCGCGTGCCGCTGCTTGCCGCCGGCGCCGACCGCGAATGGGCCGAAGCCACCGGCCGCAGCTGGGGCGTGCTCGAACGCTATCGCTGCGACGGCGCCGCCAGCGTGATCGTCGCGCTCGGCAGCATGTGCGGTACGGCGCGCGACGCGGTCGACGCGCTGCGCGATGCCGGGCATGCGGTCGGGCTGCTGAAGCTGCGGCTGTTCCGCCCGCTGCCGGCGGCGGCGCTGCGCGCGGCGCTGGCCGGCGCCGCCGACGTGATCGTGCTCGACCGCAACCACTCGCCGGGCAGCGGCGGCGTGCTGCACCAGGAACTGCGCGCGGCGCTGTACGGCATGGACAGTGCGCCGCGCGTGCACGGCCTGCTGGCCGGCGTCGGCGGCGTCAACGTGCCGGTGGCGCGCATCGTCGCGCTGGTGCAGGACAGCGCCGGCCGCGCGCCGCGTCCCGAATCCGTCTGGTTCAGGTGATGGTTCAGGTGATCGAATGACAACCTCGCAACTGACGCAAGCCCTGCGCAGCAACGAAGCGCCGATGCTGTGCTCCGGCCATGCCGCCTGCCCCGGCTGCATCGACGCGCTCTCCGCGCGCCACGTGCTGGCCGCGATGGGCCCCGAGACGGTGGCGGTGATCCCGCCGTCGTGCATGGCCATCATCGCCGGGCCGCAGCCCTACAGTTCTCTGAAGATCCCGGTCTACCAGCCGACGCTGGAAGCCAGCGCCGCCGCCGCCACCGGGCTGCGCCGCGCGCTCGACGCGCAGGACAAGCGCGATACGCAGGTGGTGGTGCTGGCCGGAGACGGCGGCACCTACGACATCGGCTTCCAGTGCCTGAGCTCCGCGGCCGAGCGCAACGAGGACTTCCTCTACGTCTGCCTGGACAACGAGGGCTACATGAATACCGGCGCGCAGAAGTCGTCGTCGACGCCGCTCTTCGCACAGACCGGCTCCACCCCCGCCGGCAAGACCACGCGCAAGAAGAACCTGACCGAGATCATGGCCGCGCACGGCGTGCCCTATGCGGCCACCGCCAGCGCCGGCCACCTGGCCGACCTGAAGCGCAAGCTGCACAAGGCCAAGGCGCTGCGCGGCACGCGCATCCTGACGCTGCTGATCCCCTGCCTGGAAGGCTGGGGCCTGGCCGAGGACGCGGGCCTCGCCGCGGCGCGGCTGGCGGTGGAGACCGGCGCCTTTCCGCTGGTCGAGGTTGAACACGGGGAGCGCTGGACTGTCAATTCGGCAAAGACCCGGCCGATCGGCGACTATCTTGCGGTACAACGCCGCTATCGCCACCTGGGTGCCGAGCAGGTCGCTGCGCTGCAGGAGGAGATCGACGCCGGCTGGGCGCGGCTGCAGCGCCAGGCCGCGCTGAGCAACGCCCCCGCCTGAACCTGCACGCCAACGACGAAGGAATGCCACGATGAACGCCACTCCCCGCCCGCTGCTTGTTGCCGCAGCGCTGCTCGCTGCGGCGCCGATCGCGCTGCCCGTGCAGGCGCAGGCGCCCGCGGGCAAGCTCAAGGTCGGGCTGATGCTGCCCTACACCGGCACCTACGCGGCGCTGGGCACCGCCATCGAGAACGGCTTCAGGCTCTACCTCACCGAGCAGGGCGGCAAGCTCGGCACGCGCGAGATCGAGTTCGTCAAGGTCGACGACGAATCCGACCCGGCCAAGGCCACCGACAACGTCAACAAGCTGATCAAGCGCGACAACGTCGACGTGATCGTCGGCACCGTGCATTCCGGCGTGGCCATGGCGATGGCGCGTGCGGCCAAGCAGAGCGGCACGATGCTGATCGTGCCCAATGCCGGCGCCGACGCGGTGACCGGCCCGATGTGCGCGCAGAACATCTTCCGCAGCTCGTTCTCCAACTGGCAGCCGGGCTACGCGATGGGCGAGGTGGCGGCGAAGAAGGGGCACAAGCGGGTCGTGACCATCACGCACAAGTACGCCGCCGGCGATGAGAGCGTGGGTGCCTTCAAGGAAGCCTTCGAGAAGGGCGGCGGCAAGGTCACCAAGGAGCTGAACCTGCCGTTCCCGAACGTCGAGTTCCAGGCGCTGCTGACCGAGATCGCGGCCGCCAAGCCCGACGCGGTCTACACCTTCTTCGCCGGCGGCGCGGCGGTCAAGTTCGTCAAGGACTACGCTGCCGCGGGCCTGCGCAAGAGCATCCCGCTGTACGGGGCGGGTTTCCTCACCGACGGCACGCTCGAGGCGCAGGGCGCCGACGCCGACGGCCTGCTGACCACGCTGCACTACGGCGACGGCCTGAACACGCCGCGCGACAACGCCTTCCGCCTGGCCTACGCCAAGGCCTACAAGCTGCAGCCCGACGTGTACGCGGTGCAGGGCTACGACGCGGCGCAGATGCTGGCGGTGGGCTTGGCCGCGGCCAAGGGCGACATCTCCAAGAAGGCCGAGTTCGCCGCGGCGCTGCGCAAGGCGCGCATCGACAGTCCGCGCGGCGTCTTCACGCTGTCGCCCTCGCACAACCCGGTGCAGGACCAGTACCTGCGCCAGGTGGCCGACAAGGAGAACAAGGTGATCGGCGTCGCCTCCAAGGCGCTGGCCGATCCCGCCAAGGGCTGCAGCATGTAATCATCGCGGCCGCCCGCCCGACTCCGGCGGAGGACGACCGCATGGACCTCGCCACCTTCCTGATCCAGTGCCTGAACGCGCTGCAGTACGGACTGCTGCTGTTCCTGGTGGCGTCGGGGCTGACGCTGATCTTCGGCATCATGGGCGTCATCAACCTCGCCCACGGCAGCTTCTACATGATCGGCGCGTACATGGCCTATGCGCTGGCGCCGTGGGTCGCCAGCCATCTGGGCGGCGGCTTCTTCGCCACGCTGGCGCTGGGCGCGTTGCTGGCCGTGCTGCTGGGCATCGTGCTGGAGTGGGCCTTCTTCAGCTTCCTGTACGAGCGCGAGCACCTGCAGCAGGTGCTGATGACCTACGGCCTGATCCTGGTCTTCGAGGAACTGCGCAGCATGCTCGTCGGCGACGACGTGCACAGCGTTTCCGCCCCGCCGGCGCTGGCCGGCGCGCTGCCGCTGGGCGAGCTGATGACCTATCCGGTGTACCGGCTGTTCGTCTCGGCGCTGTGCCTGGTGCTGGCCGCGGCGATGTGGTGGGTGCTGGCACGCACGCGGCTGGGCATGACCATCCGTGCCGGCGCCGGCAACCGCGAGATGGTGCAGACGCTGGGCATCGACATCCGGTGGCTGTTCCGCATCGTCTTCGCCGCCGGCGTGGCGCTGGCGGTGCTGGCCGGCATGGTGGCCGCGCCGATCTCGTCGGTGTATCCGGGCATGGGCGCTCAGGTGCTGATCGTCTGCTTCGTCGTCGTCGTCATCGGCGGCATCGGCTCGATCCGCGGCGCGCTGCTGGCGGCGCTGCTGATCGGCGTCATCGACACCTTCGGCAAGGTGCTGCTGCCGCAGGCGGCCGGCGTGCTGGTCTACATGGCGATGGCGCTGATCCTGCTGTACAAGCCGGACGGATTGTTCCGTGCCGGCTGACCCGGGCCGCGCAGTGGACCTGCGCCTCGTCTACGCACTGGCGGGCTTCGCCGCGCTGGCCGCGTGGCCGCTGGCCTCGGGCAGCTTCGGCCTCGACCTGGTGACCAAGACGATGATCTACGCGATCGTCGCGCTGAGCCTGGAATTGCTGGTGGGACACGCCGGGCTGGTGTGCTTCGGCCAAGCGGCGTTCTTCGGCCTGGCCGCCTACGCCGCGGTCAGGCTGTCGCCGGCCGATGCGCCGGCACCGCTCTTGTGGCTGCTGCCGGCGTCGATGGCGGTGGCCGCGGCCTATGCGCTGTTCATGGGCGCGCTGTCGCTGCGCACCCGCGGCGTGTACTTCATCATGGTCACGCTGGCCTTCGCGCAGATGGCCTACTACCTGGTGCACGACACGCCGCTGGGCGGCGGCACCGACGGCATCTACCTGAACTTCAAGCCGGTGCTCGGCACAGTGCCGAAGGCCTGGTTCGACCTCGACCGGCCGCTGACGCTGTACTACGCGGTGCTCGGCTGCCTGGCGGCGAGCTTCGTCTTCCTGGCGTTGCTGGCGCGCTCGCCCTTCGGCCGCGCGTTGGCCGGCATCCGCATCAACGAGCAGCGCATGCGCGCGGCGGGCTTCTCGACCTATCCGTACAAGCTGGCGGCCTTCGTGATCTCGGGCGCGGTCGCCGGGCTGGCCGGCTTCCTGTTCGCGGTCAAGGACGGCTACGTCAACCCCGAGCTGCTGAGCTGGCACTTCTCGGGCGCGGTGCTGATCATGATCATCCTCGGCGGCATCGGCCATCTGCGCGGCGCGGTGCTGGGCGCCTTCGCCTTCGCGCTGCTGCAGGAGTTGTTCAAGTCCGACGCCGTGTTCGGCGCCTTCGCCAAGCACTGGCTGCTGGGGCTGGGCGCGACCATCATCGCCAGCGTGGCACTGCTGCCGCGCGGGCTGATCGGTGCCGGCGCGTTGTTCACGCAGCGGCTGCGGCGCCGCGCCGGAGCCTGAGAGCCTGTGAGCGACGTGCTGCTGCGCGCGGTCGAGCTGAGCCGCCGCTTCGGCGGGCTGCTGGCGCTGGACCGGATCAACCTCGAATTGCGGCGCGGCGCGGTGCATGCGGTGATCGGCACCAACGGCGCCGGCAAGTCGACGCTGATCAACATCCTGTCGGGCGAGCTCGCCGCCAGCAGCGGGCGCATCGAGCTGCGCGGCGGCGACATCAGCGGCTGGAGCCAGCCGCGGCGCGCGCGCGCCGGCATCGGCCGCAGCTACCAGCGCACCACCATCTTCCCGAGCTTCAGCGTGCTGGAGAACTGCCGGCTGGCGGCGCAGGCGCACCATCCGCGGCCGTGGGCCTGGTGGGCCGACGCGGCGGCCTGCCGCATCAGCGTGCCGGCGGCGCGCGAGGCGGCGGCCCGTGCCGGGCTGGCCGAGCTGCTGCAGCGCGAGGCCGGCACGCTGTCGCACGGCCAGCGCCGCCAGCTGGAGATTGCCATGTGCCTGGCCGGCGCGCCCGAGGTGCTGCTGCTCGACGAGCCGCTGGCCGGCATGGGCGCCGAGGAGACCGAGCGCATGCTGGCGCTGCTGGCGGCGCTGAAGCCGCAGCACGCGATCGCGCTGGTCGAACACGACATGGATGCGGTGTTCCGCATCGCCGACCGCATCACGGTGATGGTCAACGGCGCGGTGCTGGCCAGCGGCACGCCCGCGGCGGTGAAGACCGACGCCAGGGTGCAGGCCGCCTACCTGGGCACGGCGCAATGAGCGCGCTGGGCCGCTCCCGAGCGCTCATCCCGGAGCGCGCAGCGCGTAGGGTCATGTGATGAACGCCGCGCCGCTGCTCGACGCGCAGGATCTGCATGCCTGGTACGGCTCGAGCCACGTGCTGCACGGCGTGAGCCTGCACATCGCGCGCGGCGAGACGCTGGGCCTGCTCGGCCGCAACGGCATGGGCAAGAGCACGCTGATCCGCACGATCTTCGGCCACGTCGCGCTGCGCCAGGGGCGCATCGCCGTCGACGGCCACGACCTGTCGCGCGCCCGGCCGCACCAGGTGTCGCGCCGCGGCGTGGCCTACGTGCCCGAGGGCCGCGGCGTGTTCCCCGGCCTGTCGGTGCGCGAGAACCTGTTGATGGCGGCGCGCGCCGGCAGCGACGGCCGGCGCAGCTGGACCCTCGATCGGGTGCTGCAGACCTTCCCGCGGCTGGCCGAGCGCATGGCGCACCTGGGCGCGCAGCTGTCCGGCGGCGAGCAGCAGATGCTGTCCATCGGCCGCGCGCTGATGACCAACCCCTCGCTGATCATCCTCGACGAGGCCACCGAAGGGCTGGCGCCGCAGATCGTCGACGAGATCTGGCGCGTGATCGCCTCGCTGCGCGCCGACGGCCTGGCCGCGCTGATCGTCGATCGCGACTATCGCCGCGTGGCCGCGCAGTCCGACCGGCTGCTGGTGCTGCAGAAGGGCCAGGTGCAGTTGCAGGGCAGCGCCAGCGAGCTGCGCGACAGCGACGCGCTGGCGCAGTGCCTGGGGCTGTGAACGTGCGCGGCCGATGCGAGCGCTCTCGTAGAAGACCGGGAAATGCCGGCGCGGCGTGCGGCGGCAGCGGCAGTACGGCTCCCCTACGCCGTCGCTAGTGCAGTGTTCCACGCTGTGCGGCACTTAAGAAAACCGATGGATTTGTCGTCCTGGCTAGGCGCAAACCGCAGTGATACCCGTAGGTATCACGAGGATTTGCAACGACGCCAGGGCGGCAAAGACGCGGTTTTATGTGCCGCATAGCGTGGAACACTGCACTAGACTGCCCCGGCGCCGTGTCGAGTCTGCCTTCCCCTTCCCCCACGCCGGCCAGCGGTCCACCTGATGCGCGCTGGCGCCCCGCCCGGCTGCTGAGCGCGCCGCACCGGCTGGGCTTCTTTGCCGCGGCGGCGATGCTGGGTGCCTCGGCGCTGTGGTGGGCGCTGGCGCTGGCGGCACGCGCGGCAGGACTCGCGCTGCCCTGGGCGGTGCCGCCGGCGGCGGCGCACGGCCTGGTGTTTGCGTTCGGCTTCATGCCGTTGTTCATCGTCGGCTTCCTGTTCACCGCCGGTCCGCGCTGGCTGGGCGTCGCCGAACCATCGTGCCGCAGCCTGCTGCCGCCGGTGCTGACGATGGCTGCCGGTTGGGCCGTGGCGCTGCCCGGCTTCCATCTGTGGGCAGTGGCGGCCGGTCTCGGCCTCGCGCTGGTGGCCGCGGGTTGGATCGCCATCCAGCGCCGCTGGTGGCAGTTGCTGCGCGCCAGCCGCGCGGCGGACCGTTTGCATGCGCATGCCATCGCCGCGGCCGGCGCCGTCGGCGTGCTGGCGATGTTGGCCGGCGCTGCCGGCGTGGCCTTCGCGCGGCACGATCTGGCGCGCGCCGCAGCGCTGCTCGGGCTGTGGGGCTTTCTGGCGCCGACCTTCGCGACCGTGTCGCACCGCGTCATCCCCTACTTCGGTGCCAGCGCCTGGCCGGCGCTCGACGCCTGGCGGCCGAACTGGCTGCTGGCGGCGATGTGGTTCGCATTGGGCATGTCCGCGGCCGGCGCCGCCGCCGAAGCGCTGTGGCGGCCGCTGCCGGCTGCGGCGCGGCTCGCGCTGCTGGTGGTGCAGGCCCCGGCCGCGCTGCTGCTGCTGTGGCTGGCCTGGCGTTGGGCGCAGGTGCAGAACCTGCGACTGCGCATGCTGGCGATGCTGCACGGCGGCTTCGTCTGGCTCGGCCTGGCGCTGGCGCTGGCCGCGTTGTCACAGGCGCGCGTGCTGGGATGGGGCGACGCGGCGACGCTGGGTCTGGCGCCGCTGCACGCGCTGGCCATGGGCTACCTGGGTACCACGCTGATCGCCATGGTCACGCGCGTGGTGGCCACGCACAGCGGCCGCGCGCAGGCCGCCGACGACACCGCCTGGGCGCTGTACTGGCTGGTGCAGGCGGCCGTGCTGCTGCGCGTCGGCGCAGCGCTGTGGCCGGCGGCGGGCACGCCGCTGACGCTGCTGGCCGCGGCCACGTGGTTGTGCGGCTGCGGCGGCTGGGCACTGCGCTACGGCAGCTGGCTCGGCCGGCCGCGCGCGGACGGCCGGCCGGGCTGAACTTCAGGGCGCCGGCCGGGCGGCAGTCGGCACGAAGGCATCGGAGAAGCAGAAGCTCTCGCCCAGGCCCTGCGCCAGGAAGGCCGGCACCGCCGCCTCGACCATCTTCACCGAGCCGCAGGCATAGACCTCGTAGCCGCTCAGGTCGGGGTGGTCCTCGATCATGGCCTCGTGCACCATGCCGCGCCGGCCGCTCCAGCCGTCGTCCGGCCGGCTGTCCGACAGCACCGGCACGACGCTGAAGTTGTCGTGTTCGCGCGCCCAGGTCTGGGCCAGATCGAGCATGTACAGGTCGTCGCGGTGGCGCACGCCCCAGTACAGCACCATCGGGCGGCGGATGCCGCGGTGGAACGCGTCCTCGACGATGCTCTTGATCGGCGCGAAGCCGGTGGCGCCGGCGACGAACAGGATCGGCCGGTCGCTGTCGCGCAGCGTGAAGCGGCCGAGCGGGCCTTCCAGCGGCAGCGTGTCGCCGACCTGCATCTTGTCGAACACGTGCGTGGTGAAGCGCCCGCCGGGGATCAGCCGCACGTGCAGCTCGATGAAGGCGTCTTCGTGCGGCGCATTGGCGAACGAAAACGCGCGGCGCTGGCCGTCGGACAGCACCACGTTCAGGTACTGGCCGGCCTCGAACGGCAGCTTCTGGCCCTCGGGCAGCGCCAGCAGCAGCCGCTTGACGTCGGCGCTGAGCGCTTCCATGCGCACCACGCGCGCGTCGAAGCGGCGCACCGCGCGCTCGCCGCCCGCCGGGGCCAGCTCGTCGACCTCGATCTCCACGTCCTCCAGCGGCACCGCGCAGCACATCAGCGCCTGGCCGCGCTTGCGCATGGCTTCGGTCAGTGCCGCTTCCTGGTACGCGCCCAGGTCGACGCGGCCGTTGAGCACCGTGCACACGCACAGGCCGCAGCCGCCGGAGCGGCAGTCGTACTGCAGCGGCAGGTCGGCGCGCAGCCCGGCTTCGAGCAGCGTCTCGCCACTGCGCACCGTCACCGGCACGGCGCCGGGATGCACGGTCAACTGCTGCGAAGCGCCCTTCGCGCCGCCGCGGCGCCAGCGCAGCCACGGCAGCACGAACAGCAGCCCGCTGGCGCCGACCAGCAGCGCCCACGCCCAGCCCAGCGGCCAGCGGTCGAGCAGCGGCAGCACCGGCAGCAGGAACCAGTCCAGCTCCAGCGAGGTGGGCGACACGTCCAGCTGCGCCGGCCCGCCCTGGCTCATCACCGGCAGCACCAGCGACAACACCAGCAACATCGCGGCGATGCTGACGGCGATCGGCCGCGGCGGCTGCATGCTCGCCTTGGGCACGCGCTGCACGTGCACCCACATCAGCAGCAGCGTGAACAGCGGCACGCCGATGTGGATGAACACCAGCAGCGAGAAGAAGCGGTCGCTGACGCTGGTCGGGTAGATGAAGTTGCGCATCAGCGCGCCGCCGAACATCGGCAGCCAGTCCAGCCACTCGAAGCTGGTGGTGATGACGAACTGCGCGAGCTGGTCCCACGGCAGCATGTAGCCGTTGACGCCGGCGATGTAGACCAGCCAGATCAGCAGCACGCCGGTCAGCCACGAGAACGAGCGGAAGCCGCGCAGCCGGTCGAACGCGAAGTGGCGCGCCATGTGGATGACCATCGACAGCACCATCGCGTCCGAGGCGTAGCGGTGCACGCTGCGCAACAGCCCGCCGATGCCCCAGGCGGCGTGCGTGACCGTCTCCACCGAGCGGTACGCGCCGCTGACGCTGGTGTCGAAAAACGCGTACAGCACCAGCCCGGTGCCCGCGACGATCCAGAACAGGTAGAAGCTGGTCGCCCCCAGGTGGTACAGCGGGTTCAGCCGGTCGCCGAAGGCGCGGTTGAAGACGCCCTCGGCCTGCATGAACAGGCCGCGCAAGCCGCGCTGCAGCAGCGCGATCATCGGCTTGGGGCGCGCAGGCAGCGCAGCACGACGACCACGAACAGCAAGCCGCCGACGATGGCCAGCAGCCCGCCCAGCCCCATCAGCCCCATGCCGGCGACCTCGCCGCTGCTGCGCAGCACCTGCTCGGCGCCGGCCACCTTGCGCTGCACGCCGTAGCCGCCCGACCACACCAGGCCGACGATGTGCAGCAGCTGGCCGAACCCGTAGACGTAGGGCTGCGCCACCGCCAGCCGGCCGCTGGGTGCGGCGTAGCCCAGCCGCGGCAGCAGGTGATAGACCAGCCCCATCAAGGCCAGCGTCACGCCGACGATGCAGCCGTGGTAGTGCGCGGGGATCTTGACGTTGTTGCCGCCGATGGCCAGGCCGATCAGCCCGCCGGCGGCGAACAGCAGCATCGACGACACCAGCGCCGCGCGCAGCGGCCGGCGCGCCGCGTCCAGCCGGCGCAGCGGCCACAGCGACACCAGCACCGCCAGCGCCACCGGCACGATCGCCGCGCCGCCGCCGAAGCGCATCGCCAGCGTGTGCAGGTGGCGGTGCTCGACGGTCGCGACATCGTGCGCCAGGTACGCGTAGGGCGTGACGAACACGCTGGCCAGCGCCAGCGCGAACATCAGCAGCGCGATGCGCGGGCTCAGCGGCACGCGCGCGCCGCAGGCCTGCGCCAGCCACAGCCAGCCGACCAGCATCAGCAGCGTCCAGGCGAACTGCAGCGCGTGGCCGCCGCCCCAGAACAGGATCTCGTAGTAGCCCTTGCCGTCCAGCTCGCGCGGCACCACCGCCAGCGACCAGGCGAAAGCCAGCAGCGCCACCGCCGCCGACACGGCCGCCGCGTTCAGGCCGAAGCGCAGCGCGTCGGCGCCGCCGAAGCCGCCGTGCAGCTTCGGCGCCGCCCACAGCGCGCGCAGCACCTGCAGCGTGAAGCCGGCGGCAAAGGCCGTCAGACCGGCCATGAACAAGCCGCCGTCGAGCACCGGGATATAGTTGGCCATGATCGGCGTGCCGGGCGCGACGAAGGCCCCCAGCGACATCAGCAGCGTGCCGGCCCCGCACAGGCCGAGCGCGATCCAGCTGGCGGCCTCGGCGCGCGGCGTGGCGATCAGGTTCCACAGCATCGCCGCCATCGCCGCGAACCACACCAGCACCGACAGGTCCACGTGCACGACCAGCGCGACGCGGAAGAAGTCGACCGCCGGCAGCCACTGGTTGACGCCCGGCGTGCGCGCGGCGACCAGCAGGATCGAGAACAGCCCCGCGCCAACCAGCGCCAGCAGGCCGAGCCAAAGCCAGGCCCGTGCCAGCGCGCGTTGTGCCAGCGTCGGCGCCGGCAGCGTGTAGTCGTACAGCGGGGCGGCCGCCGCGGCGTGCGGCGGCGTCAGCGCCGAAGGATTGGCCAGGGTGCTCATGACGGGGCTCTCATCGCAGCGTGATGCCGCCTTGCTCGGCATCGAAATCGATGACCAGGATCTGCGCCGGCGCCAGCTTGACCGTGGCGTCGCGCTGGTACGTGAAGCCGGGCTGGCGCACGTCGTCGTTCATGCGCACGGCGATGTGCTGCTCGCCGGCCGGCACCTGCACGCGCTGGTACATCGACGAGGCGCCGTCGCGCGACAGGCCCGACGGCGTCGCGGTGCGGCGCAGCACCGGCTGGCCGCCGATGTCGACCTCCATCGTCACCGGCGAGCGCTCGCGCGGGCAGCGCATCGGCGCGCGCATGTTCGGCGGCAGCTTGGCCAGCTCCTCGGCGCTCAGCGGCCGGCAGTCGGATACCGGCTTGCCGGTATGCGCGAAGCTGACCTTGATCACCGCCTGATCGGGCCCGAGGTGGTGATAGACGGGCCAGCGCGAGAACACGCCGATGACCAGCGCGAAGGCGGCGAACAGCAGCGCCTGGCCGGCCCAGGCGGCGACGCCGTGCGGCCGGTGCGTGGCGGCGGCATGCTCAACCATGGTGGGTCCTCAAGGCAACGGTCGGCAGCGGCAGCGCGCCCAGGCGCTGGCGCAGGCCCTCGAGCGCCGCGCGCAGCGAGCGCGCATCGGCCGCGTCGGTCCAGGCCACCGCCATACGTTCAGGCTCGTCGAGCCTGCGCAGCCGCGGCTCGCGCTGGCCGGCCAGCCGCTGCGCGGCCCAGCGCTGGCCGAGCCGGAACTCGCAGCCGGCCTCGGCGCAGCCGCTGACCAGCACGCCGGCGGCGCCGTCGCGCAGCGCATAGTCGACGAAGGACGGCGGCAGCATGCCGGCACAGATCAGGCTGAGCGGCGCGACGTCGGCGCCGGCCAAGGCATCGACGCGCACGCCGCGGTCGCAGCCGAAGACGACGATCGGCCGCGCACTGTGCAGCGCGCCCAGCGCCTGCTGCAGCCGGCGGCGCAGCGTGGCCACGCTGAGCTGCGGCATGTCGATGCCGGTGACCAGATCGGCCACGCTGCGAAACGGCGTCGACGACGGGCACGCGCCGGCGCAGATGCCGCAGCTGGCGCACAGGTCGGGGTCGACCTGCGCCAGCTCGCGCCCGCGCCGGCCGTTCGGGTGCGGCACCATGGTGATCGCCGCGTACGGGCAGTCGGCGAAGCAGCGGCGGCAACCGTTGCAGTTGGCGGCATCGACCACGGCCACCGGCGCGCGCGCCGGCTGCGGCAGGAAGGGCAGCGCCAGCAGCCCCAGCAGCGCCGCCGCCAGCGCCCACCACACCGCGCCGGCCGAGGTGGCGTAAGTCAGCGGGTGCACGAACAGCAGGATCCAGTCGAGGGCGAGAACGCTCGGCACCACCGCCAGGTCGGCCGGCGGGTGCGACACCACCGGCGCGGCCAGCGCCAGCAGCAGCAGCAGTGCGCCGCTGGCCAGGGCCAGGCGGCGCGGCGGGAACACGGCCGCGCGCGTGATGCGCTGCACGTGGAACCACAGGCCGAAGACCATCAGCAGCGCCACGCCGATGTGCACGAACACGAACAGCGAGAACAACCGGTCGCTGACCGCCGCGGCGCCGAGGAAGTTGCGCGCCAGCGGCGCGCCCAGCAGCGGCAGCGCGTCCAGCCATTCGGCGGTGGCGATGGCCGAGAACTGGCCGAGTTGGTCCCAGTTGAGCCAGAAGCCGCCGATGGCGCTGGCGAAGGCGAACAGGATCAGCGGCACGCCGGTGAGCCAGGAGAAGCGCCGCACGCCCTGGTAATGGCCGTGCAGCCATTCGCGCAGCAGATGCAGCGCCATCAGCAGCACGAAGGCGTCGGCGGCGTAGCGGTGCAGGCTGCGCAGCCAGCCGCCGAGGTACCACGGCTGCTGCGCCAGACCGTGAATCGAGCGGTACGCGCCCGTGGCCGAGGTGTCGATCAGCGCGTACAGGTAGATGCCGCTGAGCGCCAGCAGCCACAGGCACAGGAACCCCAGCGCACCGAGGTGGCGCAACGGGTTGAGCGCCGAGCCGAACGCAAGATCGAAGCCGCGTTCGACGCGGCGCCAACCGGCCAGAGCTGTTTGCCGCAGCGGCTGCATGCTCTCACTGCGGCAGCAGCGCGCCGTGCTGGCGGCGCCGGTTGCGGCGCTCGACGATGAAGTAGACCGCCACGGAGAGGAAGAAGCCGATGCCGCCGATCAGCTCGAAGATCAGCCCCCACTTGTAGCGGTAGGTACCGGTATCGGGGTCGTACACGGTGCACAGGATGCGCACGCGTTCGATGACGTCGGTCAGCCGCAGCGAATCCGTGCCCGGGCCTTCGGTCAGCAGCTGGCGCAGCGGCTCGCCGATGCGCTGCGCGTTCATGCGGTCGCCGTAGACCTGGGCGTGGATGCGCCCCTGGGCGTCGACCAGCGTGACGCCGAGCACGTGATCGAAGCCGCCCGCCGTGGCCACGTAGCTGAAGCCGAAATCGCGCGCCAGCGCCTCGACGACCTGCGGCGGCGGGCTCAGGAACTCCCAGTTCGCGTAGTCGATGCGGTGCTGCGCGGCAAAGGCGCGCATCGCGGTCGGCGTGTCGAAGGGCTGGTTGAAGCCGATGCTGACGACGTTGAACTGGTCGGGCGCGAGCAGCTTGTCCAGGCCCTTGACCGCCTCTTGCAGCGCGCGCGTGGTGGCCGGACAGACCTCGAAGCAGCCGGTGTAGATGAAGCTGACCAGCAGCGGCTTGCCGCGGTAGCGCGACAGCTTGAGCTCCCGGCCCTGGCGGTCGAGCAGCACGTAGTCGGGAACGCTGCGGCCGATCGCCGCCTCGCCGGCGGCGAGCGCGGCGCGCTCGTCCAGCGCCGGTGGCGCTGCGGCCTGTGCCGCGAGCGTACAGGCCCCGATCAGCAGCCCCAGGGCGATGGCGCGCAGATGTCGCAGTGCTTGCGCCAGGGATGGGAACTCAGCGCAGTGCCGCATCGATTGCCACCGCAGCCAGCAACACGCTCAGCTGCACCATCGAGGCGAAGAACGAAGCCATCGCCGTCTTGCGCGACGGCGCACGCGCCAGCGCGCGCGCCTTGCGCACGAAGTGCAGGCCACCGGCCGCCGCGCCTAGAAGGTAGACCCAACCGGCGCCGAACAGCACCGGCAACAGCGACACCGCCACCAGCAGCACGGTGTTCGCGTAGACGATCCGTGCGGCGCGCTCGGTGCCGGCCACGACCGGCAGCATCGGGATGCCGGCAGCCGCATAGTCGGCGCGGTTGGCGATGGCCAGGCTCCAGAAGTGCGGCGGCGTCCACAGGAACAGCACCAGCGCGAGCAGCAGCGGCAAGGCGCCGAGCGACGGGTCGACCGCCGCAGCGCCGGCCAGCACCGCGAAGCTGCCGGACAAGCCGCCGATGACGATGTTGGTCCAGCTGCGCCGCTTCAGCCACACCGTGTAGACCACGCCGTAGAAGAACGCGCCGAGGAAGATAAACGCGGCCGAAGTGGCGTTCAGCACATAGGCCGCCGCGCCGACGGCGGCCGCGAGCAGCGCAGCGATGAGCAGCAGCCAGCGCGCGCCCGGCTGCAGCACACCGGTGGCGAACGCGCGCGACCGCGTGCGCGCCATCAGCCGGTCGCTCTCGGCCTCGACGTGCTGGTTGAACGCGCCGGCCGCGCCCGACGCGACCAGCACCGACAGCGCCAGCACCAGCACCTGCGGCAGACTCAGCGCCGGACCGCTCGCGATGGCCATGCCGGCCAGCGCGGTGATCATGATCAGCGTGCCGATGCGCAGCTTGAACAGCCCCAGCACCGTGCGCAGCGTGGCGCTGCGCGCTCGGGCCGAGGACTGCATCACGGTGCTGTTCATGCCGTACTCCTGCGGCAGCGGTTGCTGCTCAGCTCAAACCCCAGAGCGTGGACAGGTACTTCCAGTTGATGAAGTAGTACAGGATGAAGGCCACCAGGAACACCATCGCCAGCATGAAGGTGCCGGGTGCGGCGAAGCCCAGCGAGCCGTAGCCCTGCGCCGCCGCGCTCGGCGAGGCCCGCAGCACCGGCGTGAACTTCGGGCTGACCTTGCCGGTGTCGAGCTTCTTGCCCCACAGCAGCGAGCCGACGGTGATGTAGATGAACATGATGCCGCCGATGATCGCCGCCATGCCGGTGATGCCGACCAGACCCATCATCAGGTAGGCCGCGCCGGGCCATTCGTAGGCCAGCGCCGCGCCTTCGAAGGCCATGTCCCAGTGGCGGCGCGACACGCCCAGCGTGCCCGCGCCCATCATCACCAGCGTGAAGGCGTACATCGACAGGCCGAAGACGTAGGGCTGCCACTTGGCCAGGGTCGGCGCGATCAGCTCGCGCCTGAACAGCACCGGGATCAGATAGAAGGTCAGCGCCATGAAGGTCAGCGTGGTGCCGATGACCACCGTGGCGTGGAAGTGCCCCGGCACGTAGATCGTGTTGTGGATGATCAGGTTCAGCTGCTCGGTGCCCATCATCACGCCGGTGATGCCGCCGAGGAAGCCGAAGCCGACGATCGAGATGAACACGCCGCTGAAGGTCGGATTGCCCCACGGCGCCTTGCGCAGCCACTCGAACAGGCCTTTGGTGTAGCCCTTCTGGCGCTGCGCCACTTCCATTGCGCCGGGGATCGTCAGCCCGTGCAGCATCGACGCCAGCACCGCGAAGTACATGAAGTAGCTGGTGTTGACCACCTTCCAGGCGGTGGACACCCCCGGGTCGGCGAGCAGGTGGTGCGCGCTGGCCAGCTGCAGGAACAGGATGTACAGCAGGAAGGCGGTGCGGCTGACGCGCTCGCTCATCGGCTTGGCGCCGAAGACGATCGCCGCCACCAGGTACCAGATCGAGATGTGCGCCGCCACGTTGATCTGCTGCGAACTGTGCCCCAGAGCCCACCACACGGTGCGGTAGACCAGCGGGTCGACGTTCATCAGGCCGAGCGACATCAGCCACGCCGGCACGATGATCATCGCGCCCGACAGCAGCGTGAACACCGCGATGATCGCCGCGGTGAGCGCGCCGAAGGTGACCAGCGGCACCGAGCCTTCGTAGGTCTTCTCGCGCTTGCCGACCACCAGCGTGCCGAAGAAGACGAAGCAGGCGACCAGCGCGCCGACCGCGAACAGGATGATGCCGAGGTAGAAGTTCGGCTCGGCCAGCATCGGCACGTAGGAGGTCATCATCACGCTGGAGCCGCCGCGGAACACCGCGACGTTGTTCAGCACCGAGCCGATGACCATCAGCGCGAAGGCCAGCCAGGCGATCTTCGGCGTGGCGATGCGGCAGCGCAGCAGCGTCGACGACGCGAAGTACAGCACCGCGATCTCGAAGAAGATGATCCAGAAGATCAGCATGTCGAGGCCGTGCGCGGTCAGCACCATGTAGAAGGTGTCGGCCGGCAGCCAGTGCACCGCCGGCCAGCGCGTCAGCACGACGCCGATGGCCAGCAGCCCGCCGATCAGCAGCCAGACGATGCCGACGAAGGCGTTGGCCTTGATCAGCCATTCGGCCTGGTTCTCGAACTGCAGCCCGGAGCGCGGGCAGGTCCGATAGGTGGTGGTCACGCTCATCGCTCGCCCCTCATTTGTCGATGTTTATTTGACGTACGTCACTTGACGTAAAGGCGGCCGACCATCTGGTGATGGCCGATGCCGCAGAACTCGTTGCACACGATCGAGTACTGCCCTGACTGGTTCGGCGTGACCGTGACCACGTGCTCGAAGCCCGGCACCATCTGGATGTTGATGTTGGCCGGCTGCAGCGAAAAGCCGTGGTTGTAGTCCAGCGCCGTCAGGTGCAGCCGGTAGGTCTGGCCCTTCTCGAGCTCGAGGATCGGCCAGAAGGCCCACAGCCGCGCCAGCAGATAGACGTCGCTGCCCGGCGGCGGCGCGACCACCGGGATCTTCTGGTCGGTTTCGGTGCGCACCGTGTACTTGTCCACCATGGCCTGCGCCTTGGCGGTGAACTGGTCGGGGGTGGTGCGGTAGGTTTCGGTCGACAGGTTCTGGTTGCCCCAGATATGCCAGCCGACCATCATGAAGAAAAGGATCATGCACCAGGTCAAGGCGATCACGATCCACGTACCCTCGACGCGGTCGATCGGATGCTTGACCCACAGGCGATCCGCTGGGGGAAGGATGGCGCTCATCGTGTGCTTCCTTGTTGTCGTGCGGCTCGACCGGCGCTCACTTGGACACCGGGATCAGAAGGATTTCGACGACGCCCCAGAGGTTGTAAACCACCATCGGGATCATCACGCCCAGGAACAGCAGCATGAACGGGCTGTCCAGCAGCTTCTGCAGCCACGGCACCGGGTCGTTCTCGTCGTCGTGATGGCCAGCGCTCATCGACGTCTCCTTCATTGATCGCCGCAGCAGCGCGGCCCGCGGGGCATTCTCGGCCGCGCATGCCGCGCGCAGAAATGAACCAGGTCAAGGAATCGGGGTGCATCACTGGCACGATGCCGGCCGAGCGGGCCGCATGCGCCCCGCAGTGCCCTGCCCCACGCGCCGCCGATGCCCGAACCTGCCCTGCCTGACGCTGCCCTGCCGGCAACCACTTCTCTTCGCGTGCCGCACGCACGCCGCCGGCTGCGGCGCCTGTCGCTGGCCGGCATGCTGCTGATGCTTGCCGTGGTGCTGAGCAGCGCCTGGCTGCGCCTGGCTCAGGAACGGCCGGTCTGCAGCAGCTGGCCCGGCTGCCGCGGCGCGCTGTCGGCCGATACCGGCGCCGCTGCCGCGCCATGGATGGGCAGCCCCGGCGTCATGGCCAGTGTGCGCCTCACGCACCGCGTCGCCGCATCGGCGATGCTGCCGCTGACCATCGCGCTGGCACTGCTGGCGCTGACGCGGCGGCCACGCGACACGGCCACCGGCCAGCGTGCGCTGGCGATGCTCGGCCTGGCGCTGGCTCTTGCCGTTCTGGGCGTGGTCACGCCGGGAAGCCGCTCCCCCTGGGTGCTGCTGGGCAACCACCTGGGCGGCCTGCTGCTGCTGGCGTTGGCCTGGAACTGCTGGCGCCGCCTGGCCGGAGGCAGCCCCGCGACGCTGGCGGCCACCACCTCGGCCACCACCTCGGCCGCCACCTCGGCAACCACCCCGGCCATCAGCCGCTGGGCGCGCCCCTTGGCCCTGCTGTGGCTGCTGCAGGCGGCCCTGGGCAGCGGCTCCGGCGGCGGCGTCGGCGGCGGCGCCGCGCTCGTGCATCTGGCGCTGGCGGCACCGGCCGTGCTGGGCGCGTTCATGCTCGGCATCCTCGGCCAGCGCCAGCGCTGCCCGGGTGCGCTGCCGTTGACGCTGGTGGCGGTGACGCAGGTGCCGCTCGGCGTGGCGGCCATGCTCGGCGCCGCACCGCCGCCGCTGGTGCTGCTGCACAATGGCGTGGCAGCGCTGGGCTTGGCCCTGCTGTATGACTTGGCGATGCGCGGCCGCGACCCCGCGCCACCCGGGCCAGCATCGCCAGTGTCCGCGCACCGTTGAACGAACTGCGGCCCGCCGCCGCCGGAGACACCCGCATGAGCACCGAAGCCACCCTGATCTACACGCTGACCGACGAGGCGCCGTTCCTGGCGACCTGCGCCTTCCTGCCGGTGATTCGCGCCTTCACCAAGCCGGCCGGCGTGCGCGTGGACACCAGCGACATCTCGCTCGCGGCGCGCATCCTCGGCCAGTTCCCCGACGTGCTGACGCCCGAACAGCGCGTGCCCGACACGCTGAGCGAGCTGGGCCGGAAGACGCTCGACCCCGACGCCAACATCATCAAGCTGCCCAACATCAGCGCCTCGGTGCCGCAGCTGGTGGCGGCGATCAAGGAGCTGCAGGCCAAGGGCTACCAGCTGCCGGACTTTCCCGACGACCCGAAGACCGACGAGCAGAAGGCGATCCGCGCGCGCTACGCCAGGTGCATCGGCTCGGCCGTGAACCCGGTGCTGCGCGAGGGCAACTCCGACCGCCGCGCGCCGCGCGCAGTGAAGGAATACGCGCGCAAGAACCCGCATTCGATGGCCGAATGGGCGCAGGCCTCGCGCTCGCACGTCTCGCACATGCACGCCGGCGACTTCTACCACGGCGAGAAGTCGATGACGCTGGACAAGGCGCGCGACGTGAAGATGGAGCTGACCACGCGCAGCGGCAAGACGCTGGTGCTCAAGCCCAAGGTCGCGCTGCTCGCGGGCGAGGTCATCGACTCGATGTTCATGAGCAAGAAGGCGCTGCTCGCCTTCTACGAGCGCGAGATCGAGGACGCGCGCAAGGCCGGCGTGATGTTCTCGCTGCACGTCAAGGCGACGATGATGAAGGTCTCGCACCCGATCGTGTTCGGCCACTGCGTGCGCATCTTCTACAAGGAAGCCTTCGACAAGCACGGCAAGCTGTTCGACGAGTTGGGCATCAACGTCAACAACGGCATGGTCGACCTGTACAACAAGATCGCCGCGCTGCCGCAGAGCAAGCAGGACGAGATCAAGCGCGACCTGCATGCCTGCCACGAACACCGCCCCGAGCTGGCGATGGTCGACTCCAGCAAAGGCATCACCAACTTCCATTCGCCCAGCGACGTCATCGTCGACGCGTCGATGCCGGCGATGATCCGCGCCGGCGGCAAGATGTACGGCGCCGACGGCCGCCTGAAGGAAGTCAAGGCGGTGATGCCCGAGAGCACCTTCGCGCGCATCTACCAGGAGATGATCAACTTCTGCAAGTGGCACGGCAACTTCGACCCGAAGACCATGGGCACCGTGCCCAACGTCGGATTGATGGCGCAGCAGGCCGAGGAATACGGCTCGCACGACAAGACCTTCGAGATCCCCGAGGACGGCGTCGCCAACATCACCGACCTGGCCAGCGGCGAGGTGCTGCTGACGCAGAAGGTCGAGCAGGGCGACATCTGGCGCATGTGCCAGGTCAAGGACGCGCCGATCCGCGACTGGGTCAAGCTCGCGGTGACGCGCGCGCGCAACTCGGGCATGCCGACGGTGTTCTGGCTCGACCCGTACCGCCCGCACGAGGCCGAGCTGATCAAGAAGGTCAAGCTGTACCTGCAGGACCACGACACCGAAGGCCTGGACATCCAGATCATGAGCCAGGTGCGCGCGATGCGCTACACGCTCGAGCGCGTGATCCGCGGGCTCGACACGATCAGCGTCACCGGCAACATCCTGCGCGACTACTTGACCGACCTGTTCCCGATCATGGAGCTGGGAACCAGCGCGAAGATGCTGTCGATCGTGCCGCTGATGGCCGGCGGCGGCATGTACGAAACCGGCGCCGGCGGCTCGGCGCCCAAGCACGTGCAGCAGCTGGTCGAGGAGGACCACCTGCGCTGGGACTCGCTGGGCGAGTTCATGGCGCTGGCGGTGAGCCTGGAGGACCTGGGGCTGAAGACCGGCAACACCAAGGCCAAGCTCCTGGCGGCGACGCTGGACGCGGCCACCGGCAAGCTGCTGGACAACCGCAAGTCGCCGTCGCCGAAGACCGGCGAGCTCGACAACCGCGGCAGCCAGTTCTACCTGGCGATGTACTGGGCGCAGGCGCTGGCAGCGCAGAAGGACGATGCCGAACTGGCCGCGCACTTCGCGCCGCTGGCCAAGGCGCTGGCCGACAACGAGCAGAAGATCATCGCCGAGCTGGCCGCGGTGCAGGGCAAGCCGGCGGACATCGGCGGCTACTACCGCGCCGACCCGGCCAAGGTCGAGGCGGTGATGCGTCCGAGCGCGAGCTTCAACGCGGTGCTGGGGGCGGCGCAGGGCTGATCGCCGACACGGGCTTGGCCGAGCGCCGCCAGCGCGTCGCGATCGACGGCGCGCTGAATGCACCAGGCGCTGACGGCCAGCGTGCGCGATGCGCGCTGGCACGCCATGCCGCTTCGCGCCGCCGCCCGCATGAAGCTCGGCCGCCGCGCTACTCGTGCCGCAGCGCCTCGATCGGGTCGAGCCGCGCCGCGCGCCGTGCCGGGAAGTAGCCGAAGATCACGCCGATTGCCGCCGAGAAGCCGAGCGCCAGCAGGTTGATGCCCGGATAGAACTGGAACGGCACCTGCATCAGCTGCGCCAGCCCGATGCTGGCCGCCAGCGCCAGCAGCACGCCGACCACGCCGCCCAGCGCGGCCAGCACCACGGCCTCGATCAGGAACTGCAACAGCACCTCGCGCTCCAGCGCGCCGATGGCCAGGCGCACGCCGATCTCGCGCGTGCGCTCGGTCACGCTGACGAGCATGATGTTCATGATGCCGATGCCGCCGACGAGCAGGCTCACCGCGGCCACCGCGCCCAGCAGCAGCGTCATCACGCGCGTGGTGCCCGACAGCGTGTCGGCGATCTGGCGCGTGTCGAGCACGTTGAAGTTGTCTTCGTCGTTGGGCCCCAGCTTGCGCCGCTCGCGCAGCAGCTGCGTCAGCGCGTCCTTGGCGCGGTCGATGCCGGCCTCGTCGCGCACCGACACCAGCAGCGTGTTGACGCGCGTGGTGCCGGTGACGCGGCGCTGCAGCGTGCGCAGCGGCAGCACCACCATGTCGTCCTGGTCCATGCCCATCGCCGCCTGACCCTTGGGCGCGAGCAGGCCCACCACCTCGCAGGAGAAGCCGCGCACGCGCATCGGCTGGCCGATCGGATCGGTGCTGCCGAAGAGCTCGCGCCGCACGGTCGCGCCGATCACGCACACCGCCGCGCCGGCGCGCTCCTCGCTGTCCTCGAAACGGCGGCCCGCTTCGAGCACCCAGTTGCTGGTGTCGAAATGCGCGTTGGTGGTGCCGATCAGGCTGGTGGCCCAGTTGCGCGCACCCACCACCACGGTGGCCGACGAGCGCACCTCCGGCGCCACCGCGCGCAGCCCCGGCAGCTGCGATTCGATGGCCAGCACGTCGGCCTCGGTGAACCAGGGCACGCCGCTGCTGCTGCCCGGCCCCAGGCGCTGCCCGGGGCGGATCTGCAGCAGGTTGCTGCCCAGGCTGGCGATCTGGGTGCGCACTGCCAGCGTCGCGCCCTGGCCCAGCGTGACCATGGTCACCACCGCGCTGACGCCGATGACCACGCCCAGCACGGTGAGGAAGGAGCGCAGCAGGTTGCGCCGGATCGAGCGCAGCGCCAGCAGCAGCGAATTCCACAGCATCTCAGTACCGCCCGGCCGTTCTGAAGCTACTGAGCGCCCCCTCGGAGGGCGGCGAACGCAGTGAGCTTGGGGGCTTCATCAGGCCACCTCCGTCCGCGTCCCCGCCTGCGCCTGTGCCTGCGCCCGGCGCACATCCTCGGCGATGCGCCCGTCGACGAAG
Source organism: Rubrivivax sp. (assembly GCA_036724445.1). Taxonomy (GTDB): domain Bacteria; phylum Pseudomonadota; class Gammaproteobacteria; order Burkholderiales; family Burkholderiaceae_C; genus Rubrivivax. The sequence goes on along the minus strand of DAIMFR010000026.1, from coordinate 33,450 downwards.
CGCACGGTGCGGCGCGCGTACTCCGCCATGTCCGGCTCGTGCGTGACCATCAGCACGGTGATGCCGCGCTCGCGGTTCAGCGCCGACAGCAGCTCCATGATCTCGCGGCTGCGCTGCGTGTCGAGGTTGCCGGTGGGCTCGTCGGCCAGCAGCACCGTCGGCTGCGTGACGATGGCGCGGGCGATGGCCACGCGCTGCTGCTGGCCGCCGGACAGCTCGCCCGGCGTGTGGCTCTCGCGCCCCTGCAGGCCCACCGACGCCAGCGCCGCGCGCGCCGCGGCATGGCGCTGCGCCGTCGCCTCGCCGCGGTACAGCAGCGGCAGCTCGACGTTCTCGAGCGCGCTGGTGCGCGCCAGCAGGTTGAAGCCCTGGAACACGAAGCCCAGGTGGCGGCGGCGCAGCCGGGCGCGCTGGTCGCGCGTCAGCCGCTCGACGTGCACGCCGCGGAACAGGTACTCGCCGCTGGACGGCGTGTCCAGGCAGCCGAGCACGTTCATCGCCGTCGACTTGCCCGAGCCGCTGGGGCCCATGATGGCGACGAACTCGCCGGCCTCGATGTCCAGGTCTACGCCGTCCAGCGCGCGCACCTGCGCGTCGCCCTCGCCGTAGACGCGGGTCACGCCGCGCAGGCGGATCAAGGGCGGCGGCGCGCCCGTCACGCTGGCATTCACCGCGGCGGCGCCAGTTCGTCGACGATCACCGCCTCGCCTTCGCGCAGCTCGCCGCTGACCTCGGTCTGGCGGCCGTCGCTCAGGCCGGCCTGCACCGTCAGCGCCACCGGCACGCCGTCGCGCAGCACCCACAGCTGGCGCTGCCCGCCCTTGGTGTCGACGGTGCCGGCGCGCTTGGGGCCGCGCGGCAGCTGCGGCATCATCAGCTTGGACACCAGGCTGCCGTCGGCCGGCGCCGCTTGCGATGCCCCCGGTGTGCCCTGCGCGGACGCCGCCGACGGGGTGAAGCGCAGCGCCGCGTTCGGCACCAGCAGCACGTCTTCGCGGTGCACCGCGGCGATGCTGGCGGTGGCCGTCATGCCCGGGCGCAGCAGCAGTTCGCCGTTGGCCACGCGCAGCTCGGCCACGTAGGTGACCACGTTCTCCTTGGTGGTGGAGCCGAAGCCGACACGCGTGATGCTCGCCGGAAAGCTGCGGTTGGGCCAGGCGGCGACGGTGAAGCTGGCGCTTTGCCCTTCGCGCACCTGGCCGACGTCGGCCTCGTCGACGTTGACCTGCAGCTTCATCTGCGTCAGGTCGGCGGCAATGGTGAACAGCGTCACCGCCTGCAGCGAAGCCGCCACCGCGTTGCCGGGGTCGACCGCGCGCGTCAGCACCACGCCGTCGATCGGCGAGCGGATCGAGGCCTTCGACAGATTGGTCTCGTCCACGCGCAGCGCGGCGCGCGCGTCGGCCACGGCCGAGCGTGCCGCGGCCTCGTCGGCCAGCGCGCGGTCGGCGTTGGCGCGCGCGCTGTCGAACTCGGTGGCCGAGGGCACGCGCCCGCCCGACAGGCGCGACACCTCCTCCATGCGCGCGAGGTTGGCGCGCGCCTCCTTCAGCGTGGCCGCGGCCTGCGCCACGCCGGCTCCGCGCGAGGCCAGCGTGGCGCGCGAACGTGCGATCTGGTCGCCCAGCTTGGTGGTGTCGAGCTCGACCAGCACCTGGCCCTTCTTCACCGCGTCGTTGATGTCGACCAGCACCTTGGCCACCGTGCCCGACAGCTCGCTGCCGATGTTGACGGTGAGCGTGGGCGCCAGCGTGCCGTTGGCCACCACCTTGACGTCGAGCGCGCCGCGCTGCACCGCCTCGGTCTGGAAGCGCGGCGTGCGCTGCGCCTCGGCGGTGCGGCCGCGCAGCAGCCACAGCGCGGTGGCGGCAGCGGCGAGCACCGCGGCCAGCAGCAGCCACGCTCCGGGGCGCCGCCACCAGGGGCGCGCCGCGGCGTCGCCCAGCAGCTGGTTCAGGTTGGCCTCGGTGGAGGCGGCATCGTGGTTCGATTGGGTCATGGTGTCCAGCTGTCGGGTGCGGCAGCGGCCAGCGACGCGGCCGACCAGCCGCCGCCCAACGCCTTGTAGAGCTGGATCATGGCCACCGTCAGGTCGGCCTGCGTGCTGGCCTGGCTGTCTTCCAGCGTGCGCACGCTGCGTTCGGTGTCGAGCACGGTCTGGAAGTCGACCAGCCCCGAGCGATAGCGGAAGCCCGCCAGCAGCGCCGCGTTGCGCGCCGCCTGCACCGCCTGCGCCAGCGCGTCGGCGCGCACGCGGCCGTTGGCCAGCGCGGCGCGTGCGTCCTCGACTTCGCGCAAGGCGCCGGTCAGGGCGGCTTCGTAAGCGGCCAGCGCCTGTTCCTGCTGCGCGGTCTGGATCACCACCTGCTGGCGCAGCCGGCCGGCGTCGAAGATCGGTGCCGCCAGGCTGCCGGCGATCAGTCGCGTCGACGCGCCGCTGCCGCTCAGCGCCGACAGTGCCGCCCCCTGCAGCCCCAGGGTGCCGGCCAGGTTCAGCGACGGATAGCGCGCTGCTTCGGCCACGCCGATGCGTGCGGTGGCGGCGGCCAGGCTGCGCTCGGCGGCGACGATGTCCGGCCGGCGCCGCAGCAGATCGGCCGGCACGCCCAGCAGCGGCTGCGCCGCGGCGTCGGGGATCGCGGGCGCGGCCGGCGGCGCTGGCGCGGCAAGCTGCGCGGCCAGCGCCTCGGGCGGCCGGTTCAGCAGCACCGCCAGCGCATGCCGCGTCTGCGCCACCGCGTCCTGCAGCACCGGCGCCTGGGCCCGCGTCTGCTCGCGGTTGGCACGCGCCTGCTCGACGTCGAGCGAGCCCACCAGCCCGGCCTGCGCGCGCCATTCGACGATCTGCAGCGTCTGCGTCTGGTTGTCCAGGTTGGCCTCGGTGATCTGCAGCCGCAGCTGGTAGCCGCGCAGCAGCACGTAGTTGCGCGCCACCTCGGCGGCCAGCGAGATTTGCGTCTGCGCCAGCGTCGCGGCGCTGGTCTCGGCGTCGGCGCTGGCGGCTTCGGCGCCGCGGCGCAGGCCGCCGAAGAGGTCGATCTCCCAGCCGGCGTCGAAACCCACGCCATAACTGGAAACGGCGCTGCGCCCGCCGTCCGACGAACGCGTGGCCGAGGCGTAGGCACCGACCGTCGGCCACAGCGCGCCGTCGGCCTGCGCGCTGGCCGCGCGTGCCGCGCGCAGCCGCGCCCGCGCGCTGCGCACGTCGGTGTTGGCGGCCAGCGCACTGTCGATCAGTTCATCGAGCAGCGGGTCGCCGAAGCGGCGCCACCACTGTGGGTCCGGCGCGGGAGCCGGCGCGTGCGCCGGCGTGGCCGCGGACACGGCCGCCGGCAGCTGGTCGGCGGACCAGGCCGTCGGCAGTGCCGCCGGCGGCTGGCGATAGTCGGGGCCGACCGCACAGCCCCCGAGACACAGCAGCAGCACGGCCGCCGCACGGGACCGGGTCGAATACATGCCGTCAGTGTGCCGCCGCCTTGTTGCCCGCATGGACGCCCTATGTAAAGAAATTGTGCCCGACGCGGAGCGCGCGGGCCGGCACGCCGACGGGCCGTTCCCGCGCCGCCGTCGAGAAAGCGCTTCGCAGGTCGGTGATTCTCGGGCGCACCCGGCGCCGCGAGCGGGGCCTGGGGTGGCTCTCGCAGGCGCCCTCGAGGCGGCGCGCGCGGCCGCGCAGGCGCTGGACCGCCTGCCGCGAGGTGTTTGCGCGCGCGCAGAAACTGCCTGCAGACCGTGGCAATGTGCACGAAACAACTGCTGCACCGCCCACCTGAGGGATGGGCGGCTGCGCCACGACGGATAAAACTGCAGACGCCGTCCCGCAGGAACCTGGAACCTGGTTCATGCGGCTGCCTATCCTCCTCGCCACACCAGCGGGTTGCTGCATGCCGATTGCCGACAACGTCAAGCTCGCCTCGAGCGTCAAGATCTTCCAGCCGTCGCTGGTCAACCTCTACGGCTGTTCGGTGGGCGAGGACACGAAGATCGGCGCGTTCGTCGAAATCCAGAAGAACGCGTTCATCGGCGCACGCTGCAAGATCTCGTCGCACACCTTCGTCTGCGAAGGCGTGGTGATCGAGGACGAGGTCTTCGTCGGCCACGGCGTCATGTTCACCAACGACCGCTTTCCGCGCGCGACCAATGCCGACGGCAGCCTGCAGACCGAAGCCGACTGGAAGGTCGAGCCCACCCGTGTCAAGCGCGCGGCGTCCATCGGCACCAGCGCCACGATCATCTCCGGCGTGACCATCGGCGAAGGCGCCTTGGTTGGCGCCGGTGCCGTGGTGACCAAGGACGTGCCCGACCACGCCATCGTCGCGGGCGTGCCGGCGCGGGTGATCGGCAGCACCAAGGCGCCGGCATGAAGGCGCCGGGCCACACGCATCGCCGATGAGTTCGTGCGCCAGCCTCGGCCGCATGTTCCGCGAAATCCTCGTCTCGCCGCAAAGCTCAGGGAGTCTCAGAAAGTGATCAACATCGGCATCGTCGGCTATGGCTATTGGGGCCCGAACCTGGTGCGCAACTTTGCAGAGACGCCTGGGGCCAGGGTTGCTGCCGTGTCCGACCTCGACACCGCCAAGCTGGCGCTGGTGCAGCGGCGCTTCCCCGGCGTCAAGACCACCACCGATTTTCGCGAACTGCTGAATGACGGCGGGATCGATGCGATCGCCATCGCGACCCCGGTACACACCCACTTCGAGCTGGCGCTGGCCGCATTGCAGGCCGGCAAGCACGTGTGGCTCGAAAAGCCCATGACCGAGACTTCGGCGCAGGCGAAACAGCTGATCGACGAAGCGCACAAGCGCAACCTCGTACTGCTGGTGGACCACACCTTCATCTACACCGGCGCGGTGATGAAGATGAAGGAGCTCATCGACAGCGGCGACATGGGCCGGGTGCTCTACTACGACTCGATCCGCGTCAATCTGGGCCTGTTCCAGCGCGACGTGAGCGTGATCTCGGACCTGGCCGTCCACGACTTTTCCATCCTTGACCACCTTCTGGGCGAACACCCGGTGGCCGTGTCTGCCAATGGCACCAACCACTTCCCCGGCACACCGGAGAACCTGGCTTACGTGACCTTGTTCTACGACTCGGGAGCCATCGCACACACCAGCGTCAGCTGGCTCGCGCCCGTGAAGGTGCGGCAGATCCACCTGGGCGCCACGAAGAAGATGATCACCTACGACGACCTCGAGCCCAGCGAGAAGATCAAGGTCTACGACAAGGGCGTGAGCTTCACCGACGACCCCGCCAAGATCCAGGAGATGCGTGTGGGCTACCGCACCGGTGACATGTGGGCACCCAAGCTCGCGGGTACCGAGGCGCTGGCCGTCGAAGGGGCGCACTTCGTGGACTGCATCGTCAACGCCAAGCTGCCGAAGACCGACGGACAACTGGGCCTGCGCGTCGTCGAGACGATCGAGGCCTGCCACCATTCGATGCGGCGCAAGGTGCGGCGCAACGGGGAAACGGTGAATATCGAGTCAAGGGGGAAGCAAGCATGATTCCGTTCGTCGATCTGAAGGCGCAGTACCAGAGCATCAAACCGGAAGTCAACGCGGCGATCCAGGGCGTCCTGGACAGCTGCCAGTTCACGCTAGGCAGCGAAGTGGCGGCCTTCGAGCAGGAGTTCGCGGCCTACTGCCAGAGCAAGCACGGCATCGGCGTGAACACCGGCACCAGCGCCTTGCACATGGCGCTGTTGGCCGCCGGCGTCGGCCGCGGCGACGAGGTCATCACCGTCCCCTTCACTTTCGTCGCCACCGTGTCTGCCATCGACTACACCGGCGCCACGCCGGTCTTCGTCGACATCGACCCGCAAAGCTTCACGATGGACGCGACGCAGTTGGAAGCGGCGATCACCCCGAAGACCAAGGCGATCATTCCGGTTCACCTGTACGGCCAATGCGCCGACATGGACCCGATCCTCAAGGTCGCCAGGCGCCACGGCCTGGTCGTCATCGAGGATGCCTGTCAGGCGCACGGCGCCGAATACAAGGGCCGCCGCGCGGGCAGCATGGGCGACATGGGCTGCTTCAGCTTCTATCCGGGCAAGAACCTGGGCGCCTACGGCGAGGCCGGCATGGTCACGACCGACAACGCCGAGTTCGCGCGCACCATCCGCATGCTGCGCGACTGGGGCGCCGAGAAGAAGTACCACCACGTGCTCAAGGGCTACAACTTCCGCATGGAGGGCATCCAGGGCGCTGTACTGCGAGTCAAGCTGCGCTATCTGGAGCGCTGGACCGAAGGCCGCCGTACGGCGGCGGCACACTACGACCGCTTGCTGGCCGGCAGCGGCATCCCGACGCCGAAGGCCATGCCCCACAACCGCCACGTCTACCATATCTATGCCGTGCGCACGGCCCACAGGCAAGCTTGGCAGGACGCGCTGCTTGCCCAGGGTGTACAGAGCGGAATCCACTACCCGACTCCGGTGCATCTGTTGCCTGCGTTCTCCGATCTGGGTTACCGGGCCGGGCAATTCCCGCATTCGGAGCAAGCCGCCAACGAGGTGCTCTCGCTGCCCATGTTCCCCGAGTTGACGGAGGCGCAATGTGTAGAGGTGACAGCGGCGCTCGAGAACATCGTCGCCGGCAACTCGCAGGCACCCAGCCTCGCCAAGGCGACGTAGTGCTTGACCCGGCTTGCCCGCCCACACCAGCCTGGAGCGACGACGCCTGTGGCTGAGCCAGTCGATCTGGTCGAGACGAGGCCGCTGCTGATCTTCCCGTTCAACGGCAACGGGTTGGAGGCGCTGGATTGTCTGGGCGGCAAATTCCAGCTGCTCGGCTTCGTCGACGACACCCCGGCGAAGCAGAGTCAAAATGCTTACGGCAGCGCTGTCTTCTCGCGCGAAGCGCTTGTTCGCTGGCCACGAGCGCAGGTGCTCGCCGTGCCCGGCGGTCCCGCCTCGTTCCAGTCCCGCCGCGCCGTCATCGACGGGTTGGGCATCGAAGCTTCTCGATACGCCCGGGTGATTCATCCGAGCGCGCGCATCTCGCCTCTGGCAACGATCGGCCACAACGTGCTGATCATGGCGGGTGTCGTGATCACCAGCAACGCGGTCATAGGCGATCACGTGTGCGTGCTGCCAAACACCGTCATCCATCACGACTCGACCGTCGGCAGCGGGTGCCTGGTCGGCTCCAACGTCAGCGTGGCAGGAAACACGGCCGTCGGCGAGAACTGCTACATCGCCACCGGCAGCAGCATCATGAACGGGCTCGAGATCGGCGCCGGCACGCTGGTGGGCCTGGGCAGCACCGTCATTCGCAGCGTCCCGGCCGCAAGCAGGATTGCGGGCAATCCGGCTCGTCCCGTGTGACTGCGTGAGGACTCACCCGCCTGCGGGACCGACTGGCGCCTATGGCTTCAGTTGCGCGTCGTGAATGACCACGCTCGATCCGCGGCCAGCGCATTTCCCGCCAGGTCTTTTGCACGCGGGTCGGCCGCTCCACCCTTGATGGTGACCGTGTAGACCGTCCGGGCTGCCAGTGTCGGCGTGGGGTTCAGAGTCATCGTCCGCCCGTTCGCGCTCAGGGTCACCACGGCATTCACGAGCACATTGCTCGGATTGCGCAATTCGACCGTGCCCGTGTTGATCGTCGCCGGGTCCATGGCCTCGCTGAAGGTCGCGGTGATGTTGGCGGTGCGGCTGACGCCGGTGGCCCCGCCGGCTGGCGAGGTCGTCGTGACGGTGGGCGGCGTCGTCTCGATGGTGAAGGTCCAGGTCACGTTCGCCGCCAAGGCGCTGCCGGAAGCATTCTTGACCACAGGATCGGTCGCGCCGCCGCGGACCATGGCCGTGTAGACCACACCCGTGGTGAGGTTGGGTGTCGGATTCAGCGTGACCACGCGCGAAGTCGCGTTGTAGCTGACGACCGCCGGCACCAGGGTGTTCGATGCGTCACGCAACTCGACCGTCGTCGAGTTGATGGTCGATGCAGTCATGGCTTCGCTGAAAGTCGCCGTCACGTTGGCGGTTGCGCTGACGCCGGTCGCGCCGTTGGCCGGCGAGGTGCTCGTCACGGTGGGCGTGGTCGCGGCCGCTGCGGTCGTGAATGACCATGCCTGATTTCCCGCCAATGCATTGTCGGCCGCGTCGGTGACGCCCGCCAACACCGTCGCGGTGTAGGTCGTCGACGCCGCCAGCGCCGCGTTCGGCGTCAGCGTCGCAACGCGCGTGCTTGCGTTGTAGGCCACGGTCGCCGCAACCAGATTACCGCCAGTGCGCAGCTCGAAGGTGGCGGTGCTGATGGTCGCAGCGTTCATCGCTTCGCTGAACGTCGCGGTCACTGCAGACGACGTGCTGACTCCGGTCGCACCGCTGGCAGGCGTGAAAGCCGTCACCGTGGGCGGCGTGGTGTCGGCGGAGCCACTCGTGGTGAACACCACGTCGACCCAGTAGTTCGACGAGCCGTATGTCGACGCCGGGAATGCCGTGCCCGACCCGTATGCGTAGACGCCGTTGCCGCCGCTCACGCCGTTCTGCAGCGCATGAAGAGGTGCGTTGTCGACGCCGTTGCTGGCGAAGTAGTTGTTGTCGCCTGCATAGCGTCCGTTGGGCGCCAGGTACGAAGCCACGTAGATGGTGTTCGCGGTCACTGCCACAGGCGAAGCAAAGTTCACCTGCTGCCAGCCCGATGCGGTTTCGTTGCCGAACGTGGCCGTGGCCAGTTGCGCACCGCCGCTGGACCAGAGCGTGCCGACGTGGGTGCCGGTGTTGCCGGACCCCTTGTAGAAGCGGATGCCGGTGATGAAGCCGTCGACATCGGCGCGGAACTTGACGCCCAGGTTCACCGAGGCGGTGTCGCTGTCGCTGACCACGGTCGGCACGGCCGAAGTCGGCCAGATCGTGCATGGGCAGACTTGCGCCCCTCCGCCCCCGCCCACGGTCACGGTCACGCCGGCACCGGGCGATTCCAGGTTGCCGCTGTCGTCTGCAGCGCGCGACTTGATCGACACCTGGCCGGCCGCCGACGGAGTCCAGTTGTAGGTCCAGTTTGCCCGTCCAGTGGCCCTGCGCCATGTCAAGCCACCGTCCACCGAGACCTCGACGCCGCCCACGACACCACCGGAGTCGCTTGCCGTGCCGCTGATGGTGACCGTGGCCAACGGCAGCGACGCGCCCGTTGCCGGCGACGCGATCGCCGAACTCGGCGCCACCGTGTCGGTCGAGGCGGCGGCCGGAACCAGCCCGGGCTGGAGCGTAGCCGGCTGCACGCCCATGTCGGCGAACAGGTTGACCGTCGCTTGCTGCATGCGGGCATCCACCGGCGTGCCGGCGCCCCGGTCGTGGTTCGCGTCCAGGCCCCAGGGCCACTGAATGGTTCCGGCACCGAAGACGCGCGCGCCGCTGCTGTGCTTGTACAGCGTCAGCGCGTGGGTCTGCGTGCCGGTGCCATAGGTCGACCCATAGTCCTTCAGTTCGCCACCGAAGGTCAGCGTCGTCGTCGACAGCCGAATCAGCCCAGGCGGGCGGAAGCCATTGTCAAGATCGGAATCCCACTCGTAGCCCAAGGTGCCCAGCGGCAGCGTGGCCGTCTGACCGGCACCCAGCGTGGCCATGCTGGTGTTGCGCCAGAAGCGCATCTTGCCGTCGCCTTCCGGCACGGCGATCGAATAGGGCACCCCGGTGTCGTTGGCCATGAACAACGTGCCGGTCAAAGCGTTCTCTGGCCTGCCGCCGTCTGCGGGCGGGCTGAAGCGCGGGTCGCGCCAAGTGCCCGTCCACGCGGCGGTCGGATCGATCTTCGCGTTGGCGTGGGTTTCCTTGTAGCTGACGAGCGTGCGGTACGCCGTTCCCGAGCCATCGATGCTGTTTTCCCAGCGGGTCTTCCAGAACACCTCGTTGCCGCTGAAGAATGCGAGGTTCTTGCCCGCGTTGCGTGCCGCCTCGACGTTGGCCCGTTGCCCTGCGGACCAGTACTCATCGTGCCCCACCGACAGGAACGTCTTGTGGTTCAGCAGCAGACCGCCGAACCGGTCGGTGTCGACGCCGCTGAAGTACGACACGTCGTAGCCGTTCGCTTCCAGCCAGCGCACCATCGGGTACTCGGCGTTGAACACCCAGTCCTGTCCGTTGTCCACGCCGCGTGTATGGAACGGGCGGTTGTAGCTGACCTTGTAGGCGCGCCCTGCCGGCGCGCCCGTGTATAGGCTGTTGCCGCCGTAGTTGTTGTAGGCCTGCCAGGTGGTATCCGAGGTCTGGAACAGCAGGTCCGAGGTGCCGGCGTCGTCGCGCACGATGAAGATGATGTGGCTGGCCCCGCCGTTGTCCGTGCGCACCACCTTGGCGAAGTAGATGCCGGACACCGCGTTGGCCGGCACGGCCCACGAGCCCGACACGCTCCAGTTGCCGCAGTCGATCAGGCCGGTCGCAGCATCGTTCAGGCAGGAAGGCTGCGACTGGGGGTTCGCCGGCGTGACCGTCGTGATCTTGCGCGCACCCAGCCCGCCGTAGTAGCCCATGCGATAGATGTCGAAGCGATAGTTCGACGTGGCCGAATCCACCTTGAACGACACGGTGCTGCCACGCTTGACGCTGATGTCGGTGGCGAAGCCCTGGATGCTGGGGTCCCCGATGCCAGCGATGTCCCATTCGCTCGCCGGGTTTCCGGCCAGGCAGTTTTCGGCAACGATGGCGTTGGCCGGCGCGCCGCAGTTTCCACCCGCGCCGCTCGTCGTGAAGCTCAGCGTCGCATTGGCTGCCAACGCGTTGCCCGCCAGATCCTTGATGCGCGGGTCGGTGGTGCCGCCCCGTATCGTTGCCGTGTAGCTTGTCAGAGCGGCCAGGGCGCTGTTTGGCGTGAAGGTCGCTGTCCGCGCAGCCGAGTTGTAGCTCACGGTGCCCGGCACCGCGGCGTTGCCGGGGCCGGCCAGGCTCACCGTGCTCGTGGAAACCGAGGCGGGGTCGACGGCCTCGCTGAACGTGACGTTGACTACGGAGCCCATCGCCACGCCGGTCGCGCCGTTGGCCGGCACGCTCGCCGTCACCGCCGGCGGCGTCGTGTCGCCCTGCCCCACGGTGTTGAACACCACGTCCACCCAGTAGTTCGTCGACTGATAGGTCGAGCTCGGGAACGAACTGCTCGAACCATAGGCATAGACGCCGTTGCCGCCGCTGACCCCGTTCTGCAACAGACGAATGGGCGCGTTGTACACGCCGGCAGCCGCGAAATACTGAGAGTCGCCTGCGTAGTTTCCGTTTGGCGCGAAGTACGACGCCACGTACACCGTGTTCGCTGCAATGGTCACCGGATTGGCAAAAGTGACCTCCTGCCACCCGGTTGCCGTTTCGCCGCTGAACGTGGCGGTGGCCAGCAACGCACCCGAACTGCTCCACAGATTGCCGATGTGCGTGCCCGTATTGCCCGCGCCCTTGTAGAAGCGGATGCCCGTCACGACCCCGTTCACGTCGGAAGTGAACTTCACGCCGAGCTCGACAGGGCTCGGATCGGCTTCCGAAGGATTGGCGGGTGTACTCGAAGGCCCCCAGCCGCCGCAGGGGCAAGCCGATGCCGCTGCGGTGGTGAAGGTCCAGACGAAGCTGGACGCAAGGGCGTTGCCGGCCACGTCCTTGACCCGCGGGTCCGTGCCGCCGCCCACCACGGTGGCCGTATAGGTTGCCGATGCCGCCAAGGGGGCCGCCGGCGTCAGCGTCGCGGTCCGCGTGGCTGCGTTGTACGACACGGTGGCCGCCACCAGCGCGTTCGTGGAAGTGCGCAGTTCGATCGTGCTCGGCGTGACCGTTGCCGCGTCCACGGCCTCGTTGAAAGTGACGTTGACCGCGGAGCCGACAGCTGCGCCCGTCGCGCCGTTGGCCGGCACGCTCGCCGTCACCGTCGGTGGCGTCGTGTCGCCCTGCCCCGCGGGGTTGAACACCACGTCCACCCAGTAGTTCGTCGACTGATAGGTCGAGCTCGGAAACGAACTGCCCGAACCATAGGCATAGACGCCGTTGCCGCCGCTGGCGCCATCCTGCAGCAGGCGAATCGGCGCGTTGTAGACGCTCGACGCCGCAAAGAACTGCGCATCGCCCGCATAGTTGCCGCTGGGCGCAAAGTAAGATGCGACATACACGGTGTTCGCCGTGATCGCCACCGGGGCGGCAAAGTCCACCTGCTGCCACCCCGTCGCGCTTTCTCCACTGAAGGTGGCAGTGGCCAACAGCGCGCCGCCACTGGTCCACAGGTTGCCGATGTGCGTGCCGGTGTTGCCCGCGCCCTTGTAGAAGCGGATGCCGGTGATGAATCCGTTGAGCTCGGACGTGAACTTCACCCCCAGTTCGACAGGGTTCGGGTCGACCACCGACGGATTCACCGGCGTGGCCGAATTGCCCCACCCGCCGCAGGGGCAGACCGGACCGGCGGCAGTGGTGAACGACCAGGAGTAATTGGCCGCCAGGGCATTGCCTGCCGCATCCTTGATGCGCGGATCCGCCGCCCCGCCACGCAGCGTGACGGTGTAAGTCTCGGCCGCGGCCAAGGGGCCGGCAGGTACCAGCGTCGCGGTGCGCGTGGCGGCGTTGTAGGCGACGGTGCTGCTCACTACCGAGTTCGCGGCGTTGCGCAATTCGACGGTGCTTGCGTTGATCGTCGCCGGGTCCATCGCCTCGCCGAAAGTCGCAGAGGGTCGGGCGGTCGCGCTGACGCCGGTTGCGTTGGCTGAAGGAACGGTTGATGTCACCTGCGGTGCCGACGCGTCGCTGGCGTAGTTGGCCGCATAGAGACCCGTGCTGGCCGCGAAGAACGCATACTCCACGCCCTTGATCGCAGACACGGTGAACGGCACCGCGCTGCCGCTCATGGTGATCGCGCTCAGCACCTGCGTGCCGTTTCGCACCGGCAGCATGGCCTGCAAACCATTGGCCGCAGGGTCTTTGATGACGGTGAAGCTCAAAGTGCCTGAAGCAAAACTCACCGCGCTGAACGCCGACGCATTGCGCGCGTCCAGCCAGGTGAGCATCTGCTGCGCTGAAACGATGGGGACGCCGCGCGCCTGCGCCGAGTTGACCACCGTGTCCGATTCGACGATGGTGGCCACGTCGGTGTGCGCATTGACCGTGTAGGCCCCGTAGTAGCCCTCGGGACCGAGCGCTCGGTCCAGCAGTGTGTCCACCGTGTAGGGATAGGCCTGCCCCGACTCGTCGGTCATCTGCGTGGCGGCCATGAACACATCGATGAACTCGCCGTTCTGCTTGACGAAGCGCATCGGCATGGCCGAGCCGGTGAACATGCCCGGAACGCCGTTGACCCAGCTCGGCGGCCAGTAATAGAACGACGTGTCAAGGCGCATGCCCTTGCTGAGCTGGACCTGGGCGCCCGTGCTCCAGTCGCTCCAGGCAATGCAGTGGTGCCGCTGGGTACGCAGCGGCAAGGCGCTGGGATACTTTGCCTGGAACTGCGGAACCTGCTCGTCGTAGGTGCTCTGCAGCGAGGCCGCATCGAAATCGGCGCAGCCGGTGTTGATGTGGATCCCGATCTCGAATCCATCCGCCGCGAACTGCGCGGCCTGCGCATCGGTCATGGGCGTCGACGCGAATATGTAGGAAGTGCCGCGCACGCATTCCCAGTTGACGACAGAGCAGCCCGGTTGATCCAACGACTTGAACTGATTGAAGCGGCCGATCGTGCCGCCGTTGCCGTGGTCGTCTCCCGTCATGATGACGACGGCCTTCTTGCCGCTGGGGAAGTACCAGAAGCGCGGCAACGGCTTCTTGCCTGCATTCATGTGCAGGATCAGGTTGGCCAACAGGCGCTGCTGCTCGTCCGCCTGCGGAATGGCCACCTTGTCCAGGTCAACCCAGTCGGGTTGCGGGTCGCCCGCCTTGTTGCCGAAGAACTTGTCGTTGGAACGTATGGGCGAGAAGCCGTCGCGCTCCTGGGCTGCCCAAGCCGGGTTGCCCTGCCGTGTGTAGACAATCGATTCCGCCAGGTCATAGGCAAAGGCCGCCGCCTTGCCGCTGCCCGCGGCGCGCAGCGTCACCGCTGGATTGATCGTCGGCGTGCTCGACGTGCTGTACAGCGCGGCCACGCGGCCCGTGCCGGACAGCAGCGTGTAGAGGTCCGCCGAACCGTGAAACTGCATCGTCTGCCCAACGATGCCGTTCCCCGGCGCCGTTGACGTGTCCACCAACAGGTAGCCGTTCGACAGCGTCGAGCCTACAGGCGCGATTCCGAGCAGACCGGCCAGCTGCGGATCCGGCGCCATGGCGATCAGGTTCCCGCCGGCATTGACCCAGTTGGTCAGTGCCCCCACCTTGTCTGCAGCCAGCGGCATCTTGGCCAGCAGCACCACGTCGTAGGCCGCCAGCGTGGCCGCGTCAACGCTGGCGATGTCCGCCACGGCAAACGAATTGAAGCCCTCGGTGCGCAGAATCTCGGCGTAGTAGCTGCCGAAGGTCGGCGTACCCGAGGTCACGATCAGGATCGGGCCCCCGGGCCCTTGTGCCGGATCGCCCGCTGCGCGTGCCGGCGGGCTCAGGCCAACCGCAGCCCAAATCAGGGCGATCGCCAAGACAAGCAGCTTCGCCGCCTTCGAGATCGCCACGCCGGCATGCAACATCAAGATTCCTTGCAGAGATCTCATGGGGATTCAGCGTGACCTCGAAGCGCCATACTGACCAACCCACAACAGCCGCGCGTCCAAGGCAGCGTCACCGGGTTGAAAGCTTCCACGGCACGACCGCGTCCTGGTCGTCGCCCACGAACAAGCGGCTCCTGTCGCTGCGGTCGAAGACAACCACGTTGACTGCACCGCCCGGCCCGGCAGACTCGCTGGCGACGGAGCCCGTGGCCATGTCCCAGACCACCACGCGCCCGTCCGCAGCACCGCCCGCAAGCAAGCTGCCGTCCGGGCTGAACGACAGGCTGCGCATGGGTGCACCTTGGCCCTGCAAGCTGCGCACCTGACGGCCGGACGCCATTTCCCACGCGATGACCTTGCCGTCCTCGCCGGCACTCACCAGCAACGAACCATCCGCGCTGAAGGTCACCGCATTGACTTCGTCGGCATGGCCACGCAAGGTGTACAGCAATGTGCCTGTGGCAAGCCGCCACACCAGGATCCGCGCATCGGCGTCGCCGCTGGCGAGCAGGCTGCCATTGGGGCTGACCGCCAAGGCGTTCACGAAGTCGGTATGCCCCCCCAGGATGCGCTTGAGCTTGCCCGTGTTGCCATCCCAAACCAAGACGCGGGTTTCCTCGCCCGCGGTGGCGACCACCGAGCCGTCGCCGCTGGCAGCCACGGTTCTGAGAGCATGCTCATGACCTTGCAGCGAGAACCTTCTTTCACCGGTCTGCACGCTCCACCCGGTGGCGACACTGTCCCTGCCGACACCGATCAGGTAGCGGCCGTCAGCGCTGAACACGAGCCCGGCAATGACCGCACCGCCGCGCGCCTTGAGCAGCCGCCTGTCTGCCGAACCGGACGCGTCCAACAACCGCACCCTGCCGTCGGCATGGGCTACGCCCATCGCGGCACCGTCGGCCGAGACGGCGACGGCAGTCACGCCCTTGCGTGCAAAGGCGCGAGCACGGCGCTTCTTCCTGCCTTGGGCGCCCTTGGCCGAAGCGGCGCTGTCAGCCTGGGGGCGAGCCAGCGCCTGCTCCTGCTCATCAGCGGCGCCGTCATCGGACCCGCCGCCGCAGGCGCCGAGAAACAACCCGGCCGAAGCGGCCAGGAAGCAGCGTCGCTGATGACTAGATGGCAATCGCATTGCCGGCCCTTCCGCTCTGTCTCTGTACTTGCCCGTCCGGCATGCCGCCCGAAGTTGGGGGCGTAACCGAAGGTTTCTCAGTCTAGGCAGCAGCGAGGGACCGTCAATCACTCAGCTAGGGGTCAAAGGCCTCCAGGCACGGCAACCCCCGCAAACAGGGGGGCCAATAGTTCTCGACCCATCAGCCATAGTAGTAGCCGTAGCCGAGCGGCGTGGCCGACTCCGGCGCCTTGTTCAGCACCGACAACACGATGGGACATGGCTCCACCGCGGCAAAGGCCTGGACCACGACGTCGCGCGGCGTCTTCGACGCCTCGACCACCAGCACCACCTGCCCCACTCGGGACGCCAGGACCTTGGCCTCGTTGGTCAACAGCAGAGGCGGCGCGTCGAAGACGATCACGTGATTCGGGTAGCGATCGGCGAGCCTGCCCAGCAGCGCGTCCATCGCATTGCTGGCAAGAAGCTCCGTCGACCTGTCGTTGGGCGCACCGGCGCCCAGGATCGACAGCTTGGGCACGTTGGTTTCCACGACGACATCGGACAACTCCAGCCCTGGGTCGACCAGCAGGTCGAGCAAGCCCTTGCCGGCCCTGACGCCAAGCCGCTGCAGCACGCAAGGCCGCACGACATCGGCATCGACCAGCAGCACGGCCGTGTCCACCTCGGCAGCCATGCTCATGGCCAGGTTGATGGCGAAGAAGGTTTTCCCTTCTTCAGGCAGGGCACTGGTGACCATGATCTCCGCGTGCCGCCCATTTCCGGCGTCCGGACTGCGCGCGTTGTCCAGCAGCGGCCGCTTGATGTGCCGGAACTCTTCGGCCAGCAGCGAGCGCCTGGAGGTCGGCACCAGGTAGCCGGCGCGCTCGAGTTGCACCAAGTCGATGGACACGGGCTGGCACCCGTGGTCCGCCGCGGGTGCTGCAGCCAGGTGCGGCGCGATGCCCGTCCGCGCCGAGCCCGCCGGAGCGGGCCGAACCGCGGATATCGGCGTGGGCAGGCCGGACGGCGCTGCCGCCGCCTCGGCCCCCCGCTCGCGCGCGCCGGTCGGCGGCAGGCCCACCGACTCGCGCGGCACCGCCACGCCTGCACGCTCCAACTCCTCGAGGCGCTTGATCGCTTGATCGACAATGCCCATGGCCGGCCTCAGAGAACCTTTGAACTGATCGCGATCCACACCACCCAGGCGGCCTGCAACAGCAGCAGCGAGCCCAGCGCCGCGCCGAAGCGCATGTGTCTGGCGTGCCGCTCGCGCACCCCCTGCGGCGTGACGAGCTTCGAAACCGTACCGATCACCGGTCGGCCGGACAGCTGCTCCAGCGGCTCGGCCTCTTCAAAGGCCGGCCGCAAGCTGTCGGCAAACAGCGCGGCGCCGGCACCCGCAAGCAGTGACGCCGCAATGGACATCAATGCCAGGTGCAGGCGATTGGGAAACACTGCCTTGTCCGACGCACGCGCGGGCTCGATGACGCGGAACTCGGCATAGTGCGAGCCGCTGTCCAGCCGGGCGCCCAGCGTGGCCGCCTCGCGCCGCGCCACCATGGCATCGTAGTTCTTGCGGATGACCTCGTAGTCGCGATTCAGCTGCGCCAGCTCCGCCTCCACCTGCGGGCGCTGGCTGCCGGAGCCCCGAGTCTGGTCCAGCTCGGCCTGCTGCATCGACAGTTGCGCACGCAACGACGCCACCTGGGCCTCGGCCTCGGCAAGCGACACGCGCAACTTCTGGTACACCGGACTGGTGGCTGCCTTGCCCGGCTTGCCCGGCAGGCGCGCTTCGGCCTCCTTGCGCTGCTTCTCCTCGGCCTCCAGTTCCGCGATGACACGGCGCGCGCTGATGACGTCGGGGTGCGCTTCGGTGAACCTTCGCAGCAGCTCATCGAGGTTCTTCTTCTGCGCATCCAGCCGGGTCTCGGCCTCCAAGGCTGCCGGGCTGCCGGCCCTGGGTGCAAGCTCCGCAGGCAGTTGCGGATCTTCAGCGGCCAGCTCACGCCGGTAGGCGTCGCGTGCCTGCTCGGCGGCACTCAGCTCCGTCCGCAGTTTGGTGACCGCGTCGGTCAGCGCAGACACGCGGGTGTAGTAGTCCTGGCTGGACACACCCGTCACGCCGAAATTGCGCACCTTGAAATCCTTCAGCCGGTTCTCCGCTTCCACCAGAGTGGCCTCGTAGCTGCGGATCTGCTCTTCAATGAACCGGCCCGCGTCCTGGGCATCGCGCCGCTTCGCACCGCTGCTGGCATCGGCGAACATCTGCACCATGACCTGAACCAGGCGCTGGGCCACCTCCGGGCTTTCGCCCCGAAAGCTGATGTCATAGAGGTTGGCGGCGGCGGCGGGCTCCACCTTGATCTTCTGCATCAGGCGAGTGACCAGCTTCTCGTGCGCCGCCGCGTCCGCCGTGTCCAGCCCCAAGGCCGGATTGCGTACCAGCTTCTCCACGTTGGGCCGCGACACCAGCGTGCGCGCGAGCATGCGCACCTGCACGTCGATGTCGGGCTGGTAGGTCAGCTCGGCCATCATCGGCTTCAGTACCGACTGCGTATCGACGTAGATCTGGGCCTTGGCCTCGTAGCGGCTGGGCACCAGCACGACGCCGGCGGCACATAGGGCAGCCGCGGCCGCAGCCACGCCCAAGGCAAGCCACCGGCGCTTCGCCACGACGCGAAGCAGCTGCTTTGCCTTGCCAACCGATTCCGTGACTGCGTTACCCAAGAACCGCCTCCCGAACGCACAGCAAGCATTGCGCAGCAGCGTCGCGCAGCCTGCGGACTCCGAGGAGCCAGGAGCCCGGCTTAGTCAGTGCGCACCAACTCGAACGCGACCCCTCATCCTGAAGTCTGCCCCCAAAAGCCGGAGCCGGTAGACCCATCCGCCCGATCTGCGAAGTATTCACGCTCACGGAGCCCCTTGTTCGGGGGGGATCCGTCTGTTGGGGCGTTGCGCTGCCGCCAGCGAATCGCCATGCTTACATCTGGCGACATTCTGCACTTCGGCGTCCATGCCGAATGCCTTCCAAGGTACAGACAGAAGACATGAGAGCCGATCAATCACCCCGATTTGTGGCGACTGGCAGACCCCCTGGGCTCACCCGTCGCAGGAGCACAAGTTGAGCAAAAACCACACCTTGACGCCTTCGAATCTGGCCGACATGACGGCAAGGGATTCAGCAGCCGCAGCCGCCCCGCAACGGCCGGCCGATGCCCGCGCAAGGCTGCGGCGGCTGTTTCGTTCGTCGAGCCCCAGGCTGGACTCGGGCGCAGCGCGCGCCTCGGCGCCGCCGACGGCGCGTTCGCACCTCGAGCAGACGCTGCCGCTCGAGGCCTTCTTGACCGATCTGCATCGTGAAAAGCGGCGTGCCGAGCGCTCGCATGCGCCTTTGTCGATGGTGCTGTACCGCATTGGCGGTGCGTCGACGGAATCAGCGCGACAAGCCGAGCAGTTGGTGGAAGTGCTGCATCGCGAGAAGCGGGTCACCGACTTCATAGGTCATGTCGGTGACGACATGGTTGCGGTGCTGTGCCCCGACACCGATGCCGTAGGCGTCAAGGGATTCATGCGGAAGATCGAGTCGAAAGCGGACGCGCTGCCCTTCGCCGCCGTCGCTGCCACTTACCCGGATGACCTGTTCGACAGGATTGCCAACGGCACACCCACCGTGCGGACCGTTCAGCCGTTCATGGCGGCCGAGGCGACGGACGAGCCTGACCGGGCCTACCCACTGAAGCGAATGCTCGACATCTCGGGCGCCTTGGTCGCGCTGTGCCTGCTCGCCCCGTTGATGGCGGTCGTCGCGTTTGCCGTGGCAGTGAGCTCCCGCGGGCCGGTGATCTTCAAGCAGACCCGGGTCGGCAAGGGCGGCTTCCCCTTCACCTTCTACAAGTTTCGGTCCATGCGGACCGACGCGGACGACCGCCTCCACCGCGACTTCGTCACCAACCTCATCAAGGCAGGCGACGCAGCGGCGAGTGCAGACGACTCGGCAGCCACCTTCAAGATCAAGTCCGACCCACGGTTCACGCCCGTGGGCCGATTCATCCGCAAGACCAGCATCGACGAGCTGCCGCAGCTCTTCAACGTGCTGAAGGGCGACATGAGCCTTGTCGGCCCGCGCCCGCCGATCCCGTACGAAGCCGCCACGTACCAGGCATGGCACCTGCGCCGCGTGTTGTCCGTCAAACCCGGCATGACGGGCCTGTGGCAAGTGGAGGGGCGCAGCCGGGTTCCCTTCAACGAAATGGTGCGCATGGACCTGCGCTACATCCGGAATTGTTCATTCGGGCTCGACCTGCTCATCCTCGCGAAGACGGTGCCCGCGGTGCTCAGCTGCGACGGCGCGGACTAAAGGCGCCCCCGCAGTTGGGTGGTGGCCGGATTTCACGGCCGCGCCCATCGCCCCGGGCATGGGGCCGGCACAGCCCCTACATTTGACGACAGACGCTGGAACGGCGCCCTCACCGGTGCCGGTCGAACTTCCGAGGACGAGGAATCATGAACATCACTGGCGCGCGCATCCTGGTGACCGGCGGCTGCGGCCTGATCGGTTCGACGACGATCGAGCAGTTGCTGCGCCACCACCAACCCGGGCGCATCGTCATCCTGGACAACCTGGTGCGCGGCTCGCTGGCCAACGTGACGCAGGCGCTGAACGACCCGCGCGTGACGCTGGTGCGCGGCGACATCCGCGACCGTGATGCCGTGGCACGCGCCACCGAAGGCATGGACGCAGTAGTGCACATGGCCGCGCTGCGCATCACCGCCTGCGCCGCCGAGCCGCGTGAAGCCATGGAAGTGATGTGCGACGGCAGCTTCAACGTCGTCGACGCGGCGCGGCAGGCTGGCGTGAAGAAGCTCGTCGTCGCGTCAACCGCGTCGATCTACGGCATGGCCGACAGCTTCCCGACCCGCGAGGATCACCATCCCTACAACAACCGCACCTGGTACGGCGCCAGCAAGGTGATGCTCGAAGGCCTGCTGCGCTCGTACCACGACATGTACGGCCTGCCCTACGTGGCGATGCGCTACTTCAACGTCTATGGCCCGCGCATGGACATCCATGGCAAGTACACCGAAGTGCTGATCCGCTGGATGGAGCGCGTCGCTGCCGGCCAGCCGCCGCTGATCTTCGGCGACGGGCTGCAGACGATGGACTTCGTCTACATCGATGACGTCGCGCGTTCGAACGTGCTGGCGCTGGCGTCCGACGCGAGCGACGAGGTGTTCAACGTCGCCAGCGGCACCGAGACCAGCCTGCGCGGCTTGGCCGAAGCGCTGCTGCGCGTGATGGGCGCCGAAGGGCTCGCGCCCGAGTACGGCCCGGAGCGCAGCGTGAACCCGGTGCCGCGCCGTCTGGCGAGCACCGACAAGGCCGAGCGCCTGCTTGGCTTCCGCGCCGAGGTGGGTCTTGACGAGGGCCTGCGCCGGCTGGTGCACTGGTGGCAGGCCACGCGCCAGATGGGGCTGCAGGCATGATCCCGATCACCAAGCCCGTGATGGGCGAGCCCGAGGCCGACGCGGCCCGCCGCGTGATCCTGAGCGGCTGGATCACGCAAGGCCCCGAAGTGGCGGCCTTCGAGCGCGAGTTCGCCGATGTCGTCGGTGCGCCGCACGCCTGCGCGGTGAGCAACTGCACGACGGCGCTGCACCTGGCCCTGCTGGTGGCCGGCGTGCAGCCCGGCGACGAGGTGATCACGGTCAGCCACTCGTACATCGCTACCGCGAACAGCATCCGCTACTGCGGCGCGTCGCCGGTGTTCGTCGACATCGAGCCGGCCACCTACAACATCGACCCCGAGCTGATCGAGCCCGCGATCACGCCCAAGACCAAGGCGATCCTCGTCGTGCACCAGATCGGCATGCCCTGCGACCTGGCGCGCATCGTGCCGATCGCCCGCAAGCACGGCCTGCCGCTGATCGAGGACGCCGCCTGCGCCATCGGCAGCGAGATCCTCTGGGACGGCGAATGGCAGAAGATCGGCCGGCCGCACGGCGACGTCGCCTGCTTCTCGTTCCATCCGCGCAAGGTGATCAGCACCGGCGACGGCGGCATGATCACCACGCGGCATGCCGACTGGGACCGGCAGTTCCGCCTGCTGCGCCAGCATGCGATGAGCGTGCCCGATACGGTGCGCCACGGCTCGGCGCAGGTGATCTTCGAGTCCTATCCGACGGTGGGCTTCAACTACCGCATGACCGACATTCAGGCGGCAGTCGGGCGGGAACAACTCAAGCGCCTAGGCGCAATCGTGGACGAACGCCGAGGGTTGGCCCAGCGCTATCGCGAACTGCTGCGCGGGGTGCGCGCCGTCACCCCGCCCCAAGAGCCCGCGGGGTGCCGGACCAACTGGCAAAGCTATGCGGTGCGGCTCGACGACGGCATCCAACAGCTGCGAGTCATGCAGCGGATGCTCGACAGCGGCATCAGCACACGCCGCGGAATCATGTGTGCGCACCGCGAGCCGGCCTATTCCGATCTGCCACACGGCCCGCTGCCCGTCTCGGAACACACACAGGACCGCTGCGTGCTTCTCCCGCTGTACAACGGCATGACTGCCGAGCAGCAGGAACAGGTCGTGCAAGCGCTTCGGGATGCATGCGCCGCGCCGGTCGGCGCGCGCGTGGCGAAGGCCGCCTGACGGCGACAACGAGCTGCACCCGTGCGGGCGTCGGCACGCGGCCATGACCACCCCCGACTTGTCCAGTGCCGGCGCCGGCACCACTGCGCAGCGGCCCTCGACGGGCGTTGGGCGCGACAGTTTCCGCGGGATCCTTCGCTCGTCGGCACTGATCGGCGCCTCGTCGTTGATCAACGTCGGGCTGGGCGCGATGCGCACCAAGGCCTTGGCCATCATGCTGGGCCCCGCGGGCATCGGGCTGTTGGGCGCGTTCTCGATGATCGTGGACCTTGCCCGCAGCGTGGCACAACTGGGCCTCAACGGCAGCGGCGTGCGCCAGATCGCCGACGCCGCTGGTTCAGGCGACGAGCGGCGGCTGGCCGTCACCGCCCTCGTGCTGCGGCGTGCGACCCTTGTGTGCGCCCTGCTCGGGACCGTCGTGCTCGGGCTTGCGTCAAGTGCGGTATCGACACTGACCTTCGGCACCGACGAGCATGCCAAGTCTATTGCGCTGCTGTCCGCGGCGCTGTTCCTTGGCGTGGTGGCGGGCGGCCAAGGGGCCCTGCTCCAGGGCACGCGCCGTGTCGCCGACCTGGCGAAGGTCTCCGTCTACGGTGCGCTGCTCGGCACCATCGCCACGGTAGCCATCGTCTACTTCGCGGCTGAGCGGGGCATCGTGCCGTCGCTGATTGCCGGAGCGGTTGCTTCGGTCCTGCTGTCCTGGTGGTACAGCCGCAAGGTACACACCGTCGCAGTCGTGCTCGCGGCCGGCGAAGCATCGCGGGAGGCTGCCCTGCTCCTCAAGCTGGGCCTGGCGTTCCTGGCCAGCGGTCTGCTCATGTCGGGGGCTGCGTTTGCCGTGCGCACCTTCGTGCTTCGCTCTCTAGGGCTCGACGCGGCGGGCATGTACCAGGCCGCCTGGACGCTGGGCGGGCTCTATGTCGGGTTCGTGCTGCAGGCGCTCGGCACGGATTTCTATCCGCGTCTCGTCGGCGTTGCAGACGACCATCACGCCTGCAACGCCACGGTCAACGAGCAGGCACAGGCGAGCCTGCTGCTCGCCGCCCCCGGCATCATCGCGACGATCACCCTTGCGCCGCTGGTGGTGCATCTCTTCTACAGCGCCGCGTTCGGCGGCGCGGTCGAGCTGCTGCGCTGGATGTGCCTGGGGATGGCCCTGCGCGTCATCACCTGGCCGGTCGGCTACATCGTCGTCGCCAAGAACCGGCAGGTGATCTTCTTCGCCCTCGAGGCGGCATGGGCCATCTTCAACGTCGCCGCAACCTGGTGGTGCCTGCGCGTCTTCGGCCTCGAAGGCACGGGTATCGCCTTCATGTTGTCATACGTTTTCCATGCGCTGATCGTCTACCCGACGGCCCGACACATGACCGGCTTCCGCTGGTCTGGCGACAACCTGCGAGCGGGCCTGTATTTCCTGTTGGCGGTGACAGCCGCCTTCGTGGCGCCCAGGGTGCTGCCGCAGTGGCCGGCGCTGGCCTTCGGAGCGTGCCTGACGGCGATCAGCGCGTGGTACTGCCTGCGAACGCTGGTCCGGCTGAGCGCGGCCGAGGACAGGCTGCCGGGTATACGCCGGCTCCTGCGTCTGGGCAAGGCGGCGTGAAGCGATCGCCGCCTCGAGCATCATGATTCGGCTGCGCCACAAGATCTTCATCTA
This sequence comes from Rubrivivax sp., assembly GCA_036724445.1. Taxonomy (GTDB): domain Bacteria; phylum Pseudomonadota; class Gammaproteobacteria; order Burkholderiales; family Burkholderiaceae_C; genus Rubrivivax. Next base: position 9,443 of record DAIMFR010000026.1, on the reverse strand, counting down.
CGCACTGCGCGTACTCGATCAGACGCTGCTGTTCGTGACGCTCGGCGGCGTGGTCGCCTTCGGCGCAGAGTCAGGCGGCGAGCGCCTTCTTCAGTTGCTGCACGGCCAGCTGTCGTCCAACGACCTGCTCGGCCTGCTGGTGCTCGGCCTAGCCTGGCTCGCCGTCTTCAACGCCCTGGTCCACTACGAGACCAACCGCCTCAAGTCGCTGCGCTCACAGGTTTTCGACGTCATCAGGGCGACGACGGCCTCGGCATTTCTGCTGATGCTGGCCGCCTCGGTCTTCGACTTCGCGCGCATCAGCCGCGAAGCCGTGGTGATCTTCTGGCTCATCGCCACCTGCCTGTGCGTACTGACCCGCCTGCTGCTGCGCTGGACCCTGATGGCGGTGCGCCGCTCGGGCTATAACTACCGCCACCTGCTCATCCTGGGCTTCAACGAACAGGCGGTGCAGATGGCGCAGCGCATCGATGCCAACCCGGTGCTCGGCTACAAGATTCATGGCTTCATCTCCGAACACGACGAGCCCGGAGCCCGGCCGCGGCTGCAGACCCCTTATCCGGTGATGGGTACGTTCAAGGATCTGCAGGCCATCCTGGAGAAGGGGCCGGTGGACGAGATCATCCTGTGCGTGCCCTTCATGCAGCACATCGCCATCTTCGACCGAGCGGTGCGCCTGGCGCAGGAGCTTGGCATCGTGGTGCGCATGTTCCCCGACAAGGCGGATTCCCGGCTCCTGTCGCGCCTGCACATCGAGCGCTTCGAGGGCGACCATGTGGTCACGCTGTTCCGCGAACAGATGCTGATGCAGCTTCTGCTCAAGCGGCTGATGGACATCGTGCTGTCCGCCGTGGGGCTGATCGTGCTGAGCCCGCTGCTGCTCATCGCGGCACTGGCCATCAAGTTGAGCAGCCCGGGCCCGGTACTGTTCGCCCAGGAACGCGTCGGCATGAACAAGCGCCTGTTCAAGCTCTACAAGTTCCGCTCGATGTACGCGGACGCCGAGAAGCGGCGCAGCGAACTCGAGCATTTGAACGAAATGGACGGCCCCGTCTTCAAGATCAAGAATGACCCGCGCATCACGCCCATTGGCCGCTTCATCCGCAAGACCAGCATCGACGAGCTGCCGCAGCTGTTGAACGTGCTGCGCGGCCAGATGAGCCTGGTCGGCCCGCGCCCCCCGCTGCCCGCCGAGGTGGACCAGTACGAATGGCTGTACCGCCGCCGCCTGTCGATCAAGCCCGGCATCACCTGCCTGTGGCAGATCAGCGGGCGCAATGAGATCAGCTTCAAGCAGTGGATGGAGATGGACAAGGCCTACATCGACAGTTGGTCGCTCTGGTTGGACGTCAAAATCCTGGCCAAGACCATCCCCGCGGTGGTCTTCAGCAAGGGGGCGAGCTGAGTCGTATGACCGAGAAGAAGACCAAGGTCCTTGCGATCTCATCCGGTGGCGGCCATTGGGTGCAGCTGCTTCGCCTTCGACCGGCGTTCGCCGACTGTGATGTCGTGTTCGCGACCGACAAGGAAGGCTATCGCGCCGACCTTGATCCCGGTTCAGAGTTCCGAGTGGTTCCCGAGGCCAACCTCTGGAAGAAGGTTGGTCTGGCGCGGGCGCTAGTTGCCGTCTTCCTCCTCGTGTGGAGAGAGAGGCCCGACGTGGTGATCTCGACCGGAGCGGCGCAGGGCTACTTCGCGATCCGGATTGGTCGGCTCTTCGGCGCCCGCACGGTCTGGCTGGACAGCATCGCGAACAGCGAGGAGTTGTCCCTGTCCGGGCAGAAGGTCGGCCCATATGCCACGCTGTGGCTCACCCAGTGGGTGCATCTCGCCCGGCCCCATGGTCCGTTCTACCGCGGCAGCGTCCTATGAGCGGCCGTGCGAACCCAAAGTCCCAGAACTCAGCATGATTTTCGTTACCGTTGGAAGCGATCTGCCCTTCGACCGCCTCGTCCGCGTGGTCGACGAATGGGCGCACAGCACGGGACGCACCGATGTCTTCGCGCAGATCGGCGACACCAAGTGGCGGCCCGCCCACATCGAGTGGAGCCAGTTCCTGCAGCCGCCCGATTTCGCCCGTCGCGTAGCAGCGGCCAAGGTCGTGGTGGCCCACGCGGGCATGGGCAGTGTCCTTTCGGCATTGCAGTGGGAAAAGCCGATCCTGGTGATGCCACGACGCGCCTCGCTCGGCGAAGTGCGCAACGAACATCAACTCGCGACGGCGACGCATCTTGCCAGTTTGGGGACGATCAACGTGGCGATGGACGAAGTTGAACTTCGCGACAAGCTGCGCCGTCTGCGCGAATTGCAGCCGAGCGACCGGATCGGTCCCTATGCGAGCGCGCCCCTGATCAATGCGCTGCGTGAGGTCATCGCGCGCGCCCAGCGATGAGCGACAACGAACTCCTGAGCGCGCCGCTAGACGAGGGCTTCGTGGCCCGTCGATCGACCATGGCGGCGCACGACGCAGCGCCCACCTTCGAGTCATCGCTGTTTGGCACCGCCCCTGGAGATCCTTCGCCGAAGAGCGATCTGCACCTGCCGGCTGAAACGGTCTCGCCCGGTTCCCCGAGCGTTTCCATCGTGATCGTCACGTTCCGGAGCGCACGCCTGCTTCCCGACTTGTTTCGCTCGCTGCCTACGGCGATGGCCGATCTGCCCGACTACGAGATCGTGGTGGTCGACAACGCTTCGGGCGACGAGACGCTTGCCGTTGTCCGGGAACTCGCGCCTGGCGCGAGCGTGATAGCCCTCGACACCAATCGGGGCTACGCAGCCGGCGTGAACGCCGGGGTCGCTGCCGCTCGCGCGCGCGAAGCGGTGTTGGTTCTCAACCCGGACATCCGGCTCGGCCCTGGATCCGGCGCGGCCCTGCGCGAACGGCTGGGACAGCCCGGCGTCGGCATCGCCGTTCCACGCATCCTAGGCGAGGACGGCACGCTGCAGAATTCGCTTCACCGATCGCCGACTCTCCTGCGTGCATGGGGCGAAGCCCTGCTCGGGGGCAGGCGCGCAGGGCGCATCCCGCCGCTCGGCGAATCCATCGTCAACGCCGCAGCCTACTCGCGCCCGACGTCGGCAGCATGGGCCTCCGGCGCCGCGATGATGATCTCGAGGGCGTGCATCCGGGCCGTCGGCGAGTGGAACGAGGCGTACTTCCTCTATTCCGAAGAGACCGACTTCTGCCTCCGCGCGCGCGACGCAGGGTTCAGAACCCAGCTCGAGCCGTGCGCCGAAGTGGTGCATATCGGCGGGGAGATGACATCGTCGCCCCGCCTCTGGGCCATGCAGGCGTGGAACCGGGTGCGGCTGTACCGATCGCGCCACGGTCGCTTGGCGACCGGCGCGTACCGCGCCGGAGTCCTCGTCAACGAGGCGCTGCGTGCCGCACGCGGCAGCCGGGTCCATCGCGCCGGGCTGGCGTCGGTGCTTTCGGTAGGCGCGAGGCCACCAGAGGTCCGAGGCGACATTCCCGCCATGCCGCGGCCCGTTCCGCCCGCCGACTACGTCTGCTTCTCCGGGCAGGATTTCTGGTACCACAACCGCGCCCACTCCGACATCCAGCTGATGCGCAATGTGGCTGCCAGTCGGCGTGTCCTGTTCGTCAACAGCATCGGCATGCGCATGCCGATGCCCGGGCGCAGCACCCAGGCGTTCCGTCGAATCTGGCGCAAGGCGAAGAGCATGGCCAAGCTCGTGCGCACGCCCATTCCGGAACTGCCGGACTTTCACGTGATGACGCCGCTGATGGTGCCGCTTTATGGCAGCGCCATCGCTCGTCGATTGAACGCCGCGCTCGTGCGGGCACAGGTCAGGCTCGTCTCGCGTGCGCTCGGCATGAAGTGCCCGGTCTACATGGTCACCATCCCCACGGCCTGGGACGTCGTGCACCCAATGGAGCGGCGCTGCCTCATCTACAACCGGTCTGACCTACACTCGAGCTTTCCCGAGGCCGACAAGACGCTGATCGAAGGCTATGAGTCCCAGCTCCTTCAGCACTCCGACTTCGTCTGCTACGTCAGCCGAGCACTGCTGCGGGAGGAACAGGCGCTCACAGGCGGACGCGCAGTCTTCCTGGACCACGGTGTCGACCTGCACCACTTCTGCGCCATTCCTCCGGAAGAACATCCTGCGGACATCCGGGACCTGCCGCGGCCGCACCTCGGGTTCTTCGGTGGCCTGGACGACTACATCATCGACTTCCACCTGCTGGAACGGATCGCGGCTGAGTTTCCAGAGGCGTCTCTCATCCTCATCGGAGACGCGACCTGTTCGATGGAACGCTTCGCCAAGTTCCCGAACGTGCACTGGCTGGGCTTTCAACCCTACGAGAAGATGCCGGGCTATGGCTCCACTTTCGACGTGGCACTCATGCCCTGGTTGGACAACGACTGGATCCGCCACTCGAATCCGATCAAGCTGAAGGAGTACCTCGCCCTGGGCCTTCCAGTCGTCACGATCGACTTTCCGGAGGCGCAGCACTACGCCGATCACCTGGCCATTGCACGAGGTGCCGAGGACTTCATCTCGGAGGTTCGCCGCCTGCTTTCCTCGCCGCCAAATCCCGACTCGCAGCGAGCCGCGGTCCTCACGCAGACCTGGACGCACAGGACTGCGCTGCTGATTGACCTTTGCGAAGGTCGAGGGCAACCCGTCGAGATGGAGAACAGCTGAAGTGTGCGGTATCGCTGGAATCCGTCGCTTTGACGGTGCCCCCGTTGATTCGGGCCTTCTGCGCGCGATGACGTCACGCCTCGTCCATCGGGGCCCCGACGCGGAGGGGTACTGGATCGACGGCCCCATCGGCTTCGGTCACCGCAGGCTCTCCATCATCGACTTGAGCGGCTCCGTCCAGCCCATGAAGTCGGCGGACAGTTCTTGCCGCATCACCTTCAATGGCGAGATCCTGAACTACCAGGCCCTGCGGCAGCGCGTGGCATATCCCTATCGAACCCACGGTGACACCGAGACGATCTTGGCCTGCTACCTGGCGCACGGCGAAGCCGTTTTCAATGATCTCGAAGGCCAGTTCGCGTTTGCCCTTCACGACGCGCGCGACAACTCGCTGCTGCTGGCGCGGGACCGGATGGGCATCCTGCCGCTGTACTACTACTCCGATTCGGAATTCTTCGCCTTCGCCTCGGAGATCAAGGCACTCCTTCCGGCCATCCCAGCCGTCGCCGTGGACACTCTCAGCCTGGACGCCTACTTAGCGAGCAGAGCCGTTCCGGCACCGTACACGCTCTTCGAAGGCGTCCGCAAGCTGCCGCCGGCGCATACGCTGCGAGTCGGCGAACGCGGCGTTGAACGAGCGCGCCGCTATTGGTCATTCCCCATGGTCGCTGAGGCGCAAACGACGCCGCAGCAGGCAGTCGATGAACTCGCCTCCAAGCTCCGCGACGCGGTAGCAGCAGCGCTGGTCGCCGACGTTCCGGTCGGTGCGTACCTGAGCGGAGGCGTCGATTCGAGCCTCATCGTTGCGCTCATGAGCGAGCTGCGTGATGGACAAGGGGTCAACACCTTCTCGGCCGGCTTCGGCGACCCACGCCATGACGAGCTGCCCTACGCGCGGCAGGTGAGCGAGCTGCTGCGCACCGAACATCACGAAGTGATCGTCGGCGCGCAAGACTTCCGCGCGCTGTGGAGCAAGCTGACCTGGCACAGGGATGCGCCGATCTCCGAGCCGGCCGACGTCGCCGTGTTCAAGCTCGCTGAACTTGCCCGCCGCACCGTGAGCGTCGTGCTCTCTGGAGAAGGCAGCGACGAACTGTTCGCGGGCTACCCGAAGCACCGCTATGCCGGCCTCTCAGCGGCAGTCGGTCTCGTGCCCGCTGCGCTGCGTTCGCCGCTGCTGGGCTTGTTTCAGACCTTGGCGCCACCCGCCGCTTCACGGCTAAGGATCGCAGCGCGCGCGCTGGCCGGTCGCAATCGAGCGGAGCGCTTCAACAACTGGTTCGCGCCCTTCACGTCCGCTGAGCGCCGCAGCCTCCTGCACGATGCGCCGTCTCACCCGGCATTGGACTGGATCCAGCAGCCCGAAGGCGACCCGTTGCTGCAGATGCTGATGCTGGATGCCCAGACATGGTTGCCCGACAACCTGCTCGAGCGCGGCGACCGCATGTCCATGGCTGCTTCGCTGGAACTGCGCCCGCCCTTCCTCGACCGCCAAGTGGTCGAGTACGCGTTCCAGCTGCCTTCCTCGCTGAAGCTGCGGGAACGCAAGACGAAGTGGCTCGTGAAGCAGGTCGCGATGCGTTACCTGCCGCATCGGATCGTGAATCGGCGCAAGGTCGGGTTCCGCGTTCCGCTGGACGCGTGGTTCCGCGATGGACTGGAGACGTTCGCGTGGGACACGCTGACCTCGCAGACGTCGCTCACCGGCACGTTGATGGACCGAGTGGCAGTTCGCAAGCTTCTCGAGCGTCACCGCAAGCGCCGGTCCAACGAAGAAATGCGGATCTGGGCACTGCTGTGCCTGGAGGTCTGGCACCGGGAGTGCCTTGGCCACGCTCCGTCGCCCGCCGGAGCGGCCCGCGCGTATCAAGAGGCCTGAAATTATGAAGTCCGAGCGCCCTGCGATATCGATCGTCATCCCGCTCTATCAGAAGGAGTCGACGATCCGACGCGCCCTTGAGTCGGTGCAACGCCAATCGATTGCCGAACTGGAGATACTCGTCGTTGACGATGGTTCCACTGACGGAGGCCCCATTGTCGTGCAGCGACTTGCGAGTTTCGACGATCGAATCCGCCTGCTCACGCGTCCGAATGGGGGCCCTGGTGCTGCCAAGAATAGTGGGCTTCATGAGGCAACCGGCCCCCTGATCACATTCCTCGACGCGGACGATGAGTGGGAGCCGCACTTCCTCGAGAGCGCCAAACGCGTCCTGGACGCCCATCCGGAGTGCGCGGTCTTCGCTTCTGCCTTTCGTATCGGCCCCACGGGGGTGGACCGCTGGGATGAGCTTCGCCGACACGGTGTTGTTGAAGGGGTTTGGTGCCTCACACCCGACATCGGCGACGATGAACTCTCACTTTGCATGGGCGTCGTGCATTCATGCTCAAGCCTGTTCCGTACGGAAGCCGTGCGTCGATTTGGTGGCTTCTACGGGCGCAATGGCTGCCGCTTTGGGGAGGACGTCTATCTCTGGCTACAACTCCTGATGCATTGCGCATTCTTTCGAAGCTTCGAGATCTCCGCCTGGTATCACACCGATGCGTCAGATCTCGGAATGGCGTCTGGGCGACGAGATCTTCCTCTCGAGCCGGTCTTCACTGACCCGGGGCCGATTCGCGACGGCTGCCCCGTTGACCTGCGCCCGACACTCGAACGATGGCTCAACCTTCATGCATTGCGTGCAGTCCAGATGTACGCAGAGTTCAGCGACCGCAAACGAGTGGAGGTTCTGCTGAATGCGTTCCCGCGAGTGCGCCGACACTGGCGCAGCTATGCGTCCGCCTGGCTCAAGCTTCGGGCACCCGGTTTGCATCGAAAATTGCGGGGCGTGACCCGCGGTTCCTGGGCCAGTTGGGCGCTGCCTCGATGATCGGGTGGGCACAGCGCATCCGGTTGCGCAGTCTCTTGGTGCAACAAACTTGCCTCATCCCGAGGAAAGGCTGCAATGATTGAAGTGGATTCGGAAAGAGCTGCGATAGAAGCGCGCCTTCGAGAAAGGCATCGAGGGTTAGAAACCTTGATCGACCTTGGAGCATCGTATCTATCCGCCGGCGATGCACCCGCAGCCGCAGCGCTGGCTCAAGTCGCAGCACGTAGCGCCTTCCCAGATCATCCCGGGCTGTTCGGATCGCCTCGGTTGGAACGTTTGCTGCTTTCCGTCGGTCAAGACCTGCCTAGTCGAACATCTGCCACGCAGCACGTCCGAAGAGTTGTTGGCTCTGGCCGCAACGTCTTGCATGTCTTAACGTACGCCCGACCCGTGGGAGGAGACGGCCGCTTTGTCTGGCGCTGGATGCTCGCGGATGATGATAGTCGACACTCAGTGGCTGTCACCACGCAAGGGCACTATGCTGGTGTGTTTAGTGTCCCGGCCTACCTGCGTGAGGCGGCTGAGTCCTCAGGCGGACAGCTCCACGAGATTCGCGCGTCCCCGTCAAATCCGATCGATCAAGCGCTTGAGCTGCGAAGACTTGCTCTTGGTCGTGATCTGGTTGTTTTGCATTTGTGGCCATACGACACCGTTCCAGTGCTGGCTCTTGCTGCGGGTTGCGGAGACACTCCGACCGTGATGGTCAACCACTCCGATCACACGTTCTGGATCGGTGGCAGCGTGGCTCACTCTGTCGTCCATTTGAGAAGTCAGTTGCCGCAGTTCCTCGCGGATCGGCGCAGGATCGATCCGGACCGCACAGCAATACTTCCCATACCGCTGGTGCCGTCGCGGCGTGCAATTGGTCGCGACGAGGCCAAGCGAGAGCTTGGCCTTGCACCGGAAACGGTGCTGCTGGTAACGGTCGCATCCCCGTTCAAGTTTTCTGCCCCCGGGCTTATCGGCTTCCTTGACCTTGTCGTGCCTGTCCTTGCGAAGATGCCGCAGGCAAGACTTGTAGCGATTGGTCCTAGTCTAGAAGGGGCATGGCGGGCCGCCGCCGATCAAACTGGTGGGCGTATCGAAGCGCTTGGTCCGCGATGGGAGAACAGCGTGCTCCTTGCGGCCGCGGACGTGTACTTGGACTCAGTGCCGTTTTCATCGATTACGTCACTACTGGAGGCCGGTTGCCAAGGCCTGCCGGCCTTAGGCCTCGCACCGATGGCTCCCGATCTGTCACTGCTGGGACCCGGTGCACCAGGTCTGGATGGGGCCATGGAACTGGCATCAGATCCCGATGGATACAGAGAATCCTTAACCCGCCTCATTGCAGACCCCGACCATAGAGACCTGCGTGGGCGACGCCTTCAATCACAGATCTTGTCAGGCCACACCGGCGGCGGGTGGCTCGAATTCTTGCGGCGTCTGTATGACGACCTTGATGCCTGCGGCCCGCGCGGATGCGTCACTACGGATCAGGACAGCTTCGATGTCTCTCCGCTGGATATCGCATTGGCCCAACTGTACGAGCATGCTCATGAAGCGCATCACGTTCCGCGACTCATTCGCAACTATGTCGGTGCCTTGCCGTATGGGTCGCGCCTCTCTGTGTCGCGTCGGCTACGAGAGGCCGGCTTCACTGTCTCACCGCTCACGTCGCTCCCCCCACCTTTGAGTGGCATTGTTCGTGGAGTTGGGCGACCGGTGAAGCGGGTTGGCCAGAGGTTCACCGCAGCATTCGGAAGGCGCTGACTGAACCGCCCCGGAAAGCCTCAAGGCTGATCGTGGGCACTCTGGTAGCGAAGTGTGGCGTCGCTACATATGCGTCCGTCCAACCCATCTTGACTAGTAGATCGTTCCAGCAATCTAATGACATATCAAGCCACACCGAGGTCGAAC
>DAIMFR010000025.1:0-65061 GCA_036724445.1 Rubrivivax sp. | reverse complement strand
TGATCGCGCCGATCGCCATGGAAGAGGGCCTGCGCTTCGCCATCCGCGAGGGCGGCCGCACCGTCGGCGCCGGCGTCGTGGCCAAGATCATCGAATAAGGCGGGCCGTCATGCAAAAGCAGAAGATCCGCATTCGCCTCAAAGCCTTCGACTACAAACTGATCGACCAGTCGGCGCTGGAGATCGTCGAGACCGCCAAGCGTACCGGCGCCATCGTCAAGGGCCCGGTGCCGCTGCCCACGCGCATGCAGCGTTTCGACATCCTGCGCTCGCCGCACGTCAACAAGAGCAGCCGCGACCAGTTCGAGATCCGCACGCACCAGCGCCTGATGGACATCGTCGACCCGACCGACAAGACGGTGGACGCGCTGATGAAGCTCGATCTGCCGGCCGGCGTGGACGTGGAGATCAAGCTGCAGTAGTGCAGCCGCAGCAGCTGCTATACTTGCAGGCTTTTCTCGCGGCGGCATGCCGCCGCGGGGAAGCCAATCAGCCCGGCCAATCGATGTCGGGTTCGTCAACAAAGGCTCCGCACGCCCGGCGTGCATGGGGCTGGAGAAACACCATGAGTCTGAGCCATCGTCTCGGATTGCTGGGCCGCAAGGTGGGCATGATGCGCATCTTCACGGACGACGGCGACGCCGTTCCCGTGACGGTGCTGGACGTGTCCGACAACCGCGTCACCCAGGTCAAGACCGAAGCCGTTGACGGCTACAGCGCCATCCAGGTGACCTTCGGTTCGCGCAAGGCGTCCCGCGTCACCAAGCCCGAGGCCGGCCACCTGGCCAAGGCGGGCGTGATGGCCGGCGAGGTGCTGCGCGAGTTCCGCGTCACGCCCGAAGTCGCTGCCGAATACCAGCCGGGCGCGACGCTGCCGGTGGGCTTGTTCGCCGTCGGCCAGGCGGTGGACGTGCAGGGCACCTCGATCGGCAAGGGCTTCACCGGCACGATCAAGCGCCACAACTTCGGCTCGCAGCGCGCGTCGCACGGCAACAGCCGTTCGCACAACGTGCCGGGTTCGATCTCGATGGCGCAGGACCCGGGCCGCGTATTCCCGGGCAAGAAGATGTCGGGCCACAAGGGCGATGTGACCGTCACCACGCAGAACCTCGATGTCGTGCGCATCGACGAAGCGCGCTCGCTGCTGTTGGTGCGCGGCGCGGTGCCGGGCGCGAAGAACGGCCATGTGGTCGTGCGTCCGGCGGTGAAGGCCCGCGCCGCCCAAGGCGGCGCTTCGCAGGGCACGAAGGGAGCCAACTGATGCAACTCGAGCTCCTCAATGACCAAGGGCAATCCACCGCCAAGGTGGACGCGCCCGACACGGTGTTCGCGCGCGACTACAACGAGGCGCTGGTGCACCAGATCGTCGTCGCCTACCAGGCGAATGCGCGCCAGGGCACGCGGGCGCAATTGACCCGCACCGAGGTCAAGCACTCGACGAAGAAGCCGTTCCGCCAGAAGGGCACGGGCCGCGCTCGCGCGGGCTCGACCTCGTCGCCGATCTGGCGCGGGGGCGGCCGCACCTTCCCGAACAAGCCGGACGAGAACTTCACCCACAAGGTCAACAAGAAGATGTACCGGGCCGGCATGGCGTCGATCCTGTCGCAGTTGGCGCGTGACGGCCGCTTGGCAGTGGTCGACGGCATCGGTGTCGACGCGCCGAAGACCAAGCTGCTGGCGCAGAAGTTCAAGGCCATGGGGCTGGATTCGGTGATGGTCATCGCCGACCAGGTGGACGAGAACCTGGCGCTGGCCTCGCGCAACCTGGCCAACGTGCTGGTCGTCGAGCCGCGCTACGCCGACCCGCTGTCGCTCGTGTTCTACAAGAAGGTGCTGGTCACCAAGGGCGCGATCGACCAGCTGAAGGAGATGTTCGCATGAGCACGGCCAAGAACGCGAAGAAGCCGGACGAAGGCCGTCTGGCGCAGGTGCTGGTCGCGCCGATCATCTCCGAGAAGGCCACGCGCGTCGCGGAAAAGCACAACCAGGTGCTGTTCAAGGTGCTGCGCAACGCCTCCAAGCCGGAGATCAAGGCGGCCGTCGAACTGATGTTCAAGGTCGAGGTGGCGTCGGTGCAGACCGTCAACCAGCTGGGCAAGACCAAGCGCTTCGGCCGCTCCATCGGCCGCCGCGACCACGTCAAGAAGGCCTACGTGTGCCTGAAGCCGGGCCAGGAGCTCAACTTCTCCGGGGAGGCCGCGTAATGGCCGTCGTCAAGATCAAACCCACGTCGCCGGGCCGCCGCGCGGTGGTCAAGGTGGTGCACAAGCACCTGTACAAGGGCAAGCCGCAGGCCTCGCTGCTCGAGCCGCAGTTCCAGCATTCGGGCCGCAACAACAACGGCCACATCACCGTGCGCCACAAGGGCGGCGGCCACAAGCACCACTACCGCGTGATCGACTTCGTGCGCAACAAGGACGGCGTCCCCGCCAAGATCGAGCGCATCGAATACGACCCGAACCGCAGTGCGCACATCGCGCTGGTGTGCTATGCCGACGGCGAGCGCCGCTACATCATCGCGCCGCGCGGCATCGAGGTCGGCGCGACGATCCTCAGCGGCGCCGAGGCGCCGATCAAGGCCGGCAACACGCTGCCGATCCGCAACATCCCGGTGGGCTCGACGATCCACTGCATCGAGATGCTGCCGGGCAAGGGTGCGCAGATCGCGCGTTCGGCCGGCGCCTCGGTGACGCTGATGGCGCGCGAGGGCATCTACGCGCAGCTGCGGCTGCGCTCGGGCGAAGTGCGCAAGATCCACATCGACTGCCGCGCCACGATCGGCGAGGTGTCGAACGAAGAGCACAACCTGCGCCAGTACGGCAAGGCCGGCGCGCGCCGCTGGCAGGGCATCCGCCCGACCGTGCGCGGGGTGGTGATGAACCCGGTCGATCACCCCATGGGCGGCGGCGAAGGCCGCAGCAAGAGCGGCAAGCATCCGGTGGACCCCTGGGGCAACCTGACCAAGGGCTACCGCACGCGCAACAACAAGCGCACGCAGACGATGATCGTCTCGCGCCGCAAGAAGTAGGGGCTCAGCACCATGGCACGTTCATTGAAGAAGGGTCCGTTCGTGGACCACCACCTGATGGCCAAGGTCGACAAGGCCGCCGCCACCAAGGACAAGAAGCCGGTCAAGACCTGGTCGCGCCGCTCGACGATCCTGCCCGAATTCATCGGTCTGACGATTGCCGTGCACAACGGCAAGCAGCACGTGCCGCTGTACGTGACCGACCAGATGGTCGGCCACAAGCTCGGCGAGTTCGCGCAGACGCGCACCTTCAAGGGTCACCCGGCCGACAAGAAGGCCAAGAGGTAGGGCATGACGATGGAAACCAAAGCAAGCGTTCGCGGCGTGCGCCTGTCGGTCGACAAGGGCCGGCTGGTGGCGGACATGGTGCGCGGCAAGAAGGTGGACCAGGCGCTGAACATCCTGAGCTTCACGCCGAAGAAGGCGGCCGGCATCATCCGCAAGGCGCTGGCCTCGGCCATCGCCAATGCCGAACACAACGACGGCGCCGACATCGACGAACTGAAGGTCAAGGCCATCTACGTCGAGCAGGGTGCCGCGTTGTCGCGTTCGTCCGCGCGCGCCAAGGGCCGCGGCAACCGCATCAGCAAGCCCACCTGTCACATCTACGTGACCGTCGGCAACTAAGGCAGGGGCACAGACAAACATGGGACAGAAGATCCATCCGACCGGCTTCCGGCTGCCCGTCACGCGTGCCTGGGGCTCGCGCTGGTTCGCCACCAAGCGCAACTTCGGCCACATGCTGGCCGAGGACCTGCACGTGCGCGACTTCCTGAAGGCGCGGCTGAAGAGTGCCGCGGTGTCGCGCATCCTGATCGAGCGCCCGGCGAAGAACGCGCGCATCACCATCTATTCGGCGCGCCCGGGCGTGGTCATCGGCAAGCGGGGCGAGGACATCGAGAACCTGAAGGCCGAACTGGCGCGCCGCCTGGGCGTGCCGGTGGCGGTGAACATCGAGGAGGTGCGCAAGCCCGAGATCGATGCGCAGCTGATCGCCGACTCGATCACGCAGCAGCTCGAGAAGCGCATCATGTTCCGCCGCGCCATGAAGCGCGCCATGCAGAACGCGATGCGCCTGGGCGCGCAGGGCATCAAGATCATGTCGTCGGGGCGTCTGAACGGCATCGAGATCGCGCGCTGCGAGTGGTACCGAGAAGGCCGCGTGCCGCTGCACACGCTGAAGGCCGACATCGACTACGGCTTCTCGGAAGCCAAGACCACCTACGGCGTGATCGGCGTCAAGGTCTGGGTCTACCGCGGCGACCGCTTGGCGCACGGCGAGGCGCCGGGCGCCAAGCCGGAGACCGGCGAAGACGATCGGCGCTCGCGCCGCGGACCGCGTCCGGGTGCACCGGGTGCCCCGGGCGGGCGCGGGCGTCCCGGCGAGCGGCCGCCGCGCGCGGCCACAGGCGCCGGTGCTGCGGACAAGCCGGCCGAGGCCGGCGAGGCGCCGAAGACGGCGACCGCCAAGCGCGTGCGCAAGGCTGCCGCGCCGGGGGCCGGTGCCGAAGGCAAAGGGGAATAACACATGCTGCAACCATCACGCCGCAAGTTCCGCAAGGAACAGAAGGGCCGCAACACCGGCATGGCGACGCGCGGCGCCAAGGTGTCGTTCGGCGAATTCGGCCTGAAGGCCACCGAGCGCGGCCGCTTGACCGCGCGCCAGATCGAAGCCGCGCGCCGCGCCATCAGCCGCCACATCAAGCGCGGCGGGCGCATCTTCATCCGCATCTTCCCGGACAAACCGATTTCGCAGAAGCCGGCCGAGGTGCGCATGGGCAGCGGCAAGGGCAACCCCGAATACTGGGTGGCCGAAATCCAGCCGGGCAAGGTGCTGTACGAAATCAACGGCGTGCCCGAGGCGCTGGCGCGCGAGGCCTTCCTGCTGGCCTCGGCCAAGCTGCCGCTGCGTTGCACCTTCGTCGCGCGCCAGATCGGCGCGTAGAGACGATATCGGAGACCCGAATGAAGACCAGTGAACTGCGCGCCAAGGACGTGGCGGCACTCGAGAAGGAGGTCGCCGACCTGCTGCGCGCCCACTTCGGCCTGCGCATGCAGAAGGCCACCCAGTCGCTGAGCAACCACTCGACGCTGCGCAAGACGCGCCGCGACGTGGCCCGCGCCAAGACCATCCTCGCCGAGAAGAAGAAGGAGGCGACCAAGTGAACCAGCCTGCCGCCGTCACCAAGAACACGCGTACGCTCGTCGGCCAGGTGGTCAGCGACAAGCGCGCTAAGACCGTCACGGTGCGCGTCGAGCGCCGTGCCATGCACGAGCTGTACGGCAAGATCGTCGCGCGCTCGAGCAAGTACCACGCGCACGACGAGAACGGCGAATACAAGCTCGGCGACGTGGTCGAAATCGCCGAGAGCCGGCCCATGTCCAAGACCAAGAGCTGGGTCGTCACGCGCCTGGTGAAGAAGGCCGGGCTGGCCTAAGCCGGGCCTGGGCGCGGGGCCATCGAGCCCGGCGTGCCACGCACGGGCCGCGGCGCTGGGATACTGGCGCGCGGCCCTTCGTCATCTTCGGGGCCGGCTCGCACCGTGCCCATCGGGGCCCACCCATCACAGGAGAACATGATGCTCAAAGTCGGAGACAAGCTGCCCGCCGGCAGCCTGCAGGAGTTCATCGAGGTCGAAGGCAACGGCTGCTCCATCGGCCCGAACAGCTTCGATATCGCCCAGGCCGCGGCCGGCAAGACGATCGCCGTCTTCGGCCTGCCCGGGGCCTACACGCCGACCTGCTCTGCCCAGCACGTGCCGAGCTATGTCGAAAAGGCCGGCGAACTGAAGTCCGCCGGCGTCGACGAGATCTGGTGCGTTTCGGTCAACGACGCCTTCGTCATGGGCGCCTGGGGCCGCGACCAGAAGACCGCCGGCAAGGTGCGCATGATGGCCGACGGCAGCGCCGACTTTGCGCGCGCCACCGGCCTGACGCTGGACCTGACGGCGCGCGGCATGGGCCTGCGCTCCAACCGCTACTCGATGCTCGTCGTCGACGGCGTGGTCAAGACGCTGAACATCGAAGGCCCCGGCAAGTTCGAGGTCAGCGACGCCGGCACCCTGCTGGCACAGGCCAAGGCGCAGAAGGCCTGAGGCCGGGCGACGCAGGCGGGCGGCTCGCCCGCGTTGTTGCACCCCGGCCTCGCGCATGCACTTTGACAGCGGGGCCGTTTTCGGTCCATAATCGCGGGCTCAGCCGGTGTCGAATGTTTCTTTCGAGGCCGGCTTCGCCCAGACACCCAGGCACCCAGACACGGGCCCAAGACTGACCGCTCGCTTTTCCCGGCAAATCGCGCCGGAGGGGCAAGCGGGAAAAGTTGGGGACACAGCAATGATCCAAATGCAATCGCGGCTCGATGTCGCGGACAACACCGGCGCGAAGTCCGTCATGTGCATCAAGGTGCTCGGCGGCTCGAAGCGGCGCTACGCCGGCATCGGCGACGTCATCAAGGTCAGCATCAAGGAAGCCGCGCCGCGCGGGCGCGTGAAGAAGGGCGAGATCTACAGTGCCGTCGTCGTGCGCACCGCCAAGGGCGTGCGCCGCCAGGACGGCTCGCTGATCAAATTCGACGGCAACGCCGCGGTGCTGCTGAACGCCAAGCTCGAGCCGATCGGCACGCGCATCTTCGGACCGGTGACGCGCGAGCTGCGCACCGAGCGCTTCATGAAGATCGTGTCGCTGGCGCCGGAAGTGCTCTGAGGACATCAAGCATGAACAAGATTCGCAAGGGCGACCAGGTCATCGTGCTGACCGGCCGCGACAAGGGCAAGCGCGGCACGGTGTCGCGCCGCGTCGACGGCGACCATCTGCTGGTCGAAGGCGTCAACGTCGTGAAGAAGCACGTCAAGCCGAACCCGATGAAGGGCACCACCGGCGGCGTGGTCGACAAGACGATGCCGATCCACCAGTCGAACGTGGCCATCTGGAACGCAGCCGCCTCGAAGGCCGACCGCGTGGGCATCAAGCTGCTGGACAACGGCGACAAGGTGCGCGTCTACAAGTCCAGCGGCGAACAGATCAAGGCCTGAGGAAAGCATCATGGCGCAACAACAGACGGCACGCCTGCAGACCCACTACCGCGAGAAGATCGTCCCGGAGCTGATGGCCAAGTTCGGCTACAAGTCGGTGATGCAGGTGCCGCGCCTGCAGAAGATCACGCTGAACATGGGCGTCAGCGAGGCCGTGGCCGACAAGAAGGTCATGGACCACGCCGTCGGCGACCTGAGCAAGATCGGCGGCCAGAAGCCGGTGGTCACCAAGTCGCGCAAGCCGATCGCCGGCTTCAAGATCCGCGAGAACGTGCCCATCGGCTGCATGGTCACGCTGCGCGGTGTGCGCATGTACGAGTTCCTCGACCGCTTCGTGACCATCGCGCTGCCGCGGGTGCGCGACTTTCGCGGCATCTCCGGCCGCGCCTTCGACGGCCGCGGCAACTACAACGTCGGAGTCAAGGAGCAGATCATCTTCCCCGAGATCGACTACGACAAGATCGATGCGCTGCGCGGGCTGAACATCAGCATCACCACCAGCGCGCAGACCGACGACGAGTGCAAGGCGCTGCTCACGGCCTTCCGCTTCCCGTTCAAGAACTGAGGTGCCCCTTGGCCAAACAGTCCCAGATCCAGCGTCAGCAAAAGCGCGAGAAGCTCGTCGCCCAGTACGCGAAGAAGTACGCCGAACTGAAGGCGGTGGCCGATGACGCCAAGCGCTCCGACGAGGAGCGCTACGTCGCCCGGCTCGAGCTGCAGAAGCTGCCGCGCAACGCCAACCCGACGCGCCTGCGCAACCGCTGCGAGCTGACCGGCCGGCCGCGCGGCAACTTCCGCATGTTCGGACTGGGCCGCAGCAAGATCCGCGACCTCGCCTTCAAGGGCGACATTCCGGGCGTGGTCAAGGCCAGCTGGTGACATCGGCCCAGTGCGGCACGAGCAGGAGAGTTTGTTATGAGCATGAGTGATCCGATCGCCGATATGCTGACGCGCATCCGCAACGCCCAGGGCGTGGACAAGGCGGTGGTGGCGATGCCGTCGTCGAAGCTCAAGGTGGCGATCGCGCAGGTCCTGAAGGACGAGGGTTACATCGACGGCTTCTCGGTGCGCGACGAAGCCGGCAAGAGCCAGCTCGAGATCGCGCTGAAGTACTACGCCGGCCGCCCGGTGATCGAGCGCATCGAGCGTGTCAGCCGTCCGGGCCTGCGCGTGTACCGCGGCCGCGAGGCCATCCCGTCGGTGATGAACGGGCTGGGCGTGGCCATCGTCACCACGCCCAAGGGCGTGATGACCGACCGCAAGGCGCGCCAGAACGGCGTCGGCGGCGAGGTGCTGTGCTACGTCGCCTGACCGGCGGCGCCTAACCGAAGGATTCGAGCCATGTCTCGCGTAGGAAAGATGCCGGTGACCGTTCCGCAGGGCGTGGACGTGTCGATCACGGCAGAGCAGATTTCAGTCAAGGGCGGCAACGGCACGCTGGTGCGTGCGGTGAACTCGCTGGTCACGGTGAAGAAGGACGGCGCCGCGCTGCTGTTCGAGCCTGCCAACGACAGCGCCGAGGCGAATGCGATGAGCGGCACGATGCGTGCGCTGGTCAACAACATGGTCAACGGCGTCACCAAGGGCTTCGAGCGCAAGCTGACGCTGGTCGGCGTCGGTTTCCGCGCGCAGGCGCAGGGCCAGAAGCTGAACCTGCAGGTCGGCTTCTCGCACCCGGTGGTCAAGGACATGCCGGCCGGCGTCAAAGTGGAAACGCCTACGCCGACCGAGATCCTCATCAAGGGCGCCGACCGCCAGTCGGTCGGGCAGGTGGCGGCCGAAGTGCGCGCGATCCGTCCGCCCGAGCCCTACAAGGGCAAGGGCATCCGTTACGCGGACGAGCGCGTGACGCTGAAAGAGACGAAGAAGAAATAAGGAGCGACCGAGATGTTGAACAAGAAAGCACAGCGCCTGCGCCGCTCCCGCCAGACCCGCGCGCGCATCGCGCAGCAGGTCGTGGCGCGTCTGACGGTTTACCGCTCGAACCTGCACGTCTACGCCAGCGTCATCTCCGACGACGGCAGCCGCGTGCTGGCCAGCGCGTCGACGGCCGAAAAGGCCGTGCGCGAACAGCTCGGCGGCGCCGGCAAGGGCGGCAACGCGGCGGCGGCGGCGATCGTCGGCAAGCGCATCGCCGAGAAGGCCAAAGCGGCGGGCGTCGAGAAAGTGGCGTTCGATCGCGCGGGCTTCGCCTTCCATGGCCGCGTCAAGGCCCTGGCCGAGGCGGCGCGCGAAGCCGGCCTGCAGTTCTAAGCGCCCAGCGCAGCAGCGAAGGATCCAATAGATGGCAAAGTTTCAACCCCGCGCGCAGCCCGAAGGCAACGACGACGGCCTGAAGGAAAAGATGATCGCGGTGAACCGCGTGACCAAGGTGGTCAAGGGCGGGCGCACGCTGAGCTTCGCGGCGCTGACCGTGGTCGGCGACGGCGACGGGCGCATCGGCATGGGCAAGGGCAAGGCCAAGGAAGTGCCGGTGGCGGTGCAGAAGGCGATGGAAGACGCGCGCCGCAACATGGTGAAGGTGTCGTTGAAGAGCGGATCGATCCACCACAACGTGCGCGGCGTGCATGGCGCGGCCAAGGTGCTGATGGCGCCGGCGCCGGCCGGTACCGGCATCATCGCCGGCGGCCCGATGCGCGCGGTGTTCGAGGTCATGGGGGTCACGGACATCGCGGCCAAGAGCCTGGGTTCGTCCAATCCCTACAACATGGTGCGTGCCACGCTGGACGCGCTGAAGCGCTCGACCACGCCGGCCGAAGTGGCGGCCAAGCGCGGCAAGTCGGTCGAAGAGATCTTCGGCTGAAGCGCCGCGCAGGAGAGAAGACGATGTCGGACAAGAAGTCGGTGACGGTCAAGCTGGTCAGGAGCCCGATCGGCACCAAACAGTCGCACCGGGACACGGTGCGCGGCCTGGGCCTGCGCAAGCTGAACAGCGAATCGGTGCTCGAGGACACGCCCGCGGTGCGCGGCATGATCAACAAGGTCGCGTACCTCGTGAAGGTGCTTTGAGCACGAGACGCCAAACGGTGACGAACATGGAACTGAACACCCTGCAACCGGCGCCCGGCGCCAAGCGTGCGCGCCGCCGCGTCGGCCGCGGCATCGGCTCGGGCCTGGGCAAGACGGCGGGCCGCGGCCACAAGGGCCAGAAGTCGCGTGCCGGCGGCTTCCACAAGGTGGGTTTCGAAGGCGGCCAGATGCCGCTGCAGCGCCGCCTGCCCAAGCGCGGCTTCAAGTCGTTGACGGCCGCCTTCAACGCCGAGATCACGCTCGCCGAGCTGCAGCGCCTGGGCGCCGACGAGGTCGATCTGTTGGCGCTGAAGCAGGCCGGGCTGGTGGACGAGCGCGCCAAGGTGGTGAAGGTCATCAAGTCGGGTGAGCTGAGCCGCAAGGTCGTGCTCGAGGGCATCGGCGCGACGGCCGGCGCCAAGGCGGCGATCGAAGCCGCCGGCGGTTCGGTCGGCTGAAGCCGCGCCTGCAACCCAGACTCGAGACTTCGAGACTTCCAGACGTGGCTACTTCGGCAAACCAGCTGGCCAAGAGCGGCAAGTTCGGCGACCTGCGTCGCCGGCTGGTCTTCCTGCTGCTTGCGCTGGTCGTCTTCCGCCTCGGGGCGCACATTCCGGTCCCCGGCATCGATCCGGCGCAGCTGGAGCAGCTGTTCAGGAGCCAGTCCGGCGGCATCCTGAACCTGTTCAACATGTTCAGCGGCGGCGCGCTGTCGCGCTTCACCGTGTTCGCGCTGGGCATCATGCCCTACATCTCGGCGTCGATCATCATGCAGCTGATGACCTACGTCGTGCCTACGCTCGAGGCGATCAAGAAGGAAGGCGAGGCGGGGCGGCGCAAGATCACGCAGTACACGCGCTACGGCACCTTGGTGTTGGCGCTGTTCCAGTCGCTGGGCATCGCGCTGGCGCTCGAAGGCTCGCCGGGCCTGGTCATCAGCCCGGGCTTCGGCTTCCGCATGACGGCGGTGGTCAGCCTGGTGGCGGGCACGATGTTCCTGATGTGGCTGGGCGAGCAGATCACCGAACGGGGCCTGGGCAACGGCATCTCGATTCTGATCTTCGCCGGCATCGTCGCCGGGCTGCCGAGCGCGCTGGCCGGGCTGTTCGAGCTGGTGCGCACCGGCTCGATGAGCATCATCGCCAGCCTGTTCATCATGGTCCTGGTGGTGCTGGTCACCTACGTGGTGGTGTTCGTCGAACGCGGGCAGCGCAAGATCCTCGTCAACTACGCGAAGCGCCAGGTCGGCAACAAGGTCTACGGCGGCCAGTCGTCGCACCTGCCGCTGAAGCTGAACATGTCGGGCGTGATCCCGCCGATCTTCGCCAGTTCGATCATCCTGCTGCCGGCGACGGTCGTCGGCTGGTTCGCCACCGGCGAAGGCATGCGCTGGCTGAAGGACATCTCCGCCGCGCTGTCGCCGGGGCAGCCGATCTACGTGATGCTGTATGCGGCGATGATCGTGTTCTTCTGCTTCTTCTACACGGCGCTCGTGTTCAACAGCCGCGAGACGGCGGACAACCTGAAGAAGAGCGGCGCCTTCATTCCGGGCATCCGTCCGGGCGAGCAGACGGCCAAGCACATCGACCGCATCCTGTCGCGGCTGACGCTGGTGGGCGCGATCTACATCACGCTGGTGTGCCTGCTGCCCGAGTTCCTGGTGCTGAGGTACAACGTGCCGTTCTACTTCGGCGGCACCTCGCTGCTGATCATCGTCGTCGTGACGATGGACTTCTGGGCCCAGGTGCAGAGCTACGTGATGAGCCAGCAGTACGAGTCGCTGCTGAAGAAGGCCAACTTCAAGGCCAGTTGAAGGTCAACGAACGGAGCACATGGCCAAGGACGACGTCATCCAGATGCAGGGCGAGATTCTCGAGAATCTGCCCAACGCCACTTTCCGCGTGAAGCTGGAAAACGGACACGTGGTGCTCGGGCACATCTCCGGGAAGATGCGCATGCACTACATCCGCATCCTGCCGGGCGACAAGGTGACTGTGGAACTGACGCCCTACGACCTGAGCCGCGCCCGCATCGTGTTCCGCGCCAAGTGAGACGAGATTAAGGAGAAGAGCATGAAAGTCGCTGCATCGGTGAAGAAGATGTGCCGCCACTGCAAGGTCATCCGCCGCAAGGGCGTGGTGCGCGTGATCTGCACCGACCCGCGTCACAAGCAGCGCCAGGGCTGAGGCCCCGCGCGACCCCGGTTTCGAAGGATTCAAGATGGCACGTATCGCTGGTATCAACATTCCGCCGCACAAGCATGCCGAGATCGGCCTGACCTCGATCTTCGGCATCGGCCGGCCGACCGCGCAGAAGATCTGCGAGCAGGTCGGCATTCCGTACTCCAAGAAGATCAAGGATCTGAGCGACGGCGATCTGGAGAGGATCCGCGAGGAGATCGGCCGCCTGACGATCGAAGGCGACCTGCGCCGCGAGATCTCGATCAACATCAAGCGCTTGATGGACCTGGGCTGCTACCGCGGCATGCGCCACCGCCGCGGCTTGCCGCTGCGCGGCCAGCGCACGCGCACCAACGCGCGCACGCGCAAGGGTCCGCGCAAGGGCGCGGCGGCGCTGAAGAAGTAAGCCCCTGGCGAACTGGGAAGAATCAAGACATGGCCAAAGCACCCGTCAATACCGCCGCACGGCGCGTCAGCAAGAAGGTCCGCAAGAACATCGCGGACGGCATCGCGCACGTGCACGCATCGTTCAACAACACCATCATCACCATCACCGACCGTCAGGGCGGCGCACTGGCCTGGGCCTCCAGCGGCGGCCAGGGCTTCAAGGGCTCGCGCAAATCGACCCCGTTCGCGGCCCAGGTGGCCGCGGAAGTGGCCGGCCGCGCTGCGCAGGAACAGGGCATCAAGAACCTGGACGTGCGCATCAAGGGCCCGGGGCCGGGACGCGAGTCGTCGGTGCGCGCGCTGGCCGCGCTGGGCATCCGCATCAACCTGATCTCCGACGTCACGCCGATCCCGCACAACGGCTGCCGTCCGCAGAAGCGCCGCCGCATCTAGTGCAGTGTTCCACGCTGTGCGGCACTTAAGAAAACCGATGGATTTGTCGTCCTGGCTAGGCGCAAACCGCAGTGATACCCGTAGGTATCACGAGGATTTGCAACGACGCCAGGGCGGCAAAGACGCGGCTTTATGTGCTGCATAGCGTGGAACACTGCACTAGAGGCGCGCAATCCGGGCAGCGCCGGCCCCGGCCGGCGGCTGTCCCAGCCCACCGTCTGAGCGACATCCCGCCAGACTTGCGCGGCGGCCCTTCCAGCCGGCCGCGTCAGACAAGATTCAAGGACATACCAAGTGGCACGTTATCTGGGACCCAAGGCCAAGCTGGCCCGCCGTGAAGGCACCGACCTCTACCTGAAGAGCGCCCGCCGCCCGATCGGCGACAAGGCCAAGTTCGACAGCAAGCCCGGCCAGCACGGCCGCACCAGCGGCTCGCGCACTTCCGACTTCGGGCTGCAACTGCGCGAGAAGCAGAAGGTCAAGCGCATGTACGGCGTGCTCGAACGCCAGTTCCGCCGTTACTTCGAAGAAGCCGAACGCCGCCGCGGCAACACCGGCGCGAACCTGCTGTTCCTGCTCGAATCGCGGCTGGACAACGTCGTCTACCGCATGGGCTTCGGCTCGACCCGCGCCGAGGCGCGGCAACTGGTGTCGCACAAGGCCGTGACGGTCAACGGGCAGGTGGTCAACATCGCCTCGTACCTGGTCAAGGCGGGTGATGCGGTGTCGATTCGCGACAACGCCAAGAAGCAGCTGCGCGTGCAGGACGCGCTGAAGCTCGCCGGCAGCATCGGCATGCCCGACTGGGTGCAGGTCGACGCCGCCAAGATGGAAGGCGTGTTCAAGAAGGTGCCCGACCGCGACCAGTTCGGCGCCGAGATCAACGAGTCGCTGATCGTCGAGTTGTACTCGAGGTAAGCGACAGGGGGCGGGTTTCGGCCGAAGGCCGCAGCCCTTTCCGTTTGCCGCTTCGCGTGCCGGGCACGAGGCGAGTCAAGACTGCAAGCCCGGCGTTTGTCCATCAGCCTTATCGGTGTAACGAGCCGAGGGTATTGAGAGGAACCGAGACGCAATGCAAACCAATCTGCTGAAGCCCAACAAAGCCATCCAGGTCGAACCGCTGGGCGGCAACCGCGCCAAGGTCACGCTGGAGCCGTTCGAGCGCGGTTATGGCCACACGCTGGGCAACGCACTGCGGCGCGTGCTGTTGTCGTCGATGGTCGGCCATGCGCCCACCGAGGTGACGATCGCCGGCGTGCTGCACGAATATTCGACCATCGACGGCGTGCAGGAAGACGTGGTGCACATCATGCTCAACCTGAAGGGCGTGGTCTTCCGCCTGCACAACCGCGACGAAGTGACGCTGGTGCTGCGCAAGGAAGGCGAGGGCCCGGTCACCGCGGGCGACATCCAGACGCCGCACGACGTGGAGATCATCAACCCCGATCACGTCATCGCCCACCTGTCGCAGGGCGGCAAGCTGGACATGCAGATCAAGGTCGAGAAGGGCCGCGGCTACGTGCCCGGCAACCTGCGCCGCTATGGCGACGAGCCGACCAAGTCGATCGGCCGCATCGTGCTCGACGCTTCGTTCTCGCCGGTCAACCGCGTCAGCTATGCGGTCGAGAACGCGCGCGTCGAGCAGCGCACCGACCTGGACAAGCTGGTCATGGAAATCCAGACCAACGGCGCCATGTCGCCCGAGGAGGCGATCCGTGCGTCGGCCAAGATCCTGGTCGAGCAGCTGGCCATCTTCGCGCAGCTCGAACCCAACGGCCAGGGCATCTTCGACGCGCCGATCTCGCGCCCGGCGCCCAACTTCGACCCGATCCTGCTGCGTCCGGTGGATGAGCTCGAACTCACCGTGCGCTCGGCCAACTGCCTGAAGGCCGAGAACATCTACTACATCGGCGACCTGATCCAGCGCACCGAGACCGAACTGCTGAAGACGCCGAACCTCGGCCGCAAGAGCCTGAACGAGATCAAGGAAGTGCTGGCCTCGCGCGGCCTGACGCTCGGCGCACGTCTCGAGAACTGGCCGCCGCAGAACCTGGACAAGCGATAACGCTTCGCAAGACGCACAGACGGCGCACAGCGCCGTCCGAGCGTGCGGCCCTCGCGAGCGGGGGCCCGATGTGCACCCTCCGGTACCTGACACGGCCGGGGTTCAATAAGGAGAGAACGCACCATGCGCCACCGCCACGGACTACGCAAACTCAACCGCACCAGCGAGCATCGCCAGGCGATGCTGCGCAACATGTGCAATTCGCTGCTGCAGCATGAGGCGATCAAGACCACGCTGCCCAAGGCCAAGGAACTGCGCCGCGTCGTCGAGCCGCTGATCACGCTGGCCAAGCAGCCGACATTGGCCAACCGCCGCCTGGCCTTCAACCGCACGCGCGACCGCGACATCGTCACCAAACTGTTCGGCGAACTGGGGCCGCGCTACCAGGCGCGGCCCGGCGGCTACACGCGCATCCTGAAGATGGGCTTCCGCGTCGGCGACAACGCGCCGATGGCCTTCGTCGAACTGGTCGACCGGCCCGAGCCGCAGGACAGCGGGGCCGAAGCGGACGCCAAGCAGGATTGATCGACATCCCCCGGTCCCAGAGTCTTTTCCAATTCAGGTATGAGCCTGGAGCGGCCTGGGATCGGCGACGCGAAGCGAGTCGATCCGTTGTAGACGGGTGCCAGTGTATGAGGGCCCTGGATCGGGTCACTTTCATCGTGGTCGCAGGCTGTGGGCATGTGGGCGAAGGTGCCGGCGGTGGGCAACGCGCAAGCGTTGTCCACGGGCGGCGCCGGTGCGCGCCAGCGCATCGTCCATATGTCCACAGCCCCGCCGGGCGCGCAGCGCCCGGCCCCCCGGCCGTTTCGATTGCCGGCGTGATGGGCGAGGCTCAGCCCGTGCGCGCAGGCACCCGCCGGAACAGCGCGGCGCGAGCCTCGGCGAGTTCCTCGGCCGCCTACACATCGGTGAGTGCGCGGGCGAGCTGCTGCAGATCCTGCAGCGTGAGGCCCTCGCGCATGAACGTTGCCGCATCGGGCAGGCTGGCCAGCTTGTCCAGCGGCGTCATCGCGTCCCGGGGCCGGTACACGCGCTTGATGCGCCCGGGCTTCTTCGGATCCGCCACCTCGGTAGCGAACAGGCACGGCCGGTGGTAGTTCAGGAACGGGTTCAAGTATTCGCGGCAGAAGGTGTTGAAGCGCGCGGCGTGGCGCTGCGGGATGTGCGCGTAGCCGAACTCCTTGCGCACCACGGCCCCGTTCTTCGTTTCCGCCAGGCCGTTGTCGTTGCTGCGCCGCGGGCGGCTGCGGGTGAATTCGATGCGCAGTTTCTCCAGCATGCGGGCCACCGCGTGGTTGACGTACTCGCTGCCGTTGTCGGCATGGAAGCCGAGGATCTGGAACGGGAACTGCGCGAGCATCTGCTCGATCACCGGCAGCAGGTGCGCCTCGCTGATGGTCTGCACGGTGGCCACCACCTGCCACTGCGTGACGCAGTCCACCGCGTTGATGTGGTACAGCCCCTTGACGCCGTCCTGATCACCCTGGTGCACGCTGTCGATGCGGATGTAGCCCGCGCGGCCCTCGGGCGCGGGGGCCTTGCGTACCCCGATGTCCACGCGCCGCGTCGGCTGCGTCTTGGTCTGCACCACGCGCTGCTGGCGGTAGCCCGCGCTGCGGCGCAGGTTGTACAGGTGCGCCACCGAGAGATCGGCCAGCCGCTCGAAGCCCGGCACCTTGAACACGTCGCGCTGGCGGCGCAGCACGCACGCCGTGGCCGGCCCCGACAGCGTGCCCATCGCGCGGTCCACCTCGGCCAGCAGCGCCACGTCCGCGGCCGTGTAGCGGCGCGCAAAGGCATGTTCGGGCCGCCGGTAGTTCTTCACCAGCGGCTTGCCCGTCGTCCAACGCGCCACCAGCCGCGTCACCTGGGCGCGGCTGTAGCCGCTCAGGCGCTGCAGGTACGCCAGCACCGCGCCGCGATCGGCGCGGTGCAGCTGTCGATACCCGAAGCGCCGCAGCACCTGCTCGATCCAGCCATAGCGGCCCTCGTCATCCTCGGCGCGCCGAAACTGCAGCTCCTGCGTACCGGCCAGCACCTGTCGCAGTTGCTCGAGCGTGCGAACCTGTCCCTCGTTCATGTCGATCACCATCGATTCGATGATCGACGCGCCGCGCCGGCAGGCTGCCCATCAGCCGCTCAACCGCCCCTCCCAGCCCCCTTCCAGGCTCACACGTCGTTGGAAACGCGAGCCCGGCTTCAGGCTCATACCTCGTTGGACAAGACTCCCAGGCTCCGGCTGCTCGCGTTTGTGATACAGTCCCAGGTTCTGACGCGGGGTGGAGCAGCCTGGTAGCTCGTTGGGCTCATAACCCAAAGGTCGCAAGTTCAAATCTTGCCCCCGCAACCAAAATTCAGAATTTGCGACAAGAACTTGCGAAGCCCGCTCCGAGCGGGCTTTGTTGTTTCTGAACATCTGTGGCAGGTGGTCCCCTCCGGGAAGGGGCAGGGCAAGCGGGCGGCTGCTCGTTCGCTTTACGAGGGCTGCAGCTTCTTGATGTACTCGGACTACAAGTCGGGGCCCAACTCGCGGCCCGAGTAAGCGTCCGCAGAACCGGGGCGCAGCGCGCCGCTCGTCAAGCGGCGCTCGCGCCGGCGATGCGCTGCACCTGCGCGGCGCTCAGGCTGAGTTCGGCGGCGCGTGCCACCTCGTTCCACTGCGCCACCGAAGTCGCGCTCGCGATCGGCGCCGTGATCCCCGGCCGCGCGATCTGCCACGCCAGCGCCACCTGCGCCGGCGTCGCGTTCAGCTGCTGCGCGACCTCGTCCAACGCGGCCAGCACGCGCAGGCCGCGTGCGTCCAGGTACTTTCCGGCCGTGGCGCCGCGCGGGCTCTTCGCGAGGTCGGCCTTGCTGCGGTACTTGCCGGTCAGGAAGCCGCTCGCCAGGCCGTAATAGTTGATGACACCCAGGCCTCGAGCGCGCACCAGCGCTTCGAGCTCGGCCTCGTAGCCTGCGCGTTCCATCCGGTTGCACAAGGGCTGCAGCGTCTCGCAGCGCGGCAGGCCGAGGCGTTCGCTCACGGCCAGCGCTTCGGCCAGGCGCGGCGCGCTGTAGTTCGACGCGCCGATCGCGCGCACCTTGCCCTCGGCGATCAGTTCGGCGAACGCCGACAGCGTCTCTTCCAGCGGCGTGTCCGGATCGTCCTTTTGCGCCAGGTACAGGTCGATGCGGCCGGTCTGCAGCCGGCGCAGCGATTCGTCCACCGCCTGCCGGATCCGGCGCTTCGACAGTCCGACTGTGCCCTCGCCCATGGTCCATGCCGACCTTGGTCGCGAGCACGATGCGCTCGCGCTTGCCGCCGGCTGCGAGCCACTTGCCGACGATCGTCTCCGACTCGCCGCCCGCGTGTCCCGGCACCCAGCGCGAATACACGCCGGCGGTGTCGACGAGGTTGAATCCGGCGTCGACGAAGGCGTCGAGCAGCGCGAAGGACGTGGTCTCGTCGGCGGTCCAGCCGAAGACGTTGCCGCCGAAGGCGATGGACGCGACCTGCAGGCCGGAGCGGCCGAGGGGGCGGAACTGCATGCGGCGATCCTGTTCAAGCGTCGCTGCCGATAGGGCGGCAGTGTGCCAGAGCGGCTTCTCGATGCTTCGCGCTCGAACGCAGGCGGGTATCAGACGAAGCGGAAGCTCACCGCACCCAGCGCCCCGTAGTCGGCGTGGAAGCTGTCGCCGGCCACTGCGCTCGTCGGCCGCGTGAACGAGCCGCCGAGGATCACCTCTCCAGGGTTCAGCTGCTCGTCGTAGGGAGCGATCTTGTTGGCCAGCCAGGCCACGCCGTTGCCCGGGTGGTTCAGCACCGCCGCCGCCAGGCCGGTCTCCTCGATCACCGCGTTCTTGAACAGCATCGCGCCCACCCAGCGCAGATCCACGTCGTGCGGCCGCACCGGCCGGCCGCCGAGCACGATGCCGGCGTTGGCGGCGAAGTCGCTGATGGTGTCGAAGACCTTGCGCGGCGCCTTGGTCTCGCGGTCGAACTGCTCGATGCGCGCGTCGATGATCTCGATCGCCGGACTCACCCACTCGGTGGCGGCGAGCACGTCGAACAGCGTGACGTTCGGGCCCTTCAAGGGCTTGCCGAGGATGAAGGCCAGCTCGACCTCGATCCGCGGCGCGATGAAGCGCTCGACGGGAATGTCGCCGCCGTTGGCGAAGAACATGTCGTCCAGCAGCGGCGCAAAATCGGGTTCGTCGATCTGGCTCGACAGCTGCATCGCACGCGAGGTCAGGCCGATCTTGCGGCCCTTGATGCTTCTGCCGCCGGCGACTTCCAGCGCCACCCAGGCACGCTGGATCGCGTAGCCGTCCTCGATGGTCATGCCGGGGTGCTGCCTGGAGAAGTGGCGCAACTGCGTGCGCGCCTTGCGCGCGTCGTACAGCTGGCGTGCCAGCGCGGCGATGGTCTGCGGGTCGAGGGTGGTGTTCATTCTTCAATGCCCGGCAGACTGTCGAGCACGGCGTCCAACGTGGGGAGGTCCTTTTTTACCGTGGCCCAGACGACGCCTGCGTCGATACGGAAGTAGCCATGCGCCAGTACGTTGCGCATCGCATAGATGCGGCGCAGTTGATGCCACGCCGCGGGATGGCTCTGTTGCCACTGCGGCGCCAGGGTCATGATTCGGTTCGCCGCCTCACCGATGTCCGACAAGCTCTTCGTCACGGCGCGCAGCGTCTTGCCGTCGCCGAGAAAGTGTTCCTCGCCGGCATTGCCGATATCGGCCTCGATGTTGCGTCTGGCTTCGCGGATGTCCGCGATCCAATCCGGCACGCGCCGTGCCTTTACGCTCATAGCGGAACGGCTTCGCGGAGCACCCGGTCGCGGAATCTCTCGTGCAGCGAAAGCGGGGTCAGTACGTCGGTTCTGACGCCTGTCAGATCCTGCACTTCCAACTGAATGCTGGCCAATCCGAGCAAGGTGGTCTTGCCCTTCACCGGGTCGACCAGAAGGTCGAGGTCGCTGTCCTCGGTGTCCTCGCCGCGCGAAGCGGAGCCGAAGACCCGGGGATTCGCCGCGCCATTGCGCAGCACGATCCCGCGGATCGAATCACGGTGCAGTTGCAGTGCAGTGGATGGTCTCACGGCGTGCCCTCGGCGAAGCAGCTGCTACTCGCAACCGATCGTACAGCTTGCGTCATCAAGTTTTCGCGAACAACGCATGCAGGTTGCCGAGCTTGGCGTCGAAGACCTCGGCGCCTTCGTCGACCTGCAGCGTCAGGCCGACGGCGCGCGTGGCCAGCACCGGCGCCATCTGCTCGCGCACCACCGCGGCCAGCGCTTCGCCGACGGCCTGGTGCACGGCCGCGCTGCGCCCGCGCGCCATGCGCAGGTTGAAGTACATGAAGGCGTGGTCGCCGCTGCCGTCGGTGGTGGCGTGATGGTCCGCGCGGTAGGCCAGCACGCGCGTGCCGCCGGTCGGGAAGACCTGTGCGCCGCGCTCGTCGCGCACGCCCAGCATCGCGTCGGCCAGCGCGCGGCACAGCCGATCCATGTCGCAGGCTGCATCGAGCTGCGGCGTGTAGAGCATCACCAGGTGCGGCATGGCGCTCCCCCTCCCTTCTTTTCCATCAGAGCCGCGTGGCGACGCTGGAAAAGCCCTCGGCCGACGAGGCCACGGCCTTCGGCACCGCGTGCCCGTCCTGCGGCGTCACCGGAAACACGGCGTTGATCTGCCCGGTGCCGCTGGCGCCGAAGTACGGCGTGATGATCTCGGCCGGCGCGTCGTAGGCGCTCCAGCCGAGCGCGCCCAGCAGCATCGCGGTGTCGTGCATGAAGCCTTCGCCGTGGCCCTTGGGGGCGTACTCGGGCAGCATTTCGCAGAAGGCCTTCCATTCGCCGGCCTGCCACATGCGGATCACCTCCTGATCCAGATGCTCGAGGAAGGGGCTCCAGATCTTGAACGCGAACTCGGGTGCCAGGCCGTTCTGCGCGAAGCGGTGGCTCAGCGAGCCGCTGGCCAGGATGGCCACCGTGCCATCGTAGTGCTGCTCGATCGCCTGGCGCATCGCCCAGCCCAGCCGCGCGCTGTCGTTCAGGTAGTGCACCGTGCACATCGCCGACACGCTGACCACCTTGAAGTGCTGGTCGGCGTTCATGTAGCGCATCGGCACCAGCGTGCCGTATTCCGGCGCCAGCGTGGTGGCGTCGTGCGCCAGCGCTTCCACGCCCGTTTGATTGCAGGTTTCGGCCAGCAGCCGGCCCAGCGCCGGGTTGCCGGGGAACTCGAAGGGCAGGTTGCTGATGAAGTGCGGCAGCTCGTTGCTGGTGTAGGTGCCCTTGAAGTGCGGCGCGCAGTTGATGTGGTAGCTGGCGTTGACCAGCCAGTGGGTGTCGAAGACCACGATCGTGTCCACGCCGAGCTCGCGGCAGCGCCGGCCGATCTCGACGTGGCCGTCGATGGCGTCCTGGCGCGTGCCCTGGCGCGGGCCGGGCAGCTCGCTCAGGTACATCGACGGCACGTGGGTGATCTTGGCGGCGAGTGCAAGCTGGCCCATGCGGGTCTCCGGTGTGTGGACGGCATCAGTCGAGCGTGATGCGCGCGGCGCTGATGATGCGTTCGTACTTGTCGATCTCGCTGCCGATGAAGGCGGCGAAGCGCTCGGGCCCGCCGGGCAGGGCGACGATGCCGCCGGCCTCGAAGGACTGCGCCACGGCGGGCGACTTCAGCGCGGCGTTGATCTCGGCGTTGAGCCGCAGCACCACGGCGTCGGGCGTGGCGCGCGGCGCGAGCACGCCGTTCCACGAGTTCGATTCGATGGCGATGCCCTGCTCGGCCAGCGTGGGGATGTCCGGCGCGAACACCGAGCGCTGCAGCGTGGCCATGCCCAGCGCCACCAGCTTGCCGCTGCGCACGTGGCTGCGGGACTCCGGCCAGTTGCCGAACATCACCGTCACCTGCCCGCCCAGCAGATCCTGCAGCGCCGGCGCCTGGCCCTTGTAGGGCACGTGGATCAGGTCGATGCTGGCCGCGGCCTTGAGCATCTCGGCCGACAGGTGCGCCGAGGTGCCGTTGCCGAAGGAGGCATAACTGAGCTTGCCGGGCTGCTTGCGCGCCGCGGCCACCAGATCGGCCAGCGTGCGCAGCCCGCTGCCGGGGTAGGTGGCCAGCACGTGCTCGGACAGGCCCATCAGCGCCACCGGCCGCAGGTCGCGCCGCGCGTCGTAGGGCAGGCGTTTGACCAGCGATTCGTTGGCCGCGAAGCTGTTGGCCACCGTCACCAGCGTGCAGCCGTCGGGCGCAGCCTTGGCCACGCTGTCCACGCCGATCACCGTGCCGGCGCCGGGCTTGTTCTCCACCAGCACCGGCTGGCCCAGCGTCTTGGCCAGCTCGGTGGCCACCAGCCGGCTGACGGTGTCGGTGGTGCCGCCGGGCGGGAAGGGCACGACCAGCCGCAGCGGCTGGCTCGGCCAGGTTCGCGCCTGCGCCTGCGCCTGCGCCCGCGCCCGCGTGCTCAGGCCCAGCGGCAGCAGGGCGGCCGTCTGCAGCAGGCGGCGGCGCTGCATGCGCGTGCGGTTCAGCGGCGATGCGGGTTCGTTCATCAGGCGGCTCCCAGCTTGACTGCATGCTGCGCGGCGGTATGGACCTGCAGCTCGAAGACGTCGGGCCGCGCGTAGTGGCCGACCGCGTCGAAATCCATCTTGCCCATCGGCACCAGCGACAGGTCGAGTTCGGCGCTGAGCAGCGCGTCCTCGTCGTACACCGGGCCGGCGAGCACCTTGCCCAGCGGGTCGATGATGACGCTGCCGCCGCGCATCAGCACCGTGTCGGGCGCTTCGGGCAGGCGGTTGTTCATCTGCGCGGCGGGAAACTGCCCGCGCCGCAGATGCTGGCAGGCCGAGAGCACGAAGCAGCGGCCCTCGAGCGCGATGTGCTGCATCGTCGATTGCCAGCTGGGGCGGTCGTCGGCGGTGGGCGCGCAGTACAGCGCCACCTGCTGCTGGTACATGGCCATGCGCAGCATCGGCATGTAGTTTTCCCAGCAGATCACCGCGCCCAGGCGGCCCCACGGGGTGTCGACCGCCGCCAAGGTGGAGCCGTCGCCGAAGCCCCACACCAAGCGCTCGAGCGCGGTGGGCATCAGCTTGCGGTGCTTGCCGAGGATCTCGCCGCCGGGCCCCAGGTACACCGCGCTGCAGTACAGCGTGCCGCCGTCGCGTTCGATGATGCCGACCACCACGTGCATGCGGTGCCGGGCGGCCTGCTTGGCCAGCGTGGCGATCTCGGGGCCGTCCACGCTCACGGCGGCGTCGTAGTAGCGCTTGAACTCGGCGCGGCCCTGCGGCGTGCGCCCGCCCAGGTAGATGTGGAAGTCCGCGCCCTTCGGATAGCCGCCGATGAAGGCTTCGGGGAACACCAGCAGCTGGGCCGAGCGCTGCGCGGCGTCGGCCATCCACTGCAGCGCGCGCTCGACCGTGGCCGGCGTGTCCAGCAGCACCGACGAGGTCTGCGCCACGGCGGCGATGAGCTTGTGTTCGTCCATGTTCAACCCCCCCAGTGCGGAATGGGGTGCGCCCCCAGCGACACGGCGACGTTCTTCGGCTCCAGGAACACCTCGTAGCTCCAGCTGCCGCCTTCGCGCCCGGTGCCGCTGGCCTTGGTGCCGCCGAAGGGCTGGCGCAGGTCGCGCACGTTCTGGCTGTTGACGAAGCACATGCCGGCCTCGATGGCCGCGGCGACGCGGTGCGCGCGGGCTATGTCCTGGCTCCAGACGTAGCTGGACAAGCCGTATTGGATGTCGTTGGCCTGGGCGACCGCGTCGGCCTCGTCGTCGAAGGCAATCAGGCAGGCCACCGGGCCGAAGATCTCCTCCTGCGCGATGCGCATCGTGTTCTTCACGTCGGCAAACACCGTGGGCCGCACGAAGTTGCCTTTGGCGAAAGCGGCCGGCACGTCCGGCGCGTCGAGCCCGCCGGTGAGCAGCGTCGCGCCTTCCTGCGGGCCCAGCTCGATGTAGCTGCGCACCTTGGCCAGGTGCTGCGGGCTGATCATCGGGCCGATGATCGTCTGCTCGTCCATCGGGTCGCCGACGCGGATGCGCGCGGCGCGTTCGGCGAAGCGCTCGGCGAAGCGCGCGTAGATCGGCTTTTGCACCAGGATGCGGCTGCCGGCGGTGCAGCGCTCGCCGTTGTTGCTGAAGATCATGAACAGCGCGGCGTCGAGCGCGCGCTCGAAGTCGGCGTCGTCGAAGACCACGAACGGGCTCTTGCCGCCGAGTTCCATGCTGAACTTCTTCAGCCCGGCGTTCTTCACGATGCGTTGGCCGGTGACGGTGGAGCCGGTGAAGGAGATGGCGCGCACGTCGGGGTGCGCGCACAGCGGCTCGCCGGTCTCCTTGCCGAAGCCGTGCACGATGTTCAGCACGCCCCTGGGCAGCCCGGCTTCGGTGGCCAGCTCGCCGAAGCGCGAAATGCTCAACGGCGACAGCTCGCTCATCTTCAGCACCGCGGTGTTGCCGAAGGCCAGGCACGGCGCGATCTTCCAGGTGCCGGTCATGAAGGGCACGTTCCACGGGCTGATCAGCGCGCACACGCCCACCGGATGGAACAGCGTGTAGTTCAGGTGCGTGGGTGTCGGGTAGGTGTGGCCGTCGACGCGCGTGCACATCTCGGCGAAGTAGTGGAAGTTGTCGGCCGCGCGCGGCACCAGCTGCTTGCCGGTCTGGTGGATGGTCTGGCCGGTGTCGCCGGTTTCGGTCGCCGACAGCTCGGCGACGTGCTTCGTGATCAGCTCGCCCAACTTGTGCATCATCTTCGCGCGCTCGGGCGCGGGCGTCGCGGCCCACTTCGGGAATGCGGCCTTGGCTGCGGCGACCGCGGCATGTACCTCGGCTTCACCGCCGGCGGCGACTTCGGCCAGCACTTGCTGGTTGGCGGGGTTGACGGTCTCGAAGCATTCGCGGCTCTGCACCGCCTTGCCGTCGATCAGATGGGGGATGCGCATGTTCACTGTCCTTCGGTATAGAGGGTGTTGAGCAGCCGGCCCAGCCCGTCGATCTCGCACACGACCTCGTCGCCGGGCAGCACGTTGCTGACGCCCTCGGGCGTGCCGGTAAGGATGATGTCGCCCGGCGCCAGCGTCATGAAGCTGCTCAGGTATTCGATCAGCGCCGGCACGTCGTCGATCAGGTCGCGGGTATTGCCGCGCTGCTCGAGTTCGCCGTTGACGAAGGTGCGCAGCGCCAGCGCATGCGGGTCGCTCACGTCGGCGGCGTCGACCAGCCACGGGCCGAGCGCGGTGCAGCCGTCGCGGTTCTTCACGCGCAGGTTCGGCCGGTACCAGTTCTCCAGGTAGTCGCGGATCGCGTAGTCGTTGGCGATGCTGTAGCCGGCCACGTGTGCCAAGGCATCGGCACGCTTGACGCGTTTCGCATGCCGGCCGATGACCACCGCCAGCTCGCATTCGTAGTGCATGAAGCTGGCGTCGGCCGGCCGGCGCGTGCGGCCGCGGTGGCCGACGAGCGCGTTCGGCCCCTTCAGGAAGGCCAGCGGCTCGTCCTTGGCGCCGAGGGTCAGCTCGCCGGCCAGTTCCTTCTTGTGCTCGGCATAGTTGATGCCGAGCGCGATGATCGTGCCGGGCACCACCGGCGGCAGCCAGACCACCTCGTCTTCGGCCAGCCGCGTGCCGTCGGCGAGCCGCAGTTGATCGCCGTCGGCCACCGCCGAATGGATCGCGCCGGCCCAGGCGATGCGCGCGCGCTTCATGGCCTGGCCTCCGCGACCAGGCGATGTTCCAGCGTGCCGATGGGGTCGATGGTGATGCGCACCGTCTGCCCGGCGCGCGCCAGCGGCGCCGCCGGGCCGGCGCCGAGCATCAGCAGGTCGCCGCCGGTCAGCGTCATGAAGCCGCTGACGTCGGCGATCAGCTTCGCCACGCCGCGCTGCATGCCGGCGGTGGAATAACGCTGCGCCTCGCGGCCGTCGATCTGGACGACCACTTCCAGCGCATCGGGGTCCGGCACCTGGCGCGCGGGCAGGATGCGCGGCCCCAGCGGCAGGAAGCCGTCGCGCGCCTTCCAGCGCAGCGACGGACGGTAGTACGACGCGTGCGGCACGCTCAGGTCGCTGCAGATGGTGTAGCCGGCGACAAACGCCAGCGCGTCGGCCTCGCGCACGCGGCAGGCTTCGGTGCCGATGACGATGCCCAGCTGCGCGCCGACCTCCAGCGTCTGTGCATCGCCCGGCACCTCGACCGCGCTGCCGTGGCCGGCCAGGCAGTGGCGCGGCTTGATGTACAGCACCGGCGCCTTCGGCGGCGCCTTGTACGGCGGCTGATGCACGGCGTCGCCGAGCGCGGCCAGCGCGCCGCGGTGGTTCAGCAGCGTGCCGTAGGCGGTGGCGACGGGCGGCGGCGCGATGGCGTGCGAATTCACTAACATGTGTGTAATTGGAGCACGGCGCCGTGCCGCTTGTCAATCGCCGCCACGCACGCGCGGAGATTGCTCACATCGAAGTAAACTCGCGCGATGCCGAACCGAGCCGAACCGCCGCTGCGCCGCAACCTGGCGCTGCTGCTGCTGCAGTCGCGCGAGGCGGTGATGGCGCGCTTTCGCGGCATCCTGAACCGCCACGGCGTCACCGAGCAGCAGTGGCGCGTGCTGCGCGCTCTGCTCGACGAATCGCCGCTCGAGCCGCGCCAGATCTGCGAGCGCTGCCAGCTGCTCAGCGCCAGCGCGGCCGGCGTGCTGGCGCGCATGGAAGAGCTGGGGCTGGTGCAGCGCGAGCGCATGGCCAGCGACCAGCGCCGCGTGCTCGTCTCGATCACGCCGAAGAGCCGCGCGCTGGCGCGCCGCATCGCGCCGCTGGCCGAGGCCGAATACGCGCAGATCGAAGCGTTGCTCGGCGCGCCGCTGCTGGCGCAGGTCTACGACACGCTCGACCGCCTGCTGGTGCGCCTGGGCGAGCCGGCGGCAGCCGGGCCCGAAGCCGACGGCGCTACTTGAGGATGCGGCGCAACACATCCGGCAGCGCCTGAGGCAGCTGGCCCGGCACGACGGCCGGGCGCGGCGCCTGGGCTGGCGGCGCCGGGGCGGCGGCAGCAGCAGCGCCTGCGCCTGCGCCCGAACGCGCGATGCGGCACGCATCGGTCTCGGTCTCGCGCTTGGCCTGCAGCAGCTGCTGCGCGATCCGCGACGCGCCGCCGGTGGCGCCCGCCAGGCCCAGCGATGCCGCCATGCCGACCAGCCCTTGCGCATCCAGCTGCACCTTCGGGTTGGACCACGGGCCCTCGAGCACCACCAGTCGCGCCAGGTCCAGCGGGTTGGTCTTCAATCCCTGTTTCGGCACCGGCGTGAAGGCCAGCGCCAGCGTCTCGTCGTCCAGGCGCAGCTGGCCCTTGGCCGACACGGCCAGTTGCGCGGTTTCGAGCGCGATCGAGCGGTCGACGGCCGCCACGCCGTTCTTCAGCGGCAGCCGCAGCACCGCGCAGTCGATGCGCGACGACAGCTGCAGGCCCGGCCGCAGCGTCAGCGCCTGCAGCAGCCGGCGCAGCACGCCGGTGCCCAGCGGCGAGGCGCCCTGGCCGAGCGTGGTGTCGTCCACCGTCAGCAGCAGCTCGCCGTTGGCGCCGGCGGCCAGGGCGCGCGGCGTGTTGCCCGACAGCTGCAGATCGGCGCGCACTTGCAGCCGGCCGCCGCTGGCGTAGCCGCTGCTGCCGGCGGCGCGCAGCAGTTCGTCCAGCGACAGGTTCGTCGACTGCGCGCGCAGCGCCACGCGCGGCGGCGCGCCGGCCGCCTGGCTCAGCGCCAGGCTGCCGTTCAGTGTGCCGCCGGCGATGCCGAAGCTCAGGGGCTCGGCGCGCAGCCGGCCCGGCTGCAGCTCGAGCTGCAGCTTCAGTGCCGACAGCGGCGGCAGCGACCGCGCCTGCAGGCGCTCGACGCGCAGCGACAGCGCGGCGTGCGCGGCGGGCAGTTTGTCCAGGCCCAGCGGCTGGTCGCCGAAGACGCGGCGCTGCGCCGGCGCCTTGGCCGCCGCCGCGGCGGTGCCGGCGCGCGGCGCAAGCCAGCGATCGAGGTCCAGCGAGTCCGCGGCCAGTTGCGCGTCCAGCTTCCACGGCGTGCCGGTGTGCAGCGACAGCTTGCCGGCGAGCGTCTGCTGCGCCAGCGTCAGCTGCAGCTCGTCGGCTTGCAGCACGGAGCCGGCCAGGCTGAGCCGGCCGCGCGCCTCGACCGGCAGCGGCAGCGCCGGCAGCGGGCCCACCCACGCCGCCAGCGCGCCGGCATCGCTCAGCTGCAGCGCCACGTGGGCCTGCAGCGGGCGCGGCGCCGCACCGCCGCGCAGCAGGCCCTTGGCGCTGGCCTGCAGGCCGTCGCCGCCGAGCTGCAGATCGAAGGGCCAGTCGGCATCGTTGCGCGCCAGTTCGGTGACGCGGCCGATGCGGCCGCCGAGCTGCAGCCGCTGCGCGCCGCTGGCCAGGCGTACGTCCAGGCGCTGGCCTTCGCCTTCGTCGTCCAGCAGCAGGCTGTCGAGCGCAAATTCGCGGCTCGCGCCGCTGCGGCCGTCGCGGTAGTGCGCTTTGGCATCGTGCAGTTCGAGGCGGCTCAGGCTCAGCTCGTAGCCCGCGCCCGGCTCGCGGCCGGACGGCGGCGCCTTGCGGTCGCGTTGCGGCGCCTCGCGTCCCGCCGGGGCCGGCACCCAGTTGCCGACGCCGTGGCGGTCGGTTTCCAGCCACAGGTCGACGCCGTCGAAGCGCGCGCTGGCCACCTCGACCTGGCCGCGCAGCAGCGGCAGCAGCTCGACGTCGAAGCGCGCCTGCTGCACGCGCAGCATGTCGGGGCGCGTGCCCCAGGGCGCGTTGCCCAGCGCGACATCGGCCGCGCTGATGCCCAGCCGCGGCAGCACGCGGATCGCCAGCGGCCCGCGCAACTCGAAGCTTCGTCCGGTGGCCGCGGCCACCTGCGACGACAGCAGCGCCGACAGGCGTTCGGGCGGAAAGGCCCAGCGCAGCGCGAGCCAGGCGGCGGCCAGCAGCAGCACGACGGCGGCCAGCACGCCGGCGAGAAGCTTGCCCCATCGTGGCCAGCGGGAGGAGATCGGCATCGAGCTGGGCATGGCGGCAACCGGCCGACTATAGACCGCGACAGACCGCGACAGACCGCGATAGATCGCGAGAGCCCGCGCATAAGGCCGCTGCAGGCTGTGATAGCGTGCCTGCGCAGCGATGAGCGAAGCCACGAAGCCGACGTCCGCCGCGCCGCCTGCGGCCGGCTGGCGGCGCTGGCTGCCCGGGCTGCAACTGCTGCGCCGCTATCCGGCCGATTGGTGGCGCCACGACCTGGCGGCCGGGCTGGTGCTGACGACGATGCTGGTGCCGGTGGGCATCGCCTATGCGGTGGCCTCGGGACTGCCCGGCATCCACGGGCTGTACGCCACCATCGCCGGGCTGCTGGCCTATGCGCTGTTCGGGCCCAGCCGCATCCTGGTGCTGGGGCCCGATTCGGCGCTGGCGGCGCTGATCCTGGCGGTGCTGCTGCCGCTGTCGGGGGGCGACCCGGCACGCGCGGTGGCGCTGGCCGGTGCGATGGCCATGGCGGTGGGCCTGATCTGCATCGGCGCCGGGCTGGCCAAGCTGGGCTTCATCACCGAGCTGCTGTCCAAGCCGATCCGCTACGGCTACATGAACGGCATCGCGCTGGCGGTGATCGTCAGCCAATGCCCCACGCTGTGCGGCATCGACATCGACGGCGGCGGCCCGCTGGGGCAGGCCGCCGCCTTCGCGCAGGCGCTGTGGAGCGGGCGGCTGAATGCCGCGGCCTGCGGCATCGGTGCGGCATCGCTGGCGCTGATCCTGCTGCTCAAGCGCTGGCCGCGCGTGCCCGCTATGCTCATCGCCATCGCCGCCGCCACCGCTGCGGTGGCGGTCTTCGATCTGGACCAGACGCATGGCGTCAGCGTGCTCGGCGCCTTGCCGCAGGGGCTGCCGTCGCCGGCGCTGCCATGGATCACCTGGGACGACCTGGGGCCGGTGCTGGGCGGCGCGCTGGCCGTGGCGCTGGTGGCCTTTGCCGACACCAGCGTGCTGTCGCGCAGCTATGCGCAGCGCCTGCGCATGCAGGTCGACCCGAACCAGGAAATGGTGGCGCTGGGTGCGGCCAATCTGGCGGTGGGCCTGTTCCAGGGCTTCCCGATCAGCAGCAGCTCGTCGCGTACACCGGTGGCCGAGGCCGCCGGCGCACGCTCGCAGATGACCGGCGTGGTCGGCGCGCTCGGCGTCGCCGCGCTGCTGCTGCTGGCGCCGCACCTGCTGCAGCGGCTGCCCTACAGCGCGCTGGCGGCGGTGGTCATCGCCTCGGTGCTGGGGCTGATCGAATGGCGCGACCTGCAGCGCATCCGCCGCATCCAGTCGTGGGAGTTTTGGCTGTCGATCGGCTGCACCGCGGGCGTGCTGCTGCTGGGGGCGATCCAGGGCATCGTGCTGGCCGTCGTCGCCTCGGTGATCGAGTTCCTGTGGGATGGCTGGCGCCCGCATACGGCGGTGCTGGGCAAGGTGGCCGGCGTCGACGGCTGGCACGACGTGCAGCGCCACCCCGAGGCGCAGCGCATCGACGGCCTGGTGCTGCTGCGCTGGGACGCGCCGCTGTTCTTTGCCAATGCCGAATGGTTCGAGCGCGTGGTGCGCGACACGCTGGCCGCCTCGCCGACGCCGGTGCGCTGGCTGGTGGTCACGGCCGAGCCGGTGACCAGCGTCGACGTCACCGCCGCCGACATGCTGCGCGAGCTGGACGAGTCGCTGCAGCAGCAGGGCATCGAGCTGTGTTTTGCCGAGATGAAGGGCCCGGTGAAGGACAAGCTCAAGCGCTTCGGGCTGTTCAGCCACTTCGGCCAGCAGACCTTCTTTGCCACCATCGACGATGCGGTGCGCGCTTACCGCGCCGCGGCGCGCAGCTGAGTGGCCGCCGGCGGGCGCGGACGCCGTCACTCTATGCCGACCGCGCCGCCGGCGGCATCCCCAACTCGGCGGACGAGCGCGTGTTCAGCGCGGCCTGCGAAGCCTTGTGCGCTGCGTCGGCACTGCGCTAGAGTCCTTCGGTGACACGGACTCCTGGAGTCTGAGTTGGATCCTGCGGTTCGCATGGTGCGTCGCCTGGCGGCAATTGCCTTTGCCGACGTGGTCGGCTGGACGCGCTTGATCGAGAGCGACGACGCTGCGGCGGTGTCGGCCTGGAAGGCCGTGCAGCGC
Organism: Rubrivivax sp.; assembly: GCA_036724445.1. Classification (GTDB taxonomy): domain Bacteria; phylum Pseudomonadota; class Gammaproteobacteria; order Burkholderiales; family Burkholderiaceae_C; genus Rubrivivax. The sequence continues at coordinate 33,732 of DAIMFR010000025.1, read as the reverse complement.
GAGTTGATCGAACCGAACATCAAGGCCTTCGGCGGGCGGCTCATCGAAGTCGCGGGCGATGCGGTGCTGGTGGAGTTCCCCAGCGCCGTCGATGCGGTGCGCTGGGCCATCGACCTGCTGCAGCGCCTGGAAGACCGCCGCGCCGGCGACCGCAGCAACCCGATCCACATGCGCGTGGGCATCAGCATCGAAGACGCCATCGTCGACGACCAGAAGCTGCTCGGCGACGGCGTCAACATCGCCTCGCGCGTGCACCAGATGGCGCAGCCGGACGAAGTGGTCATCACGCAGGGCGTGCGCGATTTCGTCTGGAACAAGCTGCCGGTGCGGCTGCTCGACCTGGGCGAGCAGCAGCTCAAGAACATCAGCCGCCCGGTGCGCACCTACCGCGTCACGCCAGGCAGCGGCCACGGCGGCGGCAACGACCGCGGTGCCGCGCCCGGCATCCAGCCGCACCTGATGTGGGAAAACCGGCCGACCATCGCCGTGCTGCCGTTTCGCAGCGAAGGCAGCGAGGCCGACCCGTATTTCGGCGACGGCATGACCGAGGAGATCATCACCTCGCTGGCGATGAACCGCTCGCTGTTCGTGATCGCCCGCAACTCGACGCTGAAGTACCGCGGCCGCCGTGCCAGCGCGGCCGATGTGGCCGCCGAGCTGGGCGTGCGCTTCCTGCTCGAAGGCTCGGTGCAGCGGCGCGGCAAGCGGCTGCGCATCAATGCCGGCTTGATCGACGCCGGCCGCAACCGCGAGCTGTGGGCCGAGCACTACGACGGCGTGGACGAAGACCTGTTCACCTTCCAGGACCAGATTGCCGTGAGCATCGCCGCGGCCATCGACCCGCGCCTGCAGGAGGCCGAGATCGCGCGCGTGCGCGAGCGGCCGACCGACAGCTTCGGTGCCTACGACTGCGTGTTGCGCGGCCTGTCGGTGCTGTACAACTTCAATCGCGCCGACTTCACGCTGGCCGGCGACATGTTCCGCCGTGCCATCGAGCTCGACCCGCACTATGCGCAAGCTCATGCCCACCTGGCCTGGTGGCACAACCTGAGTTTCGGCGAGGGCTTGAGCAGCAACCAGGGGCTGGACCAGCGGCTGGCCGATGAACATGCGCAGCGCGCCGTGCAGATCGATCCGCGCGACGCCTGGTCGCTGTCGGTGGCCGCGCACATCCAGTCCTTCCTGAACAAGCGCTTCGACGTGGCGCTGGAGATGTTCGACCAGGCCCTGCACCTGAACCCGAGCTGCGCCGCGGCCTGGGCGCGCAGCGGCACCACGCTGGCCTACATGGGCCGCGGCGAAGAAGCGCTGACGCGGGTGCGCAACGCCATGCGGCTGAGCCCCTTCGACCAGCTGAGCTTTGCCTACTGCACCACCAACGGCACCGCGGCGATGGTCGCCGGCCGCCTGGATGAGGCGGTGAGCTGGCTGAACAAGGCGCAGCGGCTCAATCCCCGCTACAAGGCCTCGGCGCGCTTGCTGATCGCCGCGCTGGCCTTGTCCGCAGACATGGCCGGCGCCCGCGAACTGGCCGCCGCCTTCCTGGAGTCGGAACCGGGCTTCACCGTGGCGAGCTTCGGCAGCTGGTATCCGCTGCAAAGCCCGCACCTGGAGCGGGTGCTCGAAGGGCTGCGGCTGGCCGGGCTGCCGCCGTGAAGCTTTTGTGCCGGCTGGACAAGAGACGAGGAGAAAGCCATGAGCGGATCACAACCATCGTTTGGTCAAGGCCAAGGCCAAGGCCAAGGCCAAGGCCAGGGACAGGGACAGGGACAGGGACAGGGACAGGGGCAGGGACAGGGGCAGGGGCAGGGGCAGGGGCAGGGGCAGGGGCAGGGGCAGGGCTACGGATGGGCACCGCATCTCGGTGCCACGGGCGCCGGAATGGCCAGCGGCAGCGGCTTCCTGTCGGGCTATGGCGACATCGCGCGCAGTGCCTACGCCACGCCGCTGGAGCTGGGCTACAAGACCTGGACCCTGGATTTCTCGCCCGTCAGTGGCGGCGTGGCGTTCCCGACCGATGCGCGCCTGAACCCGTACAAGGACCCGGCCAAGCCCTTGATGTGGCAGACCGAGGACTGGGACCCCGCGCTGCGCTTCTGGACGCTGGCCTTCGACAGCCAGTTGGTCGAGTGGTTGCAGGACCTGGACATTGCGGCGCCGTCGGTGCTGGCCGCGCGTGAATTCGCCAGCCAGCACGCCCAGTGGCAGATGGAGGTCGGCGTGGTCAACGACGCCGTATTGCCCAACAGCGGCTTGCTCGGAGCCGGCTGGCTGCTGCCTGCGCACCTCGCCTGGCGGCCGGCCGACAACACGGCCGCAAGCGCGGCGGCGGCATGGATCTTCATCAACAGCGAACTCGAAGAACTGATCGACCTGATGGAAGACGACCGCGGCCGCTATCTCGCCGAGAGCGCCGAACAGGCCGACGCCATCCCGGCCTTCTTCGCGCACCTGCTGGCGATGGATTCGGCGAGCAAGCCGCACACCATGCAGCTCATCAGGTGCGGGCTGGCCATCGGCAACCTGGTGTACATGCACTACAAGCAGATGTTCCGCCGCATCCGGGCCTCGACGCTGTGTCCCGGGCTGGTGCCGCCCTTCGGCCCGCCGCGACACCCGGCCTTCCCCAGCGGGCATTCGTTCCTCGGGCATTTCATCGCCCTGCTGCTGCTCGAGATCGACGTGCTGGCCGAGCGCTGCGGCCTCGGGCTGCAGGCGGATGGCGCGACGGTCGGCCACCGGCCGACCTGGGCCGAATACCAGGCGGCGACGCTCACGGCCGCCGACCTGGACGGCCCGTTGTTCTGGCTGGCCGCGCGGCTGGCGAAGAACCGCGAGCGCATCGGCGTGCACTACCGCAGCGACAGCCTGGCCAGCCGCCGCCTGGCCGGAGGTATCTGGAGCTGCCTCTTCGATCAGGCGGGTGCGGCCACGCACATCGAGGTGCCGACCCTGAAGCGGGTGTTGGCCCGCGCTCGAGCCGAGTGGGCTTGACCAGGGCTTGACCTATGGTCAGATCGTCAGCTTGCGCAGCCCCAGGTTGTTGTCGCTGGCGACCAATTCGTCCAGGGCGACCTTCCGACCGGCCGGCGCCAGGCCCGCGGCCGGATCGATGTTCGACGGGTCGTCCACGCAGCTGGCCGCCGCCTTGACCCAATAGTCGCCGGGCGGCAGTGCCGCGCCGCCGGCCGGCAGGGCAAACTCGAAGGAGACGGCCAGGCCGGGCTTCACGGTCTGTGCCGGCGTGCCGGCGCCGAGCGGGAGCCACGCGCTCGGATCCTGCGCTGACGAGCTCGCCGTCGACAACATCCAGCATTGCACTGCCACGCCCTGCGCATCGAGCTCGCCGCGGTTTCCTACGCTCACCACCACCTCTCCCGGGCCGAGCTTGATGCCGGCATCGCCGGCATGCCAGCCGGGAGTCTGGCCGGCTGTGGCGCTCAGCGGCACCGGCTCGTAGCCGCCCGGCGCGCCAGGACGAAGATCGGCAATGAAGATGTCCACCGGCGGCGCCTCGCCCGGGCCCTCGAAGGTCTGGTCGTCGGCCACCTTGGCATACAGGCCCTGGCGCTCGAAGGCCCAGCGGATGACCTTGTGCACGCAGCCGCCGACCCGGTTCACCTTGCGCGGCCAGGTCGCCTCGGGCCAGGTGGCGTCGATGTCCCACGCGCCGGTGCCGATGTCGGCATCGATCAGCGCCTCGACGAAGGCCTCGACCTTGTACGCCGGCACCACGGGGTCCGAGCCGAGCAGCTGGATGGCGCGCATCACCAGATAGACGCAGTAGTCCGAGGCGCTGCGGCGCGTGTCCAGGTCGGTGTCGTCGCCACCGATGCATCGGTACAGGCGGAACAGCGACGACGACAGCAACTGCTCCTCGAAGTAGCCCAGGTGCGGCAGGCGCGAGGTGTCGGCACCGGGCAGCGACAGCCGCGCCAGGTTGCGCCGGCCGCACCAGCACCAGCCGCGAGCGGCGTCGCGGTCGTGGCGGCGCGCAATGAAGACCCATGGGAAGGTGCGAAAGCGGTCGGCGGGCACGCCGCCCTCGCGGCACGCGTCGGGGTCGGCGACGATGGCGGCCAGCGCGTCGCCGGCGCTGTGGGCGAAGCGGAACTCCAGCTCGCCGAAGCTGGCGTAGTTGAGCACGTGGCCGAACTCGTGCCAGGCCCAGCGCTCGTCCGCGGCCAGGCCGAGGGGCTGCGCGCGCCGGCGCTTGGCGCGGTTCTTCAAGCGCTTGCGGTGCGCCAGCTCGGCCCAGCCGAAGCTGAGTTCCAGCTCGGGCGGCGGCTGGCCGCTGTCGGACTGCCAGATGCCCCAGAGGCCCGGGCCGGCACCCAGCGGCCGCACCTGGGCATTGACCGAGATGCCGTCGCGCGCGCCCTTCAGCGCTGCGCGGTGGCGCAGCAGCAGCGGCAGCCGGGCGCGCTTGAAGTATTGCGCCGGCATCAGGCCATAGGCTTCGAGCCGGCGCATCAGTTCGTCGCCGCGCAGGTAGGCATGGGCCGCGGCCAGATCGTCGCTGCGCAGCGCCAGCCTGGCGGGATCGATCTGCTGCACCGCGTCGGGATTGCCGTAGACCTGGCCCAGACCCGTTTGCCGCACCTCGAACTCAGGCGGCTGCAGCACGTCGGCCTGGCGCCGCAGCAGCGGCGGGATGCGCTGGGTGGGCACGCGCAGCGGATTCAGTTCATGGGGTTTGCGCGTGGCGCGGCGCTTTTCGATCTGCTGAGGAGGTGGGCATGACGCTGGATCGAGCACGAAGGCCCGCGCCTGGGCACGGCTGATGCGCTCCACGGGCGTGTACAAGCGCGCCGCGCCGCCGTCGCCCGGCAACTCGGCGACGCACCTGAAGTTGCGCAACGCATGGCTGGGGGGCGACGCTTTGGCGCACGACAGGAACACGCGCAGGCCGTGGCCGGTGGCCGGGTCGATGTAGGCCAGGCCGTCGATCGCCGCCGCGTCGTACGCCAGCGATGCCGCCAGGTCGGCGATGCGCTGTCTCAGCCGGGTTTCATCGGCATCGATCGCGGGCGCGCCGGCAAAGCTCTGCGGCAGCCGCGAGCTGCTCACACCGGTGATGCGCACCGCCCAGTCGGGGCCATCGCCCTGCGGGGCCAGGTGCGCCACCACACGCAGCCCGACCTCGCCGCCGCATGACTGGTTGCCTTTGAGGCGGTAGCCGGCGAGCAGGATCACGCTGTGGTCGACCGGCCCGCCGCGCAGCTCGCGTGCCACCCGGAACGAACCCAGGCGGCCGGCGTTCGCTTGCGCCGCTTCGCCGCTGCCCCAGAGCAGGGGCAGCCAGCCGAAGTTGGGCGCCTGGTTGTCATTCTTGTCGAGCAGCGCCAGCAGCTCGTCGCTGATGCCGGCATCGGCCTGCACCGATTTCAGGTATCGGTGGGCCAGCTCGCGCAGGTCTTGCGCCAAGTGGGCGGCCCGTGCGGCGCCGCGGAACGGCTGGTTCGGGTGGTGCAGCGAAGTCGAACGCGGCGCAGCGGATTTCGGCATGCTCATGCTCTCGCCCCCGAAACTTTGGCGAGCGCAGTGATAGCGCCGTGCCGCGCCGCGGTCAATCACCAACTCGATGTGCGCTGCGCGGCGGCCTCGGCGCTGCGGCAGTCCCTGACGAGCGCCCCTGGCCGACCGTCACCGCCGCGGCGGTCCCCGCGGGCGCGGCGGGACCCGGCAGACCGCTCAGGCGCAGAGGATCGACACCGCCTTGGTGTTCAGGTAGGCCTCCAGCGCCTCGCTGCCGCCTTCGGAGCCGTAGCCCGAGTCGCGCACGCCGCCGAAGGGCATCTCCACCCAGGGCAGCGCCGGCTGGTTGATCCACAGCATGCCCAGCTCCAGCCGCTGCGCCAGCAGGTGCGCGTTCTTCAGCGAGCGCGTGTAGGCATATCCGGCCAGGCCGTAGGGCAGGCGGTTGGCTTCGGCGATGGCGTCTTCCAGCCGCTCGAAGCCGCGGATCGCCGCCACTGGGCCGAAGGGCTCCTGGTTGAATACCGCGGCCTCGAGCGGCACCTCGTCGAGCACGGTGGGCGCGTAGAAGTTGCCGACGCTGCCGATGCGCTCACCCCCGGCCGCCACCTGCGCGCCCTTGGCGCGTGCGTCCTCGACCAACTGCGCCATCGCGCTCAGCCGGCGCGCATTGGCCAGCGGGCCCATGGCGGTGCCTTCGGCCAGGCCGTCGCCGACCTTCAGCGACTGCGCGTGCCGGGCCAGCTTCTGCGCGAACTCGGCGCGGATGCTGTCGTGCACCAGGAAGCGTGTCGGCGAGATGCACACCTGGCCGGCGTTGCGGAACTTGGCCGCGCCGGCGTACTTGATCGCCAGGTCGAGGTTGGCGTCCTCGGCGACGATCACCGGCGCATGGCCGCCCAGCTCCATGGTCACGCGCTTCATGTGCGTGCCGGCCAGCGCGGCCAGCTGCTTGCCCACCGGCGTCGAGCCGGTGAAGGTGATCTTGCGGATCACCGGGTGCGCGATCAGGTACGACGAGATCTCGGCCGGGTTGCCGTACACCAGCCCGACCACGCCGGCCGGCAGCCCGGCGTCGGCGAAGGCCTGGATCAGCGCCGCCGGCGCGGCCGGGGTTTCCTCCGGCGCCTTGACGATCATCGAGCAGCCGCTGGCCAGCGCCGCCGACAGCTTGCGCACCACCTGGTTGATCGGGAAGTTCCAGGGCGTGAACGCCGCCACCGGGCCGACCGGGCTCTTCAGCACCGTCTGCTGCACGGCAAGCGAACGCGAGGGTACGACGCGGCCGTAGACGCGGCGGCCTTCTTCGGCAAACCACTCGATGATCTCGGCCGAACTCATGGCTTCGGCCTTCGCTTCGGCCAGGGGCTTGCCCTGCTCCATCGTCATCAGCGCGCCGATGTCTGCGGCGCGCTCGCGCATCAGCGCCGCGGCGCGGCGCATGACCGCGCTGCGCTCGATGGCCGGCGTGTCGCGCCACAGCTCGAAGCCGCGCTGCGCGGCGGCCAGCGCGCGCTCCAGGTCGGCCGCGGCGGCATGCGCGACGCGGCCGATAGGCGCGCCGGTGGCCGGGTTCAGCACCTGCAGCGTGCGGCCGTCGGCGGCGTCGCACCATTGGCCGTCGATGAAGAGGGCGGTGTCGCGGTAGTTCATGGGGCGGGCCTGCGCTTGAAGGAAAAGGAAAGGGGCGCGAACGATACGCCAATGCCGCCGGCAGGGCCGGTGCCGGGGCTACTTCATCATCCAGCGCGCGCTCGCCGCCTCGACCACCGCCGGCATCGGCAGGCCGCCCTGGCGCAGGCCGCGCAGCCAGGTGGCGTCGTTGCCGTCGAACAGCGAGTCGCGGATCTGGTTGTTGGCTTCCAGCGAGCGCAGGTCCAGCGCGTGTTCGGACACGCGCGCCAGCGTGCGGATGATGTCGTCGCGCAGCTTGTGGCGCTGCTTGGTCTTCGGGTCGACGATCTCGCCGTCCAGGCCGAAGCGGCAGGCCTGGAAGCGGTTGAAGGTGTAGACGAGGTAATCGTCCTCGGCCGGCTGGTAGGGCCGCTCCTCGCGCAGGTACCGGCACAGGCTCTGCAGGTAGCAGGCCAGCGCCGCCGCCTTGTCGACGGTGAGCGGCGTGTCGCACACGCGCAGCTCGATGGTGCCGAATTCGGGCTTGGGCCGGATGTCCCAGTAGAAGTCCTTCATCGACTGCACGACGCCGGTGCTGGTCATCTTCTCGAAGAACTGGCCGAACTCGTCCCAGGTGAGCACGAAGGGCGCGCGCCCCGACAGCGGAAAGGCGAACACCGAATTCAGCCGCGCCGAATGGAAGCCGGTGTCCACGCCCTGCACGAAGGGCGACGAGGCGCTGAGCGCGATGAAGTGCGGCACGTAGCGCGACAGCGCATGCAGCAGCCACAGCGCTTCGTCGCCGCTGGGCACGCCGATGTGCACGTGCTGGCCGAACACCGTGAACTGCTTGGCCAGGTAGCCGTAGAGCTCGCTGATGTAGTGGAAGCGCTCGGACGGGAAGATCTGCTGCTCGCTCCAGTGCTGGAAGGCATGCGTGCCGCCGCCGCCGATGCCGATGTTGAGCCGGCGCGCGCCGCGCGACAGCTGGCGGCACAGGTCGTGCAGCTCGTCGCGCAGCGGCGCGTGCTCGCGCTGGATCGAGGTGCCGATCTCGATCATGCTGCGCGTGATCTCCGGCTTCACGTCCCAGGCGCCGGGGTGCTTGTCGAGCGCGCGCAGCAGGTCCTGCGCGCGCGGCGCGAGGTCGAAGTCGAGCGTGTCGAGCAGCTGCAGCTCGAGCTCGACGCCCATGGTCAGCGGCTCGGATACGGTGAAGGCCTCAAGCGGCATCGCTGCTCTCCTCGCGGCATTCCTCGGCCACGTGCTGCAGCGCCAGCTTCAGCCACAGCGGGCCGGTCAGCTGCATCGCCGCCGCGGCCAGCAGCAGCGCCTGCATCACGCCCGGGTCGTAGCCGCGCAGCTGTTCGCCCCAGCGGAAGTTGTCGGCCACCAGCAGCACCGCCAGGCTGCTCATCGGCTGCAGCGCCAGCGTCAGGCCCAGCGCCTGGCGCCAGCCCAGGCCGCTGGGGCGCGCCAGCGCGGCCACGCCGATGCCCTTGCCGACCAGCCGCGCGGCGATCAGCACCAGCACCCAGGGCCACACCTGGCGTACGCCTTCGACGGTGAAGAGCACGCCCAGGCTGATGAACAGCAGCACCATCAGCGCCGCGCCGGCGCTGCCCAGGTAGGGTTCGATGCTGAGCCGGTGGCCCATCAGCGAGCGCGCCGTCATGCCGGCGACGAGCAGCGTCAGCAGCGGCGACAGCCCCCAGTTCGAGGCCAGCGTCGAGGCCAGCATGACCAGCGCGATCTGCAGTACCGGCGCGCTCGAACGCTGGTGGCTGAAGTACGCGGCGCGGTCGAGGATCCAGCCGCAGAACAAGCCGAGCAGGAACGAGCCGCAGACCACGAGCAGCGCGCCGGCGATCCAGCCGAGCGCGTCGCTGGCCAGCGGCGCGCTGCCGTCCATCGCCAGCAGCGGCCACAGCTTCAGCGCCAGCATGGCCAGCACGCTGTTGATCGCGCACATCATCAGCAGCCGCTCGCCAACCTGGCCGCGCGGGCGTAACTCGTGCACCGAGGCCATGGCGATCACCGGCGAGGTCGAGGCCGCGACCATCGCCGCCAGCATCGCCGACGGCAGCGGCGCGCCCAGCGCCACCAGCACGCCGCCGACGGCCAGCGCGGCGCACAGTCCTTCGAGCACGCAGCTGGCCGCGAACCAGGGGTTGTCGAGCAGCCAGCGCGGGCGCAGCCGGCTGCCGAGCTCGAACACCAGCGCGGCGATGGCCAGGTCGATGATCGGCTTCCAGCCGTCGAGGTCGACCGGCCGCAGCAGCCCCAGGCCCGTCGGGCTGGCCAGCACGCCGACCAGCATGTAGCCGGCCAGCCGCGGCAGGCGCAGCAGCCGGTGCAGGGCGCTCGCGGCGACCACGGCGATCAGCATCACCGCGGCCAGGCCCAGCACCGGGTCGATCTGGTTCAGATCGGGCAGCCAGTCGAAGGCGAAGGCCTGCGGCAGAATGCCCGGGGTGCCGTCCGTCATCGGCTTGTGCCCTCCTGTGGCGGCTGTGGGTCAGTCGCGCACCGCTCTGCGGCGATGGCACGGGCGAAGTCGGACGGCGGCGCGAGGACCAAAGTTCCTGCTGCGCTGCAGCAGGCGTCGGCGTCCGACCCTTGAAAGGGCGCGAAGCTTACTCCATATGGCAGGCGGCCCCTGCTCACCTGCTGACGGCATCCATCCCTACACGCATCCCGATGAACAAACAGACCCTTTCCTTCCAGGCCGAAGTCAAGCAGATCCTGCATCTGGTGACGCATTCGTTGTACTCGAACAAGGAAATCTTCCTGCGCGAGCTGGTGTCCAACGCGTCGGACGCCTGCGACAAGCTGCGCTTCGAGGCACTGGACCACAGCGCGCTGTGGGAGGACGCGCCGAATCTGGAGATCCGCGTCTTCTTCGACAAGGAGGCGAAGACGCTGACCATCCGCGACAACGGCATCGGCATGAGCGCCGAGGAAGCGGTGGCGCACCTGGGCACCATCGCCAAGAGCGGCACGCGCGAGTTCCTGGCGCAGCTCGAAGGCGAGAAGAAGAAGGACGCCAACCTGATCGGCCAGTTCGGCGTCGGCTTCTATTCGGGCTTCATCGTCGCCGACCGCATCACCGTGCTGTCGCGCCGCGCCGGCGCCAAGCCCGAAGAGGGCGTGCGCTGGAGCAGCGAAGGCAGCGGCGAGTTCGAGGTCGAGGCCCTCACGCGGGCCGAGCGCGGCACCGACGTGATCCTGCACCTGCGCGAGGGCGAGGAGGACTTCCTGTCGACCTGGCGGCTGAAGTCGATCATCGCCAAGTACTCGGACCACATCTCGCTGCCCATCCTGATGAAGAAGGAGGAATGGGACGAGGAGAAGAAGGAGCAGGTGCTGAAGGACGAATGGGAGACGGTCAACAAGGCCGCCGCGCTGTGGACGCGCGCCAAGAGCGACATCACCGACAGCGAATACCAGGAGTTCTACAAGCAGCTCAGCTACGACAGCGCCGCGCCGCTGGCCTATACGCACAACCGCGTCGAAGGCCGCACCGAATACACGCAGCTGCTGTACATCCCGGGCAAGGCGCCCTTCGACCTGTGGAACCGCGACAAGCGCGGCGGCGTCAAGCTGTACGTCAAGCGCGTATTCATCATGGACGATGCCGAGGCGCTGATGCCGGTGTACCTGCGCTTCGTCAAGGGCGTGATCGACAGCGCCGACCTGCCGCTGAACGTCAGCCGCGAGCTGCTGCAGGAAAGCCGCGACGTGAAAGCCATCCGCGAAGGCTCGACCAAGCGCGTGCTGGGCATGCTGGAATCGCTGGCCGACAGCGAGGACGCGGCCGAGCGCGACAAGTACGCGGCCTTCTGGAAGGACTTCGGCGCGGTGCTGAAGGAAGGCGTCGGCGAGGACCATGCGAACCAGGAGCGGCTGGCCAAGCTGCTGCGCTTCGCCAGCACGCAGGCCGATGCCGGCGTGTCCTTCGCGGACTACGTCAAGCGCATGAAGGAAGGCCAGGAGGCGATCTACTACATCACCGCCGACAACCTGGCCACGGCGAAGAGCAGCCCGCAGCTGGAGATCTTCCGCAAGAAGGGGCTGGAGGTGCTGCTGCTGACCGACCGCGTCGACGAGTGGATGCTGAGCCACCTGTACGAGTTCGACGGCCATGCGCTGCAGAGCGTGGCCAAGGGCGCCTTCGACCTGGGCAAGCTGCAGGACGAAGAAGAAAAGAAGAAGGCCGAAGAAGCGGCCGAGGAATTCAAGCCGGTGCTCGAGCGGCTGAAGGCCGCGCTGAAGGACCGCGCCAAGGACGTGCGCGTGACGACAAGGCTGGTCGACTCGCCGGCCTGCATCGTCGTCGACGAAGGCGACATGAGCGGCCACCTGGCGCGGCTGCTGAAGCAGGCGGGCCAGGACGCGCCGAAGTCGCTGCCGACGCTGGAGGTCAACGCCGGGCACGCGCTGGTCAAGCGGCTGGAGAGCGACGCGCGCTTCGACGACCTGGCGCAGATCCTCTTCGACCAGGCGCTGCTGGCCGAAGGCGGGCAACTCGAGGATCCCGCCGCCTACGTGCAGCGCGTGAACCGCCTGCTCGCCGCCTGAGCGGCGCATCGAGCCCCCGCGGCCCTGCGGGCCTGGCCCCAAGGGGCCCCAAGGGGGCGCGAGCCGCTTCGCAGCGGCCGTGCGCGGCTCAGAGCAGCGCCGCCAGGCTCGGCGTTTCGGCAGCCGCGCGCAACTGCTCGCGCAGCTGCAGCGCCTGCTGGCCCCAGTAACCCGAGCTGCCGAAGTCCGGGAAGGCGGCCGGAAAGGCCGGGTCGTGCCAGCGCTGCGCGACCCAGGCGTTGTGGCGCATCATGCGCAGCAGCCGCAGCGGCTCGACCAGCGCCAGCTCGGCGCAGTCGAAGTCCATGAACGGCGCATAGCCGCGCAGCAGCAGCCGCAGCTGGCGCGCCATCGCCTCGGGCTCGCCGGACAGCAGCATCCACAGGTCCTGCACCGCCGGGCCCATGCAGGCGTCGTCCAGGTCGACGACGTGCGCGCCGTCGTCGCGCCACAGCAGGTTGCCGGGATGGCAGTCGCCGTGCAGGCGGATCGCGCGCGGTGCGAATGCGGCAAAGGCGGCGTCGATGCAGTCGATGGCGCCGGCGCAGGCCTGGGCCCAGGCCTCGCGCTGGTTGTCGCTGACGAAGCCGCCGTCGCGCAGCAGCGCCACCGCCTCGCGCGCGTCGCGCGGCGCGTCGAGGCCGCGGCGCTGCCCGAACGCACGGCGCGCGCCGACCGCATGCAGCCGGCCGATGAAGCCGCCCAGGCGCACGAGCACGGCGTCGTCCTCGAGCTCCGGCGCGCGGCCGGCGCGGCGCGGCGATACCGAATAGCGATGCGTGCCCTGCGCCGTGCGGCGCAGCGCCAGCGTGGCCGGCCCTCGAGGCGGCAGCAGTTGCAGCCCGGCCGCTGCCGGCGCGGCGCGATCGGCAGGGTGCAGGATGCACGGCGCGACCACCGGCACCTCGGCCTCGGCCAGTTCGAGCGCGAAGGCATGCTCCTCGACGATCTGCGCATCGCTCCAGCGCCCGCGGCGATAGAACTTGGCGACCACCGCGCCGCCGTCTTCCAGCATCACCTGGAAGACGCGGTTCTCGTAGGAATTGAGCTGCAGGATGCGCCCGTCGCCGCGAAAGCCGACGGCGTCCAGCGCCTGCAGCACTTCGGTGGGCGTCAGGTCGGCGTAGCTCGCCGGTGCGTCGGCAGCGTGGGGCGCAGGCATGGCGCCGATGCTACGCGTGCGCCGGTGGCACGCTGTGTCAGGGGCGCGAGGGCGAACGCGGCGGCTCGCCGCCGGGCGCGTCGTCCGCCGGCGGCGACTTCGGGTCGCGCGCTGCGGCGCCGCCGCGCAGGATGCTGCCGATGGCGCCGAACTCGCTGGCCGGGCCGGTGTCGCCGCGGCTTTCGGCGCCGAAGAACGAATCCTGGAAGAAGCCGGAGTCCTGCCACAGCGCCGAGCGCTCGCGGCGCCGCGAGGCCGCGCTGCCGGACAGCGTGTCGCGCGAACTGCTCAGGCTCGGCGCCGGCTGCGGGCCGCGCGCCGACGCGGTGCTTTGCGGCACCAGCAGTTGCAGTTCGGGGATCGACGGCAGGTGGTCGACCGGGCAGCGCAGATAGCGCACGCGGCAGGCGGCCAGTACCGACTGCTTGATCTGCAGCACGCGCCGCGAGTTGCCGCGGTCGGTGTCCAGGTCGATGGCGGCGAGCACGCGGCCGTTGGCGCTGCAGATCGCGAAGCTCACGTGGATCGCGCCCAGCAGCTCGTACCAATAGCGCACCTGCTCGGGGTCGGTGGGCTGCGAAAAGCGCACCAGCGGCAGCTTGGACAGCACGATGTGGTGCGGCAAGGCCTCGCGCAGCTGGCGATAGACGCGGCGCTCGTCGGTGCTGAACACCGGGCGCGCGCTCAGGTTCCATTCGGTCGGCAGCGGCGGCAGTTTCGGCGTGCGCGAACGCGTCCACCACAGTGCCAGCAGCCCGGCGCACAGTGCCAGCGTTGCCAGGGCGACGGTCCACGGAAGGATCTGGGGCATGCAGTGGTCGCAGCGGCACCGCTGTGGCATCTGCGACCACTGGCGGCAACGCTGCTGGTGATGCCCGGCATGCTAGCGCCGGGGCGGCAGCCGCGGTCCCCGTGTTTGCGGGGACGCTCCCTCATGCGGGGGAGGTTCGGCGCGCTTCGTGTATCAGGCCTTGCCGCGCCCGGGCAGCAGCGCCTCGGCGCGATGCGCCTGCAGCTTCAGCCGGTAGTCGAGGTCGGCAACGCGGTCCTCGACCAGTTCTTCAACGCGCGAGGCCAGGTTCTCCGGCGCCAGCTTGACCCAGGCATCGGACTGCGGGCCGTCGCGCACGATGCGCGCGCCGGCATTGCGTGCGATGCGCAGCATGGCGGCGTTCTCGCTCAGCGCATGCACCAGCAGCGCATCGATGCGGCGGTTGCGCGCATGCAGCGCTGCGTGGTCGAACAGGCGTTCGCCATAACCGCGGCCGCGCGAGCCCTTGGCCACCGACACGCCGAATTCGGCGCAGGCCGGCGACGAAGCCGGGTCGAAATAGGCCAGGTGGGCAATCGCCACCAGTGCCAGCCGGCGGTTGAAGACGCCGAACACCTCGTCGCGCTCGAAGTCGAGCTGCGCGGCGTAGCGCTCGATCTGCGCGTCGCTGGCGGCGTAACCGAAGCGCAGGTAGCGATCGCGTTCGTCCAGCGCCAGCAGGTGAGCGAGGATGCGCGGACGATGCTGCGGCGCCAGCTTGCGGATCGGGATCCACTTGAAGCGCAAGGCCCGCTTCGCGGCGTGCGGCGCCTCGGCCTGCCGTTCCTCGTTGTGATTGCGAAAGAGGGAGCCCATTGCAACTCCGGATATCAGTGTTAACCCTGATGCTAGCGAATGCGGCTAGAGGATCCTCCCCAGCCGCGCAGGCCGCGCAGGCCGCGCAGGCCGCGCCGCCCGCTCGTCCAATTCGCCGCATGCGCGACGTTGTATACTTGCGGGCTTTCCCGTTGACGGCGGGGTGGATGGCGCTTCGTCAGCCCAGGGCTGCGAGCGAATGTCCGGATCGTCCCGAGAGGCCGCCCCCACGAGCGGCGCCGAAGGCACCGGCCGCTTTCCGAACAGCCGTTTCAGCCGGTGCGCTGCGCAGCGCACCGATCTCAGCGAGTCCCTCATGAAGACCTTCAGCGCCAAGCCGGCCGAAGTGAAGCACGAGTGGTACGTGATTGACGCCACCGACAAGGTGCTCGGACGTGTTGCCAGCGAAGTGGCACTCCGTTTGCGCGGCAAGCACAAGGCCATCTACACGCCTCACGTCGATACCGGCGACTTCATCGTCATCGTCAACGCCGACAAGATCCGCGTCACCGGCAACAAGGCCAGCGACAAGATCTACTACCGGCATTCGGGCTACCCCGGCGGCATCCATGCCACGTCCTTCAAGGACATGCAGGCGCGCCACCCGGGCCGCGCCATCGAAAAGGCCGTCAAGGGCATGCTGCCCAAGGGCCCGCTCGGCTACGCGATGATCAAGAAGCTGAAGGTGTATGCCGGTGCCACGCATCCGCACGCCGCCCAGCAGCCCAAGGCGCTCGAAATCCAAGGACAGACGCGATGATCGGCAACTGGAACTACGGCACCGGCCGCCGCAAATCCTCGGTGGCGCGGGTGTTCATGAAGAAGGGCAACGGCCAGATCACGGTCAACGGCAAGGCGATCGAACAGTATTTCGGCCGCCAGACCTCGATCATGATCGCGCGCCAGCCGCTGCTGCTGACGGCCAACGATGCCGCCTTCGACATCAAGATCAACGTGCATGGCGGCGGCGAATCCGGCCAGGCCGGTGCGGTGCGCCACGGCATCACGCGCGCGCTGATCGACTACGACGCTGCGCTGAAGGGCGAACTGAGCCGCGCCGGCTTCGTCACGCGCGATGCGCGCGAGGTGGAGCGCAAGAAGGTCGGCCTGCACGGCGCGCGCCGCCGCAAGCAGTTCAGCAAGCGCTGACTTTCATGATCCGGGTCAACGCCCCGGGTCATGGAAGACTTCCACATTAACGCTGCGGGCATCGCTGCGGACCCCAAAACCCGCAGCGATGCAAGGGCCGGGACGGGCGTGCGATCATCAGCCAGTCGTCCGAACGAGGGAATTCCGATGAGTGCAGTCGCCGAATCCGTGCAGACCGAAATGCCGCCGCCGCTGATCTTCACCGACAGCGCGGCAGAGAAGGTGCGCGACCTGGTCGCCGAAGAGGGCAATCCGGAGTTGAAACTGCGTGTCTTCGTGCAGGGCGGCGGCTGCTCCGGCTTCCAGTACGGCTTTACCTTCGACGAGGTCATCAACGAAGACGACACGCAGATGACGAAGAACGGCGTCACGCTGCTGATCGACGCGATGAGCCTGCAGTACCTGGGCGGCGCCGAGATCGACTACAAGGAAGACCTGCAGGGCGCGCAGTTCGTGATCAAGAATCCGAACGCCGCCACCACCTGCGGCTGCGGCTCGAGCTTCTCGGCCTGAGCCCTGCCGCTGTCGGCATCAAGGGCTGCCTCGGCAGCCCTTGTGCATTTCTGCGTTGGCGTGTCACCGGGCCGGATAGAGCGCGCCGAGCACGCGCGGCCCGCGTGCGCCGGTCGCCGCGGGCAGGTTGCCCGGCTGCCGCACGCCGAACGCCGCCGCCAGCCAGGCGAAGGCCAGCGCCTCGACCTGCTCCGGCGGCACGCCGTGCTCGGCGGTGCTCGCGACCACCGCTGCCGGCAGCAGCGCCGCCAGCCTTTGCATCAGGTGCGCATTGAAGGCGCCGCCGCCGCAGACCAGCAGCCGGCGCGTCGCCGCCGCGTACGTGTGCACTGCGTCGGCGGCGGCGCGTGCGCTGAACTCCGCCAGCGTCGCCTGCACGTCGGCCGCCGCGGCGGCGTGCGGCAGACCGCGCAGCGCCTGCTCCAGCCAGGCAGCATGGAACAGGTCGCGCCCGGTGCTCTTCGGCGGCGGGCGCTGCAGGAAGGGTTCGGCCAGCAGGCGTTGCAGCAGCAGCGCGTCGATCCGGCCCGAGGCGGCCCAGCGGCCGTCGGCGTCGTAGTCCTGGCCCCGGTGGCGTTGGCACCACAGGTCCATCAAGGCGTTGCCGGGGCCGCAATCGAAGCCTCGCACCGGGCCTCGCGCCGGCAGCAGCGTCAGGTTGGCGATGCCGCCCAGATTCAGCACGGCTACGTCGTCTTGCGCCGACGCGAACAGCGCGGCGTGCAGTGCCGGCACCAGCGGCGCACCCTGGCCGCCGGCCGCGAGGTCGCGGCTGCGCAGGTCGCAGACGACGTCGATGCCGCACAGCTCGGCCAGCAGCGCGCCGTTCATCAGCTGCAGCGTGTAGCCGCTGCCGTCGAACTCCTGCGGCCGGTGGCGCACCGTCTGCCCGTGCGCGCCGATGGCCCCAACCTGCGCCGGCTGCACGCCGCCGTGCTGCAGCAGCTCGGCAACGACGGCGGCATAGTCGCGCACCAGCGCGTTGGCCGCCAATGCGGCGCGGTGCAGTTCGTCGCCGGCAGGGCTGTTCAGTTGCAGCAGGCTGCGGCGCAGCTCGGCGGCGAAGGGGCGGTGGCGGTGCGCCAGCACGCGCGTCGTGTCGCGTCCCGGCGATCGGGGGTCCAGCTCGGCCAGCACGCCGTCGACCCCGTCCAGCGAGGTGCCGGACATCAGTCCGATGAACAGCGCCATGGGCGGGCGGCGCGCCGGCGGGCGCGGCCGGCTACTCGGTCTGTGCGCGGCCGCCGGCCAGCGTTTCGGCCAGGTCGAGCTGCAGGCGGGCGCTGCGCGACAGCGCGGCGAAGCGCGCGCGCGAGGCGGCGTCGACGGTCACCGGCTCGGAGCCCTTGGCGATGTTCAGCGGATTGACGTGCTCGCCGTTGACCTGGAACTCGAAGTGCAGATGCGGCCCGGTGGCCCAGCCGGTGGCGCCGACCGCACCGATGTACTGCCCCTGATCGACCGCCTGGCCCTTGCGCACGTCGATGCGGCTCAGGTGCGCATAGAGCGTGGTGCGCACATGCGAGTGCAGCAGCTTGACGACGTTGCCGTAGCCGTTCTGCCAGCCGGCGAATTCGACCACGCCGTCGGCCACCGAGCGCACCGGCGTGCCGCTGGGCGCGCCGTAGTCGATACCGCGATGCGCGCGCAGCGTCTGCAGGATCGGGTGCATGCGCATCGCGAACCCCGAGGTGATGCGCGAGAACTCCAGCGGGCTGGCCAGGAAGCTGCGGCGCTTGCTCTGCCCGTCGAAGCCGAAGTAGGCGCCGCGGCCCGAAGCGTCGGTGTACCACAGTGCCTGATGCGACTTGCCGCCGTTGACGAACTCGGCCGACAGCACGCGCCCTGACGAAGGCGCCCAAGTCACCGGCTCGCCGTCGGCGGTCAGCGCTTCGTAGACCACGCTGAAGGTGTCGCCCTTCTGCAGTTCGCGGTGGAAATCGATGTCGGCGGCGAAGATCTCGGCCATCTGCACCGCCACCGCGTCGGGGATACGCGCTTCGTCGGTGGCGGCGAACAGCGAAGTGCGGATCGTGCCGCTGGCCAGGCGCACCTGGCCGAGCAGCGGCGCCAGCTCGCTGCGGCTGGCCCAGCGGCCTTGCACGCGCGACACGCTCAGGCGCGTGAACTGCGGCGTGCGCTGCGCGCTGTCGGGGGCCGCGTAACGCGCCACCAGCTCGATCAGCGCGCCGTTGGCTCCGGCACGCGCCTGCACCATCTTGCCGCCACGTCCGTCAAGCAGCCGCCGCGCCAGCGGGTCGCGCCGCAGGAAGGCGGCCGCCTCGGCGTCGACGATGCCCAGGCGCCGCAGCAGCGTGTCGGCGTTGTCGGTGGCGCGCGTCAGCTCGCTGCGCCACAGCTCCAGGTCGTGATCAGCCAGAGCGTCGAGCTGATCGCTCAAGCCCTGCGGCGCGACCACGTCGGTGACGATGCGCTGCGGCTGGTCGGCCGGGTCGGGCAGCGTCGAACCGACACCGAAGGCCGCGGCGGCAAAGCCGCCCAACACAGCGATGAATCCGGCGCTCAGTGCACGGGAGTGGCGCCTCAGCCAGACGCCGCTGCGCGCCAGACGGGGGCTCGGAAAATCCAGCGGCTGGGGCATTCTTCTTGGGTTCTTCGGAGGGGCGTATCGCCCGCGCTTCGATCGGCAAGGTCGGCGGCGAGCGACAGACGCTGCCCAAAGACCCGGAACTAGAATCTCTCGAAACTGTCGACCCCCGCGAATGAGGGGTCGTTTTCGAGTCGCGCGAGTATAGCAAGCGTCGCCGCGGCGCATCCCCGTAAAAGTACCGACAAGTCAGGCCATGTCAGACGCCGTACGCACGATCGAAGCCTCCCCGCCGTCCCTGCCGGTCAGCGACCGCGTGCGCGAGGCCATGGCCATCTCGCTGCGCGGCTGCGACGAATTGTTGCCGCAGGCCGAATGGCTGAAGAAGCTGCAGCGCGCCGAAGCCACGGGCACGCCGCTGCGTGTCAAGCTGGGGTTGGACCCGACCGCGCCGGACATCCACATCGGCCACACCGTGGTGCTGAACAAGATGCGCCAGCTGCAGGACCTGGGGCACACGGTGATCTTCCTCATCGGCGACTTCACCTCGATGATCGGCGACCCGTCCGGCCGCAACACCACGCGCCCGCCGCTGACGCGCGAGCAGATCGAGGCCAACGCCCAGACCTACTACGCGCAGGCCAGCCTGGTGCTGGACCCGGCGCGCACCGAGATCCGCTACAACAGCGAGTGGAGCGACGCGCTGGGCGCGCGCGGCATGATCCAGCTGGCTTCGCGCTACACGGTGGCGCGCATGCTCGAGCGCGACGACTTCACCAAGCGCTACAAGGCCGGCACGCCGATCAGCGTGCACGAACTGCTGTATCCGCTGATGCAGGGCTACGACTCGGTGGCGCTGAAGTCCGACCTGGAGCTTGGCGGCACCGACCAGAAGTTCAACCTGCTGGTCGGCCGGGCGCTGCAGGTCCAATATGGTCAGGAGCCGCAGTGTGTGCTCACCATGCCGCTGCTGGAAGGGCTCGATGGCGTCGAGAAGATGTCCAAGAGCAAGGGCAACACCGTCGGCATCACCGACGAGCCGAACACCATGTTCGCCAAGCTGCTGTCGATCAGCGACGACATGATGTGGCGCTACTTCACGCTGCTGTCCTTCCGCAGCGAGGCCGAGATCGCAGCCCTGCGCCGGCAGGTGGCCGACGGCCGCAACCCCAAGGAGGCCAAGGTGCTGCTGGCCAAGGAGATCACCGCGCGCTTCCACGACGCCGCGGCGGCCGAGCGCGCCGAGGCGGACTTCGAGCTGCGCGCGCGCGGCGGCGTGCCGGACGACATCCCCGAGGTGGCCTTGGGCGGCGCGCCGCTGGCCATCGGCAGCCTGCTGAAGCAGGCGAGGCTGGCGCCGAGCAGCAGCGAGGCCTTGCGGCTGGTCGAGCAGGGCGGCGTGCGCATCGACGGCGCGGCGGTGTCGGACAAGGCGCTGAAGCTGCCGGCGGGCCGCTACGTGGTGCAGGTCGGCAAGCGCAAGTTCGCGCGCGTGGCCCTGAGCGCATGACACCGTGAAGCGGCCATGAAACGACGCGCCTGGCTGGGGATGCTGCTCGCCGCCGGGTTGGCCGCAGCGCGCGCCAACCCCTCGGCCGGCGAGCGCGCACGCATCGAAGGCCTGATCGCCGCGGTCGGCCGGCGCGACGACATCCGCTTCCTGCGCAACGGCAAGGAATACAGCTGCGTGCAGGCGGCTGAATTCCTGCGCGGCAAATTTCTCTGGCAGATCGAGAAGATCGCCACCGTGCAGGATTTCATCGAGCGCGTCGGCACACGCTCCACCACCAGCGGCGACGTCTACAAGGTGCGGATGGCCGATGGCCGCATCGTCACCAGCGCCGACTTCCTGAAGCAGGAACTGCGCCGGCTCGACAGCCACTGAGCCGCCTGCCGGCGGCGCCACAATGCCGCCATGCAGGTGCGCGACTACTTGAAGCTGTCGGTGGCCGTCGCGCTGGCGACCATCGGCCTGAAGACCGCGGCCTGGTGGATCACCGGCTCGGTCAGCCTGCTGTCCGACGCGCTGGAAGCACTGGTCAACCTGGCCGGTGCCAGCTTCGCGCTGCTGATGGTCACGATCGCCGCGGCGCCGGCCGATGACGAGCACCCCTACGGCCATCACAAGGCCGAATACTTCTCCAGCGGCTTCGAGGGGGCGTTGATCCTGGTCGCTGCGCTGGCCATCATCTGGGCGGCGGTGCAGCGCTTCCTGGCGCCGCAGCCGCTGCAGAGCCTGGGCCTGGGGCTGGGCTTGAGCATCCTCAGCTCGGCGTTGAATGGCGTGCTGGCCTGGGCCATGCTGCGCAAGGCGCGCGAACAGCGCTCGATCGCCCTGGAGGCCGACGCGCGCCATCTGTTCACCGACGTCTGGACCTCGGCCGGCGTGGTCATCGGCCTGCTGGCGGTGCTGGCCACCGGCTGGCTCTGGCTCGATCCGGTGGTGGCCATCGGCGTGGCCTTGAACATCGTGCGCGAAGGCGTGTCGCTGCTGCGGCGTTCGATCGACGGGTTGATGGACCACGCGCTCGAGCCGCAGGTGCAGGCCGAGATCGACGCGGTGCTGCGCAGCTTCGGCCACCGCGTGCTGCGCTTCGACCACGTCGTGACGCGGCGTGCCGGCGCCAGGCGCTTCGTGGAGCTGCACATGCACCTGCCCGGCGACTGGAGCCTGGGGCGCGCCGCGGCACTGCGCACCGATGTCGAGCAGGCGTTGATGGACGCGGTGCCCGGGCTGCGCGCCAGCATCGAGCTGCTGCCGACCCACGTCGAAACCCAGGGCCGCGCAGGCGCAGCCGGGGAACTGCTGTGATCGCGCTGGTGCAGCGCGTGGCGCAGGCGCGGGTCGAGATCGACGGCGAGCGCGTCGCCGCCATCGGCCGCGGCGCGCTGGTCTTCGTCTGCGCCGAGCCGGCCGACACGCCGGCGCAGGCCGAGCGGCTGGTGGCCAAACTGTTGTCGCTGCGCATCTTCGGCGACGCCGCCGGCAAGATGAACCTGAGCCTGCAGGACGTGGCTGGCGGCCTGCTGCTGGTGTCGCAGTTCACGCTGGCCGCCGACACCTCGCGCGGCAACCGTCCGGGCTTCTCGGGCGCCGCGCCGCCCGCTCAGGGACGCGCGCTGTTCGAGCACGTGGTGGAACTGGCGCGGCAGCGGCATGCGCCGGTGGCGTGCGGCGTGTTCGGTGCCGACATGCGAGTGCAACTGGTCAACGATGGGCCGGTGACGATTCCGCTGACGATCCGCTGAGTTCCGGCGCGGCGGCGCCGGCGCGCCGCAGTCCGCAAGCGAAAAGCCGCCTGCAGGGGCGGCTTCATGCGCAGACGCCGGGAGTGTCCTCGGCCGGGCGTGGTCAGTCGGCGTATTGCCCTGCCGCCTTGATCGCGGTGCCCAGCTTGTTGATCTCGGACTCGACGAACTTCTTGTGTTCGGCCGGCGCCAGGCGGCCATCGGTCACGACCACCGCGCCCAGCGCTTCCTCGCGCTTGATGAACTCGGGATCCTTCAGCGCCGCGCGCAGCGCCGCGTTCAGCTGGTCGAGCACGGGCTTGGGCGTGCCCTTGGGCGCATACAGCCCGTGCCAGATGCTCACGTTGAAGCCCTTCAGCCCGGCTTCGTCCAGCGTCGGCAGCTTGGCCAGCGCCGGCGTCGTCAGGCGCTGGTTCGTCGTCACCGCATAAGCCTTGACCTTGCCGGCCTCGATCTGCGTGGTGGTGTTGGTGGTCTGGTCGCACATGATGTCGACCTGCCCGCCGATCAGGTCGGTCATCGCCGGCGCGGTGCCCTTGTACGGCACGGTCTGCATCTCCGTCTTCAGCGCCTGCTGGAACATCAGCCCGCACAGGTGCGAGGCCGCGCCCAGGCCGGCGTTGGCCAGGTTGACCTTGCCCTTGTTGGCCTCGATCCATTTCACCAGCTCGGCATAGTTGTTGGCCGGCAGCGTCGAGCGGCCGACCAGCGTCATCGGCACCTCGTTGATCAGCCCCAGGTACTCGAAGTCGTCCAGCGTCTTGTACGGCAGGTTGCGGTACAGCGACGGCGAGGTCGCCATGCCCACGTGGTACAGCAGCAGCGTGTGGCCGTCCGGCGCGGCCTTGGCCACCTTGTTGGCGCCCAGCGTGCCGCCGGCGCCGCCGACGTTCTCGATGACCACCGTGGCGTTGTTCAACTGCTTGCGCAGCGCCTCGGCGAAGTCGCGCGCCACCTTGTCGGTAGGCCCGCCGGCCGCGAAGGGCACGACGATGGTGATCGGCTTGTCGGGGAAGGCCTGCGCGGCGGCGGCCAGCGCCGCCGCAGCCAGGGCAAGGGTCAGCTTCTTCATGCTTTGTCTCCAACGTACGGGTGGGGTTTCGGTGGCGCGATGCTAGGCAAGCGCCCGGCCGGCGGTGACGCGGAAACTACCTAGTGCAGTGTTCCACGCTATGCAGCACATAAAACCGCGTCTTTGCCGCCCTGGCGTCGTTGCAAATCCTCGTGATACCTACGGGTATCACTGCGGTTTGCGCCTAGCCAGGACGACAAATCCATCGGTTTTCTTAAGTGCCGCACAGCGTGGAACACTGCACTAGCGGGCTCCCGCGTCGGCCGCATTCAGTTGATCCGGCGCAAATCCTCGATCGCCTTGCCGTCGTTGGGCAGCGTGCCCGGCGTGGCCAGGTGCACCTCGCAGCGCAACTTGGTGATGTCGCGCACGCTGCCGGCCAATGCCGCCGCCAGCCCTTCGGCTGCCGAGGCGGCCTCGGCATGCAGCGTCATGCGGTCGTTGGCCATCTCGCCTTCGATCACCAGCCGCGCGCGCGCCAGTTCCGGATGGCGCTTCAGCAGCTCGGCCACCTGGCTGGCATGCACGAACATGCCGCGCACCTTGGCGGTCTGGTCGGCGCGGCCCAGCCAGCCCTTGATGCGCAGGTTCGTGCGCCCGGTGGGGCAGCGGCCGGGCAGGATCGCGCTCAGGTCGCCGGTGCCGAAGCGCAGCAGCGGATAGTCGGGGTTCAACGTGGTGACGACCACCTCGCCGACCTCGCCGTCAGGCAGCGGCTCGCCGCTGCCCGGGCGCACGATCTCGACGATCACGCCTTCGTCCAGCACCAGGCCTTGGCGCGCTTCGGTCTCGTAGGCGATCAGCCCCAAATCGGCGGTGCCGTAGCTCTGGTAGGCCTCGATGCCGCGGGCGCGCCAGGCGTCGCGCAGCGCCGCCGGGAAGGCTTCGCCGCCGACCGAGGCCTTGCGCAGCGCGGGCAGCGCGAGGCCGGCTTCGTCGGCCTTCTCCAGCGCGATGCGCAGGAAGCTCGGCGTGCCGGCATAGGCGTCGGCGCGCAGCTCGGCCAGCGCCTGCAGCTGCAGCTCGGTGTTGCCGACGCCGCCCGGGAAGACGGTGCAGCCCACGGCTTCGGCGCCGCTCTCGACCATCAGTCCGGCCGGCGTCAGGTGGTAGCTGAAGCTGTTGTGCACCAGGTCGCCGGCGCGAAAGCCGGCGGCGAACAACGCCCGGCCGAAGCGCCAGTAGTCGCGGGCGTGGCCCTCGGGCTCGTAGATCGGCCCGGGCGACTGGAACACGCGCCGCGCGGCGCGCGCCGCGCCCTGGGCGCGCCAGCCGATGGCGGAGAAGCCGCCGAAAGGGTCTGCCTGGCCGCGTCCGGCCTGCTGCTGCTCGAGCAGCTCGTGCTTGCGCGTCACCGGCAGCTGCGCCAGCGCCGCGCGCGAGCTGACGGCCGCGGCATCGACGCCGCGCAGGATGCGGCCGAAGGCCGGCGTCGCCTGCGCCGCGCGGACCTGCGCCGGCAGCGAGCGCATCAGCGCCGCCTCGCGCTCGGCCGGATCGCGCATTTCCAGCGCGTCGAAGTGCTCACTCATCCCGGTCTCCCCATTGCTGCAGCGCGCGTCTCAGCTCGGCGGCGAAGTCGCGCACCGCGGCGCTGCCGGCCAGCGTGCGCGGCTGCCACTCGGGGCTGGCGCGGCTCGGCCGCTTGACCCGCGCCGCGGCCAGCGCCGCGCCGTCGAGGCGCACGCGCGCGACGGCCAGGCCGCGCCGCTCGAACACGCCTTCGCGTTCGGCCAGCCCCATCTCGCGCAGTTCGCGCTTCAGGCGCTGCAGCGCCTCTTCGGGCTTGAACGGCGGCTCGGCGAAGCCGAAGGGCTCGTCCATTGCCGTCACGCCAGCCAGCGCTTGCGGCGCTTGTAGCTCTTCGCGTCGCGGAAGCTCTTGCGGTCGCCGCCGCCGACGCCGAGGTAGAACTCCTTGACGTCCTCGTTCTCGCGCAGCTCTTTGGCCGCGCCTTCCATGACGATGCGCCCGCTCTCCAGGATGTAGCCGTGGTGGGCGTAGCGCAGCGCCATGTGGGTGTTCTGCTCGGCGAGCAGGAAGGTGGTTTTCTCCTTCTGGTTCAGGTCGCGCACGATCTCGAACACCTCCTCGACGATCTGCGGCGCCAGGCCCATGCTCGGCTCGTCGAGCAGCACCATCTTCGGGTCGGCCATCAGCGCGCGGCCGATCGCGCACATCTGCTGCTCGCCGCCCGAGGTGTAGGCCGCCTGCGACTGGCGCCGCGTCTTCAGCCGCGGGAAGTAGGCGTAGACCTTCTCCAGCGTGCGCGCCACCGCGGCCTTGCCGTCGCGGCGCGTGTAGGCGCCGGCCATCAGGTTGTCCTCGATCGTCAGGTGCGCGAAGCAGTGGCGGCCTTCCATCACCTGGATCACGCCGCGCTGCACCATGTCGGCGGTGGACAGCTTCTCGATGCGCTCGCCGCGCAGCTCGATGTTGCCCTTGGTGACCTCGCCGCGTTCGCCGGCGAGCAGGTTGCTCACCGCGCGCAGCGTGGTGGTCTTGCCGGCGCCGTTGCCGCCGAGCAGCGCCACCACGCCGCCCTCGGGCACGCGCAGGCTCACGCCCTTGAGCACCAGGATCACGTGGTTGTAGATGACCTCGATGCCGTTGACGTCGAGCAGGGTGCCGGACATGGTGCGCTCGCTTGCCGCTTCAGCAGTCTTCGGCGGTGCGCCGCGTGAGCTTCTTCTCCGCCGCGTACTTGTCGGCCGCGGCCTTGACCATCGGCTTGAGGATCTGCTCGTCCGCCTCGTACCAGTCGGCGCCCATGTTCCACTTGGCGCCGTCCCAGGTGTGCACGCGCGCCCAGCTCGACCCCATGTGGTCGACGCACGAGGTGCTGATCGGCCGCATCACGCCGGCGAAGCCCAGCGCGTCGAGCTTCTTCTGGTCCAGCGCCAAGTTCTCCAGGCCCCAGCGCACCTGTTCGGTCGTCATTACCTTGCCCTTGCCGAACTGCTCCTGCGCGCGCTTGACCGCTTCGACGCCGAGCATCTGGATGATCACGCCGCGCGTGTACAGCACCGAGCCGACCTCGTCCTTCGGTCCGGTGCCCTGACCCTTGTCGTGCACCTGCTTCAGGATGTCCTGGATGACCTTGTTCTGCGTGCCGTAGCCGTTGAGCGCCAGCGCGTTGTAGCCCTTGGCGCCTTCGCCCACGTCCTTGACGTCGGGTTCGGCGCCGGACCACCACACGCCGTACATCTTGTCGCGCGGGTAGCCGGTGGCCTGCGCCTCCTTCAGCGCGGTGGAGTTCATCACCCCCCAGCCCCACAGCAGCACGTAGTCGGGCCGGCTCTGGCGCACCTGCAGCCAGGCGCTCTTCTGCTCGACGCCCGGTGCCGTCACCGGAATCAGCTGCAGCTCGAAGCCGTGCATCTTGGCGCGCTCCTGCAGCAGCGGAATCGGCTCCTTGCCGAAGGGGCTGTCGTGGTAGACCAGCGCGATCTTCTTGCCCTTGAGCTTGGCCGCGCTGCCTTCCTTCTTGGCGATGTGCTGGATCAGGATGTCCGCGCCGGTCCAGTAGCTGCCCATCAGCGGGAAGTTCCACTTGAACACGCCGCCGTCCTGTGATGCCGCCAGCCCGTAGCCCACCGTGATCAGCGGCATCTTGTCGCCGGGCGCCTTGTCGGTCAGCGCGAAGGTGATGCCGGTGGACTGCGGGTCGAACAGCGTGTTGGTCTTGCCCTTCAGGCGCTCGTAGCACTCCACGCCCTTGTCGGTGAGGTAGCCGGTCTCGCATTCCTCGAAGGCGATCTTCACGCCGTTGATGCCGCCCTGGCTGTTGACGAGCTTGAGGTAGTCCTGCTTGCCGTTGGCCCACGGCGTGCCGTTGGGCGCGTAGGGGCCGGTGCGGTAGACCAGCAGCGGGAAGAACTGCTCCTTGGCCTGCGCGAACGCCGGCGGCGTGCCGATCAGGCTGCCCGCGGCGGCCAGCGCTGCGACGGCGAGAGAGAAGGTCTTGACTTTCATGTCTGTCTCCGGGGTTGTGAGGGAAGGGGTCAGTGGGGGAAGGGCCACAGGCGCAGCTTCTCCTTGGCCGTCGACCAAAGCCGCGCGATGCCGTGCGGCTCGACGATCAGGAAGAAGACGATCAGCGCACCGAAGATCATGAAGGTCAGGTGCGAGGCCAGCGCGGTGTCGATCGGGATGCCGAACCAGTAGGGCAGGCTGTCGAGCACGATCGGCAGTACGACGATGAAGGCCGCGCCGAAGAAGCTGCCCATGATCGAGCCGAGGCCGCCGATGATGACCATGAACAGCAGCTGGAACGAGCGGTCGACGTTGAAGGCGGCGGGCTCCCACGAGCCCAGGTGCACGAAGGCCCACAGCGCGCCGGCCACGCCGACGATGAAGGAGCTGACGGCAAACGCCGACAGCTTGGCGTACACCGGACGGATGCCGATGACCGCGGCGGCCACGTCCATGTCGCGGATGGCCATCCACTCGCGGCCGATGGCGCCGCGCACCAGGTTCTTGGCCAGCAGCGCGAACACCACCAGGAAGCCCAGGCAGAACAGGTACTTGGCCACCGGCGACTCGATCGGCATGCCCAGCACCTCGAGCCCGGCGACGCTGACCGATCCCGACGAGGAGTTGTTGGTCACCCACGGCAGCCGCAGGCAGGCCCAGTCGACGAAGAACTGCGCCGCCAGCGTGGCCACCGCCAGGTACAGGCCCTTGATGCGCAGCGACGGGATGCCGAAGAGCACGCCGACCACGGTGGCCGACAGCCCGCCCAGCAGCAGCGAGGCGATCAGCGGCATGCCTTCGATGCGCGCCTGGAAGTTGTAGGCCGCGTAGGCGCCCACCGCCATGAAGGCGCCGGTGCCCAGCGAGATCTGCCCGCAGTAGCCGACCAGGATGTTCAGCCCCAGCGCGGCCAGCGACAGGATCAGGAAGGGAATCAGGATCGCGCGGAACAGGTACTCGGGCGCCGCCAGCGGCACGACCACCGCGGCCAGCAGCAGCAGCGCGGCGATGGCGATGCGGTCCTGCGCCACCGGGAACACGGCCTGGTCGGCGCGGTAGCTGGTCTTGAACTGGCCGTTTTCTCTGTACAGCATGGGTCAGACCCGATCAATGATCTTCTCTCCAAACAACCCCTGCGGGCGCACCAGCAGGAAGAGCAGCGCCAGCACGTAGGCGAACCAGATCTCGATGCCGCCGCCGAGCATCGGGCCGATGTAGACCTCGGACAGCTTCTCGCCCACGCCGATGATCAGCCCGCCGATGATCGCGCCGGGCACGCTGGTCAGCCCGCCGAGGATGACCACCGGCAGCGCCTTCAGCGCCACCAGCGACAGCGAGAACTGCACGCCCAGCTTGCTGCCCCAGATGACGCCGGCCACCAGCGCCACGAAGCCGGCGATGGCCCAGACGATGACCCAGATGCGGTTCAGCGGGATGCCGATCGACTGCGCCGCCTGGTGGTCGTCGGCCACCGCGCGCAGCGCGCGGCCGGTGGCGGTCTTCTGGAAGAACAGGCTCAAGCCCGCCACCAGCGCGGCGGCGATCAGCGCCGCGTAGACGTCTTCCTTGTTGACCAGCACGCCGCCCTGGAACAGGTTCTCGAACAGGAAGATCGGGTCCTTGGGCATGCCGACGTCGATCTTGTAGATGTCGCTGCCGAACAGGGTCTGGCCGAAGCCGTCGAGGAAGTAGGTGATGCCCAGCGTGGCCATCAGCAGCGTGATGCCTTCCTGGTTGACCAGCTTGCTCAGCACCAGCCGCTCGATCAGCCAGGCGGCGGCCACCATCACCGCCATCGCGGCCGCGAAAGCGAGCACGTTGCCGGCGAGCTTGCTTTCGATGCCGGTGGCCTGCGGGATCCATTCGGCGAAGCGCGCCATGGCCAGCGCCGCGAACAACACCATCGCGCCTTGGGCGAAGTTGAACACGCCCGAGGCCTTGAAGATGAGCACGAAGCCCAGCGCGATCAGCGCGTACAGCATGCCCGCCATCAGGCCGCCGAACAGTGTCTCGAGGAAAAATCCCATTGCGCGCCCGTCAGTGGCTGGTGCCGAGGTAGGCGCTGATCACGTCGGGGTTGCCGCGCACCTCGTCGGGCGTGCCGTCGCCGATCTTCTTGCCGTAGTCGAGCACGACCACGCGGTCGGAGATGTCCATGACCACGCCCATGTCGTGCTCGATGAGCACGATGGTGGTGCCGAACTCGTCGTTGACGTCGAGCACGAAGCGGCACATGTCCTGCTTTTCCTCGACGTTCATGCCCGCCATCGGCTCGTCCAGCAAGAGCACGCTCGGCTCCATGGCCAGCGCGCGGCCCAGGTCGACGCGCTTTTGCAGCCCGTAGGGCAGGCGGCCGACCGGCGTCTTGCGGTGGGCCTGGATCTCCAGGAAGTCGATGATGCGTTCGACGAACCCGCGCTGCGCGATCTCCTCGCGCTCGGCCGCGCCCCAGCGCAGCGCCTGCTGGAAGAGGTTGCTCTTCATCTTCAGGTTGCGCCCGGTCATGATGTTGTCGAGCACGCTCATGCCCTTGAACAGCGCCAGGTTCTGGAAGGTGCGCGCCACGCCCATCTCCGCCACCTGGCGGCTGTTCATGTGGCTGAAGCTGCGGCCGCGGAAGCTGATCGAACCCTGCTGCGGCAGGTACACGCCGTTGATGCAGTTGAGCATGCTGCTCTTGCCGGCGCCGTTGGGGCCGATGATCGCGCGCACCTCGTGCTCGCGCACGTCGAAGCTGATGTCGGTCAGCGCCTTCACGCCGCCGAAGGCCAGACTGATGTTCTTGACGTCGAGGATGACCTCGCCGATGCGCCGCTCCGTCATGGCTCAGGCCGCGTTCCTCACGGCCGGGAAGAGCTTCGCGTCCATGATCTTCAGATCGGCGCTGACCGTGCCCTTGCGCCCGTCCTCGAAGCTGACCTGCGTCTCGATGTACTGGCTGCTCCTGCCGCCGTACAGCGCATCGACCAGCAGCTGGTAGCGCTGGCCGATGAAGCCGCGCTTGACCTTGCGCGTGCGCGTCAGCTCGCCGTCGTCGGCGTCCAGTTCCTTGTGCAGGATCAGGAAGCGGTGGATCTGGCTGCCGGCCAGCCGTTCGTCGGCCGCGAGGTCGGCATTGACCTTCTGGATGCAGTCGCGCACCAGTTCGTAGACCTCGGGCTTGGCCGCCAGGTCGGTGTAGCCGGCATAGGGCAGGTTGCGCTTCTCGGCCCAGTTGCCCACCGCCTCCATGTCGATGTTGACGAAGGCGCAGGCGCGTTCGCGCTGGTCGCCGAAAACCACCGCCTCCTTGATGAAGGGGAAGAACTTCAGCTTGTTCTCCACGTACTTGGGCGCGAACATCGCGCCGTCGTGGTCGCCGCCCTTCAGGCGGCCGACGTCCTTGGCGCGGTCGATGATCTTCAGGTGGCCGCCGGCATCGAGGAAACCGGCGTCGCCGGTGTGGTACCAGCCGTCGGCGCCCAGCACCTCGGCGGTCGCGGCGGGGTTCTTGTAGTACTCCTTCAGCAGCCCCGGGCTCTTCACCAGGATCTCGCCCGAGTCGGCCAGCCGGATCTCGACGCCTTCGATGGGCACGCCCACCGTGTCGGCGTGCGCCTCGCGGTCAGGCTGCAGGCAAACGAACACGGCGGTCTCGGTGCTGCCGTACAGCTGCTTCAGGTTGATGCCGATCGAGCGGTAGAAGCTGAACAGGTCGGGGCCGATGGCCTCGCCGGCGGTATAGGCCACGCGCACGCGGCTCATGCCCAGCGAGTTGCGCAACGGGCCGTAGATGCACAGGTTGCCGATGCCGTAGCGCAGGCGGTCGAGCGCGCCCAGCGGCTGGCCGTCCATCCGCGCCGGCCCGACGCGCCTCGCCAGCGCCATGCAGCGCTGGAACAGCCACTTCTTGAAGCGCCCCGCGTCTTCCATGCGGATCATCACCGTGGTCAGCAGGCCCTCGAAGATGCGCGGCGGCGCGAAGTAGTAGGTCGGACCGATCTCCTTCAGGTCGATGGTCACGGTGCTGGCCGACTCGGGGCAGTTGACGACGTAGCCGCAGGCCAGCCATTGCGCATAGCTGAAGATGTTCTGGCCGATCCAGGCCGGCGGCAGGTAGGCCAGCACCTCCTCGCTCGCTTGCAGCTTGTCGAAGCGCGCGCCGGCCGCGGCGCGGTCGATCAGCGAGAAGTGCGTGTGCACCACGCCCTTCGGATGGCCGGTGGTGCCCGAGGTGAAGAACATCGCCGCCACGTCGCCCGGCCCGCCCAGGCCTACCTGCTCGTCGAAGAAGCGCGGCTGGCGCGCGTCGAAGGCGCGGCCGGCCTCGACCAGCGCATCCAGCGAAGCCAGCTGGGCGCGGTCGTAGTTGCGCAGCCCGCGCGGGTCGTCGTACCAGACCCGGTGCAGCTGCGGGCAGGTCTCGCGCAGCTCGAGCATCTTGTCGACCTGCTCCTGGTTCTCGACCACCGCCATCGTCACCTCGGCGTTGTTGATCGGGAACACGTATTCGTCGGCCGCCGCGTCCTGGTACAGCGGCACCGGGATCGCGCCCAGCGACTGCGCCGCCAGCATCGCCGCGTACAGCCGCGGACGGTTCTCGCCCACCACCACGATGTGCTGGCCGCGCTGCAGCCCGGCCTCGGCCAGCCCGCAGGCCAGCTCGCGTACCAGCCTCGCCAGCGCCGCCCACGACAGGCTCTGCCAGATGCCGTATTCCTTCTCGCGCAGCGCCGCGGCATCCGGGCGCGCCTTGGCGTGCTCGAGCATCAACCGCGGGAACGTCGTCTGCACCGGAAGCTCTCCTGTTCGTCAGGCGCGCACTGTAGGACGAAGTTTGACGCTGAGTTGTCGTTGCGACGACAATCTCGACCCTTCGTCGCTCGGTGTTTTCCCCAGCCATGGTGCAACCCGCCCGCCAACCGCCCGCACAGCGGCTGCTGTCGCGCGCGCGTGCGCTGCTGCCCGCGGAGCTCGAGGGCATCGCCTGGCTCGCCGCGCTGCGCAGCGACGAGCGCGAGCGCGCCGTCGGCGACCTGCGCGTGGTGCAGGTCAGTGCCGGCGAGTTGCTGTGCCGCGTCGGACGGCCGGCGACCTACTGGTTCGGCGTGCTCGACGGCCTGCTGAAGATGAGCAACGACACCGCGCTGGGCATGCCGATCACCTTCACCGGCCTGCCGCCGGGCGGCTGGTTCGGCGAAGGCACGGTGCTCAAGCGCGAGCCCTACCGCTACAACATCCAGGCGCTGCGCAAGAGCGTGGTTGCCGGCCTGAGCGTCGAGACCTTCCACTGGCTGCTGGAGCGCAGCATTCCCTTCAACCGCTTCATCACGACGCAGCTGAACGAGCGGCTCGGCCAGTTCATCGGCGCGCGCGAGATCGACCGCATGACCGACCCCGACGGCCGCGTCGGGCGCAGCCTGGCGGCGCTGTTCCACCCGGTGCTGTACCCCGGCGTCGGCGGGCTGCTGCGCATCACGCAGCAGGAGCTGGGCTACCTGGTCGGGCTGTCGCGCCAACGCGTCAACGAGGCGCTGCAGGCTTTGCAGGCGGCCGGGCTGATCGCGGTCGAATACGGCGGCGTGCGCGTGCTCGACTTGGAGCGCCTGCGCGACTACCCGCCGCTGCGTTGATCTCGAGCACTTCAGCGGATGAGCTCGTCGGCGCGCAGCAGCAGCGACTGCGCAGGCGCCAGGCCCAGCGCCTGCGCCGCCTGCAGGTTGATCACCAGCGCCATGACGTCGGGCTGCTCGACCGGCAGGTCGCCGGGCCGCGCGCCCTTCAGGATGCGGTCGACATAGGCCGCGGCACGCCGGTAGCTGGCGCGCAGGTCCGGGCCGTATGACGCCAGCCCGCCGGCAGCGGCGAAGTTGCGCGCCTCGTACAACGCCGGCAGCCGCTGCCTGGCGGCGAGCGCGACGATGCGATCCGTCCATTGCAGCGTCAACGGGCTGACCTGGACCACCAGCGCGTCGATGTGTTCGCGCTCGAGCCAGGCGAAGGCCTCTTCCAGGCTGTCGCCGGGGCCGAGCTCGCGCACCGCCATGGCGATGCCCAACGCCGCGGCGGCGGCGCGCGTCTCGGTCACCAACAGCGCGGTGGTGCCGCGCGTCGGGTCGCTCACCCGTTCGGCGAGCAGGCCGATGCGGCGCGCGCCGGGCACCAGCTCCTGGGCCAGCTGCAGCCGCTTGCGCGCCGCGTCGGTGGTCTGCAGCGACAAGCCGGTGACGTTGCCGCCCGGCCGCCCCAGGCTGGCGACGAGGCCCGCGGCCACCGGGTCGGCCGCGGCGGCAAAGACGATCGGGATCGTGCGCGTCGCGCCCATCGCCGCGCGCGTGCCGGCCGTGGTCGCGGTGACGAGCACGTCGACCTGCAGCCGCACCAGCGCGTCGGCCAGCACGGGCAGCTTGTCGAGGTCGTTGGCGGCCCATCGGGCTTCGATGGCCAGGTTCCGCCCGACCACGTAACCGAGCTCCTGCAAGCCCTGCACGAACGCGGCGTCGAGTTCGCCGAAGGTCGCGCGCGGCATCAGGTAGCCGATGCGATGCACGCGGCCCTGCGCGCGCGGCAACGGCATGCCGCACAGCAGCAGCCCCGCGGCCAAGGCGCCCCACAGGCGGCGCCGGGTGTTCACGGCAGCGCGCCGCCGGGGGCGGCGTCGGCCGGCGCGTTGGCCACGCCCGCCACCACGTGACCCGCCGGCACGTGCGGCGCCGCGCTGTCTACATGCCCGGTCTGGTCGTCGAAGAAGAAGTCGGGCTCGAACTCGCGCAGGAACTCGCCCT